>JAWAEW010000001.1:0-100424 GCA_038891035.1 Candidatus Anstonellaceae archaeon
GGCCCCCTGAGGGTTCACCCCCAAAGGGAAACCGAAGATAAGGTAGGAGATACTAAAAGAAACCCCAATATCTTATCTTATGTAATTTCAATGAAGATATGGAGCATCAATGATATTTCCGCCTCTTTTCCATTTGAATTATCTGGTGTTTGCCTTAGGGGTTGAGGAAAGGGGACAACAGAAACGCTGGTGTTCCCCTTTCCACTGGTGTTTGCCTTAGGGGTTGAGGAAAGGGGACTGCGGATGTTCTAGTTTTCCCCTTTCCAAGGCGTGCCTTCTATGAAATAGGAAAGCTCAACCAGATATCTTACGTAGTTTTTCCTTCCAGCATAAGATAACTCATCGTATGCAAGCACTCCCAAATCGGTTAAACAGATTTTGCGTTCCTCAAAAAATGAGGATGAGGGCAAGAGGTAGCATTGGCCTTCAGTATTACCAATGGGCACTTTCTCTACTTCAACTGCACCTGTCAGGTTAATATCATAGGCAGAAAGTATTCTGTTACTTTCAAAGAAATTAGTTATATCATTACATTCTTCCTTCTCATTTTTTATGCAAAAAAACACCTGGTTTTCAAGAAAATAAAATAAAATTGAATGCTTTTTTTCAGCATCTGTAAAAGCTTCAACCTTCATTCTTTTTCCTTCTCGCCATACTGTCTCATACCTTTCTTTGCCATCCTCATAAATTACATAATGCGCAGTATAGTTGATTTTGCTTTCGGGAAGGAAAAAAAACTGACTGCTTGAAGCACCATCTGGTCTATTTTGCGTCTCATTATTTTGAATGTCCACACAGCCAAGCAAAAGCAGGAATGCCAAAATTTCAAATCGCACTATCGCATTTTCCCAGCACTTTTTATTACTTTTTTGCTTGATTTCAAATCAATGTATCTGAAAATCCACAACAACGGCGAAGTGGTTGCCCTTTGTGATGAAGATTTGTTAGGCAAGGTTTTTTCAGATGGACCGCGAAAGCTTGACCTTGCAAAATATGCTGATTTTTACGCAGGCCAAAAGGTAAGCATCAAGCAGGCTGCAGAGGTGCTGAAAACTGCAAGGAATGTCAATCTGGTCGGCAGAGAGGCGCTGCAAGCAGCAAAAGAGGCAGGGCTGGAGGTTTCAGGAGCCATCTTTATCGGCGGCGTGCCACACCTTCAAATCTATCGCATCTAAAACCTAACTAATATTAATTTTTCACTCCTTCCTTTTTGCATGAAGCAAATTGCAATTATCGCAGATGACAGGGTAGGATTGCTGGCAGACATTTCCTATATTTTAGGCAAGGCAAAAATAAATATTGAAGCAATCTCGGTTCAGACACAGGGCGACAAAGGCATCATCAATCTTACTGTCAAAGATGACCAAAAAGCAATGAAAATGCTTTCTTCAAATGGCTTTCAGGTGTTTGCCTCAGATATCCTGCTGGTGCGACTCAAAGATGAACCAGGCGAAATGGCCAAAATGACCAAGATTTTGCGGGACAACCATATCAATATTGAATCGCTTTATATTGTGGCACGCGGATGCGATGGCTTTGCAGTGCACGCACTCAAAGTGGATAAACAAAAGAAGGCAAAGAAACTCCTTTCAGACTATATCATCAAATCAGACTAATGCCTTTTTATAAGTAGCCTTCGAGGAATACTTTGGGTGTGGGGCATGAAGCAGATGACTGTAATTGTGCCGGATAAAGTAGGCCTTTTGGCAGATATTTCATATATTTTAGGCAAAGCAAAAATAAACATTGATTCAGTTTCCGTGGCTTCTACAGAAGGAACCGCAATACTTACATTCTTTCTTAAAGACGAAAAAAAAGCAGCACAGCTTTTGAGGCAAAACGGCTACAAAGTACTGGAATCTGAAGTGTTTATCGCCCGACTAAAAGACAGACCTGGTGAGCTTTCTGAGCTTTCCTCCAAGCTTGCAGAGGCAAATATCAACATTCTCAATCTCTATATAGTGGCAAAAGAAAGCGGATATGCATACGTGGCAATAAAGGTAGACAAGCCAAGGAAAGCAAAGAAGATACTTATTCCATATTTGCAAGCAGACTAGCTTTCAGGAAGCTCTATTTCTACCTCAAATGCTGAAACAAATCTTGCCTTTTTTGCAGCAAGCATCTCGTTTATCTTTTCAATCTCCAATCCTTTTGCCTTAAGCTCATTTGCTTCTTGCAGCACTTGGCTTACAGCCTCAAAATTAGAATAGATTGCCTCAGCACATTTTCTTGCTTCTTGCCGTTTCAGCTCAATCTCCTCCAAAGCTTTCTTTTGGTGCTCTAGCCGCTCTACAAGTTTTTTGTACGCCTTTTGCGCTTCTCTTTCATCAGCTGTTTCCCTCGGCTGATTGGCATAATAAAAATCCAAAGCTTCTGAAAAAGTCTGGAATTTCAAATCTCCCTCCTGCGCTTCAAAGCTGTATGAGGAAGGTTTGCCAGAAGCATCCAGTTTCACCCCAAAAGAAGGAACCAAAGGCAGATTCATTTTGAAACCCGTGGGCTTCGGGAAAGAATATTTTTCTCCTTTTGCAATCTTTCTTCCACCAGCATCATCATTTCTCAGGCATGCAAGTATGCAGTTATTCGAGTCTGCCAAAATCAGATTCCCTTTCCTAAAAAGCTCAAAAATCAGCATCTGTTCTTCTGACTTAAGCAAAACTATCCTATCTGACTCATGCTGCCAAATCCGATCAACTTTTTTGCCCTCCAGCCTCTTTCGCAGGAATGCCACAAACCCGTCAGGGGAAGGTTGTGCTTGAAATGCCTGCATGGTAAGGTGAAGCCTGACCGGGGGCTCAAACAAAAGCTCTTGTGAGCCTATTTTGAAAAGGAAAATACCATCTTGCGTCTTTCTGATTTTTCCAATGTGCTTGCCTTGCAGGAAAGAAAGTTCGGCTAAAACAAAGTGCAAGTCAGCAGAAGACATCTGTTGCATGAAAAAAACTTTTTGCTTATCCTTTTTTATTTGCAACGCCCAATAGTGTGCCATGTCAAAAATCAAGGACCCCTCTTTGGCCTCAAGCGGGCTGCTGGAACTGGGGTGGGCAAAGAAAAACATGTCGCTTCTTTCTAAAATAACGCGCGATTTTGAGAAGGAGAAGCCATTTGAAGGCATAAACATTTCAGTTGCACTTCATCTTGAGAAAAAGACTGGAGTGCTTTTGCTGGCCTTGGCAGCGGGAGGAGCACGTGTGTATGCTTCTTCCTGCAACCCGCTTACCACAGATGATTCAGTGGCAGCTGCACTTTCAAAAGAAGGCATAGAGGTATTTGCCTGGTCAGGCCAAACAAGGAAGGAATATTATTCCTGCCTCAATTGGGTGCTTGACGCCAAGCCTCACATAATAATTGATGATGGTTGTGACTTGATAAATTTAGTCCACTTTTCAAGGAAAGATGCTTCAAGTAAGCTTTTGGGTGCATGCGAAGAGACAACCACCGGAGTTCTTCGCCTTTTGGCAATGCAGAAAGCAGGAAAGCTTTCAATCCCGGTTTTTGCGGTAAATAATGCTTATTCAAAATTCTTGCTTGACAATCAATTTGGCACCGCACAATCTACTGTTGAGGCAATCTCGCGTGCCACTAACAAGCTGATTGCCGGCAAAACCGTGGTGGTGGTTGGCTATGGCTGGTGCGGCAGAGGGATTGCAAGCAGAATGAAGGCGATGGGTGCAAATGTAATAGTAGTGGAAGCGGACGTGCAGGCAGAAGCAGGGCCCTCGGGAGCCCACAAGGCACTTTTAGCTCTTTACGAAGGTTTCCGCGTAATGCCCATGAAGCAGGCTGCAAAAGAAGGAGATATCTTTATCACAGCAACAGGAAATACTTCTGTTATTTCTGCACCTCACTTTTCTCTTATGAAGGATGGTGCAATATTGTGCAATGCAGGACACTTCGATGTGGAAATCGACCAGGAGGCCTTGCACAAAACAAGCAAAAGGATATGGAAAGTCAAGGAGAATATAACTGCATACCAGCTTAAATCAGGTAAGATTCTTTATCTTCTTTCCGAGGGAAGACTGGTGAATTTGGCAAGGCCTGCTGGTCAAGGCCATCCAATAGAGATAATGGATGGCAGCTTTGCGCTTCAGGCTTTATGCTGCAGGCTGCTTGCAACCAAAAAGCCGCCTCCACCTGGTGTGCATCCTGTGCCATGGCAAATCGATACTCAGGTGGCTCGCATGCTTTTGGAATCTGCAGGCATAAAGTTGGAAAAGCTAAGCGAAAAACAAAGAAAGTACTTGCAGGACTTTGCTTACGGCACCTGAACGCAACATATTTATGCCTTTTTACTTTTAACCCTACACTTTGAGGGATAGTATGAAAATAAGCGAGCTTAAACCTGGCACAAATGCAGACGTAGAAGGTGAAATTGTCAAATTGGAGCCCCCGCGAGACATAATCACAAAGTTCGGCAAGAAAACTCGTGTTGCAAATGCAACTCTCAAAGATGACAGCGGAGAAATTCTGCTTTCGCTTTGGGACAAGGATGCAGATGCATTTGCAGAAGGCGACAGGGTAAGAGTAGAAAAAGGCTGGGTATCAGAATTTCGCGGGAACTTGCAGCTTTCTGCAGGCAGATCTGGGAAAATCACTAAGGTTTGATTTGTGTTAGAAAATGGATAAGTTAATATCATGTTAACATATATTTAAAAATGTTAATTCTATATTAACATCCGCTTGCAAAAGCCGATTTTCTGCTCAATATTTTTGTGAGAGGTGATATAAATGACTAAAGCACTAGAAGGACAGCAGGTAATGATACTCCCTGAAGGGAGCAACAGAGTAATTGGTAGGGATGCGCAAAGGATAAACATAGCGGTTGCATATGCAGTTGCAAACATAGTCAGAACCACTCTCGGTCCAAAGGGAATGGACAAAATGCTGGTTTCTGAGCTCGGAGATATCGTTATTACAAACGATGGCGCAACTATTCTGGAAGAAATGAATGTCGAGCATCCCGCAGCAAAGATTATGGTAGAAATTGCCAAGACCCAAGACAAAGAGGTTGGAGATGGCACTACTACTTCTGTGATGCTTGCAGGAATGTTGCTGAAAAAAGCAGGCGACCTGCTTGACCAAGACATCCATGCATCTACTATCATAAAAGGTTATGATTTGGCTGCCAAGAAGGCAAATGAAATATTGGACAAAATCTCAACTAAAGTTTCCATCAATGACAAGGCAACCCTTGAAAAGATTGCTGCGGTTGCAATGGGTTCCAAATCCATTGGTGTAGGAAGCAGCAAGGATATGCTTGCAAAGATGGTGGTTGCAGCAGTGACTCAGGTTGCAGAGGAGCGCAATGGAAAGTACTTTGTAGATGACGAGCTTATCAAAATTGAAAAGAAAGCAGGAGGCGAAATAAATGACACTCAGCTCATTCAAGGAGTGCTAATTGATAAGGAAGTGGTGCATCCAGGCATGCCAAAGACTGTCAAGAATGCAAAGATTGCTCTGCTGGATTGCGCACTTGAGATTGAAAAGACTGAGGTGGATGCGAAAATTGAAATCACCTCACCTGAGCAGATGCAGGCATTCCTGGCTCAAGAGGAAAAGATGCTGCGCGATATGGTTGAAAAGATCGCAGCAACTGGAGCAAATGTAGTGTTCTGCCAGAAAGGCATTGATGATGTTGCCCAGCACTTCCTAACCAAGAAAGGCATAATGGCAGTGCGCCGGGTGAAGAAATCCGATATGGAGAAGCTTGCCAGGGCAACTGGTGGCAAAATAGCAACCACATTGGATGACCTGTCTTCCAAGGACCTTGGAATTGCAGGTGAAGTGAACGAAAGGACAATCGCAGGAGAAAAGATGGTGTTTGTTGAAAACTGCAAAGACCCCAAGTCAGTCACAATCTTCGTGCGCGCCTCAACTGATCACGTGGTTTCAGAAGGCGAGCGGGCAGTAGTGGATGCGATCGGTGCAGTCTCTTCTGCGATTGAGGATGGCAGATATGTGACTGGAGGGGGCTCAACCGAGCTTGAGCTTTCTGTGCAGCTTGCCAAATACGCAACTGAGATCGGCGGAAGAGAGCAACTTGCAATACAGGCCTTTGCAGAAGCGCTTGAAATAGTTCCTCGCACCCTTGCCGAAAACACTGGAATGGATGCAATTGACGCACTAGTAAACCTTCGCGCAAAGCACAAGAAGGAAGGCGGGGAGCACTACGGAATCGACGTATACAACTCCACTATTGCGGACATGAAAGCATTGGGCGTGTTTGAGCCACTCAAAGTCAAAACTCAAGCAATTGCTTCTGCATACGAAGCCGCAAAGATGCTGCTCAGAATTGATGACATGATCGCCTCAAAAGGCAAGTCAGACAGCAAACCCGGCGGCGACAAGAGCGGCCCAGGCTCTTCCCCATCTGACGACTTCTAACTAATTTTTTTTCCTCTTTTTTTGCTTTTTTTTATTTGCAAAAGGCAACCAACCTTAGCAATCTTTTTAAACATTACTTTCTAAACGTGTCTGGGAGGAAAAAGCATTTTTGAGGTGATTGTTGTGAACAAAACTTCCTACCGTTCTCCACAAAATCTTTTTGTGCTGATTGTTTTCCTATCCTCTCTTTCTTTTGCACTTCCAACGGTTGTTAATGTCACTTCAATTGACGGTTACTATAAAGCAGGCGACACCATTCCGATCTATGTGACTTTTAATGAGACTATGGTGTTTTGTGTTTCAACTCCTGATTCTAAAATAGACCTGAATACAGGCGGATCTGCTTATTTAGTATATAATCCATCTCAAAGCCAAACAGTCGTTTTCCATTATACAGTTGACCATGGGCATAATACAAATGATTTAGAATATGTTACTAATATCTCAGACAACCCACCTGCGGATTTGAGAGGCCTTTCTGGCCTATGCAATCAACAACTATACAATACAACTCTACCAGCTGCAGGTCAACCAGGTTCACTTGATTACAATAATAATGTAGTTGTTGACACTACAGCCCCAACAGGAGGCTCAATTTCCTACAATGATGGCTACTACACCACTGCATCAGTTGAAATCACTTACAACGTAGGCTCTGACTCAGGCTCAGGCCTCAATCTTTCTTCAGGCCAAATTCAAAGAGCAGAAGCCACTCTCTCAAATGGGGTGTGTGGTTCATTTGGAGCATTCAGCACAATTGCATCTGACTCAGATGGCTCCTACACTGATACTACAGTTGAATCCGACAAATGCTACAAGTATCAATATGTAATCTATGACAACGCAGGAAACAGTGTAACTTACACCAGTACCAATGTTGCAAAAGTTGACACCACTATACCTTATGTAATCAATGTGAGTTCACATAATGCGATATATAACATAAGTTCAGTATCACCTGTTGTGATGAAACTAACCTTTAGCGAATACGTTTCACAGCCTACTGTTATTATAGACAATGCAGTTCAACCCATTAACTCGTGTGGAGACAATGACAATTCTACCTATTGCTTTAACTACCAAATTCCAACAAACACAGAAGCAGTATTCACTCTTAATATCTTTGGGGCAACCGACTTGGCCGGAAACACAATGGACATGTCTGACCAATTTAGCTTCACTGTAGGAACTAAAATACCATCAATTACTTCATCTTCTCCAAACGGCGTATCTTATAACTCTTCGTCCATTCCAATTTCTGTTACCACTAATATCAATGCAACCTGCAAGTATTCATTCGCAGATGTAGATTACTCCTATATGACCTACACGTTTGCCAATACAGGTTCAGTTACCCACAATAGCACAATAACAGTACAGGAATCCGGAACTTACACCGTATATGTGCGTTGCGCAAGCATATACGGAAGTCCAATGGCTTATTCAACAACACTTTCATTCACATATAATAAACCAAACAATTACGCATACTCTAAGCAATTGAATGTAGGCTGGAATGATGTATTCCTGCCACGCATAATTCTCTCGAACTTCACTGATTTCCAGGATGGTAACTTCACTGTAGAAAACGTCCTTTCAAAAGGAGGAATTCAAGGCAAATACGATTTTGTCTACTATCGAAACGGTTCAGCATGTCCATCTCAAAATGGATCTTGCTGGCTCTCGTACGATCCGAACGATGACATAAACTCTTTACAAGAATTCAATGACTGGGATAACTTACCTTTCTGGATTCACATGACCGAAAGTGGTTTACTTGCCTTCAATTAATTTTTTTTCTTTTTATTTATTTTTATAGAGGTGTGATATGAAGTACATCTATTTCCTCATTGCATTTCTGTTTTTAGCCCCCTTTTCTTTAGGATATGAAGGTCTGGGTGATTGGATTGGCCAGGTTTTAATAAACGATCAAATAGCTCCGGATGGGACTCAAATTTGTGCATATGTTAACGGTGTAGAAAATTCGAGAACTACAGTCGGAGCCTATGCTCCAGGCTATTACCTTATTACAGTTGTAGGAAAAACAGGTGATAATGTCACCTTTGCCGTATTTTGTGACTCAAAATTCTTAGTCAATAGCACTTTTTCATGGGCTCCCAGCCCTCCAAGACATAAGCTTAATCTTTCTATTCCGTATTCATCAACTGTTGGTGACATCTCTTCAATAAATTATAATGGTAATCTTTCATCTGTACAAATAAACGGTTCTCCGCTTAGTCAAACACAATACTATAGCGATGTTCAGAACGTCTCAATAGAAAGCAATGAAGGACCCCTTGTCATATTTCCATTCAATTTTACTGAAGATTATCTAAATCTTTCAAAAATAAACATTTCTACGGGTACATATGGCCAAAAGGCATACATATCTGTCAGCGGCATAAAAGCAGCAGGGAAAAAATCTCTATTTCTCTATAATGTTACTCAAAGCTATAATGGAATTTGTGTAAAGGATGCGGAAGGAGTTTCATACTTAGATATATCAGAGAGTTGTACAGGTTCAAATGAAACATTTGTCCCCTGTCCAGGCAGCACTAGTGGCATTATCTGTTCAAAATCAGGCAACAGTCTTTCTGTATCAGGTCTTTCCAATTCAGCTGTTATTCAATTTAATATCCCCTCCTCATCTTCAGGTGGAGGATCTGGAAGCTCAGGTAGCAGCAGTTCAACCTCCAGTGGAGGAGGAGGCGGAGGAGGAGGCGGCGGAGTAGCAGGTCCTGCCTCTTCACGTCTTACTTCATCCCACGTTGTTGATATAGGTATAGCAAACTGCACTATTCAGATAAGTAGAGAGATATCTTCAAGCAACACTTCCTCAGTGGTCAGCACAGTGCTGAAAAATACAGGTGATGAAATCTGCGATTTGAAGGATTTCGTTTTTGCAGACACAATTCCAGCAAACTTTGCTGCGATCAACGAGATTTCGTTTACCCCGCAATATTCTTCCAGAGAAGGATGGAAAGTCATATTTAGCTTCCCGTCATTCTCTCCTGGCGAGTCAAAAGCTATAGCTTACAAAGTGAATGGCTGGGTGCCGCCATCCAGACTGCAAAACTTCACAACAGTTGAAGTTTATGCAAAGAAAGTTGTAGCTTCACAACAGCCTCAAGAACAACCACAGCAGCCACAACCTCAACCACAGCCTCCTCAGCCGCAGCCAACACAACCACCAGCCCAAAAAGAAACAGGAGATGAAAAAGCTCAACAGTCCTCTGCACCACCAATCCCTCAGCCTCAATCACAGGAGCCTGATATAGTGCCGATTGCATTGGCAGCTTTCATAGTTTTTGCCGGAATTGCTGTAGCAGTAGCAGTGATTTACTTTACTGTAAAAAGAAAAATGAGACCGTAAAGTTGAGGCCTTATGAAGCGGCTAGCCTTATTCCTTTTAGCTTTATTTTCATCATTTTTTGCGTTTAGTTTGGAGGATTTTGTCCCAGAAAACATGAGTTATAAAGTTGAAAATTTCACCTACGATCGCGCAGTTGTTCAAGCGGTAGTGGTGGAAGGTCAGCTTTATGCATTTCTGGAGAATGGCAACCCTGTCCTTGACATTCAAAAAATCCAAGAAATGCTGCGTTCGTATTTCATCTGGCAGGGATATTCCCCAACTTCAATTCTTGAGTTTGAAAAAATACACTCAGACATAGTGAAGATAAAAGATGCAAGAAAGCCAGGTGAAAACCAATGCAGAGTATTTGTTGGCACAGACAGAAACCCCTGCACTAACTTCGACGAATGCCAAAAAGCTTGCTATTCTGTCACTTCCATGTGCCAACCCATGGCTTTCGGAGGCGGAAAGCCATTTATTTATGCAATTTTGGACTTTGAAAATCAAACCAAGATGCTTGATGCTGCCTATGAAAAAGAGGAGCAGGCTTATCAACAGCTTTCCTCAAACCCAAGCCGCCAAACAGTTGAAGCATACCTTCTTTCCTTGCAGGAAATAAATAAGCAGGCAACAAAAGCATCTTCAAATCAGCTCTTTGATTATTATTTCTTCTGCTTTACACCTGATTATGCTTTACCTAACATCACAGCAGCTCAGCTTGCAGCACAAAAGGCCTATGCAAATCTCTCGCGCTTTTTTGAAATAGAAAACATTTCAGCGCAAATCCTAAACCTCACCAAATACGGCATGATGAAGGTTGAATATCTGCAAAGTCTGCGCCAGCCGCCACAAAACACATCTTTCGTCACTCAAAATTATACAACCAACATCACACAAAGCAAGCCAATGCAGTCAAAACTTGAAACTGAAGAAAAATACCTAAACCCAGCCATCTTGATTGTTGCCTCAATCTTTGCTTTTGCCGTGGTGATTTTAGTAGTTTTTGCGTTTTTCAGGCTTCGCAGAAGGCTGTGAATTTTTGCTGAGAGGTCCTAATTAAAAATCTTGCTATTTTAATTTTTATATAATATTTTTTAGGTGTTATAATGAAGCGAATCAAAATAACCCCAAGCAAAGGCAAGCTAGGTGTTCTTTTGCCGGGCCTTGGCGCAGTTTCGACCACTTTTATTGCAGGAGTAATGCTTTGCAGAAAAGGGCTTGCCAAGCCTATTGGCAGCGTTTCCCAAATGCAGGCAATTAGGTTGGGAAGAAGAGATGAGAACAACTGCCCAAAAATAAATGACATCCTGCCTTTGGCAGGTCTTTCTGACTTGGAGTTTGCTTCATGGGACATCTTTCCTGACAATGCCTATCAGGCAGCCTGCAAAGCAGAAGTCCTATCAAGTCATCATCTTTCGCTTGTAAAGCAAGAGCTTGAGCAGGTTGTTCCAATGCCCGCAGTCTTCGACCCTTCTTATGTAAGTAACATAAGTGGACCTAATGTGAAACGTGCAAAAAGCAAGCTTGAGCTTGCAGAGATGCTAAGGCAAGACATACGAGAATTCAAGCGCAAATCCAAAGTTTCAAGGATGGTAATGATTTGGTGCGCAAGCACAGAGCGCTTTCAAGAGATTCAACCAATCCACCAATCCCTTGAGGAATTTGAGAGGGGATTGGAAGAAAATCATCCATCCATTTCGCCTTCCATGATTTATGCTTATGCTGCGCTTTGCGAGGGCGTGCCATATGTGAATGGCGCTCCCCACTTGACAGTTGATATACCTGCATTGGTTGAATTGGCAGAAAAGAAAAAAATTGCAATTGCAGGCAAGGACTTCAAAACAGGCCAAACTCTGCTTAAAACAGCAGTTGCCCCGATGTTCAAATACCGCATGCTTGGGCTTTCTGGGTGGTTTTCCACCAATATCTTAGGGAATCGCGACGGACTAGTGCTTTCCGATCAAGGCTCATTCAAAAGCAAGGAAGCCTCCAAAAAATCTGCGCTTGAATTTATTCTCCAGCCACACCTTTATCCCGAACTCTACAAAAACATGTACCATAAAGTTCGCATTGAGTATTATCCTCCAAAAAAAGATAACAAAGAAGCCTGGGATAGTATAGATCTATTCGGATGGCTTGGATATCCAATGGAACTCAAGCTCAACTTTCTCTGTCGCGACAGCATACTTGCAGCACCAATTGTCCTTGATTTGGCATTGTTTATTGATCTTGCCCAGCGAGCAGGGATGAAAGGCATCCAAGAATGGCTTTCATTTTATTTCAAAGCCCCAATGCACGCACCCTCGGTCTATCCTGAACATGACTTAGCAATACAGCATCTAAAGCTGAAAAATACTTTGCGCTATTTGGCAGGTTATGAACCACTGACTCATCTTGGGCTGGAATATTACGATTACTGGGATTAGGATGCTTAAAAGCAAGTTTGCAGCTCATTTCCAAAAAGTCGCAGATAGGCTAAGCTGGATTCCTTTTTCCCCAAACCAGTTAACCATGCTTTCTATAGGATTGGCTTTAATTGGGTTTGCCCTCGCTTTCTTTGGCATATTTTTGGCTTCTCTTGCTTTTTTTGCAGCATCCGCTTTCATGGATGCTTTAGATGGCGCGCTTGCTCGAGCAAGAAAGCAGACAAGTGCAAAAGGGGCTTATTTAGATGGGATCGCAGATCGAATAGTGGAATTTTTGCTTGTGGCCTCATTTTTCTTTTTTGACTTGTCCTCCTTCCTAATCCCCATGCCGCTTGTTTTGTTTTCGATTCTGTTTTTTGGCTCCACTATGACTGCCTTTGCAACTGCATATGCACATCATAGAAAAGTTGCAGATGAGAAAAAAATTCAAAATCAGCCTCGCCTGCTTGAAAGAGCAGAGCGCGTTCTTCTTTTGCTTTTCGCCTTTCTTTTAGCAATTTTTGTTCCACAGATTGCCTTTTTCATTCTTTTTGTCATTCTAATTCTATCATTTTTGACATTTTTTGCCAGAGTCATTTACTTTTACACTTAATTCTTTGCCGTCTTTTATCCTTTATAGTTCTTCTCTTCATTTTTATCTTTCTCTTTAGTAGTCTCATCAACGGTATTTTTTATTGTTTGGGCTATATTTTGATCCATTTGCCTGAGTAGTTCACTTATCCAGTCTCGCTTCTTCTTTTCTATGTTCACCTGTATAAAGATTGGTACAAAGATTTCATTTAACATTGAGTTTTCGAATACTCGTTTTAGGAATTCCTCTAATATACCATCACTTTTTAGGCGGTCAAAAAACTCCTTCATTTGTCGTTCGTCTGAGATGCTATAAGTTTTATCTCGGTATGTAACAGTTCTATTCTTAAGCTTAACACAAATTTCTTCGCCTTTTACTCCAAGCCATAGTTCTGTTGATGTTAAAGACTGTTCTCTGTTCTCTAAATTTTTCCTTCCTCGTTCTAGAAACCCATCTTTCAATTCTTTATTCATTGGATTCTGCTGAATTTGAACCTTTCCCATCGTTTCCATTTACTTCACTCCTAATTTTACTCCAATCGACATCCATTCCGGCATATTTTTATCTCTCACATACAAAAAGTTTGGATTATCTCTGTCGACCTCAAATTTTGGATTCTCTAATTCTAAAGGCACACCCCCACTTACTTTTTCATACAATACCGATGCAACACCTCCCTCGTCAAATCCGATTACCGCAGTGCGACTGGTTGCAAAAAGATAGCCATCCTCAGTTACTCCGATTTGATCTTTTCCAAGAAGAATTCGACTCTTGTCAGGTGTTCTGTTATAAGACATTCCAATCCTAGGCTCACCATCAGGTGTTTTTGTCGTTACCAAAACTGCCAAGACACTGTAATCAAATATCAAATATGCAACCTCTCCTACTTCCTTTACTCTTGCATAAAGAATCATCCTTATTTGTTCATCTCTAAGTTTCTTTACCTCTTCTTTTTTTTCATTATTATACTTTTCTCCCATCGTCTCCAATAGATCAACTTTACCATATCTATATTCTCCTTTATAGTAATAATTATGCATTGTTAGTTCTCCATTGTTCAGTTCTACATCAAAATACGGGTAGCCTCTGATTTCGCATTTGTATTTTGGCTTATATGGCTTTTTTTGTACATCTTGGGCATAGGTCTTTGCTGGACCCATGTCAATCTGATAAGAGTTGAAATTGGGTGAAAAGAATGTCATAGCAACAATGGATGCGCCCAATAGACCAAGCTTTAGTTTGCTTTTTGTCCTTTCAAATGCTTCCTTGAATTTGCGCCTCAAGGCAGATTCGCTTCTGGGCAGTGGCGATTTATGAACTCCCCTCATTTCATTCATCTGCATGAAATCACCGATCGCCATAATTTCTACAAACTACCAATATTTAATACTTCCGTTGAGGGTCATCCTGCTTTGCGAAGCAAAAGCTGCCGCCCTTTGCTTGTCAAGCGGTAAAAGACGAACTTTTTTCCAGGCCGTTCTATCCTTTCAACCATACCTTCCCGGACAAGCTCTTCAAGATGCTCAGTTATGGTGGATTTGCTTTTTCCCAGCCTAGCAGAAAGGTCGGTTGGGATTCTATCTGCTTCAAAAAGCTGTCGAAGTATTTCCGCCTTAGTCCCACTTTCAAAAGCCCGCTGAGGCTTCTGAAGAAGCGCAAACGCAATTGCAAAAATAAGAATCAACCCAGCAATGATTGGAAGCACATCGAATTCTTTTTCTTGTCTGGGTTCTGCCTTCTTTTGTACAAAAACTACAGCGGTCCTTTGCTGCAGCCCAGCACAGCTTTCATCCAGACAGCCCATCCACTGTCCCTCAGGACTACAATAATACATTCTGAATCCTTCAGCTTTAGGAACGCAGGCGGTTGCAAGAATCCCTTTTCTTTTCAGAAGCAAAATCTCCTCAACTAATGCGGTTTCAGTTGCTTGCGGCCCGAAAACCTGCACAGTTATAGGATTGGCCGACACCATCACAGTATAGTTTCCAAAAGACCCCTGGTAAGAGATTTCCTGCACTGCAGCAGAGGATTCATCTGAAAAATATGCGATATATGAAGTAGAAGTAACCGAAGCAAAAAGCAAGAATATCGCGGCTATCATAATTTTTTGCTTTTCTTTCGTGTTTAAATTCGTTCGGTTTTTGTTCGGCTATGGCTTGGCAAGCCTTATGTCTGATGCAGTAACTGTTTTTCTGCCTGCATGTTTTGCAAATTTTATTGCCTTGACAGAAATTTCCAGGCCTATCTTTTCCAGTATCTCTGCAAGTTCAATAGCGGCGCTATTGCTTACCCTGTCTGCTCCAGCCTCCCTTATTATTTTTTCAACAGGAGCCTTCGGCAGTATCATGGATGAATTTTATCTCATAACATAATTAAATACTACCTTTCAATTTCCTTGCGTGGCAGCATTTAACTTAAAAGACAGCATTATTCCGCGCGCTTATCAGCTTGCAATAGCAAATTCTGCACTTTCTGCAAACACCTTAGTAGTTCTCCCGACAGGACTAGGAAAAACACTAATTGCCTTTCTTGTCATGCAAGAACAGCTCAAGAAAGGCAAAGTGTTCTTCCTTGCGCCCACCAAGCCGCTTGTGCTTCAACACCTGCAAAGCTTCCTTCAGGCAACTGATTTTCCTCCAGAGCATGCTGCTGCAATAACAGGAGAAATCAGGCCAAAAGACCGAATTGCCCTCTGGCAAAAGCAAGTGTGTTTTTCTACCCCGCAGACCCTTCAAAATGACATTATCGCAGGAAGGTGCAGCCCTATCTGTTCACTTTGTGTGATTGATGAAGCTCATCGTGCGGTTGGAAAATATGCATACACGTTTGTTGCCCAGGAATGCTCTAAACAT
Source organism: Candidatus Anstonellaceae archaeon (assembly GCA_038891035.1). Classification (GTDB taxonomy): domain Archaea; phylum Micrarchaeota; class Micrarchaeia; order Anstonellales; family Anstonellaceae; genus UBA10161. Next base: position 15,586 of record JAWAEW010000001.1, read on the forward strand.
GGGGCACTCATTTTAGGGCTAACTGCCTCGCCGGGTGGAGACAAAAAAAGGATTCAACAGATAGTGGACGCGTTGGGAATCAAAAACATAGAAATCCGCACCCACTCTGACCCAGATGTGTCCCCATATGTCAAGCCACTTGAAATATCATATATAAAAGTGCCTCTTGGCAAGAGATTTTCAGAAGTACGAAGGCAGCTTGAGCTGATTCTTGCAGAACACGCAAAGCATCTTGCAAATATGGGTTTTCCCCCGCCTCTTCGCTCAAAAAAAGGACTGCTTCAGCTGAGGGAAAAGATCCTTCAGTCTCCTTCGAAATCCAGATACTCTGCTCTTTCATATTATACAAGCATTTTCAACTTAGTACATATGCTTGAGCTTATCGAAACCCAGGGTCTTGCCACCTTCCTTTCATATGTTCAGAAATTGCAGCAGAAGGCAGAAAGTAGGGCGAAACGGAGGCTCTTTTCAGATGAAAGGTTCAAGATTGCACTTGAGCTTTGCCAATCGGCACAAGAGCACCCTAAGCTGGAGCGTCTCCTTCAGCTTGTCTCGCAGCGAAAAGGCGAAAAAATACTGATCTTTGCCCAGTATAGAAAACAGGTTGAAACAATCGTGGAGGCTTTGCGCTCAAAAGGCATCCCAGCAGAACGCTTCCTTGGAAAGAAAGAAGGAGTGACATTTGAGGAGCAAAAGAAGACCCTGGAGAGGTTCAGAACCGGAGAATTTGATGTTCTGGTTGCTACCTCTATAGGTGAGGAAGGATTAGATATACCTTCAGTGGATACTGTAGTTTTCTTTGAGCCTATTCCATCGGAAATTCGCTCTATTCAAAGAAGAGGAAGAGCAGGCAGGTTGAAAATGGGCAGAGTCTTTGTGCTGATAACCGAAGGCACAAAAGACGAAGCCTCTTTCCGCTCATCAACAAAAAAAGAAGAAAATATGAAAAGGATTGTCCAGCGCCTTAAGGCAAGTGTGAAACAAGATAATCCTGCAGAAGCGTCTTCCATAGCAAAAAGGGAAGGCTCTCAGTCAAGGCCAAAGCGGCCTCCTCGCCAGATGAAGCTGACGGACTTTTAAAAAGGCTTTCCTGTGTTATTAAGGGCATGGGAGAGTGGCACTCCAAACCATTAGATAAGGTGATATCTGAACTTCAAACAAATCGGCGAGGCCTGTCTGAAGAAGAAGTCCAAAAACGGCTATCAATATATGGCAAAAACGAAATAATTGAAGCAAGAAAAGACCCATGGTTTATGCTTTTTTTGAAGCAGTTTTCCAGCCTACCAATTCTTCTTTTGCTTGCTGCTGCAACAATTTCTCTTGTAATTGGGCTTACAATTGATGATAAAAAGCTTCTGGATGCGGTGGCAATTCTTGCAGCAATACTTATAGCAGTCACCTTCAGCTTCATCCAAGAGTATCGCGCAGAAAAGGCAATCGAGGCATTAAAGAAGCTTGTTGTGATGCGAGTATTGGTCATCCGCAATGGCAAAGAGGAAATAGTGGATTCGGCTTACCTTGTCCCAGGGGATATAGTAGTGCTTGAGGAAGGAAGTAAGGTGCCTGCCGACATAAGGATAATTGAGGCAACTGGAAATCTGGCAGCAGAGCAGTCTGCTCTGACAGGAGAATCAGTGCCTTCTAATAAAAGGTCTGGCGTGCTTGCAAAAAACACACCGATTTCTGACCAGCATAACATGCTTTTCGCAGGAACTACTATAGTGCGTGGAAACTGCAAAGGAGTGGTGGTAGAGACTGGAATGAATTCAGAATTTGGCAAACTTGCAGGCTATGTTGGGAAAGAAAAAGAAAAGGAAGTCAAGCTTCAACGTGACATAAATGAGCTTTCCAGGAAGCTTGGAATTGCCGGCATACTGCTTGCACTTGCATTTTTTGCAATCGGGCTTATCCGAGGGGAAAGCATAATAGATATGTTTGTTGTTGCAGTCACGCTTGCTGTTGCAGTGATTCCTGAAGGACTGCCAACCGTACTCGCAATCACCCTTGCAATTGGCGTCCAAAGGATGGCAAAGGAAAATGCGATCGTGCGCAAAATGCCTGCTGTTGAAACTTTAGGTTCTGCTACTATCATTTGCACTGACAAAACAGGAACCCTCACTCAAAACAAAATCTCTGTGGATAAACTGGTGCTTGCGCAAAACGAATATATTCCAGGCAAGCCGATTCATCCTAAAAACGCAGCCTTAAAGAGGGCAATAGAGGTGATGGTGCTTTGCAACAGAGCAGTGCACGCAAAGTCCGCAGGCAGTTCTGTATTCAGCGGCGATCCTACAGAAACTGCACTTCTTCATGCCGCGGAGGAGTTCGGCGGCTCGACAACTAAACTAAGGCAGAAATACAAATCTATAGAAGAAATTCCATTCGATTCTGGCAGGAAAATGATGAGCAGCATCCGCTCCTATAGAAAGGAAAGGTTTGCATTTGTCAAAGGAGCCCCTGAGCGCGTGCTTTCCTGTTCCTCTTCTGTTCTGATGGAATCTGGAAAGGTTTCAAGGCTTACCCAAAAGCAAAAGCACAGATTCATTACAATTGCCCATCAATTTGGACAGCAAGGTAAACGTGTGCTTGCGCTTGCATACCGCAATATAAGAAGACTGAAAGAATACTCTGCTCAGTCAGTGGAAAAGGACTTGATTTTTGTAGGCTTAGTCAGCATGGAGGATCCTCCAAGGCCAGAGGCAGCAGAGGCAGTTTCGCTTTGTCAAATGGCAGGCATACGAGTAGTGATGATAACTGGAGATTCACTTCCTACTGCAAAAGCAATTGCAGCAAAGGTAGGCTTACTAAAAAGCGGTATGGATGCGGTGGAGGGAAGCCAACTGGAAGGAATTTCAGAGGCAGAATTCAGAAAGATACTTTCAAAGGCGACTGTCTTTGCCCGCGTCACTCCAGAGCAGAAATACAAGATAGTATCGACCTTTATGAAGATGGGACACATAGTCGCAGTGACTGGGGACGGAGTCAATGATGCCCCTGCAATAAAGAAGGCGGATATCGGAGTGGCAATGGGAATCACAGGGACAGATGTCACAAAAGAAGTAGCAGACATAGTCCTTACAGATGACAATTTCTATTCGATTGTAAATGCAGTCCGGTACGGGCGAACTATTTTCAACAATATAAAATCCTTTGTGCGCTACCAGATTTCCACTAACGTTGCAGCTCTTTCACTTATGTTTTCTGCACCTGCCCTTTCATTCCCTCTACCTCTCTTCCCGCTTCAGCTTCTTTGGATAAACATAATGATCGACGGTCCGCCAGCACTTGCCTTGGGTGCAGAGCCACCATCTCATCATGAGATGAAGCGGCCCCCACGCAATCCGTCTGCCCCATTTTTGAGCAAAAACCTCATCTCCTCAATCGTCTTGCTTGGGTTGCTGATGGCAGCAATTTCCCTTTTGGTTTTCAACTATTACCTTGAGTTTTATCCCCAAAAGTCACACACAGCAGTCTTTACTTTGTTTGTATTTCTGCAGCTTGCAAATGCACTCAATTGCCGCTCAAGTCACGAGTCAATCTTCGCAAGGCCTTTTGCAAACCCATACATTTATATTGCAATTTTTGCATCTCTTGTGCTTCATCTAACAATAATTTACTATCCTCCGCTTTCCCAAGTTTTCAAAACAGTGCCGCTCGATCTGGGAGATTTTTTGATCTTATTTGCCTCAGCTTCAACTATCATTGTATTTGAAGAGATCAAAAAGAAATTTTTCAAGCATTTGACTTTGTACTAGGCGGTTAGCTTGGAGCCTAAAAAGCATTTCCTCAAAATCAAACACTTCCTTGTTTCTTATTTTAAGAAGGCAAACAAAAAAGTTGCAGTGGTTGGGCTTTCTGGAGGACTTGATTCCTCAGTGACAGTTGCATTATGCGTGCACGCACTCGGGGCGCAAAGAGTCCTTGCCGTCCTTCTTCCTTCCTCTTCAACTCCTCCTCAGGATATGCAAGATGCCAAAATGCTTGCAAAGATGCTTTCGGTGCAAACAGTCTCTGTAAGCATTGACCCTATTTTGGAAAAATTTGAAAGCCTCAGTTTAAGTAAACTGGAAAAGGCAAACCTGTCTGCACGGATAAGAATGGCGCTACTTTATCTTTTTGCACAAAAGCAAAATGGACTAGTGGTTGGCACATCTGACAAGTCGGAGCTGATGCTGGGCTATTTTACAAAATACGGGGACGGGGCGGCAGACCTCTTGCCAATTGCAAGGCTTTACAAGTCTGAAGTAAAAGCTTTGGGGAAATTCTTGCAAATTCCGCAAAACATACTCTCAAAGCCACCCTCTCCTCAGCTTTGGAAAGGTCAGACTGCCCAAAACGAGCTTGGATTTTCATATGAAGAAGCAGATGCTGTGCTTATGGAAATTGAAAAAAAAGCAAGCAAGCATGCTCTTTATAGGCGATTTGGAAAAAAACTGGTTGATTTGATCTTGGAAAGAATGAGACAAAACAGGCACAAGCTTCTTCTGCCCCCCTCACCTTAGACTTTCTCCATCTGCAAAATTAGCTTTGTTGCAGTTTCTGCAATATTCGGGCCAAGCTCCACCATCACCATACCAACATTAGGCTGACCGTAAATCATTGTACCTGTCTTTGCTTGTGACATTACTACAAGCGCTGCAAGGTCCTCCTCACCAACCACCAAAACAAATCCTTTCCTTTGTGAAAGGACAGTCTTTATTGCCTCTATCAGCTGTTCTGTTATATGGCCTGGTGGTGAAAGCACTACAAATGCATCTTTCACAAAGCCTGCAAGCTTTTCCTTTATTTCCTGCCCCACTTCAACGCGCTGTATCTTGAAGTCAAAAATCGAAATGTCAGGAAGGATATTTGCATCTATCAGTTCTACCGTGCATTTGTCCCCAACTGATATAATAGGCCGAGGGGCATTTAGAAGCATTTCCAATTCACTATTCTGGATTATCCTTCCAAAAGGTCTCCTTACTTCTTCTCGCATATTTTCTGGCAGTTTTAGCATCTGATTACCTCACATTTTCCGTTTTCATGCCCAACCAAAACAACTGGTCTTTTTTTGGCAAATATCCCGCAATCCACCACTCCAGCAATCAGCTTTATTTCTTCTTCAAGTTTTTGCGGTTTGCGCAGTTGCCCAAATTTTGCATGCAAGATGAAATTGCCATTGTCTGAAACGAATTTCTTTCCATTATCCATTCTCACTTGCACTTCTTCCGCGCCCAACCTTATCAAATCTTCCTTTACTGCTTCTTGTGCAAATGGAATTACCTCAACAGGAACTATTCCGGAGAGGCGCTTTCTCAGCTTTTCAGGCCCAATAATTACTACAAATTTTTTTGCTCTATAATCTACTACCTTTTCTCGCACAAGCGCCCCACCCAGCCCCTTTATTAAATTTCCTTTAGGGTCAACTTGGTCTGCACCATCCACTGCCAAATCTACTTTGCTGGCTTGCTCAAACCCTATCAGCTTTAGACCTAGGGACTTTGCCTGCCTTTCAGATGCAAAAGAGGTAGGGATGCATTCCACAAAGATGCCTTGCTTTGCAAGAAGCTCTATGAATATTGAAGCAGTACTGCCTGTGCCAAGACCTACCACCATCCCTTCCTTAACCATCTTCACAGCAGCAGAAGCTGCAGCAAGTTTCGGGTCCATGAAAAAACAGGCAAACCAATGGTTAAATCCTTTTTGCTAAAGCGTTTTGAGCAAATCCGCCTTTGTTATTATTCCAACTACCTCCCCTTTCTCGAGTACCAAAACCGCAGGATAATACTGCAGCAGCGGTACAATTGAAGAAATCGGGGCATCAGGCAGAACAGAAGGAAAAGCCTCATCCATCACATCTGCAACTTTTGCACCAGACAGGTTTTGCCCAGCAGAAAACCTTTTGACTAGGCCTTGTTCGCTAATGCTTCCGATTATTTTCTTGCCATCGCTTACTGCAAGCTGCGAAATATTCTTTTTCCTCATCTTTGAAATAGCCTGATGAAGAGGCTGACTGACATAGGCAATCTCTACCCCACAATGCATAATGTCCTTTGCCTTCTTTTCTTTTTGGCGCTGCATCCCTCTTATTGCATGAATTATCCTGAGTGCTTTGGAATATGTGGGCTCAACTTTACCTGCCTCTATCTTTGCAAGTAATGATTGGGATACACCTGCGGCCTTTGAAAGCTGCTGCTGAGTAATCCCAAGCTTCAGCCTCAGCTCTTTTATAAGTCTCAAATCTTCCATCGGCATTAATCTCTCAAAGCCTGTTTTTATTTCATTGCATTCTGCCTTCAGAAAGCGGCCTTCGGCCGCCGAAGTCTCTGTTTTCCTGTTCTACTCTGCTTACATATTCTTCTGCCTTCTTTTTGTCATAGACTATGCCGCCTTGGATAAAAGAGCTTATTTTGCCTTCAATTACTGATTTGCAGGCAAAATAAATGTGTGTTTTTTGCGGCAGATTGGCAGATCCACCTAAATTGCTTTGTTGGAGTGAGATCCACCTCATCTTATCACCCTCTTTCTGCTGTGCCGCTTGCCCGTATTTATATTTGCTTGACCCAATTATTCATATATGAATAAAGATATATTCAAAAATTCATTTTTGACTGCAAAGTGCAAAGGTGCCAAGGGCGTGATTTATTCCCCTCTAAAGGGTTTGAACACGCGACTTCCAGATTTCTCCTTCTGCCTGCAAACCTCTCTTTGCAGGGAATGCCATTTTATATCATCGCCATCTGGCTCATCACTCATAAGTATCAGCTTATGAGTCTGGCACTCTAACCAGGCTGAGTTACCTTGGCACCAATTATTTGTTGGAGGGAAAGGGATTAAAAGCAGTTCATCGTTTGATTTATGGAGCGGCGGGAGGACGGCTCACCGCCCCATTGCGCGGAGGAAGTTCTGCCCACCGGAAAGAGTCCAAATCGCTTAAGGCGATATCGGGAACAGAAACGCAAACCACTTCCTTCTATGAGAATGACGTAAGGAGAGAAGGAAAGTCGGGTTGAAACGGCCCGTGTTTGGCAATAGGATGCACGGTGCAAGGCCTGTTTGGCCGCTTAGTCAAATGCCGTCTGAAACAGAAGGCAGACTACCACCTGCCGCTCCGCGTGGAAAAATGAAGTTCTCAAACGAAGAAATAGAAAGCGAGGCAAAAAGACTTTACAGCAGCCTTGGCAGGCTTGGCTGGAGCATGGATTCTTGCAGGCTTAGCGCCCCACTTACTTTGGAAATCAACAAGCTCAAAAAGGAAAAAAATGCAATAGTGCTAGCGCACTCCTATCAAACTCCTGATATAATTTACGGCGTTGCAGATTACACCGGAGATTCGTTTGGTCTTTCAGTTCAGGCAAGCAAAACCCAAGCAGATATCATTGTCTTTGCAGGAGTCAAATTCATGGCTGAAACTGCAAAGCTTCTCAATCCGGAAAAGCGGGTGTTTTTGCCTTCTTTGGAAGCAGGCTGCTCGCTTGCAGATGGGATAAGTGCAGAAGATGTTCGAAATCTGAAAAGACAGCATCCGGACACGCCAGTGGTATGCTATATAAACACATCTGCAGAGGTAAAGGCAGAATCTGACGTATGCTGCACTAGTGCAAATGCTGCAAAAATCATCTCCTCTTTTCGTGAAAAGAAGCTGATTTTTGTGCCTGACCAGCATATGGCACAAAACCTTGCAAGACAGACCAAAAAAGAACTAATCAGCTGGCACGCCAAATGCATAGTGCATCAGGATTTCGATCAAAGAAAAATCCAGGCAATTCGAGAGGTTTTTAAAGACATAAAAGTTCTTGCCCATTCTGAATGTTCTCCTCAAGTTGCACTTGCAGCAGATTTGGTAGGGGGCACTTCTGACATGGAAAAATTTGTCGAATCTTCCGAAGCATCTTCGTTCATGCTCATTACAGAATGCGGTCTTTCTGACAGGCTTAGAGTTCGATTTCCACAAAAGCAATTCATTGGAATGTGTGCACTTTGTCCTTATATGAAGAAAAATTCTCTTCTTAGCATCTGGCAAGTCCTTTCAAAAGAGACAAATGAAATAAAAATAGATAAGCATATAGCGCAAAGGGCACAAAAGGCACTTCAAAAAATGCTGCAGCTTTCTTAGTCTGATCCTTTATTAAGTTTGGAAAGTAGTATAAATACCATCACAGCCGCAATCAGGCCTGCAAGATAAGGAGCATATTCTTCTTCAAAAAAAGTTACATTCTCAGTCCACTGCCACCAAATCAAATACCCGACCACAAAAGAAAGCAGAGCCTTGGCAATCCCTATTGCAGCCTTAGTCTTGTCTGATCCCATACTAGCTGTTTCTTTAATAAATATTAAAACAGTTTCACTCAAATTTTACCTTGTCGAAAGGATTTAGTTTAAAACATTTTTCTTCTCTATCGTAAAGCTTCCATTTTTTTGGGAGGGTGAGTATAAATGGCAGAGAAAAGACCTTTTGATATCCTCAACAGTGCGCTCAACAATACAGTAGTGGTTGGCCTTAAAGGAGGACGCGAACTTCGGGGCACCATGGTCTCTTACGATGTTCATATGAACATAGTGTTGGAGAAGGCCGAACATTTGGAAGATGGACAAGTAAAGCGAGGCTTGGGTACAGTTTTGATCAGAGGAGACTCTGTTGTTTATATTTCTCCTTCTTAGAGGGCTTGTGGCGCAATGGTAGCGCGCCTGCATGGCATGTTCTGCCCATAATGCAGGAGGCTGGGGGTTCGAATCCCCCCGAGTCCATCCCTAGGGGGCATTAATCTAATCCTTAGGACCCCCTGAGGGTTCACCCCCAAAGGGAAACCAAAGATAAGGTAGGAGATACTAAAAGAAACCCCAATATCTTCTCTTATGTAATTTCAATGAAGATATGGAGCATCAATGATATTTCCGCTTCTTTTCCATTCGACTTATCTGGTGTTTGCCTTAGGGGTTGAGGAAAGGGGACAATAGAAACGCTGGTGTTCCCCTTTCCACTGGTGTTTGCCTTAGGGGTTGAGGAAAGGGGACAACAGAAACGCTGGTGTTCCCCTTTCCACTGGTGTTTGCCTTAGGGGTTGAGGAAAGGGGACTGCGGATATTCTGGTGTTCCCCTTTCCAAAGGATTTTAATTTTTCATTGGGGTTTGGATATAAGTTGGGAGGATGGTTGAGCAATTTACAGAAAAGGAGAAAGAAATTCTGCTTCAGTTTTGCACTAACGTGGATAGTGACTGTTTTGCACTTATCAATCTGCCTGAAGTAGTGAAAGGAGCGCTTTTTTCGAGGTATTCACGTTCTTCTCTTTCTTTGAGAAGGCTTCTTTTGCAAGAGTTCATAAATAATCCTGAATCTGGCTTTGCTGATGTTGTGGCAAACAAGGCTGCAGCAGACCAACTCATTGCAACAAAAAAGGCAGAAGAATTTTATGACAGGGTTTTGATAGGCTACGGTGATGATTCGGTTGCTGAGCTTGGTGGGGCGCATTTGGCAGCTGAAAACATCTCAATTCTTCTTACAAAATATCTTCAAGACAGCAGAATAGGCATTTCTCCACTGGAAAAATCCACACGTTACGTCTTTTTTGACCAAAAGGAAAACGGAAGCTACAAATACCTGAAAGAAAAGAAAATCATGAACTCTGAGTTTGCAAACCAATATCAAAAAGTCTGTGATTTGCTTTTTGATACTTATTCCTCACTCATATCGCCCCTTTCAAAATTGGAAGAAGAAAAAAATCCACCTGCTCCTGATGTGTCGGAACGGGCCTACAGGGCCACAATTCGGGCAAAGGTATGCGATATTTTGCGCGGAATACTCCCTGCCTCTACTCTTACAAATGCAGGATTTTTCGGGAATGGAAGAGCATTTGAGTATTTGCTTGCCAAGCTTTATGCATCGCCTCTTTCAGAGGCGCAGGAATTTGCCCAAAAGGCTCACCAAGAACTAAGTAAGGTTATACCCTCATTTGTGAAAAGAGCAAATGATAAATATGGTAAAGAGTTGCAACATTACTTGGAGCAATGCCGCCAAGAGATAAGAAAAATAATCTTAGGCTTTCCTGAGCTGCAGCAGCAGGCCCACTCTGCATCGCAGGTTTTACTGATAGATTATGACAAAGACGCGTATGACAAAGTGATTGCAGCAATCCTGTTTCCGCATTCTCATGTTTGCATGAATGAAATCCTTCAAAAATTTTCTAAGTTAAGCAAAGAAGAAAAACAAAAAATTCTTTCAGCCTATGTTGGCAGCCGAGGAAACCGAAGGCAAAAGCCAGGGAGGGCGTTTGAGATTCCTTACTACACTTTTTGCATAACTGGCAATTTTGGGATGTATCGAGACTTGCATCGGCATAGGATTCTTACCCAAGAGCGCCAGATGCTTTCGACCAAGCATGGCTTTGATATGCCAAAAGAAATCATTGAAGCAGGATTTGAGGATAAAGTGCAAGCAGCTGTCCAGGCAGCAGATGAACTTTATTCAGAGATGTCCAATTCAATGCCTTACGAGGCACAGTATGTTGTGCCTCTTGGATGCAGAATGCGATGGTACATAAGACTGAACTTGAGAGAAGCATATCATCTTTGCGAGCTTCGTTCCATGCGTCAGGGGCATCGCGACTATCGGCAGGTAGCCCAAGAGATACATCGCTTAATTTCTAGCGTGCATCCTGAGCTTGCTGAAGGGATGAAATTTGTAGATTATCAAGATTACGAACTTGAACGGCTAGAAGCAGAAAAAAAGCTGGATAAAAAGATGCAACAGCTAAAAAAGTGATTCACTTAAGTACGCCCAGCTTTTTGCCTACTTTTTCGAATGCAGCAAGTGCATCGTTCAGGTCTTCTTTGGTATGTGCCGCGCTCATCATGGTTCTTATCCTTGCCCTGTCACGCGCAACCATCGGATAAACAATCGGCAGTGCAAATACTCCCTCTGCAAAAAGCTGCTTGGAAAATTCCTGCGCTAGCTTGGATTCACCTAGCATAACCGGAGTGATGGGTGTTTGGCTATTGCCTATATCAAAGCCTAGGCTGACGAGCTGGCTTTTCCAGTAGCGAGTATTTTTCCACAGTTTTCTGACAAGCCGGTCGTCTTTTTCGAGAAGCTCAATTGCTGCCTTGCAGGCTGCAACGGTTGCAGGCGGCGCAGAGCCTGAAAGCAAAAACGAGCGTGCCCTATTTTGCAAGAAGTCATATAATGCTTGGCTTCCTGCTACATAGCCTCCAACCACCCCAAAGGCCTTTGAAAACGTTCCCATTTCAACTTCTATTTTGCCTTCCAGGTGAAAATGCGAGACAATCCCTCTACCGTGGTCTCCAAGTACCCCATCTCCATGGGCATCGTCTACGTAAACAAAGGCATCGTACTGGTGTGCAATCTTTTCTATTTGGTCAAGCGGAGCAATATCTCCATCCATGGAAAAAACCCCATCAGTAATCACCCATATTTTTTTGTAGGTGCCCTTTGCTCGAGCTTCCTTTAATATGCGCTCCAAATCTTGTATATCGCAGTGCTTGTAGATTGCGCGTTCTGCTTTGCTGAGTCTTACTCCGTCAATTATACTTCCGTGATTGAGTTCATCTGACACAAGCAAATCTCCTTCTGCTCCAAGCTGTGGTATTGAGCCTTGGTTTGCTGCAAAGCCGGTTTGGAAATAGAGAGCAGCTTGAGTATGCTTGAATTTTGCAATTGCCTTTTCAAGCTCCAAATGCAAGTCCATAGTGCCTGCAATTGCCCGCACTGAGCCTGAGCCAGCCCCATGTGTTCTGGTGGCCGCTATTGCCGCTTTTTTGAGCTTCGGATGAACGGAAAGACCCAAATAGTTGTTTGAGCAAAGCATTATCACATCTTTACCATCCACATTGCATCTGGGCGTGCTTGGGCCTGAAAGCCTGCGAAGCTGCCAGTTCAACCCGCTTTGCTTTAATGCATCCACTTCAGCTTTAAGATAAGAATCCAGTTCCATTCTCTCACCGAAGTTTTGTTTACCCAGGCAAGCTTTTAATTTGAGCGGCATCCTGGCTTGTTCAAGCTTTTAAATAGAGGTGCATAAATAATCTTTTGATGCAACACTTTTTGCGCTTTTACTTTGGAGAAGGAAGACCTCAAATAATTTTTCGAAATTTCGAGCAAGTAGGGTTGCTTGAGCTTGAGGCAGGAAAATATGCAGATTTGGATTTCAGCTCGCGCATCTGCTGCATAGGCTACAAAAGCCCTGATGGCTTTTGCCCCTGCCCAAACAGCGCAATCCATATTCGTCAATGCCCAACCTGCTCCTTTCGAGACATCTCACGAGCATACACAGTAGGGGATTTTTCTGCATATCCGCAGCTTTATGAAGAAGCAAAGCAGGAAGAATATTGTGTTTATCTTGCGCAGTTTGGTGCAAATATTACAAAGTGCGGAGTCACACGCACTCAGCGGTTTGAAAGCAGGATGCTTGAGCAAGGAGCAGATTTTGGCTGCATAATTGCAAGATTTATCGGCCCAGATCAGGTATATCAGGCGGAAGCAGAGATACAGTCGCGTTTTATGCTTGCAAACTCAGTAAGAATGTCTCAGAAATTGCGCCTGCTTTCATTTGATCGCCAAGAAGCAATAGAGCATCTGCGCCAGGCAGTAGAGCTGGTCCGTTCTTCCCAAATACTGCCCGATTTCGAGCCAAAGATTCAGGATTTTACCCAATTTTATCCAAAAATAAATGGGGTGCAGCTTGCAGATTCTATTCTGGGCAGAGTGCTTGGGGCAAAAGGAGAAATTTTGTTTTTCAGGTCTGATCTTGGAAGGGATTTTGCAGTCAATATGCGCCAAAAGGTAGGAACCTTTTTTGAGGTTCGTCAATAAAACCCTTCTGGTCTCAAAAGAAAATCTATGCCAATATTTTGCTGGGCAAGTTCAAGGAGGCTTTTTGTCCTCATCCTCAAATAAACCCCAAATGCCAAGCAAAATTTGCTTGCGGTCTTCTTGCGAATTTCAAATTCTTCCCCATAGTTTCGGTTCCTCAGCAGCTTGCCTCCGCGAAGCTCGTAAAAGCAAGCACCTCTCATCTGGGCAAAAATGCTGTAGTCTGCTTCAAACTGATCTGAGACGAGGTTTGCAAGCACAAGAGGTTCAGAACCAGGATTGATTGTCACATGGCCATAGCCTGGCGGAATCAGGATCTTTTCACCTTTTTTGGCAGATACCAAAACAGCATCCTGTACTCCCAAGCCGCTTACCTTTTGAAGCAAAAAATGTGCCTTTCCATCCAACACTTCATAAGCTTCCGACCAGGGTGTTCCTGAGGGTGACTTGGGGTGTGTATGCCCAAAAGTCTTGTTGTACTCGCCCCCCAAATCACAAGGAAGTATTCTTGTTATGTCGTATCTGAGGTGCCCAAATTTCCTCACGGCGCGGTACATAAAATATAGTGGAGAATCAGGTTCCATACTGACTCTCTCAGGATTGGCAAGCACAGGCAGCATCTGTGCAAAAGTGCGCACTGAAGCTGAGAACCTCTCTCCTTCATATATCAGTTCAGTCCTGTCAAACTCAATCTTCATTTCCTCCCCTTCCGCTTCTTTGGCAGCCTATTTTCACCTTTCTCTTTCAGGGCCAAAAGCTCATCCTTTATTGGGCACATTGAAGCAATTCCGCTTTGCCCTCCGTACTTTTCAAGTTTCTCTTTCTTCAGCTTTTCAATGATTATGTAAAGGAATGTAGAAAATTGGTGCAAATCGACATCGTATTCTTGCGCCACCTCCTCTGACTTCTGCAAAAGCTTCACCACATCCACCAATATCCGCGGAGGTATTTTGCCATCTTTGCGCGCGCGTATTTTTTCCAAAAGCAAAAGCCTTGCCATCTGAAGCTCCTTTATTATCTTGCGCAGCTTTTGGCTTTTGTGCTCCACTTTTATTTGAAAGTCAGAAGAAAGCTGGACCACGGTTTCCCATGATACTTCTCCGAGATTTTGACTTATCTGTGCAGGAAGGGAATACCTTGCCGAAAACGGCTCGTCTTGCTTTAATGCGCACATCTTTCTCATTCTCTTCTCTCAGCTTCTCTTTAAAAGGTTACGCAAAAAACAACATCTGATGCAAAAAGAGCTTGGGGTTGTGATTTCAACAGAGGATGGCCCAACCACCTTAGGGTTTGAATTCGTAATTTCAGACCCTTCTGCAAGGAAAGGCCAATTCGTTTCAGTATCTTCTGTGCAAGGGCAGGTAATAGGTTCAATAACTGAAATAGCCAAAGCAAACCGATATTTCGAGCAGGCAGAATCTGTTGCAGGCTATGAAAAAAACAGCCCAATTTCTGAATCCTTCCCAGCGTCAGAGTGGGAATATAGCATTGCAAAAGTAGCGGTCCACGGTGTTTTTTCTGATGAAGGCACTATCCGCTCAACCTTTCCAGTCAGCCCAGGAAGCAAAGTCTTTGAGGCGGAGGAAGATACACTCAAGAAATTCCTCCAGCTTGATCCTTCTGGGCTTTATATAGGGACTCTGCAACACCACAACCTCCAAATAAAGCTTTCAATGTCCAAGCTTTTCCAGAAGCACCTTGCAATACTTGCCATGTCCGGCAGCGGCAAATCCTACTTAACTTCAGTACTTATTGAGGAGCTTTTGGACAGACCGCCCCAGCTTGGAAGGCTCGCGGTAGTGGTGATAGACAACCACGGCGAATACGTTGGATTCAAAAACACACAATATTCGCGCCAAACCCAAGTAGTCAAAGGCAGGCAGTTCAAAATTGCATATCGGAAGGTTTCTCCCCAAATGATCCATGAGTGGATACCCGAAATGTCTGTAACACAGTACCGTGAGCTGGTTCCGATTATGGCAGATCTAAAGCACCAAATGAAGCAGACTGGTCAATCGAGGAAGCTTAAGGACTTAATAGATGCTGTGCAGACCAGCCTAAATGACAAAAAGAAAGAAAACATCAAGCGCCCACTTATAAGTTGGCTTGCAGAGCTAGACTCCCTCAAAATAATTTCAGATTCTGACAGTCCAATTCTTGATAAGGCAGTAGAGCCAGGAAAGCTTTTTGTGCTTGATTTGTCGGACCTTGAAAACCAAAGAAAGAAGCAGATTATTGTGTCGTACCTTTGTAGAAGGCTGTTTAAGCTTCGCAAGAAGGAAAAAATCGCACCATTTTTGCTTGTGGTGGAGGAAGCCCACAATTTTGCTCCAGAAAAGGCAGAAAAGCACCATGCCCTTGCAAAAGCACCGATAATCACAATTGCCCGCGAGGGAAGAAAATTCGGAGCCTGTCTCTGTCTCATTTCGCAGCGTCCTGTGCATCTTGCAACAAGTGCGCTTTCGCAATGCAATACCAATATTATCTTGAGGATGACTAATCCTTTCGATATAGAGCATGTGGGTGAATCCTGCGAAGGCATAGACCGTGGCATGTTGGATTCAATAACTACCCTCAGAGTAGGTGAGGCCTTGCTGGTCGGGGAGGCAACAGGCTCACCCATATTTGTGAAAATAAGAAAAAGGAAAAGTGAATTTTCCGCAAAGGGCAAGGACCTTGAACTCCTTTCAAAAAGCTTTGAACAGGCACAGATACAAAAGAAGCAGGATGTGGAGGCGTTTTTGTGAGAGAATCTATCCTCCAACCAAATATCCCATTTGCTTACAGGCTTTTTAACGAGTTTTTCAAACTCATCAAAGGCAACGCAAAAATCAAGCCAATTTTCACAGAGCACAACAGAACGCCTTTTTCAGATAATCCTTCCAAGCTAAGAAAATACAAGAATATCACTCAGAAAATTGCCCAGCAAGGGTTTAGAGAGAATGGAGCTTGGCTTTCTTTGACTGTTTCTGCAAAGATTGATCAGATGAAGAATCTTAAGGATGAGCAAGGAAAAAGTGCCTATGCCTATATTTTTGATGCAGCAAAGATTTTTGGCATAAAGCCTTCTGCCCTTCTTTCAATTGTTATGTGCGAAAACAGCAAGCTGGATTTGAACTTTGAAAATAGAAGGAACAACAAAGATTCTGATAAAGGGCTTATGCAAATTTCAGACGAAAACCGACTCTCTCTTAATCAGCCTGCAGTTGCGCAAAAGCTTGCCTCTTTACTTGGGCAAAAACAGCTGGAAGAACTTGGGAGGCTATTTGGGCTTGAATACAGCGGAGGAAGCCTAGAAAGATTTGCTTCAAGAATAGTAGAAAAGATAACAGGCTACAATTCTTTTTCAGGGCAGCTTTCTTCTGATACGGCTTTCAAGCTGAAGCACAATATTTTTGCAGCAGCAATCTATTTCTTTGTCAACCTCAAAGATTATGAAAACAATTACATCCTTGCCGCTTTCGCTTATCATACTGGTAGGCGCAGGCTCAACAATTTCCTTGAAGGCAAAAAGACCAGCAACCCATCAAGACAGAAAGAGGCAGAAGAAAATGGAATAAACTATGCATCAAAATTTTGGAACTATTTTTGTGTTTTCGAATCTTATTTTGCAACGCAAAATCAACTCTTTTCAGCCTCGAAATCTCTTTTTGAATCGGTAAATAGGTTTTAAAGCTGAAATGCAGAAAGTCAAAGTATGACAAAAAAGAACCAGGTTCGAAAGGACTATCTGGGAAGACTGGTGGTGCTCACCCAAACCAGAAGCAGCAGGCCACATGATTTTCACCCCCAAAAGCCACAAAAACTTCAAAATCCGAAGAATTGCTTTTTTTGCCCAGGAAACGAGCACCTCACTCCACCTGAGCTTTTTAGGGTGGAAAAAGAAGGAAAATGGGAAGTGAGAATTTTCCCAAACAAATTTCCAGCATTTGAGCAGGAAAGCCGTTCTGCTTACGGGCGGCATGAAGTGATTGTTGAAACTCCAAACCATTATGCCACTCTTTCAGAGCTTTCACAGCAGAACCTTTATGATTATCTTTGGGTGCTTTCGGCTCGTCTTGCTGATGCAAAAAAAGATAGTAGGCTCAAATACACCGCTATCTTCAAAAATGAAGGAAAAGAGGCTGGATGCTCTCTTGAGCATTCACACAGCCAGCTTGTTAGCATGGGGTTTGTCCCTCCTTTCATAAAAAAGCTTGCAAGACGCAGAACTGCATTTGCAAAACTGGTCTCAGAAAGAAAGCTTTGCTGGGCAGAAAATGAGCATTTTGTTGCCATTTGTCCAAAAGCTCCTCGCTTTCATCTTGAAACCCTCATAATCCCACGCATGCAGGCTGCTTCGATTGACTGCCTGGAGCAAGAGCAGCTGAAAAGCCTTGCAGAAATCCTCAAAAGGGTACTTGAGGCAATTGACAAGGCAGCAAACTTCCCTCCTTACAACATAATCTTTCACAATGCACCGCATCAAGTCCTTCAATTTCCTTTTCATCTTCAAATTGCACCACGCATTTCGACTTGGGCAGGATTTGAGCTGCAGACAGATATAGTGATGCTTTCAGAATTTCCTGAAGATTCCGCAAAAAGGTTAAGGGAAATTTGTAGACAATAATGTACATTTTTGTTCATTGTTACACTTCTTTTTATAACCTTCTTATCAGAAAATTCCCAAGCTTTCTGTGGTGAGGGAGCATGACTGTTTGGAATCGCACGCTTAGAGTGAATAACGCCCAAAAAAGCAATGCATTTGTCCAGATTTTTTACAAGGATTCAATAGCAAAATTCATAGAAAAAATTGCTCCAAAAGTTTCACGGCTGCGATCCAGGCTATTGAAGGTGGAAAAAATCGACGTTTTTAGGCTAGGCAGAAAAAGAGTGACAAAAATTACATTTTCCTGAGGCTGGGAAAATGAAGCGTTTTCTTGTTCTTGTAGAAGGTTTTGAGAGTCTAAGCTACCCTCTTGGAAAGGAAGAGCTGCCAGCCGAGTTTGAGTACAATAAGGAAAAATTCTTTCTCGTCAAAGTTGCAGATGAATTTGAAGCCCAGGCGCTTGTTGCAGCGGCAGAGGACTTAAAGCAGCACGCAGTACCAGCAGTTGGCTATGTTTTTTCAGAAGGAAAGTTTTACCTGGTTTGCATGAAGCAAGGCAAAAAGCCAAATGCAGCCGAGATGTCACCTCAGCAAAGACTCTCCTTCGCAATCCTTACAGTCCGCAGGCTTGCTGCAATACATTCCCAAGGACTTTGCTGTGGCGGGCTGCCATCAGATGCAATTGAATTCTCAGGCAAACAAGTTTTATTAAGTCAGCCTAATCGGCTTTGCTCAGAGGTAGAAAATCACGAGATGTTTTTTGAAGCTGCGGCAACTCTGGGTTTGCTCAAAAGCAACCAATTTGTTTTGTATTCGCAGCTTAGACAGCTTGCATCAGAATATGTGTCATTCTCTCCAATTTGCCGCCATACAGTATATTCGTATGTTAAAGAAAAAGGTCTTTCCTTGTCACCCACAGAAGCACTAGCGCAGGCTGCCGCAAAGTATTCCTTGTTCTTTTAGGCAATTTGGCTTACTTGGGTTGGCTGGCCAGCTCCTTTGTCCCTCTCCAACTGCCAAACAGTGCCGTACGAGGCCTGTCCCAACGATGAATCGTGCGTTATAACGAAAGTTTGAGCAACAATTTGAGGAATTTTGGTCTGTATTGCTTCTGAAAGAAGGGCAACTGCATCGCTGTCAAGGTTGTGTGTCGGCTCATCCAACACAAGCCAACCCAAATCAGGAGTAAGCACTGCAGCAAATGCAACCCGCAATGCAAGGCATAAGCAAGCCCGCTCTCCCCCAGATGCAATGCTTTCAACCTCTTTCCAACCATCTTTGTACATCAGGATGCGATAGTCCTTTTCATCCGCCTCAAGCTTGACTTGCTTGTAGTCTGAGTAAGGATAAAGAGAAGACCAAATCTCTGCAAGTGCCGTATTTATCTCATCAATAAGACTGTTTCTAAGTTCCACCTGCGCTGCAGCAAGACAATTTTTGTAAATCTTGAGATTTTCTGCAGCATGTGAATATTTTTGCGCCTTCTCTTTTCTTTGCTTTATCTGAAAAATTTCGCCTTCGAGTGCGGCAGCCAGCTTTTCTAACATGAGAAGCTGCTCCTGCTTGCTTTTCAGCTTCTGGCGCAAATCTGCCCACTCCACCGAAATCAAGCTAACTCTCTTTTGCACCTCTGCATATTTTTCCTCACTGAAATTGATTTTCTCAAGTTCCGCCCTTATTTGCTCCAGCTTGCTTTCTGCTTTGGTTGCTTCCTGGAACGCTTCGGAGAGTTGTTGCAAATGCTGAATTTCCCTTTCGATTTCAGATTTGCTCTGCTGACATTCCAACATATCTTTCTGCACCTGCTGTAGATTTTTTTGCAAGTCATCTTTTTGTTTTTTGAGAAGAGCCAACTCCGCTTCAAGATTACCCGTAGGCTGTTGTTTGGAAAGCGCCTCAATCTCAACAAAAAGCAAACGCACTTCGGATGCCGCTTGCTCAAGCTTTTGAATCTCTGCTTTCTTATCAGATATGCTTTTGCGCAGCTGAAGAGAGGAGCTTGCATATATTTTCTTTTCATTGCTTTTCTGCTCAAAAAGCGCTTTTGCATTTTCTTTTCCAAGGTGCGTACCACAAACCGGGCACTTCGCATCCACAGATGACAAGGCAAATAGCACTGCCTCAAGCTCCTTTTCTTTGGCCTCTGACTGTACAAGATCAGCCTCAAACTTTTGCAGCTGGTTTTTTGCAGCTTCAAGTTCTTGCTGTATCTGATTCAGCTTTTTTCCTTTTGTTATACTTAGCGCCTTTTGCATCAACCTTTCTGCATCTGTTTTCCTTACCGCCGCAGCTTGAAGCTGGCTTTCAAGCACTGCAATCTTCGATGAAACCTCAGAAAATGCGCTCTGGCAGGATGCAAGCTCGCCTTTTTTTTGCTCTAGCTTTTTTTCTGCCTCTTCCAATTTTTTGCGAAGGAGATCCTCAGATTCTTTGCTTGGGATTTCTTTTCCTTCAAGTTCCTTTCTTAGCCTTTCAGAAATCGCCTCAAGCTTTTTCGCTTCGGCAAAAAGTGTAGCCCACCTTCTTCTTGCCTGCTCAAAAATAGCAACTTCATTTTCGGCTTCCTCCTTTTTCACAGTGGCCTTTTGTAGCTCAAACGACAGCCTGTCAATCTCTTGCAAGCACTCTGCCATAGCCTGCTTCTGCTGCTGCAATTGTCTACTGACTTCTTCCAGCCTGGCATCGTCTTGAGGCAGTGAAAGTGCTTTTGCCTGCTGCTCCAGCTTGAAGCAGGTATTTTGCGTA
Organism: Candidatus Anstonellaceae archaeon; assembly: GCA_038891035.1. Taxonomy (GTDB): domain Archaea; phylum Micrarchaeota; class Micrarchaeia; order Anstonellales; family Anstonellaceae; genus UBA10161. The sequence goes on from JAWAEW010000001.1 coordinate 35,725, forward strand.
TTTTGCAAAGCCAAGTCAAACTGACCCAGTCCCAAAAGCCAATCTATCTCTTCTTTCCTTTGTCTTGGATTCAACGAGAGTAGGAAATCCATTCTATTTTGCTCAGAGTAGATTGCGCGAGTAAAAAGCTCATAATCTACTCCAAGGACCTCTTCAATATAAGATGTAACCTGTCTTGCTCCTTTTTGCACCAGCCTCCCTTCACAACGCACCTCTGCCTCTGAAATTCCCTTCCCCACCTTTCGCAATACAGAATATTTCTTTCCCCCCTTTTCAAATTCCAGCTGTATTATTGCCGCAGAAGCTCCGCTTCCTAGTCTAACCAAGTCTTCAGTGCTCATATCACGCCGCGAAAGACGCGGAAATGTCCCATAAAGTGCAAAGCAAATGGCATCTAGCACAGAGGATTTTCCAGAACCCATCCTGCCAATCAAAATATTGGTCCCTTTTTTGAAACTCATCTGGGTGTGCATGTGCGATTTGAAGTTTTCAAGTATCAGCTTAGTTATCATGTGCAAACCTTCCTTTTAAAATATCGCCTCGACAGCATCTGTCCTTGCCTTGTACACCTCTATAACTTTCCTGTAGCGTAAAAAAAACCTATCCGCAGCTGCCTCGTCTTCATCCTGCACCATTATAACTGATTTGGTCCTCCAAGGGCAAGATGAAAGCCTACTTTTTTTCAAATCGTAATAAAAGCGCCTCTTGATGCGGTTGTACTCTTTTATTCCAGTTTTGAGGTCGTAAAAATAAAGTATCATGTATCTATAGGCACAAAACATCCTAAAATCCTTGCCCTACAGCCTATCTACAGATGTGATCTCCACACTTGAGACATTCTCCAAACTCGAGGCCTTCTGCTCAAGCAGATCAGTTTCGCCTGCTTTGTCCTCAACTATAAAAACAGCCTTGAGTGCCACAATCCCAAATGCAAGAGGCTCTTCTTGCAGCTTGTAAGGCTTGAGGTCTTTTGCAATTTGCTCTTTTAGCACCTTAAAGCCTTCCATATCTTGCGGGACAATCCTTATGGTTACAGCAACCTGACCCATAGCATCACTTCAAGGTCCGTTTCTACCACACGAAGGGCAAACATAAGGCAAACTTATCTCTCTGCAGTGCGGGCATCTTATAATAGGGTTGCCGCATTCTGCGCAAGGAAACTTTGCATAGTTTTTGGTCCTCTTCCCGCAAGTTGTACAGCTTTCCAACATCCAAACTCACCTGCAGGCAGATTAAAAGCCAATAAAGTTTTAAGCTTACTTCTTTGGAAGGTACTCTAGCAGGCCCTCTGCCAAATCAGATACTGCCAAGAGCGCAGCTATAAACATTACAAATGGATGGACACCTTTAAGGCTGATAAAGAATATGTTCACATTCAAATAAAGCGCCAGTACCAGCCCAATCAAGATATATGCACCTATCACAAGATGGACGGTGCCTAAAAATCTAGAAGCAGTTTCGGTGCCTTTCATCAAATCACCCTATGACCACTGTTTGTCTTTCAGCTTTATATTCCTGCTTCTTTCTTTAGCCTCTGAGCCTTATCGGTTCTTTCCCATGTGAATTCTTCCTCTTCCCTTCCAAAATGCCCATAAGCTGCAGTCTTTTTGTAAATTGGGCGCCTCAGTTTCAAATCAGAAATTATATGTCCAACCTTCAGCCTGAAATTCTCCTTTATAAGCTGGACAATTCTGTCATTTGGTATTTTTCCTGTCCCAAAAGTCTCCACAAAAATAGAAATCGGATCAGAAACTCCTATCACATATGCAAGTTGAACCTCGCACCTTTGCGCAATTCCAGCAGCAACCAGGTTTTTTGCAATATACCTTGCCATATAACAAGCCGAGCGGTCCACTTTAGTTGGGTCCTTACCAGAAAAGCAGCCCCCACCATGGGCAGCCATCCCTCCATAAGTATCCACAATTATCTTCCTGCCAGTAAGTCCAGTATCTGCCGCTGGGCCTCCAAGCACAAACCTGCCTGTGCCATTTACAATTACTTCGGTGTCGTGCTTGAAATATTCCCCTAGCACTGGTTCTACTACATACTTTTGCAAATCCCTCTTTATCATTTCCCTATCCACACTTTTTCCTTGGTATTGCTCATCGTGCTGGGCAGCAATTACAACTGTGGTTGCCTTTATGGGGCGGTTGTCTTGGTCGTATTCTACTGTTACTTGCGTCTTTCCGTCCGGCCTCAGATAAGGAACAATTCCTTCCTTTCTTACCTTGGCAAGCTGAAACGAAAGTCTATTTGCAAGCATTATAGGTAAAGGCATAAGCTGAGGGGTTTCATTCACTGCATATCCAAACATTATACCTTGGTCCCCTGCCCCAAGCTGCTCCAAATCCTCCTCCTTTACACCACGAGCAATATCAGGTGATTGGGCGTGGATAGAGGAGAGCACGCCCACACTTTTGCTGTCAAAATGATACTCTGGCTTGGTATAGCCTATGTCTTCCAGCACTTTTCTTACCATACCATCAATGTCGCAGTAGCCTTCAGTAGTTATCTCACCCGCAACCACCACAAGGCCCGTAGTTGCAAGTGCTTCCACTGCCACATGCGAGCGAGGATCCTGAGCAATCAAATCGTCCAAGATTGCATCGGCGATCTGGTCGCAAACCTTGTCTGGATGGCCTTCAGTGACTGATTCAGATGTGAATAAATAATTTTTTTTGCTCATCGGATCACCTGTTGTGAATTTTTCTTTCATTATTATATTTTCTTTTGCATCATTTATTCATATATGAATATCATCTTTGCTCTCTAAGACGCAAGTTTTTTAAAGTGGTTATAGCTGAAATATAGTGGTTTTATGGCATATATTTTAGTCCCTTCAAAAAAGAACATTTCGCATGCGCACCGAATGCTGGCAGAAGCCCTCGCATCAAACGGCTTTTTCGCATCAAAGGGAGTGCTTGCTGACCGATATTACAAAAAAGGAGAGCCATCTTCTCAAACTTTCTTTGTGTATGGCCGTTCATTTGAGCCTGACGGCAGCACAAACCAAAAGTCCGCATTCAACATCTGCGTGCTTGATACTGGAAGAAGGCTGAGAGTGTGGTTTTCAAGCACAGAATCCTCACCTCAGGCAACTCAATTCGGATACCACCAATACATTCACTTTTTCTCCTTTTCAGCAGGCAACCTCTCCAAGTTCATTGCGCAAGTTGTAGATGAAGCCATAAAGGCTTCATGGTGCAAGCCAGAATCTTCTTACAGGATTTTTATCCATAATCATCTTGCAGAACTTGGTGGAGTGAGCTTGAACAACACACTTCAAATGTACGACGACGGCCGTTCTTCCTCAGCGGCACTGCTTTACAATTTGGTGCTTTCGCATGCTGATTTTGTGGCAATTACACATCACAACCACTTCCTGCTTGCACCTTGGAAACGCTTTGAGGAGCAGGCATCTCAATATTCCGTGAGTCTAATTGCAGGCTTTGAAGCAACTTTACCTATTTTCCAGTTTGAGCCATGGTTTGCAGGTACACCAGAAGGCAAGGTACACAATCCAAACGGCCCACATATTGTGCTTCTTTTTGATAGTCCTGCTCTTGCTTCTGAATTTTGGGGCAGATACTTTTCTGGCAGGCCACAATACAAATACGCTCCAACCGCATCAGCAGGGGTTGAGCTTTTTGCAATCTCTGACGAAATAGACAAGAAATACAGTGGCAGAATTGCAAAGCTTATCGCCCACCCTGTTTGCGATGTTTCCTTACCTGATGTAGGACTAGTAAATCGCGTAGCAAAAGGAGAAATTTCAGTCTCAGAAATGCTTCAGCTTATCAATCGCTCCTCAGGGATTGCAGTATTCAACCTTTCTTTGAACGATAAACCTATCGATTTTGGCCTGTATGCTTATCAAGTAAAGGAATGTTCGTATTTTTCAAAGGAAGAAAAGCAGCGCAGACTAAAGAATATCGCTGAAGCAGAAGAATACTTCAACAGTATTGTCAAAGCAGCAGGGCTTGAAGGCCTCACACCAAACAACATCAACTTTGCTCTATCTTTGCAGTTCGACAAGACACTAATTCCTTTTGTTGATACTGACGCACACAATTTTGACTGGGGATATACTAATCTTGGCCCTTTCCATTGGATGATTCGCTCTATGGGACTTTTTGCAGCAGGCCACAATACACTTTCATTTGATGTTTTGCCTGCTGTCAAGCCCTCCCCAGCAGAAGTAGTCTATTTCATTGAAAAGAAAGGCAAAACGGAAGGATGCCATTGGTCTTTCACTTTATTTTCCGAGATAAAAGACGGTCACCTTCAAATAACTCTAAAAAGAAGGGAGTCCGCCTGGTCGCAAAAAATATTCAATCTGCTTGAAAAGGCATACTATTATGTAAAGCAAGTGACCATATTGGGTTCTGATACTGCTCAGGCCATGGCAGATCAGGGCTCACTTCACGAGCCTTTAGTAATGCTTCGCGGCTCAATACCAGGTTCCATACCAAAATAGCTAGCATATTACAATCGTCTCTACTCCTGGCTGAATTCTTCTTATAAAACGGTCTATCTTAGTTGCAATTCTGAGAGCTTCGACATCAGGGTATTCTTTCCTAAGCTCTTCCTTCAACTTATACGCCAAAGCAATTTTTTCATCTATCTTTCCATCCGGAAGACTTTCAAGAATCTTTAATGCAGATTCTGCTATCTTTTTTTTGTAAGGCTGATACTTTGGCCTTGATGCGCATTCAACCAGCCTTTCAGCAGCTTTGATCCCCATTTAATCACCCCACTTTTTTCCCACCAAACATTTTATAAACCAATAACTCCTGCCGCATTTTCTTCTTTCATCAAGCCAAACTGCATAATTTTTAATTTTTGGCCATAGAAATCGAAATTTATGTTTCGAAGTTTGTTTTCAATCATTTCACTTCTTTTTTTGCTCTTCCTTTTTGGCTGCTATAGCCAGCAGCCCGCACCACCTTCATCAACTGAGAACCCGTCACCTCAATTGACGCCTTCTCTTCGTGCTGAGATCTGCAATAAAATTTCTGACGGAGACACAAAAAATTTTTGCTTAGGAATGCTTACAAAAAATTTAGAATACTGCGACAAAATTACGAACAATGAAAACAAAAGACAAATGTGTTATTCTGATATTGCAATCGACATGCAGGATCCTTCTGTTTGCTATAAAATAAATGAGCCGGGAGCATTTCAAAATTGTTTTGCTCTTGCTTCTAGGAACGTTTCACAATGTCTCTTAGACCCTCCTTACGGATTCAATCCGATAAAAAACACCTGCATTTCAAATTTTGCAGCACTTGTAAATGACGATAGCATCTGTGTTTACTCTCAATACAAAGAAGTCTGCTTCCTCAGAGTTGCAATATCAAATAACAATGCTGCATTATGTGAGTCTGCTGGCCCAGGGCGTGATTCCTGTTATTTTGAGATCGCATCTTCGACTTCGGATGCATCCCTTTGCAAAAATTTATCCCAAGATGTTTTCCAACAGGCATGTACTGCAATAATTTTTCAGAAGCTTTCCGATTGCCCTGCCGATTTGAAGCACATTTGCTTGATGAGAATTATCTTAAAAACAGGAGATTATTCGCAGTGTGAAAGCATTCAGGATATAACTCGAGATGAGTGCTTGGTAGCCGTGGCATTAGCCGGAATCTTGAAAATATAGTTGATGAGTGAATAGATGGATTCAGGGACAATTATCATTTCAATTAGGAAAAATTTAGCATACCTTGACACTCCTATATTGATTTCAGCTAAAGATGGAATAACAACTGCAGAATGGAATAATTACCGCCTTTTAGGTTCTTTCTTTATGCTTCTGTGCGGTGCAATAGGGTATTCAGTGCTCGGATCAATACTGATTATATCAGTCTCATCTTTGACATATATCCTCACAAATCGTTGGCTTTTTGAGTTATTGCCCGCTCCTTGGTCTGAATTAGATCTGCTTTTGCTGTTAGCACTTATCTTTTCAGTTTTTCCATTCACCAAGACATGGCCAACGATTTTTTCTCAGTTGAAATCAAATCCGCGCAAGATAATTAGCACCCAAGATACAATTACCTATAATGAGCAAGGGAAAGAATATATGCTACACAAAGCAAAAACAAGAGTAACTTACCAAGCTTCCAATCTATTTGGAATCTTACCTTTCAAAGTCGTCACATTCTATTTTGAATCCGACGGAACAAAACTTCCTTTCTACAAAGTTTTGTTGTCTTTAAGTTTTGTAAAAAATGAAAATTATCAAAACATACACTGCGATGAATTTGTCAAGGTTATGGAACGCACTTTTGGATTAGCCGGAAAGAGTACTCCATCAGCCCAGTAGCAATCTAAGACTATTCTCAAAGCGCTTCACATTTTTTCTCACCTATCGGTTTTCTTTAGATGAGTTTTGCAGAAATCAGCTTTGCATTGCATTTCTCAAGCTCTGACTTTATCATCTTGACAGAATTTGCTGAAGGATTGCATTCCACAATCCATAAAGCAGCCTCTCCTCTCCTTGTAGAATGAGAATGACTTGATACCAAATCTACTCCAAGATTTGCAAGCGTTAATGCAGCAGAAGCAAGAGCACCGGGCTTGTCTGAGAGTGCTATAGTGAGCCTCAGGATCTTTTTCTCTCGAGCAGGCTCAATAGTTATCTTCCAAGTTTTCTCATCCAAGCCAACAATCAATCTGTCATCTGCCATTATTCCAGCAGCTTCGCGCAAGTGCTGTGGGATAAGCACTCTCCCTTTTGAGTCCAATTTGCATATCTCTCTTAAAGCCATCTGGGCCCTCTTCACAAACTTTTTGCAAAAATCCTTACTATTTCTTGTAAGCCTCAAGGTTTTTGAATGCTTCCAACTATTAGCTTTTTGCCCTCGTGGTATAACTTGGATAGCATGCGAGCTTGCGGAGCTTGAGATCCGCGTTCAAATCGCGGCGAGGGCGCTTAATTCCAAAAGGTGAGACAGATGAGGAAAGGAAAAAGGTCAGCAGTCAGGAGGCAATCAAGAAAAAGGGCAAAATCAAACTGAGTTTTATGGACACCATAAAGCAAGATTTTCAGGAGTGCAAAGCGGTTCTTCAAAAAGGCTCAAAAACATTCTTCTTCTCCTCAAAAATATTGCCAAAGGAAAAGAAGAAGGCTTTTTGGGCAGTCTATGCCTTTTGCCGCAAAACTGACGACATTGTTGATGAAGGCTACGGCGATCATGCAAGCAAGGCAAAGAAGCTTTCTTTGTGGAAAAAGAACTTTTACGGGCGCTTTCAGGCAAAGGAAGCAGCGAGCCGATAATTAGGGCATTTGCTGCAGTAGCTTTGCAGCACAAGATACCAAAAGCTTACCCTCTTATTCTTATCAAAGGTGTAGGTGCAGATTTACACAAACAAAAGTTTCGCACACTCAGTCAATTGCGCGCATACTGTTATTCGGTTGCCTCGGTAGTCGGCCTAATGCTTCTTCATGTGATGTGAGTAACTTCTGCAACTGCAAAAAAGAAAGCAATTGCACTTGGTATTGCAATGCAACTTACAAATATTCTGCGGGATGTGGCAGAAGATAAAGCTGCAGGAAGAATATACTTACCCACAAAAGATTTACAGTCCTTCAATCTATCTCGGTCTGATATTAGACCCAATTTGCCTAAAGCCAAAAGAGAAGCTTTCCGCAAGTTGATTGAGTTTGAATGCAAAAGAGCACAGCGCTATTACAACCAAGCAGCCTCAGGAATTTTGCTTTTGCCGAAGAATTTGCAGATTGCGATAGCTACTGCATCCAGTCTTTACTCTAGCATACTTCAAAAGCTAAAAAGAGCAAATTATGATGTATGGAGAACTGCCAGACTCTCAAACAGATTTACCTAGTTCCCAGAATGCCACTGTAGCAAACATAAGTGCAAGCCCGAAGGCAAGGTTTTCAATTGGAATGAACGGAAGCCAAATGCCCAATACCTGGCCAGGATCAAAAATCCAAAGCCCAGCCCACGTCATCAAGTTGTCAAAAATAAGCTGGAAAAAAATGCAAACTGAAGCTGCTATTGCAAGCTTTCGTGCATTAGGTCTTGCTTTTACTACCAAATAAACTGAAGCACCCAGCCACAACAATGACAGAAGCGTGTATCCCATTTCAACACTTCTTTTTTACTACTTCCCATATTACGATGTAAAACAAAGGTATAATAAGAAAAAACAAAACTTCTTCTATCGGCTGGTTTGCCACCGTTATTCCCAGCATATTATTTTAAGTCAAATTTCCAGTGTCCTCTTTCTACTGCAAAGATATCCCAGCCAAGAAAAATCAAAGCAACAGGGACAATTGCAAAGGCACACTTTCGAAAGTCAATTTTGACATTTGCAATCCAAGCTATTAGTAGTGATGAGAATAGAACCGCCGCCAGATACAAAGGATAATAATACCAACTCATAGGCCAAAATCCCTCTTGAACCTCTCTTCAATCAGCTGCGCCGAAAGCAAAACTATCGGAATCCCACTTCCAGGATGGGTGCTTGCCCCTACAAAATAAAGCCTTTTTATCTTTTTGTCCTTGTTTGGAGGTCTAAATCCTGCTGACTGAAGCAGGGTAGGTGAAAGACCAAATGTGGCGCCATCTTCTAAGTTGAATGCTTCTTTCCAATCAAGAGGAGTAAATATCTTTTCCATAACAATTCTTTCCCTCAAACCAGCAAGTCCGGATTTTTCAAGCTTTTCCAAAATTTTTTCCTTCAGCTTCGGGGCCTCAGTTTTCCAATCTATATTTGAGGATAGATTTGGCACAGAAACCAAGATGTAAATTATGCTTTTTCCAGCAGGAGCAATTGTGTTATCATGAACACATGGATTAGCAACGTAAATTCCTGGATTTTTCGGCATCACCTTCCTGTCAAAAATATCCTCGAAAGTCTCAAGATAATCCTCTGGAAGGAAAAAAGAATGATGAGGAATCTCCATCTTACCTTCAATTCCAAGGTATATCATAAAAGCAGAGCAAGAAGCCTTCAAAGATCTAACCTTCCAATCTGGCATATGTGGCCTTTCCTTTTCATCTATCAATTTCAAGTAAGTATAAGGCAAATCTGCGTTTGAAATTACTGCATCAGCCTCAACCTCTTTTCCATCTTGCAGTAAAACTCACTTTGCAACGCCTTCTTTGATGAGTATTTTTTTTACTGCGCACGATGTATGTACCTTTACTCCAAGCTCACCGCAAAGCCTCTCCATTACCTCTGCATCGAATAAAGTCCGTCTTGAGGATACCAAACTCCTTCTGTGAATTCTACATACGGAATAGCCCATATACTGCAGGAAGTTTAGTTGGGGCTGCTCCAATATAGACAGATTGTAATGAAAAAGCAATCCTTATTTTTGGGTTGGAAAAATACTCCCACGTCTTTGCATAAACGCTTTTCAATGCCCCGGAAGATAAAAGAGCAGAAATCCTGCGAAAACTGAGCATATCATAAGGCGAATCAAAATTTTTCTCGATAAATTCCTTCAGTGCAATTTCATAGTATTTTTTGTAATCCGCAAGATAGCGCGAATATCTTTCAGCATCTGTTTTTGAGTATTTTTCAATTTCTGCAATCATTTTTCTTGTATCGGTGTCCGGACAAAACTCACTTCCATCTTCATATCTTATCCTGTAAGTAGGATGCAACTGCTGTTTTTTGATGTAGTTTTGCATCTTCCTGCCCAAATCTTCAAAGAACTTATTAAGAACCCAAGGCATCAGAAGTAGCGTAGGGCCTGCATCTACCTTGGATCCATCTTTTTGGAAATTTGAAAGTCTGCCTCCTACCTTCTCATTTTTTCGTATATCTCTACCCGACAGCCCAGCTTTGCAAGCCTGCATGCTGCTGCCATGCCGCCTACTCCTGCTCCTATAATCGCGACTTTCATAATATCTCCTACGTCAATTGTGGAAAATAACCTTTATTAATTAGATTACAGACGATTATAGGGCTTTAAGGGAAGTTTATGGAGCAAATAAATTTTGTGAATTGCAAAATTGGTGGGCCTGCAGGTTCAGGGGTTGCAACCATGGGAGCCCTTTTTGCAAAATGTCTTCAACGCTGCGGGCTTTATGTAGTTGGGACCAACGACTATCCCTCACTTATTAAGGGAGGACACAACACTTACAAGATTCGCGCAGCTCCGCATCCAATTACTGCAATTGTAGGCAAGTATGATTTGCTTGTTGCATTAGACAAGCTTACTATACAGCTTCATGCTTCTGAACTTTCTTCTGGAGGAGCTATAATTTATGATTCAAACAAAGTCAAAGATGCCGAGCAGATTGTAGCAAGGAAGGACATCCACCTTATTGGAATGCCTCTTACTCAAATGGCTGCAGCTGCAGGCGGGGAAATAATGTTCAACAGCGTTGCATTAGGAGCAGCCATGGGCCTGATGCAGATTGATTTTGAAATCATAAGAAATATGATGCAGAAGATTTGGGCAAGGAAAGGTCAAAAGGTAGTAGAGGCAAACATTGCAGCTGCTCTTGCAGGCCACCAAGCCTCAAAGTCTGCCCTCTCGCATCCTTTCAAGGTGAAGATAGAATTTATCAAAAGAGAAAAGACATTATTTATGAACGGAAATGAAGCCTCTGTGGCAGGAGCAATAAAGGCAGGATGCAAATTTGTGGCAGAATATCCAATGTCTCCGTCCTCATCTATTTTACACCTTATGGCAGGGCATGAATGGGACTATGGCATCATCGTCAAGCAAACAGAAGACGAAATTGCAGCTGCAAATATGATTTGCGGAGCTGCTTTCGCCGGAGTGCGGGCGATGACTGCTACTTCAGGCGGAGGATTCTCGCTAATGGTTGAGGCACTGGGGCTGATGGGAATAAGCGAAACGCCGTGCGTTATTTTCGAATCACAGCGTTGCGGCCCATCCACTGGTCTGCCTACCTATACCGAACAGGCAGATTTGCAATTTGTCCTTCACGCCTCTCAAGGGGAATTCCCAAGAGTAGTAATCGCACCTGGGGATCCACTCGAATGCTATATCGAGGCTATCAATGCATTCAACATTGCAGAGATAGCTCAAACCCCAGTGATCGTACTTTTGGACAAATTCCTCTCAGAGACTTCGATTACCATGGAAGATATCAGAAAAATAGAAGTGAAAATCGATAGGGGCAAACTCATGTCTGACCAGCAAATGCAAAATGAAAACTCATTCAAGCGCTATCAAATTACCTCAGATGGAATTTCGCCGCGCTGCCTTCCTGGCCAGCCAAACGGCCTTCACGTATGTTCCTCATACGAGCATGATGAAACTGGCTACACTTCCGAGGCCCCAGATGTGCGCGTGGCTATGATAAACAAAAGGGCTAAAAAATTGGCAGCGATTCCAGAAAGCATAATAGCACCTTCATTTCACGGATCTCCTAGGCAAGAGGCAGAAGTAGTTGCAGTATGCTGGGGCTCCACAAAAATGCCAATGCTTGAAGCGCTCAAACTGCTTGCTTCAGAGGGGAAAAAGGTAAGGGCAATGCACATAAGGTACGCTTCTCCTTTCCCTTCTAAGGCAGTTTTAGAAGAGCTGAAAGCAGCAAAAAACGTCATCATTTTTGAAGGAAATTCAGGAGCCCAAATGCGATCATTGATTTTTGAAAAGACAGGTTTTTACATTCAAAAAGCTTATCTTCGCTACGATGGAAGGCCATTTAAGCCTGAGGAAATTGCAGATGCAATAAAGAGGGAATTCTATGGTTAGTGTAGCTGAATTCAATTCGCCTCACCAAATAACTTGGTGCCCTGGATGCGGCGATTTTGGAATATTAATCGCCCTTAAAGGGGCACTTGCAAAGCTGGGCATTCCGCCACATCAGGCAGTAGTGGTTTCTGGCATAGGATGCGGTGGCAAAATCCCACATTTCATCAGAACATATGGATTTGAAGGAATCCACGGAAGGGCGCTTCCTGCAGCAACCGGCATCCACCTTTCAAACGACCGGCTTACTGTCGTTGCAATTGGAGGGGATGGGGACGGCTGCGGAATTGGATTGGGCCACTTCATGCACACTATGAGAAGGAATTTGGATATAACTTATATCATTCAAGATAATGAAATCTACGGCCTTACAGTAGGGCAAGCCTCACCTACCACTAAAAAAGGCGTGATTACTAAAAGCACCCCACATGGCACCCCTGAAGACCCAATCAATCCCCCACTTATGGCACTTGCAGCAGGAGCAACTTTTGTTGCCCGCGGTTTTTCAGGCGACATACCTCATCTTACAGACTTGATTGCAAAAGGGATTGCCCACCGCGGAGTAGCATTTATTGACGTTTTTCAGCCTTGCGTTACGTGGAGAAAAGATTTACCCTATGAGCTTTACCAAAAGAAAATCTACAAGCTAGAAGCTGAAGGCCATGATCCTTCAGATTGGCACGCTGCAGTAGCTCGCGCATGTGAAACCGAGCGCTGGCCGATAGGCGTATTTTATCAGGTGCAAAAGCCAATTTACACTGACCAAATTCCCTTCATCAAGGAAAAGCCACTGGTCTCACATGACATCTCTAACATTGATATTTCAAAGTACGTAGAAGAATTCATGTGAGCTTTTCCATCGCAGACTTTACTCTTTCTTTTGCTATTTGCAGGGCCGCTTGCCGAACATCAAAGCTGTCCTTTTGCAACACCAGCCTAGTGTTTGTAACTATTTTTTCTTTTACAGTTGCAAACATCTCCTGCTCGCTTCCGCCGATATATTCTACGTATGAAGAAATTACCCCACCTGCATTTGCAACAAAATCAGGAATAATCAAAACACCACTTTTTGCCAGCTGAAGCTCAATTTCATGTGTCATAGGGATGTTTGCAGCCTCCACAATAACCCGTGCTTTGACCTTTTGGACATTTTCCTGGTTTATTACATTTGGTCTTGCACCCGGAATTAGTACATCGCATTTGAGCTCAAAAAGCTGGGCAGCTGCAAGAACAGTTGCTCCAGGATAATGCACCACACTTCCCTTTTCTTTTTTAGTCTCCATCAACTTCTCATAATTCAGTCCGCTTTCAAGGTAGGCGGTCCCCTTTGAGTCAGAAACCGCTATTATTTTTGCACCTTTTTGGCTGAGGAATTTTGCAGTAAATGTTCCAACATTTCCAAAACCTTCTATTGCTACTTTTGCATCTTCAAGTGGAATTTTTGCATGCTCAAGTGCGACTTCAGTTGCAAGTGCCACTCCAAATCCAGTTGAGCCAAGCTCGTGCGGCAATCCGCCCATGCTCTTTGGCTTGCCAGTAGCTGCTTTTGGAGTACCTATAGTTTTTGCAATTATCTCCATTTCATGCTCTCCCATATTCATGTCTGGGCCTGCAATGTAGTATGAAGGAACTAATGGTGCTATTTTGGAGGCAAATGCAGCAACAATCTTGTCCTTGTTTGGGGCATTGCCATTTGCCTTTATCCCTGCCTTTGCCCCACCAAAAGGTATTCCGGCAAGGGCATTTTTCCAAGTCATTGCCCTTGCAAGGCCAAACACCTCCTCCACTGTAATATCTGGCACCATACGTACTCCGCCTTTTCCAGGACCAAGCGCAGTGTTGTCCACTACGACGATCCCTTGCATCTTTGTGGCAGGGTCATAAACCTGAAGTATTCTTTCAGGTCCAAATTCGTCTTCGAATGGCATACACTCACTCTCCTTCAAGTTTGCAAAATTTTGTTTTCGATCAGGCACCTTTGCATCGATGTGTGGTCGGATCACAGAATTGATTTGGCGGGCAGTCTTCATGCCTTGTGCAAATTATCTTCACGCAGCGGTAGGCATTTACAGAATAAGTGTCAGTTTCGCATCTTTCATCGTATGCACAGTGGGCAGAAGAGGTGCAATAGCCTGCCTTAAGTATGCATCTATGCTCCTTGGGGTCGCATTTTTGGTAAAATGTGCATTCGGCATCAGATGAACAGTAACCAGGCCTTGAGATGCAGCGTCGGCTTCCGATATCACAAATTTGCCAAGCTTCGCATTCTGCATTTGAGCCGCAAAGTCCGCGCTTGGCTTCGCACCTGTGGGTTTTTTGGTTGCAAAGCTGCCAGGAAGTGCACTGTTCATCATTTTCACAGAATCCTGCCGCGGCCACACACCTTCTAATTACAGGATCACAAGTTTGCCATTCTGCACAATCCAAATCGTTATTACAGAAGCCTTCCCTAAGTACGCACCTGTTGGTTGTAGTGTTGCAAAGCTGCCATTCCTTACAGTCTATATTTGTAGAACATCTCCCAGGCAGAGGCACGCACTTCCCAGTTGTCAGATTGCAAGTCTGATACGCCTCGCAGTCATAGTGGTCCCTGCAGAGGCCAGGCTTAGGGACACACACATGCTTTATTGAGCTGCATACTTCTGTTTCTTGGTTGCAATATTCGTCGCGGTCGCAAAAGCCAGCTTTAGGCCTGCAAGTGTTGTTCCCACTCACATCGCATACTTGCCAGGCTTCACAATCTACATCTGATCTGCATTTTCCCTTTATATAGGTGCATTTATGAGATATAGCATCACAAACTTTCAAGGTGTCATTACAGTCAGCATCCACATTACAATATCCAGGGCGAAGTACACATACCTTCTTTGCAGTGTCGCAATATTGCCAAGCTTTGCAGCTCTTGTCGCTACTGCATCCTCCAGAAGTGCAGCCATGGAGGATAAAAAGAGTGGCCAATGCCAGTAAAGCAAAAAGCCTGACCTTCAACCAATCACCGTAAGATTTTCAGCTGATAAATTATTAAAAATCATTAAGTGCAGGACTCAACGAATAGATTTTTAATCTTTCAAAGCACAAGATGCGATATGGATTTTAGGGCTTTTTTCATGTTTGTGCTGCTCGTTTTGCCGGCCTTTTCAGTAAAAGTCCTTTATCCAGTGGTTACAGATATAAGTCAGCAAAGCCAAATTGAAATTGGCACCGTAGGGCCTGGCCAAACCTTTGCAGTTGCAGTTGATCCTAAAGTCTATACCGGGGGCAAATACGGGCTGGGCGGTGCTTATGATCTGCTTGTAGCAGCCAAGCTTCCAGAAGGATGGAGCTCAACGCCTTCCAAGCTTTATTCCAATCCCTTGCAGGCCGAGGTGACGGTTTCAAAAGATGCAGCAGATGGGGAATATGAAGTAGAGTTTATTTTGTGGGATGAGGCAGGAAGCGAAGGGTTGGGAGAAAATGTAACCTTTGTGGCAAAGGTATTTGTAAGCCATGACATAGTTGATATGAAAGTTGAGCCGCCTTTTCTTTCTGTTG
Organism: Candidatus Anstonellaceae archaeon; assembly: GCA_038891035.1. GTDB lineage: Archaea > Micrarchaeota > Micrarchaeia > Anstonellales > Anstonellaceae > UBA10161. Next base: position 50,963 of record JAWAEW010000001.1, read on the forward strand.
GTGCCGGACAACCTGCACGCTATAGCATCAAAGTGCTCAACAAGGGCATTGCAAACGACATTTTTACCATAAGCTCATCTGGAGTGAGCAATTGGGCGTTTCAGCGAAGCATATATATACCAGCAGGGACCAGTCGCACTATCTCATATGAAGTAGTTGGCAACGAAGAAGCATCCTATAGCGTGCGCATTAGCACGCGTTCTGTTTCAAGCGACAAAATATCTGCTTCATCTGTTGTCAAACTCGAAGTGCATACAAATTTGCTTTCTGACTGGAAAGCAATAAATAGAGGAGTCCTTCTTTTTCCCTTGACTCAAGCATCTTTGTATTTTGTTGCAGGACTGCTTTCGCTTCTGTTTTGAGGTGCTTTTGTGACCTATGCTTCAAAAGCTTATGATGCTGCCAGATTGCAAAAACTGCTTGGAAGAATTCCAGCTTACCGTCCAGCTTCTACATCATCCAAACAAGACGCTCTTCGTCTAAAGGCTGCAAAAGAAGCAGCAAACCTAATTTTGAAAAAGAAATTTGGAATCGAGGATGCCAAGAGAGCGGTCGCAGAAAAATACCGACTCCATTTTTTGAAAAATTCAGAAATTTTGAAATTTGTACCTTCTTCATTTTCTGAATTGAGAGAACGCCTTGTCAAATCACCTACGCGAACTCTTTCTGGGGTTTCCCCGATTGCAATAATGCCGCCTCCTGCCCCGTGTGGAGGAAGCTGCATTTATTGTCCAAAAGGAGAAGGTGCCCCGCAATCTTACACCGGCTTTGAGCCAACCACGATGAGGGCAATCCAGAATGGCTATTCTGCAAGCAGACAAATAGCTGCAAGAATTTCACAGTATATTTCACAGGGTCATAAAGTAGATAAATGCCATCTTATCGTAATGGGTGGAACTTTTCTTTATGGGTTTGACTTTGCAGCCAGGCACTCATTCATGAAAGAAGCGTTTGAAACTCTCAATAAAAAGAAAGCCCAAAATCTCAAAGAAGCAATTGATCAAAACGAATTCGCCCCACACAAAGCAGTAGGTGTTACGTTTGAGACTCGCCCTGATTTCGGTCTGCAGCCTCATGCAGATGAGATGCTTTTAATGGGTGGCACTCAAGTTGAACTCGGGGTGCAAGCACTTTCAGATAGAGTATATAGAATCGTAAAAAGAGGCCACAAACTTTCAGACGTAGTTGCTTCCACCCAAGCACTCAAAGACAGTGGATTTAAAGTGTGCTATCACATGATGCCAGGCCTTTTTTCCACTCCCGCCCAAGACATCGGCTACTTTCGAAAGCTTTTTTCCAGCCAGGATTTTCAGCCAGATATGCTCAAAATATATCCTACCCTTGTTTTACGTGGGACCGAGCTTTACCAGCTTTGGAAACAAGGCAAATTCTTGCCATATGATACTTTGAAAGCGGCAGAAGTAATTTCACAAGCGACAAAATTCATACCTCCCTACGCAAGAGTAATGAGAATACAGCGCGACATCCCATCGCCTTTGGTGGAAGCCGGAGTAAAGAATTCGAATTTGGCACAAATAGTTGAAGAGAAATTAAGACAGATGGGACAAAAGTGCAGATGCATCCGCTGCAGAGAGGCAGGAAGCGCCCAGAGAAAAAGCCGCACTCTTAAGCCGCTTAAGCTGACGCTACAAAGGATAGATTACAAAGCTTCCAAAGGGAAAGAGGTTTTCCTATCGTTTGAAGATACTAATCAGGATGTGCTTGTCGGTTTTATCCGGCTTCGCATGCCTTACAGGCCACATAGGGCAGAGCTTGAAGATGCATGCGTAGTGAGAGAACTTCATGTGTATGGACAGGAGGTGGCTGTCGGAGAGCATGAAGAGGGCAAACTTCAGCACAAAGGTATCGGCAGCCTTCTGCTTTCTGCAGCAGAGGAAATTGCAAAAAAAGAATTCGGCGTTTCAAAGCTTTGCGTGATTTCCGGGCCAGGTGCCAGGGGCTATTACCGAAAGAAAGGATATATTTTGTTTGGCCCTTATATGGCAAAAAGCCTTTGAATGTCTCAGCTTTGTTTTTAAATTTCAATGCAGCCACTTTCTGTGGGTGTTTTCTTGTCCAAGATTGTCCGTGTGCATGCCAGGCAGGTTTTAGATTCCCGCGGCAATCCCACTATACAAGCAGAAATATTTTCGCAGAAAGGCTTTGGTTCAGCCATTGCGCCTGCAGGTGCCTCTACAGGTTCACATGAAGCAGTTGAGCTTCGTGACGGTGGAAGCCGGTTTAACGGCAAGGGAGTGCAAAATGCAGTTGCTTTAATAAAAAGTGAAATTCACTCAGCGCTTAGAGGCAAAGAGGTTTCAAACCAAAAAGCAATTGACAGCATCTTGTGCAAGTTGGACGGCACAAAAAATAAATCCCGTCTTGGGGCAAATTCAACAACTGCAGTTTCAATTTCTGCTGCAAAATGCGCTGCTTCAGAAAAAAAAGTCAGTCTTTATCGCATTCTTGGAAAATCCTTCCTATTACCCTGCCCTTTCCTTAATGTAATAAATGGGGGGAAGCACTCTGGAAGCGGGATTTCAATTCAGGAGTTTATGCTGGTTCCAGCAGGATTCAGCAGCTTCTCCGAGGCTTTGTATGCAGCAGCAGAGGTATATCATGGATTGGGAACAATGATTTCGCAAAAATACGGCCGCATTTTCCTTGGGGTTGGGGACGAAGGAGGCTTTACCCCACCTTGCAAAAGCGCATACGAGGTTCTTACCTTGCTTGAAGATGCAGTTTCAGAATGCGGCTTTGTCGGCAAAATCAAGTTTGCAATTGACGCTGCAGCTTCTTCATTCTTCCAGTCGCATACAAAAGCCTATCTGCTGGATGGAAAGTTGCTTTCAGCCGGTCAGCTTCTGGATTTTTATTCAGACCTTGCGTCTTCATTTCCTATTGTTTCAATTGAAGATCCTTTTGAAGAAGACTCGTTTTGGGATTTTGCACTGCTTCGCAAAAAGCTTTCTGGCAAAGTCCAAATAGTAGGGGACGACTTGTTTGTCACTAGCATTTCAAGGATACAGCAAGGTATCAGGGCATCTTCTGCATCTGCTTTGCTTTTGAAGGTCAATCAGATTGGAACATTAAGCGAGGCGTTGGAGGCAGTCGCCCTCTGCCGAAAACACAATATGGCTGTGATGGTCTCCCACCGCTCAGGTGACAGCGAAGATTCGGCAATCTCGGACATTGCAGTTGGGATTGGATGTGGGCAAATAAAAGCAGGTGCCCCTGCTCGCTCAGAAAGGACTGCAAAATACAACCGTCTCATTCAAATCGAAGAGGAGCTTAGTGGCAAATTTGCCCAAGACAAAGCATTTAGATTCTAGATAAGCCCATACTTTTTCTTTATTCCAAATTCAGGATGGTTTGCAACATCACTTAGCTGATCCACCAAATAAGAAACAAGCCTCTTTGCAACTTCTGCCTCCTCATTGCTCATATTTGCGTAATTGCTTTGAATGTTGCTTCGCCATTCCCACTGCGCAGCTATCTTGCTTTTGTTTCCTTCCCTTCCAATTTCATGCAAGCCAATGATTACAAGCAAATAAGGCCTGCCTTCGTTTTGCTCCAAAAGCTTTGCATCTGTTTCATCTGCAATCTTGCGCAAAGTCTGTTCTGCTTCTTTTAAGTCAGCTTCCATAAATAAAATCCATCAAGCCAATTTTTAAGTATATTTGAAAAAGGTGGTTGGGTTGGACTTTTTCGAGGTTGTTGAAAAAAGAGTTTCCGTAAGAGATTTTCTGCAAAAGCCAATTGAGCCTGACAAGCTCAAAAAAATACTCTCTTCGGCTCTTCTTGCCCCTTCGGCAGGAAATCTCCAATCTTACCGGATAGTTGTAATAAAAGACGCAACTCTGAAGGAAAAACTTGCTTGCGCATGTTTCGCGCAAGAGTTCGTTTCGCAAGCGCCTGTTGTGCTTGTTTTCTTAGCAGACAGTATGCGCTCACAAGCAAAATACGGCACTCGCGGCGCAAGCCTTTATTGCGTCCAAGACGCAACAATTGCAGCAGCCTACTGCCAGCTTGCAGCAGCAGCACTTGGGTTGGGAAGCGTATGGGTAGGGGCATTTGAAGATGAAGAAGTTTCATCTCTTGTGAAAGCAAAACAGCATGAGATGCCAGTTGCAGTATTGCCAATCGGATATGCGGCCTGTCAGCAGATAAGACCAAGAAGGCAATCAATCACAAAAAAAGTATCAGTTGTCCCATAAATTCTTTGGATATGCAGTTTAGTTTTCTTATTTTTGTGAAGAAGCGCCCCGGGCAGGACTTGAACCTGCGACCTGTGGATTAACAGTCCACCGCTCTACCAACTGAGCTACCGAGGCAATGCCACAGGCCGGATTTGAACCAGCAACACATCGGTTTCAGATCTCATTTTGAGTCTTCAGCCGATTGCTCTCCCAGGTTGAGCTACTGTGGCACAGTTGCATGTTTGTGCAGTGGTGATTATAAAAGATTAGCCTTTTCAAAGCGATTTTATTGTTTGTGCAAGAAAGATTTGCATGGTTTGGAAAATCGATGAAGTGGATCGCCAAATCCTGCAGATTTTACAAGCTGATGCCAGCATCACAAACGAAGAGATCGGCAAAAAAGTAGGGCTTTCTGAACCTGCTGTTAGACGCAGAGTAAAAAATTTAGTTAAGCAAGGGATAATAAGGCGTTTCACAATCGACATTTCAGAAAGCTGGAGTGTGAGTGCCTTAGTGCTGGTTTCGACTTCACCTGAAGCCAACCAAGAAAAGCTGATGAAATTGATCTGCTTGCAGGAATGGGTCAAATCCGCATGGGAAATTTCTGGCGAGATGGATATTGCAGTGATGGTTTGCGCGCCAGACCTTGAATCGCTCAACAGATGTATAGATGAAATAAGGAAAATAAGCGGCGTAGTAAAGACCCAAACCCACATTATAATGAAAAAAAGGAAATAGCTAATTTCTCATCAAATCCGAAAATATCCTGACCAGCTGCAAATAGCTTTTCTTTGTTATCCATTCATTTGCAGAGTGCTCATTTGCACCAAGCGGTCCAACACTTATCACAGGCACCTCAAGCAAAGCAAGGACGTTTTCATCTGCGACAGATGCTCCATAAGCATAAACAGGCTTGCCAGCATGCTTTTTTACTGCAGCCTCAACCAGCTTTACGGTAGGGCTTTTTTTGGGAGTAAGATAAGGCGAAAGATATGGGGTTTTGCGCGGCTTTAGGTGCACTTGGATGCGCTTTCTGTTTATTTCTCTAAATTCACCTCTAGCATAAAGGGATCTGATAAAAGCCTTGGTTTGCAGAAGTGCAGTCTTAGGGGTTTGCGGTGGGACGAGATGGCGGTCAAGCTCAATAATTGCCTCTTGCGGAACAGAAAGTGAGGTGCTTTCTGCACAGATTCTTCTGACAAATTGGGTGGGCGGAGGGAGAAGCGGATGCGAGCCAAGCTGTGCATTCATCTTATTCAGATGCATCACCAGTCGGCAAGCTTCATCTATCGCATTTATCCCCTTTTGGGCATGCGCACCGTGGGCAGAAGTACCAGGCACAAAGATTTCAAGCACGCATCTTCCTCGTCTGCCCAAAGTTATCTGCCTTGGCCCAAGACATCTGCCTAATGCAGACGCAATCTCCCCAGTAATTACTGCCTCCACGTCATTTGCGAATCCGCTTTTCAGTAAAGCAAAAGCACCCTCAGAGATGTTTTCCTCATCAACACAAAATGCAACCTTTATTCTTCTTTCAGTAGTCTGTTTGCAGGCGCAAATAGTTGCAGCTATCCCCGCTTTCATGTCAAATACTCCAAGCCCATAAAGCCTTCCATCCTTTTGCGTGAGGCAAAATGGATCATGACTCCATTTCCCATATGGTGGTACAGTATCCATATGTCCATAGAAAAGTAGAGGCTTATCTTGACTTCCTCTTTCCCCAACCACGTTGAACCTTCCATCAGGCAGCCAAATTCTTTTGGTGGCAAAGCCTGCTTGCTGGAGCTGTTTTTCGAGGAATTCGGCCAATTTCTTCTCGTTTCCAGTTATTGAATTGATAGAAACAATCTTCTTCAAAAGAGAAACTTCGTCCATCAAACCACCTATTTTGCATAAAATACCTGAAGAGATTCATAGTCGTGGTTTTGTTGGTAATCAAAATTGCGGTCGCTTACTAGCATGCAATGGAAAGGAAGTCTACCACCATATTCCATCCCGGCTTCTCGAGAAGATTTAAGTACAGGAAGCCATGGTGCCCTATCTTCTGCGTAAATTAATGCGTCAGGATAGATACTGCGGATAAGCTTTATGGCAGCAACTTGCAAAGCGGTAATCAGGCCCTTGCCCCTTTCTGCTTTGAAGGTTGCAAAATCAGAAAGCTCAAAAAGCCTTACTAACTGTCCATCCACTTCAAAGCTGCACCTCTCTGCAATAAGCACGGAGGCAATTTTGCCCTCGGCATTCCTTGCTAGAACTACTCTATTTCCATTGTTAAGCATATAATTTATGGCGTCCTCATTTATCTCAAAGGTGTACTTTGCATAAGCTTCTGAATACAAATTAAGCAAAGTTTGAATATCCTCCCTGCCTTTTGTGGAAAAGCAAATCCGATACCCTGCTCTTTCCACCCTTTCTAATGCCTTTTCTTCGGGGATAGGTTTTATCGTAGAAAGCACACGCTGTATATTTTCCATCTCATTTTTTGTGGTTTCAGCATCAGGAATCCTTCCTTGTCTGTTTGCACCAAAATAGACAAAATCAAACCCTTCAATTGCTCTGTCTGCAGGAATTTTTGCTTCCACTTCAAACTTTGTTCCCCTCATTATTTCTTCAATTAGGCCTTTTTTCACAAATGCCCGCACCGTAGTTCTGCTTGCGGAAGGATGCCTGCCTTCAAAATCGCTTATCTTGCAGAAAAACTCTTCCAGATCTTCTCTTTTGCAAATCAGCTTTCCGCAAATTCCTTTTATCCTGCTGTTTCTCTCATCATAATAAAGTCCCACAGAGCCTATGCTGCCTACCTTCGGATTCTTTGTATAAGCAACTGCCTGCTCAAGCGCCATTTTTATCGCATGTTCTTTTGCCCGAAGTTTTTATAAATATAACTTTTTTCGTTTTTTATTTTTTTAAAATTATAATCTTTTAGAAAATTTTTAACGAAATTAGTTAATTTTCAGATTTCAGCTTCATATGCTCCTTCATCATGCATCTGTCCATGACAAAAAGCATCCCAGCTTTTTTTGCTATCGCTTCAGCCTCCTGGCTTATCACCCCCTCCTGAAGCCAGACTGCCTTTACACCCAATCTTGCTGCTTCCTGCACCACCGAAGGTACTACTTCCGGCTTGCGAAACACGTCTACTACATCTATCTTATCTGGAATTGATGCAAGATCAGGATAGCATTTTTTACCTCTCCATTCTTGCAAATTCGGATTTACAGGTACTATGTCGTATCCTTGGCTTGCAAGATACTCTGCTACGTGAAAACTTGGCCGATCTTGTTTGTCAGAAATTCCAACAATCGCAATTCTTTTCATGTCCAATATTTTTCTAATAGTCTCTTTCTCACCGGAAAGATAATCTTTCGGAAGGCAAACGTTAGGAGGTTTTTGCATCTCCCTCACCACCGTTCATTATCTTTTTTACTACATCAATAGGCGCATTGGTTCTTACAGCAGTTGGGCAAAAGTGCGTTCTTGATGCAGCAAACCCTTCTGCTTGCAAAGATGATATCATTTCGTTTATCGGAATAATCCTATGCTTTGTTTTAGATGCAACGTTATGCAAATCATAATAGCCATATCCCCCTATTTCACACTCCTGCCGCATCAGCAGCAGCAATCGATTGATTTGTTCTTTTTCCTGATAATTTCTGCTTTGATTTAGCTGAATCATATCTTGGATAGTACTTTTTTCCCAAAGCGGACCCATCCATAAAGGGCCTGCCCATGAGATCTTCGAGCCGCAAGAAGAGCAAACAAGAGCCTGAGGCATCCTTTCTGCAAATCTGGCCAAGCAAGCGGGGCAATAAAGCCCAAATCCTATGCTTTTAACGGCTTCTACTGCTCTTTTTGCTCCAGTGCGCATTTTGAAGATAACCTTTATGTAATGCTGGTGCGATAGCGTAAGTATAGGAATCGCCTCGAGATTGAATTGGGCAGAGCAAAGCACAGTTTTTGCTATCAGTATCCTTGCGGCATTTTCATGGCACATATCGTTGTTTGCAGGCACTGCACCATAGTTTTTTATGCAAGCAGAATAATGGGCCCCACAAAGAACCGCGGTGTCAGTTGCAGTTAAAGATAGGAATCCTTCCTTTTTTCTAGCAAGGCATTTGCATGCGTCGAACAAGAACAAAGCAGGCGACCCAAAAGGGTCAAGCTCTACGAAGTCAAACTCACCTTCCTGAAAAAACAATGAGGCATCCTGCCTTTTCACAGAACATCTGATTTTATTTGCCTTTGCATTTTTTCTTGCACATTGCGTGGCAATCTTGCTCCGGTCGCACAGTGTCAATACCCCTACATTTTCATTTTCCTTTTTGTAGCGTAGCCCCCTCACTCCACTTGCGCACATTACATCGGCAACCGATATTTCCTTTCTGACCGCCCCCACAGCAAGACTACATATACTTCTGCAAAGCTTCATTTGCGGATTGTAAAATACTCCTTTTGGGACGGAAAGCTTAACTAAACCTTCAACTATTTGCATGCTTCACTTCACTTCAGCAAGTGATAAAAAACATTATTGGAAAAGAGGCTTATGCAAGTTGAAATACGGCGCTCGATAATTTCAGGCAGGCGGCCTGCCCCACCTTCTGTTGCAGTTGCGCATCGTGCAATAATTGCAGCATCATTTGCAGATGGACAAAGTTTAGTCTGGCCAGTTTTTCCTTCAGCTTCACTGGATGCCACCATCTCGATTTGCAATCAGATTGGAGCAGACATAATGGTTGGAGATGGAGTAGCAGACATAATCGGGGGAGGGGAAATAGTCCCAAAAGATATTCTGGATTGTGCAGAAAGCAACACTACACTCAAGCTTTTCATGGGAATATTTTCCCATCTTCCAGTAGAAGTGCGTTTTGTAGGCAAAGGAAAGCTTTTGGAAACGAATCTCCGCCCATTTACATATTTTATCGACTATTATTCAGGCTACACTTTCAACCCCTCTTCCTCCTTGCCGCTTCAGCTTCGGGGCCCGATTCAAAATGAGGAAATAAAATACCCTCCTTTGCTTGGCACTCAGTTTCTTTCTGGGCTTATCTTAGGCGCACCACTCAATCCTCAAACTACAGGCATTGCAATTGATGGGACTTTCAAAGACCCACATTGCCTGCACGAAACCATAAGAATAATGAAGCAGGCAGGAATTGATTTTGTTGCTGATTATGATGATTTGATTGTTATACAAGGTGGGCAAGGCTTTCTGCCTCTTGGAGACTTTGAAGTCCCAAAAAACAAGAAAGCAGCATCTTACTTGCTTTTGGCAGGTGCGGTTGCAGGAAAATGTACTGTAGAAGGAATCTCCGATTATCCTCGGCTTGAAGCAGTGCTGTCGCATTTTGGTGCAGTGGTAAAATCAGAAGAATCTTCGATTTCAGCAAGTACTTCTTTTCTGAAAGGCTCGGATTTTGACTTAAGCACTGCCAAAGAGCTTGCATGCCATGTTTTGGTTCTTGCTTGCTTGGCCGAAGGTCAAAGCAGGCTGCTTGGCTTTCAAAAGCTACCATTTCACATTCAAGAGAGACTTAAGCGCCTGAAGTTTGAGCTGTCAAAGATGGGTGCTTCAATAATCGAAATCCCCGAAGGTTTCCTGGTAGAAGGTGCAACGCTTCATGGCGCTGATTTGGACTGTAGCAAAGACCCAAATATTGCAATGTCCTGTGCTGCAGCTGCCTTATGCGCCCAAGGCCCTACAACCATTAATAATGCAGAGTGGGCAGAGAAAATTTTCCCCGGATTTTTCCGCGAGCTTGCGCTACTTGGCGCAATAATTCGCTAAATTTCACCTACTCTTCTTTTGAGTTTGCGTTTGAGTCTTTTGCGCCTTTTTTTGAGCCATTTCCAGCGCATTCTTCCCTTCTTTTTCCATTTCCTTGGTCTTGCTCCCAAGCAGTTCACCTTCAACTTTTTTAACTTAGATAGAATTAAAAAACTCAACCCTTTTTCCAGGGCTTTCTGTAGGCATCCAAAAGCCCGTGTGCATAATTTATGCATCCAAACGCAGTAAGAAAGTCTTTTTTCTCAAGAAAATACTTCGCATCTTGGCAATACTTTTCTGCAAGCTCTATCACATCTTTATTGTGTCTTGTGCGCTTCATTTGCTTTAGGTTTTCATAAAACTGCGCAATATCAGATTCAATCCTCTCCATCAGATCCTCTCCATATACCTTGCTCTGCTTTCTATCTTTATTGCAGCCTCAACAACGTTTCGGCTGCCTTTTGCGCTAAGGTAATGCCTGACAAATCCTTCCCCCAAACTGCCAAGCGCATGCTTCATGGTTACTAAATCAGTTGCCTTATCTTCAACATCTTGGCTTATGAATGACAGCCCAAAATCAATAACTGCCATTCCTTCAGAAGTCACCATCAAGTTTGCAGGGGTGTAGTCACCATGGATTATATCATATTCGTGAAGCTTTGCAAGAATTTTTGCAGCCTCCTTTATGTGCTTAGATGTAATCTTTCCTGTTTGAAGCATTCGATGAAGCATTTTTCCTTCAATAAATTTCATTAAAATTGAAAATTCATCAACATAATAAACAACAGGGCAGATAATTCCCGCTTGCTTTGCGCGGGCAAGCACTCTGGCCTCTCTTTTTGTCCGGCTTTCGCGTATTGCCAAATCTAGCTGCCTATTTCTGTAAGTCTTCGGGGTTCTTATTTTTCGGACTGCTTTGCACCCAAGAAATGTAGATTTCCTTATTATTGCCTCTGCACCCCTCATGCAAATCAGCGCAACAGTCCAGGCAAAAAGGCAAGCCCTCCAAAGCTTATCAGCACAGATACAAGCCAGACTTTCACATCCCAGTGAAGAACTTTGCTTCCGTCAAGCGGATAGATTGGGAGTAAGTTGAAAAGCGCAAGAGAGAAGTTTATTCTGAAACCCAACATGCTAACTACGTGGATTATTTGATTTGAAGAAAATATTGCTGCAAGCGCAAGGAAAATTATTCCAACCACCCAATTGGTAGCAGGGCCAGCAAGCGAAATTATTCCATTCTCCTTTGCAGTTATCCTTCTCATAGAATAAATGTATACCGCACCAGGAGCTATGAAAAATATCGGCAGCCAACCTAAAATTTGAGGCACGATTACAAGACCCAAAGCCAGCGCAAGCCCAAGCGGCCATGCTTTGAAGGCAGCCCTTGCACCATACCTTATAGCAAAATATTTATGGGCAAGTTCATGAAGCACAAAACCACTTCCAAGCGTTACAATTGCTGCTGCCATAGAAAAAATGAATACTGATGGTGAAATCGAAAGGCCAGAATCATAAAAAGTAAACACTAGTGCAATCGTTAAGATTGAAACTATTATTTCCAGTGCCTCTTGCCGCCCGACATAAAAGTCATTCACATACTCACCTATACATTGTATTGTGCTCCCCTCTTGCAAACTTCTTTATTCTTTCTACGTAAGCTTTGGTAACTGAAGGCTTGACCACCTTCAGAGCATCTTCGAAATCCTCAGAGGTAACTTCCTTTGCGTCTATGTTTTTTCTTATGGCGTTCATCCCGGCCTCGCGGCACAGGTTCTCCAAGTCAGCCCCAGTGTAACCTTCAGTTTTTCTGGCAATCTCCTGCAGATCCACATTCTTTGCTATCGGCATATTTCTGGTGTGAACTTTAAGTATATCGACTCTTGTCTTTTCATCAGGCACAGGTATCTCAATTATTCTGTCAAACCTGCCGCTTCGCAACAAGGCAGAATCTAATATATCTGGCCTATTAGTGGCGGCAATCACCACAACATTTTTCAACCCAGTAAGACCATCCATCTCGGTCAGTAGGGTATCAACTACTCTTTCTGTTACGCGATGCGATTCATCCATCCCTCTTTGAGGTGCAATTGCATCAATTTCATCAAAGAATATCACGCACGGCGTTGCCATGCGGGCCTTTCTGAAAGTTTCGCGAACAGCTTTTTCTGATTCGCCAACCCATTTTGAAAGCACCTCTGGACCTTTGACTGATATGAAATTGGCTTCGGTTTCAGTTGCAACGGCCTTTGCAAAGAGGGTTTTGCCTGTTCCAGGTAATCCGACAAGCAATATGCCTTTTACTGGGCGGATGCCCATTCTCGCAAACACTTCTGGTCTCTTGAGAGGAAGCTCTACAGCTTCCTTAAGCTCCCTTTTGACTTCCTCCAGTCCGCCAATATCTGACCAGCGCACATTTGGCTTTTCCACAAAAACCTCGCGAAGTGCAGAAGGTCTTACCTCCCGTAATGCATTGAAAAAGTCTTCACGAGTCACCTGCAGATTGTCCAATATCTCAGAAGGTATGAAGTCTTGCGCCAAGTCAATCTTCGGCAATATCCTTCTGAGAACTTTCATTGCGGCCTCTTTTGTCAAAGAAGAAATATCTGCTCCAGTATATCCATGAGTTAATGCGGCAAGTTCATCTATATTTACATCTGATGCAAGCGGCATGTTACGTGTGTGAATTTGCAAAATTTCCTTTCTTCCTTGCTGGTCTGGAACACCTATTTCAATTTCTCTATCAAACCTCCCTGGCCTGCGCAAGGCAGGGTCAATGCTGTTCGGCCTATTGGTTGCCCCAATTACAATTACCTGCCCACGGGCTTTCAGCCCATCCATCAATGTCAAAAGCTGCGAGACCATCCTGCGCTCTACCTCACCCGTCGCCTCTTCTCTCTTTGGAGCAATTGCATCAATTTCATCCATGAATATTATCGATGGAGCGTTTTCCTGTGCTTCTTTGAATATCTGGCGCAATTTTTCTTCTGATTCTCCTACAAATTTGCTTACCAGTTCAGGGCCTCCGATATGGATGAAGTTTGCCTCACTTTCAGAAGCAACTGCCCTTGCAAGTAAAGTTTTGCCTGTTCCAGGAGGGCCATAAATCAGCACGCCTTTTGGAGCCTCAATACCAAGCCTCTCAAAAAGCTCGGGATGACGCATAGGAAGCTCTACCATCTCTCTTATTTTCTGCACCTCCTCCTTCAGCCCACCGATATCTTCATATGAGATGGTTGCAACCTGCCCTCCTTCTTTCTCAGGCATCTCTTTGAGTAGAACTTCTGTGTTTTCATTCACAAGCACGATGCCTGCTGGCTGAACAATGGTTGCAATAAGGGGGAAAGAAGTCCCAAATATCCCAACAAAAATAGTATCCCCTCGATTTATAGCCCTTCCAATAAGCTTCTTTTTGACAAACTGGTCAAAGCCAGGAGAGTATTTCATGGGCTGTGTTGGGGTAAGCACAATCTTTTTTGCCTCTTTTAGCTCAGCTTTTTTGACTATTATCTTGTCCCCAAGCGCTACCCCAGTGTTTTGGCGCAGGTATCCATCCATTCTGATTATATTCAATCCCTCATCCTGTGGATGAGCCTGCCACACCAATGCAGCGGTGCTTCTTTTTCCCTTCAGCTCAACAATGTCGCCAGTAGAAACATCAAGTTCCTTTCTTGCTTTTGAGTCTATCCTAACCAGCCCGCGCCCAACATCATTTTGCAGTGCTTCTGCAACTTTCAGCTCGATTGCCTTGCCCATACAAACCCCTTCTTAAAAGTAGCCTAACTTTTATAAAAGAAGAAGCCTGAAAATTTAAAATTCCTCCAGCGTTGTCTGGCTTTCTTTCTTCTGCGAAAATATTATTATTTGCCCATACTCCCCATCAAACCCCGCAATTTTTCTCACCTTGCCCTCCCGTACCATCTTTATGCCTTCAGCCAGCCTTTTGCCTGCATGGCGAGCAATAAGCTCATATGGTGCATGAAGCGCAGCAAGTTCGCTGCCAAATATCTTTACCAAGTGGAAATATTCTCTTTCCACGCTTTTTGAAATTAGGTTTTTCCCCATCGCTTGCGCAATTATCTCTTTAAGCGGCACCAGATTTTCGAACGGAACTGCATTTCTTGGCACAAAACCTTCAGGTCGGTCTGCAAGCTGTTCCACTCTGTTTAACACTCCTATAGTCAGAGGCTTTCTGCAGACCGGGCATATCCCGCCGTGTTTCTTTGTCTCTTCTGGTGAAAAGCTCACTTTGCAGTTGCGGTGCCCATCAAAATGGTATTTGCCCTCCTCTGGGTAAAACTCAAAGGTGCAGGCAATCTTTCTTTTCTCCTTGTATCTTATAGCTTCGTAAAGCTCATCATAAGTAAGCCGATCCAACTCAAAAACAGTAGCTTCCCTACCTATTTTTTCAGGTGAGTGGGAATCAGAATTCGAAAGAAGCTGCACTCGGTCAAGCTGCGAAAGCCTCCAATTCATTGCCGGATCAGAAGAAAGTCCGGTTTCAATTGCATATATTTTATTTTCATATTCGGCAAAGCACTCTTTTAGCGAGTCAAAGCCGCTTTTTGACCCAAAGACCGAAAACCACGGAGTCCATGCGTGCGCAGGGATAATAAGGTTTTTTTGTGAAATCTCAAACACAATTTCACAAAGTTCAACAGCGCTGAGTAAGAGAGTAGGCCGTCCGTCTGCAAGAAGGTTCCCATACTTTGCCAATGACTCGTTTATTTGGCGAGCAACTTCAATTGAAGGGCACAAGAGCACAAGATGTACTTTGCGCATTTTGGCCTGTTGTTCATACACGCATGAGATTTCAGCGGAAAGGCAAAATCGTGTATCTTTGTACTGCAAAAACCCGCAATCAAGGCAAATCGCTTTGCTTTCAATCTCATCAAGCCATTTTGGATTGGTGAAGTCTCCGCTTCCAAGCAGGTCTATACCCTTGATTTTTGCCCACTCAGAAAGGCTTTCCAGCCCCATTTCAGCAGAAGTTGCCCTTGAGTACTTTGAGTGAAGGTGCAAATCCGCAACTACTTTCATTTACCCCCTATCCTCTTTTGACGCTGAGCTTTTTAATTGATGGCTGCACTACTGATTTTAAAGCCCTCTTTCTACCTTTTATTATGGCAAATATCTTTTCATCAATTGCAGGAAAAGATAGAATATTCAAAAATGAGGCAGCACTGCTTCCTGATTTTCTTCCTCAGCAACTGCCTGGAAGAGAAAAAGAAATTAGGCAGCTTGCATATTGCCTTCTTCCGGTTTCGCAAAATCGCCAGCCTCAGCATGCCCTCTTAATAGGGCCTCCCGGAACTGGCAAGACTTCAGTTGCCAAATGGGTGCTTCAGCAGCTTGAGCAATACACAGCCTACGCCTGCCCACTTTACCTAAATTGCTGGGAATATTCCTCGCGCTTTTCTGTCCTTTCTGCACTTGCAGACGCTCTAAAAGAGCCCATGCCTAGAAGAGGGATTGCAGCGGATGAAGTTTTCAGCAGGGTTGTTGAGATTGCAAAAAAGGAAAAAAAGATTCCTGTAGTGGTTTTGGACGAGGTGGATCGGCTTCATGCATCTTCAGAAGGCGTGCAGGTCCTTTATGATCTGTGTCGAGCAGTAGAAGCCTACCAATTAAAGGCAGCAGTCATTGCAATTACCAACGATGAAGATTTTCATGCCAAACTGGATGCCAGAATTCGCTCATCTTTTGTGCAGAATACCATGATTTTTTCTCCATATACGGTTGCTCAGCTCAAAGAAATACTTGCAAGTCGCGCCCAGCTTGCATTTGACCCACTTGCAATAGATCAAGAAGTGGTTGCATTGTGTGCAGCAATTGCTTTCAAAAGAGGAGGCGACGCAAGGGTTGCACTCTCGCTGTTACACCGAGCAGGTCAGCATGCCGAACGCGAAGGAGCATCAAAAGTCAGCATAACCCATGTAAGGCAAGCCGAAGCTTCGCTTCATGCTTCAAAAGCAGAAAGGAAATTTGAAGAGCTGGACGAGCTTGAAAAAAGGATAGTAGAAGCGGCAAAAGAAGGAATCCTGTCGGGGGAGCTTTATACCAAACTCTCTGCGATTGCGCAAGAGAGGGCAATAAGAAACAGGATAGAAAAGCTTGTCAAGAGTGGCATACTTGTCACAGAAGAGGTTAGAATTGGCAAAGGAAAGACAAGAAAGATAAAAATAGCTTAATGTCCTTTTATCTTCTTTACTGCAAGGTCTAAGCTTACCGTTTCTTCTTTGCCGCTTTCAAGTTCCCTCAAAGTTATCGTCCTAGTCTGTTCTTCTCGTTGCCCCAAAATTGCAGCCCACTTGCAGTAGCTTGCAGCATACTCAAGCTGCTTTGCAAGGTTCCGCTCATTTAAATCAGTTTGTGCAGAAATGCCTGCTGCTCTAAGTGCAGAAGCGACTTTTATTGCGTAAGGATAAACTTCTGGCTTGGCAGTTGCAACAAATACCCCGTTTTTGGGAAGCTGCTTGTCCTTCATCAGCCAAAGCAAACGCTCCAAACCCAAGGATATACCAACTGCAAAATCTCCTTGCCCATAAAAAGAAAGAAGACTGTCGTATCTTCCGCCTCCTCCAACTGAACCTATCTGGTCAGAAAGTTTTATTTCAAATATCGGGCCAGTATAGTAATCTAATCCCCTTGCAAGGGAAAGGTCAATTTCAACATTTATGTCTTTTGAGTAATAAGCAACCAGCTCAATTATCTTTTCAAGGTCGGCCGCAGCTTTTTTGTCATATTGTTGTGCCAACTTGAGTTTTTCTTGCGTGCTTGAACTTGCCGTAAGCGTTTCAACAAGCTCTTTTGCAGATTGTCCAGATACTCCAAGCCCCATCAACATCCTCAAAATTTCATGCTTGCCCACCTTATCTTTCTTGTCCAGCACTCTAAGAACTTGGGTCTCCTTTTGTGGAAGAATGCTTTTTGCAATTGCAGATATCACCCTTCTGTCATTCAAAAGCACTCTGGGCCCAGAAAACCCCAATGCCTCAATTGCAGTGCATGCTGCAGCAATAAGCTCTGCCTCTGCTCTCATGCTGGCGCATCCGATAATATCTGCATCTGCCTGATAAAATTCTCTGAATCTACCTTTTTGAGGCTCTTCTTTCCTCCAAACAGGTCCAATACAATACCTTTTTAGTGGCTTTTTGAAAGTATTTGTGGAAGCAATTCTTGCAAGTGGAACCGTAAGGTCAAACCTGAGGGCAAGTTTTCCGTCGTCTATCCTGAAAAGCTGACCCTTTATCTCCTCCCCGCACTTTTTTTCAAGGGTTTCTACATTCTCAAGTGCAGGGCTGTCCATAGGGACAAAGCCAAAAGAGCGGTAAACTGACTTTATCGTCTCTATTGCCCACTCGCGCTTGACCATCTCCTGCGGAAGAAAATCCCTCATGCCTTTTGGGGCAGAGTAATCCATCATCTCACTTCAAGTTGGACAAAATCCAGCCTTTTAAGGTTTCTTTAGTTGCTGCTCCAACACGACTTGCAACGATTTTGCCGTCCTTTAAAAGCACAAGAGTTGGTATGGATGAAATTCCAAAACTTTCAGCAAGCTCTGGTTCCTCATCTACATTCACTTTTCCAAACTTGACTTCCTTCATCTCGGCAGAAAGTGCTTCAAGAATAGGCGCAACCATCCTGCAAGGGCCGCACCATGGCGCCCAAAAATCAACAAGCACAGCCCCACTCTTGGTCTCATTTTCAAAATTTTTCTTGCCAAGTTCAAGCATTTAAACACCCACAAACTTTTGAAAGCTCATATTTTATTTTGCTTTGCCTGCTTCAGCCAATTCACCCTGGCTTATGCCAAAATATGCTTTGAATTTTTCAGTAGTAAAAAGTGCCCGACTTCTTCCTTCCTTCTTTTGAACTAAAAAGCCTTTGGAAGAAAGCTCTGCCACATCTTTATATATTCCTGAGCCAAGTCTGGCTGCAAGAACTGATTTTTTTATCCCTTCGTTTTTTGCAATATACGCAAGCGTGCGCAAGGCATGTCTGCTGATTTCTCCTTCTTTTGCAACATCTTTGACAAATCCAACATAAGCAGGCCTCAGCCTCATTATGTACTTACCTTCTTCAACTGCAATTTCAATTGCGCTTCCACTTTCGGTGTACCTTTTAGCAAGCGAATCCAATTTCTCTGCTATATAACCTGGAGCAGCCACCCCAACTAATTTGGAAAGCTCTGCAATCGAAAGCGGGCGGCTGCTCATGAAGAGCGCAGCCTCGATTATCCTCTCAGCCTCCTTTTCATCCATTTCAACCACCGCCTTCCCCTTCCACCACTTTTATAAAAATCTCACCAAAAAACTTTTCCTGAAAAAGTAGCACTTTTCCTGCTTGTGCCAAATGAAGCAAAGGGAGCAGAACTGATACTATCTCCACTGGAGTCTTTTCAGAAAGCAACGAAGAAAAAGTTGCCCGACCTTCAGAGTCTTTTTCTTTCAAAATTCTCTGAAATATCTCATCCATTTTTTGCTCTATGTTGAATTCCGGAAGCTGAAGATTTATCACAGGTTGAATTTCTAATCTTTTTGCCTTTTCCTCTCTCTTTTTTTGCTCCTCAAATGCCTGCTCCATTGCAACCAAAAGCTCATCTAGTGTAACCATCCTTTTTGGAGGGATTCTGGTTTTCAGCTCAAGCACAGGTATTACTTCAGGTTCAGTCTCCCCTCCAACATAAGTTTCTTCCACAGCCTCCTGAGCTTCTTCCTCGAACTTCAATGCGTAGGCTTTGAACCGCACCAAAATTGCAGCAGCCAAAATCAGGTTTGCAGGGACGCGCAAATCCAAAAGTTCCATGTTTTTTATTCTTTCAATGTAACTGCCAGTTATCTCAACAATATCAATATTCCAAGGATCAAGTTTCTTTGCAGCCACAAGTTCGATTAGAAGCTCTCTCCAGGTTGGCAAAGCAACAATCTTTTCCAGCTTTATATCTTGGGTCTCAAAAGAGGAAGTAGATACGTCCTCATGCTCTTCTTCTATTTCCTCTTCCTCCGATTTGCCCATGCAACAAATAAAGCGCTTTTGCTTATATTTTTTTGGCAAACAATATAGGTGGGCTTAAAAATTAGCCCTATGCAGTATTCAGCAGTGGTTGAATGGCAGAAAAATCATTTGAGGAGCTCAAAGAGCAGACACTCAAAGAAGGAGGGTTTTACTGCATCCTTTATTTTGACTTACATGCGCAAAGCGCAGAGGCGGTGAAGAACCTGATGGTAGGCTTCATAAGCAAGCTTACGGCAGAACCAGGAGTCATATACGCAGTAGGTGAAATAGACCAGCCGATGCAAAAAGAGAACCTTTTTTCCACCTGGGCAGAAGTCAAGCTGCTTGCAAGGGACTTTTCTTCCATAGTTAAGATTTGTACTCTCTATTCCCCTATCGGAGTCGAAATTTTAGAGCCCCATCAAGTTAGGCTTTCGCTTGCAGAGGCCCAAAGTATTCTGCTTGACATATCACAAACAAGCTTGGGCTTCACCAAAATGATAATGGAAAGAGTGCTCTCAAAGGAAGAGCTTGAACAATACAAAAAGAAAATTGAGCAAAGGGCAGAGCTTGGGAAAAAACTTTTGCAGCAAAAGAAGTAGGTGTAATTATGGAAGCATCAAAAGTCAAATCCGGGATTCCTGGCCTAGACAAGATGCTTGGCGGCGGTTTCCCAAAAAACAGCGTAATTGCAGTTTCAGGTGGCACTGGCTCGGGCAGAACCACTTTTGTATTTCAATTCCTTGCTGCAGGAGCGCTTGAGTATGATGAGCCAGGGTTGTTTTTGTCATTCGATGAGCAGAAAGGCTCAATATATTCGCACTTGGCTTCTTTTGGCTGGGATTTGATGGAGCTTGAAAAAAAGCAGCAGGTAATCTTCATCGAATACCCTCAAAATGAGCTTTCCTCATTTGTGGAGCAAGAAGGAGCCCTGCGCGACCTAATAGAAACTCTTGGAATCAAGCGCGTCGCAATTGATTCAATCACACCTTATGCGATGCTTTATACCAACCCCGAAGAGCGTCGTACAAACACTTTGAAACTCGTTTCCGCAATAAGAGGATGGAAAACGGTTTCTTTGATCTCTGCAGAAGATGTGCCAGGCTCAGCCGCAGTTTTCCCCCACACAATTTCAGGGGTGGAATCATTTGCAGACGGGTTTATCCACATCTCTTTCCTTAGAGAAGGAAAAGTAAGGCACAGGACAGTAGAAGTAATAAAAATGAGGGGATGCAAGCACGAGCACGAGGTCCGCCTTGCATGGATTACAGAAAAAGGTTTCGTGATTGCAGATGAAGAGAAAAAAAGGAGAGCTTAAATGGCAGGAAATCAAATAGATCCATGGTCTTCCAGCCAATCTTTCGATTACAGCAAGCTTTTTGACGAGTTTGGGCTCTCCCCAATTTCTCCGCAGCTTGAATCCAAGCTTGGCTTTTACCTTGCAAAAAGAAGTATCCTTTTTGCTCATCGCGATTTGGATTTATGGCTGAAGGATGCAGTAGAAAAAAAGCAGGTTGCAATAATGTCTGGCATCAAGCCGTCCTCTGAATTTCATCTGGGCAGCAAGCTCACTGCGGATGAGATGATTTTTTTCCAAAAGAACTTCGGAGCCAAAGTTTTCTATGCAATAGCAGATTTAGAAGCCTTTGCTGACAACGGTTTGTCACTGGATCAGTCGCATTCAATTGCCATTTCCAACCTTGCAGATTTTCTTGCATTAGGTCTAGACCCAAAAAATGCCTATATTTACAAGCAAAGCAAAGAAATGCGCGTAATGAATATGGCTTATCTATTTTCCAAAAGGGCAACACCTGCTATGCTGCAAGCCCTCTACGGGCAGCGGAGCATTTCGCTTTACTTTGCAGCCTTAACGCAAGTTGGCGATATTCTACTTCCGCAACATCGTGACTTCGGTGGCCCAAAGCGCACCTTGGTTCCAGTGGGAATCGACCAAGATCCACATATAAGGTTCTCACGCGACATTGCCTTCAAAGAAAGACTGATCGCACCCTCGGCAGTCTATCACAAGATAATGCGGGGCCTTCGCGGCGAATCCAAAATGAGCAAGCGCGACCCATCTTCTACTCTTTCTCTTTCTGACTCGCAGGAAGATGCAAAGAAAAAACTTTCCTCCACCCTTACAGGAGGGCGCGCAACTGCGCATGAGCAAAAAAAGCTAGGGGGAGAAATTGAAAAATGCGTATTTTTTGAGCTTATGAAATTCCATTTCATTTCAGATGAGAAAGAGCTTGAAAAGATGAAAAATGATTGTATCAGTGGGGCTGTACTTTGTGGGGATTGCAAAGCATGCTATTCTAAGAAAGTGCTTGAATGGTTGGCTGCCCATCAGAAGAAGAAAAAACAAATGCTTTCTGCCGCACAAAAAATTCTTGAAGAAAGCTAACTTTGAATATCTCTTTTTGCAGCTGCAATCCTTGGTACAAAAGCGCATGCGACAGCGGCTTCAACTTGTTGTTTGCGGTGAAGCAGGCCTGCTGAAAACCAACCCAACGCTCCCTCGCGATAGCCTATTTTGCTTATTCCAGTAATTTCCTGCATCACTGCAGACAGATCGCTTCCACTTTCTTTTATCCTTTTTGCAATTTCTGGCGGCAGTGCAAACCCCATTCCTGTACCGTATGTTTCTTTCTTGCCGTCATAAACGCAGCAAACAGTGATATCCAAATATTGGCCTTTTTTCATTTTTGAAAATATACCTGATTCTATACCTAATGCATAGTCGCAGTCTGGCGCGCGCTTCCATGCAGAATGAGCACGGTTTTTTGCCCCCTCAAACGTCCTTTGGTCAAAAGGATGTGAACCAACTTTGGAATCTTCTGCATGATGGCTGATTCTGAATTTTTTTCCAAATATGCTGATCAAAGCAGACTTTGCACCTTCCAGTTTGGTTGGATTGTCTGTTGCAATCTGCACTTCAAGAGGCTTCCTCAGCCTTCCGAATGCATCTATTTTTCCATCATATATTTTTGCACAGGAAATCTTTTGCAAATCTTGACCATATACAATTGGCACCTTTATTATTTCCAAAGGTAGAAGCCCACTTTTCTTTCTTTCTTGGTTTATCTTTTCTGCAACCGGCGCAGTTTCACTGCTTACTACTATCGCATCTGCATCTTCCATTTTTTCTGCACCGCCATACTCATCTTGAATTACCACTACTTCTGCTTTATGCAGTATGCCAAGCTTTTTCAACGCATGCCTCAGCCCAGCCAACCTTCGTTCGAGAGGCAAGGAAGGGTAAAGCTTGTGCCTGCGAACATAGGAATCAGAAGTAATCCCGATCGTTATTTTTTGGAACCTGAAGCACTGTTCCAGAAGCGCCAAATGACCTTTATGTACATATGTAAAGGTGCCACCTAATACGCAATGCTTCATTAGCATCACCACGTATATTTCATGCCGAAAAGTTCATGTATATAAGCTGCAAGAAAGGTGAGAGCAACAAAGACTGGATAAACCCATAAAAGAAGTATCAATGGCACAACGTGGCGCGGTTTTGGAGTAGTATTTGAGATTTCAAAGCTTTTTATAAGAAAATAGGCCCAAATTGAAAGAGAAAATAGGCCCAAAATCCAAGCAGACTGGAATACCAACAGGCCAGGGCCTATGCTTACAGCACTTGCCAAAACTGCTGCTGAAAAGTTATGCAGAAACGGCGAAAGCCAATCAAATACTCCTCTGCTTAGGCTCATGAGTGTCCATGCCATAAAAAGAGCAGCAAAAAAGCCAGACCCAAGAGTGGTTGGTAAAATAAAAAGTCCAAACTCTCCGTATTTTGGATTAAAGAACAAATCAATGTATTTCAAAATATTCATTACACCTCCGCGATACCATCTAAGACGCTGCCTAAATAAGCGGCCCAAAGTAGATGGCACCTCTGTGTAGACTGCAGTTTCATGGCACGCCCTTATTTTATATCCGTGCTTTTGCATTTTCAACGCAATTTCCATGTCTTCAGTCAAGTTTTGCTCATCAAAGCCCCCCAAAGAAAGTAAAACATCCTTCCTATAAAATGCAGTCGGCCCTGGCGTTACATACAAACCATCTATGCTTGCAATCGTCCTGAAAAAGAACCCAAAGGAAATCCAATATTCTATTTCCTGAATACGCTCAAGCAAAGTTTTTGGTTGATGCACATGGACAAATACAACTACAGACGCGACCTTTTCATCTTCGTAAAAATGCTTCACTGCTTTTTGCAGCGTATCTTTTTTTGGGTATGTGTCAGAATCTATGCAAACAACGATTTCGCCTTTTGCATGCCGAAGCCCATAATTCAAAGCTGCAGCCTTACCCATATTCTTTGGGTTTTTCAGAACCTTAATTTCTTTGTCTCGCAGAAGCTTTTCATAGGTCCCATCAGTCGACCCATCATCCACGACTAATATGTCGTATTTGCCTTTGTACTGCATTTGCTTGCAGGCCTTAATGCAGTTGAATATGGTTTCTCCTGAATTATAGGAAGGGATTATTATTGTCACGTGCGGGTATTTCTCAGGCTCAGGCGGGATATTTTCTTTTCCTGCTCCTTCCAGCCACAATATTAAATACGTAGAAAAGATGAAAATTGTCAGTATTGTATATCCAATGAATATTAGCTGATATGAAATCATGAGGAAAATAAATACTGCCAATGCAAGGATGGCCATCCCTAAAATTACAATATGCTGCTTTTGAGGTATCTTAATAGTTGAACGAGCAAAGCTTCCCAATTGCTCACCATTACTCAAGCGCATCTTCAATTTGTTTTGCATGCTGCAAGCCGACTAGCACACGGTCTTTTATTACAAGTGAAGGAACTGAAGTTATGTTGTACTGTCTTACAAGCATTTCAAGAAATGGCAACTCGGTATCATAAGGAAATGCAAAAACCCTCAGTTCTGGGTATTTTTGGCGAAGAGAATCCAGTATCCTTCCTTGGGCAATGCAATCTGGGCAATTCTCATATATTTTATAAAAGAACAAAATTGTGGGATAGCTTGTCTGCTTGCAGTATTTTTCTGCAAGCTTTAAGTTTATGTAAAGTGCTGCATTTGATAAATAGTATTGGTTGCGTATCCTTTCATATTCGCTATTAACGACATTGCTTTGCTCATATTGCCTTATTTTTTCCGCAAGAAGATATGCCCTCTCAGCCTTTGTTTTTGTTGCAGAGGAAAAATAAAGGCAAAGCTGCTGCTGGTCTCCTGCAGCCTGAGAGTAAAGGAATAAAAGCTTCTCAGATTCTGATTGATAAATCAGCTCGTCCACACTTTTTTGTAGCTCTGCTGCCCTCATGGCATCAAGCTGCCCAATGAAAAAGAACCCAAGCAAGGTCAGGGCAACTGTCAGTAGGGCTGCCTTTATATAAGGGCTGATCATAAAACCATCCCAGCTATCCTCTGCTTCCTTTGCTTTCTGCCCACATCTTTTGGATAAGGTTCCTCAATTCTTGCCTTTTGCGCTCAAATTCAGCTTCTTCTTCGCTTGAAAGCTTGAGTTTTTGCACCAAGGCAAAAGGCTCCTCAGTCTGTTGCTTGGCATCTTGGCTTTGCTTGAATATTTCAAGCTCCTTAAGAATTGCTTTAGTATTTCTTTCAAGCTCTTCTTGCTGCTTTTTCAGCTCAGAAACCATCAGTGCTGCCTTGCTAATCTCATCCTCATTTATTGCAACGCTTCCTACGCTTTCAAGTGCCCCAAGCTCAACTTCAAGCATCCTTTCAATTTCTTTTTGCCTGGCAAAAAGCCCCTCTTTTTCCTTGCTTATTTCATCTACAATAGCTACGTATTCTTCCTTGAATTTTTGCATACTCTCTTCTACTTCTTTTTGTTTTTCTGCAAGCATAGTAATCTTTTCTTGCTGCTTTCTGAGCGCAATTAAAGATTCATCCAGCATTCCGCATACTGCTTCCTTTTGCCTCTGAGCGTCTTTTTCCATGCGAGCCAGCTCTGCAAGCTGTTTTTTAAGCGAGATTTGATCCTTTTCAGTCCAACTTTCAAGCTTTCCTTGTAGTTCTTTTATTTCTTTTTCGATCTGTCTCTGCTCTTCAATTACTGCTTCAATTGCGCCATCCAGCTCTTGCTTGATCGCCGCCAAATCTTCTAGCCGTGCCTTTATCTGCATCATGTCTTTGTCATAATCTATTGCTGCCAGCTTTTCTCTCATCTGTGCAATCTTTTGTTCAAATGCCTCAAATACTTGATTGGCAGTTTCAAGCTGCTCATTTATTGCTTCCTCCTGCTTTTGAAGAATAAAAAGAGCCTCCTCCAATTTGCTTTGTTGGCTTTTTGTTTGCAAAACCTGGCTCCTTTTTCCAAATTCATCTATTTTTTTCTGCAACTGCTCCAACTTGCTGCTGCCAGACGCAATAACTTGTTTGTATTTTTTCTTAAGATCCATAATCTCTGACTTCAAATTTTCAATTTCTTGCGGGCTTCCGTGTGCAATCTGCTTAATCTTTTCTATCTCCCCTTCTATTCGTTCTATTTCGCTTTTACCTTCCTCAATATTTGCAAGTAGTTGTCTGGCGCTTTCTTTTACCTGCCCTGCTTTTGCTTTGGCTTCATATTCTTTTTTTGCCAAGTAGCTTTGCGAGGGCTGCTTCCATACAAGGTAAACTCGAGTGAGCCGATATTCCACAGAAATCAGTCCTTCTTCTTCAAGTGCATGTGCCCAATCCTCTACAGTCTGGGTCGGCAACTTCAACTCGCGAGCTACCTCCCCCAGCTCAACTCTCCCCCTCTCCTTCAACAGCTTTATCATCTGATCCACGCCAGTGGAAATAAGTAGCTCATCAAGATCCATAATGTTTGGTGCAAATCCAATCCTTATAAAGATTTGTGCCGAACTTCTTATTCGTAATTTATTGCGGATAATTTGCAGGTTTTAGAATGAAAGGGACGGATTTTGACATTAGGCTTGTGCGCGAAGCAAGGACTCCTCTGCAAGCATTCAAGGACCAATCCTTGCTTAGGCGCAGATTTGGCGAGAATGCAGTAAAGCTTTACAATATGATAGATAGCGGAAAAACTGCCTCTCAGCTTATGGAAGAGCTGAAGATTCCTGAGGAAACATTTGCCCAAATCTTGGAATTCATGAACAATAACGGAATGATTCGCGTTGCCCAAGATGATGAAACCACAGCAAACGACTCGCTTCCACCGCAAGAAGATTTAGAGCAGGACAACCCAGCCGAGCCTGACCTTCCTCCAGATTCGCTTTCACCGCTTGAAAAAGTCATATATGAAAAGTATGGGGCAATAGGGGTAAAAGTCTATCATCTAATTGACGGGGAAAAAACTGCAGAAGAGATAATCAAGCAGACTGGGGTTTCAGAGGCAAAGCTGGTGGAAATGCTCGAATTTCTTGATGAAAAGGGCATAATAAAACTTGAAAGTCCAGCTGCCTATTCAAGTGCTACTTCTCTTCCTGATTCAGAAAGTGAACAGCAAAAGCCGTCGTATGAACCTCGCTTTAAGCCTATAATCGAGGAAACTCCAGAGGAACAACCTCTTGAAATTCCAAAATCGCCACCCAAGCCGCCACAGCTTCCGAAAAAAGAAGAAAAGAAAGAGGAGCTAGCCGAAGACATTGTGATGATTGATGTGCCGCAAATGACCAACCTCTCATTTGTCCAGAAAGCAGTTTTGCTTGCAGAGCTTTCACTGAAATTTCCAAAAGAGGCCAGAAAACTAGTCTCGCTTGTGGATGGAAAAAGGGATTTCGTCGAGCTTGCAATTGCAACAGGTCTTTCATTTTATGATATTGATTCCATATTTGCATATTTCGGGAAGAAAGGATTTTTCACGTTCAGGGTTCTTTCTCGGGATGAAGTAAAAAGCAGATATGGCGAAGACGGCTTTGCAATCTACAAAAAGTACGGAAGAGACGGCGTGCTCCTTTACGAAATGATCGGCAAGGAAGCATCATTAAAAGAAATCATCACAAAAAGCAAACTGGATGTGGATAGAGCCATAGATATCTTCCTTTTCATTCACAAAGTCCTTGGTCTGGATATTCCACTAGACAGAGATATCCTCTACAGGCAGCTTGGCCTGAAAAAATAACTAATCCGAAATCCTTCTCAAAGCCATGGCTTCTATTGAAAGCTCTGCTTCAAAATATCTCCCCTCTCTTTTTCCCCACAGCGGCAAGCTAACCCGCTTTACATAGGTAAGCAAAAGTGCATTGCGAATCTTTTTTAAGGGTATTTTCTTTTCTGCTACCAAAAAGAATTTGGCTGGGCTTGAAGCCCCAATTTTTTTTACTGCTGATGAGAAATTCGTCTCCTTTGCAAGGAAAAGCATTGCTTCGTTTGCGAAGTTTTGCGAGATGTTGGTTTTTGATTTGAAGGCTTTTCTTGCAAGTGCAAAACATGCCTGCAGTTCTTTCTCAGTCCTATCTTTCAAACTTGCCAAAAGCAAAACATTGCCTAATCTTCTCGAGGCTTTGACTAGGCTTTCCACATTCCCTAAAGATGATGAGCACTCCAGAATAATCATATACCAGCCAATTACGGGAACTTTTAAAAATACAATATAGATAATATTTGCCTTTCGGAGGTTTTTGGATGGAAAATTATCACGGCCCTTCAGGTTCTACAATCAAAGGAACTGGTGGAAAGAGAGGCAAGCACAATGACAAAAAACTGAGGATGGTTGGCGGCCCATTTACTGCCACCAAAGTAGGAAAACAAGATATAAGACAGATGCAGCGCAAGAGGGGCAACACCTTCAAAGTAAAGTTGAAAACTGCCCATTTTGCTAACGTACTTGGGAAAGACGGCAAAATACACAAAGTCTCAATAAGGACAGTACTTGAAACTCCAGACAACCGGCACTATGCCCGTCAAAATATCATTACAAAAGGAGCAATAATTGATACCGAACTTGGAAAAGCCAAAGTTATCAACCGCGTTGGTCAAGATGGAGTAATAAATGCAAGGCTTCTATGAAAGCTCATGAAAGAATGATGGAAGGCACTATTATAAGTCCCATCACATGAGTTCTTCTTATTCCAAGCAAAGGTGGCAGAAGGCCTGCAGCTGTGCATGTTGCAAAAAGCACCAACCCAAGCCAGTCGCAGATTATCCAGACAGCAATCATCAAATAGCAAAGCACCACAAGCCCAAGCATCTTTGAGTTTAAATGAGCATATGTGCTTTTGGCAAGTCTCATTACAATCATCGAAGAAACCGCAAGCGAAAGAATGATCAGCCCAATTGCAATCGGCACTTGCTGGGCCCCTATAGGATAAACTTGGTTTATTAGTGCAATCGTACCTTCCCTTGCCTTTCCTATTGAAATATTTGCCGCAAAGGCAAAGATTGTATGTGAGGCGGCAATCGAGCTTGTCAGAGCAAGAAACTTTCTTGGGTCTTGAAGAGGTAGAAGTGCAGTTGCAAATACTGCTATCTGGGCAGGGGCAGCAATGCCAGGAAGTAAATCCGACAGCAACCCAAGGGCAACCCCTGAAGCAATATACCAGTGGTAATCCAAAGAAACTCTCGTATCTTTTTGAATAGGAAGCGGCTTGGTTGCACCAAAAGAAAGCAATATGCCGCTTGCAGCAAAAAGGCCAGCAAATGCAGCAAACAAAGGGTCATTTATTTGCCCTTCCAAAGTTACAATTCCTATCAGTCCACTTAGGGCAAAGACAAAGAAGGCAGCTGCGATTTTCCGAATCTCCTTTTCTGTTGTAATTAGAAATGCAGAAGCTGCTGCTAAAATTAAAGCAGCATTTGGTCTTACAAGCTCATATACTGCAGGCAGAAAAACAGCTGCAAAGTGGAAAAGCAGTGCCGCAAGCACCGTGGCAGCCATCAAAGAAGAAGTGCATACGTAAAGAGCCTCCAATCCTCTGCCTTCAAGAGACATCCGATGCCCAGGCAAAGCAGACACAACCACACTTTCATCTGGGATAGAAAGAAAGATGGATGGAAAAAATTGGAATGCCAAATGCGCACCTACTACCGCAGCAAGAATATAGAACATACTGGATTCCTGGATTGGCAAGGCTGCCACCACAGAAGCAATTGTATTGGCATGAATCCCTGGCAGCAAGCCGGAAAAAGCACCCAAAAGAATCCCTGCAATCAGCTCAAGAAGCATAAAGTCACATTATCTTTATTCTTTCAGCTTCAATATAGCGAGTCATCTGGTAAATCTTCACCTTACCTGTCACCTCGACTTGGCTGCCTTTTCTTATAAGAAACGAAAGAGGCTCTTTTTTTGCATTTACTTTAATGCACACCCCATCGCTGCATATACTAAAGCCATTAGAAGTGACATTCTCTACTTCCCCTTGCAGCCTCACAAGCGTATTTTCTTTCTCCAAAAGAGCCTGTGGAACTGACACTTCAGTAGCGCGCTCCATGAAAATAAAAAGCACCGCAATCCCGCAGAATGCAATTAATGAGGCAATAAGTGCAATTCTTCCTTCGTCAAGCAATAGCATCGCAACAGTTAATAAACCACGATATTAAAACATTTTTCATGTCCTTGCTCATAAAGAATGCCACGCTTGTCTCAGGCAAAAAAGCAGACATTCTCATCGAAGAAAACAAGATAGTGGCTGTTCGTCCATCCATCAAAGCAAATGCAGAAGAACGAATAGATGCCTCATCAAAGCTAGCACTTCCCGGCTTTGTGAATTCCCACACTCACTGCCCCATGACTCTTCTGCGCGGCTTTGCAGAAGACATGCGCCTTGAAGAATGGCTTGAAAAGGTAAGAAAAAAAGAACAGAATTTTTCACCTGCCCAAGTTTACGCAGGAGCTCTTGTAGCATGCATAGAGATGCTCAAAAGTGGTACAACCTGCTTTTCAGACATGTATTTTCACATGGATGAGGTTGCAAAAGCCGTTTTGAACTGTGGTATTCGGGCAGTTTTGGCTTATGGGATGGTGGATTTAGGAGATCATTCTGTTGCAAAATCCGAGCTTCAGAAAGCAGAAGCTTTCATATCCAAATGGAACGGCAAGGCAAACGGCAAAATAAAATGCGCGGTTGCACCACATTCAATATATCTTTGTTCTGCCGAACTTCTCAAAGAGTCAAATCGCCTCTCGCAAAAATACAACCTTCCTCTTCACATACACCTTTCTGAAACCAGAAAAGAGGTTTTCGACTGCCTCAAAGCGACTGGCAAAAGGCCTGTCTTTTACCTCAATTCACTCAGAATTTTGTCAAAACGTCTAATAGCTGCGCATTGCTGCTGGCTTTCCAAGGAAGAAGTGAGGGTTTTGGCGAAAAGCAAATGCTCTGCTGCATTGTGCCCAGTTTCGAACATGAAGCTTGCAGGCGGAGGAGTCGCCCCACTCCCAGAAATGCAGGAGTTTGGCATGAACGTCTGCCTTGGGACAGACGGTGCAGCTTCAAACAACTCACTTTCCATGTTTGATACAATGAAGGTGCTTGGTCTGATACAAAAAAATGCAAGATGGGACGCATCAATTGCCAAGCATGATTTTATCTTGAACGCAGCCACCCATTTTGGCTCAAATGCTTTAAGTATAAATGCAGGAAAAATAAAGCAGGGCTTTCTTGCAGACATAGTTCTTATTGATTTGAAGGCCACAAATCTGCTTCCTTGGCAAAATCACACAGCTAACCTTATCTACTCTGCCCACCCAGGCAATGTAACAGATGTAATTGTAGATGGTCGGCAAGTAGTTTGCGAAGGAAAGCTTCTTACATTCGATGAGGAAAAGGCAAAGGAAATTTTCCTTAAGCAGGTCCAATTGCTCAATTAAAAAGGTGCAGAGGTGCCCACCCGCTGTATTGCTTTGGTGGCAGCTATGCACCCAAGCTTTGCAGCTGAAAAAGGCGAGTAGCCTCTTACAATGCCATAGATTGCACCTGCAGCATAGGCATCTCCTGCACCCGTTGTATCTACCACACGTGCTTTTATTGCAGGCACAAAAAACTTTTCATTCTTGTAAAGCAATATCGAGCCTTCCCTCCCTTTTTTTATGAATATTGCAGCCGACGGCTTGAAGTCTGCCGCCTCTGTTTCCTCATCGAAAAAAGCAGATGCTTCCTCTTCGTTCATCAATATTATGTCTGCATACTTTCTTGCAATTTCTTTTAGCATGCTTCTTTTCTTTTTGACCATTTTCCAGCTTTCAAGGCCAAATGCAACTTTTTTTTCTCTGCTTTTTGCGATTTTGACAAGTTTGAGAGCAGTCTTGGCAGTAAGCGAAGGCACACCTAAAGTTATAGAAGTGACAAACAGCATCTTTGCCTCTCTTAAAGCTTGCACCTCTGCTTTGCTGTATTTTGTGCCAACACCTAAATTTGCGCAAAACGTCCTTTCTTTGTCCGGAGTAATCAGCACAAGTATTTTGCCTGTCTTGCCGCGTTTCACCTGCACAAATGGCAACACTTTGTCCTGCCGAAGGCTTTCGATGAACCTTCTTCCTTCTTCGTCATCTCCTACAGCACCGCAATAGCCGCAGCTTCCTCCCATAGCAGAGAACCATTCGCAAAAGTTCCTTGCATTGTCTCCCGGACAGATTAAAGTGATTTTCTTTCTCATATCATGCAGCAGCCGCTCAAGCTTTATGGATGGAAAATAATTAGTCGCCCCCGCAGCCAGTCCAAGGCTTTCAAGCTCTTGGCGGCCAACTTTTGCATAAAAATCAATTATCGGCGTGCCAATTGCAAGCACATCCATAGCACAATTTGATGATAGGATTTTAAATAGTCTTGCAGTCTTTTCTTCGGTTCCAGCAAAGTTTCGGAGGGTTTTTATGGTTGAGCAAAAAAAGCACCCCCCTTCTCGAGGAGGTGTTTTGGATTCTTATGTTTTCGACAACGAAGGCATTCAGGTTCTAGCAAAAATAATTTCCAAAGAAGGAGAATACGTTCCACTTTATGAAGTTAATGTTCGCGAGCTTTCTGAAGGGACTAGGCTTGTTTTGAATCAGCTGAAAGGAGAGCTAATTACTACTGTAAAACTTGATATCACTGAGATTATGGACCCAAAGAAAAGAGACGAAGTCCGAAGAAAATTCGAAGCAAAAGCACATTTCCTTTTAAGCAAGCACTTTCCCACACTTTCTGAATCTGACAAAAAGGTCCTCACTTCATACCTTATCCAAAACTCGCTTGGTCTGGGAGACCTTGAGCCACTGCTTCATGATGAAAACCTGGAAGAAATAGCAATCAATTCTGCAACAGAGCCGGTTTGGGTATATCACAAAAAGCACGGTTGGTGCAAAACTAATATCTGGCTCAAAAGCGAAGAGGCAATTTACGATATTTCCGCAATGATTGGCAGAAGAATTGGAAAGCAGATAAACCTGCTTAATCCAGTGATGGATGCTCATCTTGCAACTGGTGACCGTGTAAATGCCACACTTTATCCTGTTTCTTCATTTGGCAACACTCTCACCATAAGGAAATTTTCAAGGAATCCCTGGACCATTCCATATTTGATAGAGCTTAACTGCATCTCGCCTCATGTTGCAGGATTGATTTGGCTTTGCATCCAAAATGAGCTTTCAATACTGGTTTCAGGTGGGACAGGGTCAGGCAAAACCTCTTTCCTGAACGCAATTGCTTGCCTTATCCCACCAAACCAGCGCATCATATCAATAGAGGATACTCGCGAGCTTACTCTCCCAAGTTTCCTTCAATGGGTTCCGCTTGTGACAAGAGAGCCAAATGCCGAAGGGAAAGGAGAAATTACCATGCTGGATCTTCTTGTAAATTCTTTGAGAATGAGGCCAGATCGGATTATTCTTGGTGAGGTGCGCAAGCAGCGAGAGGCAGAAATCCTTTTTGAGGCAATGCATACTGGGCATTCAGTATATGCTACCTTGCATGCTGACAATGCGGCAGAGACTATTACGCGACTAACCACTCCTCCGATTTCCATGCCGCGCGAAAGCCTATCTGCATTATCTGCAATAGTGGTTCAGTTTAGGCATCGCAGGCTCAACATACGCAGAACTCTGGAGTTTGCAGAGGTTCAAAAAGGAGGCGAGATCAACACTCTATATCGCTGGGATGTAAAAAGCGACAGAATAATGGAAGTAGGCAAGATGCTTACTCTTTCACAGACCCTCTCGCTTTACGCAGGCCTCACACAAAAAGAGATAGAACAGGATGTAGCAGACAAGGCAAAGATACTGAATTGGATGGTGAAAAGAGGCCTAAAAAGCGTGGAAACAGTCGGCCATATTATATCTCAATATTACATGGACCCTGAGGAAATCCTTTCATTAGCAACTAAAAACGCAGAGTGGCAAGAGGAGGCAGAGCACAAAGAGTAGCCACCTGCAGAAGTGAATAATTATGGCAGAAGACTTTCTTCCCAGCTTTGCCGAACTTTTAAGGCAAGCAAAAGACCTTGAAAAAAGGCAAATTCAAATCCAGCCAAGCAAAATTTCTGATACGCTCGATGCTCCCGGCTCGCCAATCTTTCCCGCAGAGTTTGAGCAATATACAGCTGCCTATCTGCTTGCTGAAGCTCAGAAAGTAGAGCGAAAGGCTCAATTTGAAATGCTGAAAAAACAACAAATAGTACAGCCCCAGCCTTCAGACAAGGAAAAGATAGTGCAGGAGCTAACCCAGTTTGCACAATGGCAGCCCACAATGCAAGCAGAAGAAGCCAAGCAAGAACAAAAAGAAGAACCAATTCATTCTCCGTCTTTGCCCACACAGCCTGCTGTAGCAGAACCTCCTTCTGTTCAAGAGGATGAGCAGAAGTCATCCACGGTTGAAACAAAAGCAAGTCAGCCAAAGGCACAGTTGAGCCTATCTTCAAAGCTTTCGCCACGGCTGCGAGCAATAATAGAGGAGAAACTAAGAAAAGAAGAG
The DNA here is from genome assembly GCA_038891035.1 of Candidatus Anstonellaceae archaeon. Classification (GTDB taxonomy): domain Archaea; phylum Micrarchaeota; class Micrarchaeia; order Anstonellales; family Anstonellaceae; genus UBA10161. Next base: position 84,750 of record JAWAEW010000001.1, read on the forward strand.
GAGGAAAAAGCACAAGCACAGCCGAAACTGGACATTCAGCAAGAAGAAGTGCAGCAACAGCCTTCTCCTTCGATTGAATCTGAGAAGAAGCCTCAGCAACCGCACTCCATTCTGAAAGAGGAGCCAAAGAAACAGGAACAGAAGGAAAAAGAACCTCCGCATGAGAAATCTGAGGCTCCCGAAGAATCTTTCATCTCAATTGAAGCCCCACTTTTAATCAAGCCGCTTTTCCCAGAGCAAAAGAGTCAAGCTGTAAATAATGAAGCGCAAAAGAGAATCGAGAAGATTTCCAGAATAATAGATGAGCTATCGACAGACAAATACAAAGCCCAGGCAATCTCTTTACCTCGGCAAAAGACAGTCCAGACAAAGCAACCCGATGAAGAAATCGACGAATCAATAGCAAGCCTGATAAAGGATCTAAAAAGAAGCCAGTCAAAAAAGAAAAAGTCAGAAAAGAAGAAACTACTCAAGACAGAGCCGGCTGTTCAGACAAGCACAAAAAAGCAAGTGCAAAAACCAAAGCAAAAACAGACTCAGCCTCAGCCAGCCGCCCCTATCCAACAGCCAACCCAAACCTCTTCCAAAGCTCAAACATCAAAAAATCAACTTGTCTATCCAACTTCCCTTCTTCAAAGCAAGATGCAACCCAAGTCAAAAGAGATATCAAATCCAAGGCAACCTTCATCACAGCCAAGCGCTCAGCTGAAACCAATACAAAAGCCAAAACAGATTTCTCAACTAAAAGTGCCTCCAAAACAAACTCAAGCCCCGATTTCTCAACCTATCTCAAGGCTTAGTGGACTGCAAACTCTACCTCAAAAACAAGTTTTAACTCATGGCCAGGATGAGGTCCAGAGTCGCAAAGAGACCCCACTCTTTCAAGCTCAATCTTCTGCAAGAAGACCTAGGATTTTGCCTGGAGGAATTACTGCAAGTGGAATCAAAACCTATATACCACCTGCAAGGACAGCAGTTCAGCCTCACAGCATACAGCCTTCTGTTGCTCCCAAAAAGAGAGCAGTCAGCACTCCAACTGAGGTGATGCCAAAGGAACAGCAGCCAGCTGAAGACACAAGCAAGCTGCAAAAAGTAGCGCCTTCACAGACCATACAGCAGCAGTCAAAAGAGATCCCCCCTGCAGATCTCCCTCCAGATGACGATTTGGAAATTCCAAAGCCTCCACCTGAAGAGACCGAGCTTCAGCCGTCCTCTTACCAAGAAGCAAAAGAAGAATTTAGACATAAGATTGAAGCTGAAAGCATAAAAGAGAAGACAAAAGAGGAATACGAGGCTATGCTTGAGCAATATGCAAAAGAAAATATGATTTGGCTATATGAAATTTATTCAATGGGAGGGATCCCTAAGGAAGATTTCCTTCAGAAAGTGAAGGAAAAGCTTGAGCAGGATCAGGCTCGCAGCAGTCAGCAACAACCGCAGGAAGCTCCCTCCAACCCTGCCTTTGCCAACCTCAATCGCGAAATAGACAAGAGATATAAAAAGTAATGCTTCAATTATGTGAGAGGGAATGCATGGTCAACTCTGCGGCAAAGCAAAAAAAAGTTCATCAACCCCTTATCTCCCAGCCAATCAGAGAAGCAGAAAGCAAACCCAAAGAGCCAACTTTTTTCAGGAATTTTTTCAACTCAATTGCAGCATTTTTCCCAGAGCTTAAAAAAGACTTGATCCGCGCAGACATGAATTATACTCCAGCAGGATTTGTTCAACTTGCCCTAATCAATGCTTGCATCCTTGCATTTTTCTTTCTGATTGTCACCTTTCTTTTCTTGCGTACAAACGAATCAGTAACTGTTCTGCTTCTTTTTCTCTTTCCGATTTACCTTGTTTTGTCCTTTCTTTATCTGATGCAATTTCCTAAAGCAAAAGCAAGCATTCGAGCAAAGAAAATAGACCAAGAGCTTGTTTTTGCAGGCAGGCACATGCTGATTGAGCTGAAAAGCGGTGTGCCTCTATTTGATGCCATGCTTGGGATTTCGCAAGATTATGGTGAAGTGTCCGTAGAATTCAACAAAATAGTCGAAAAAGTCACATTAGGAGTTCCTTTAGGGGTAGCTTTGCATGAAGTTGCAGAAAATAACCCATCACAGCATTTTAAAAGAGTAGTTTTGCAGATGGCAAATTCTCTTTCTTCAGGGGCAGATATCGCAGTTGCTCTTGAGGCAGTTTTAGACCAAATATCAAAAGAGCAACTAATAGAGCTGAAAGCTTACGGCCAAAAGCTTAATCCTTTGGTAATGTTTTTCATGATTTTTGGAATCATTCTTCCTTCGCTTGGCATAGCCTTTATGATTATCTTGGTCTCCTTTCTAGGCTCGGCAGTCACATTCACACAATTTTCGCTTTTTGGCTTCTTGCTTGCAATTGCTTTAATCCAATTTATCTTTCTTACAATGATAGAATCCTCTCGTCCAAAATTTGATGTGGGATAGTTATGGCTTTCTATGAGATGATAGGAAGAGCCTTTTCAAGAAGCCAAATGAAAAAATTAGGCCAGCTTCTGGAGTCAGCAGGCTTCAATTTCATTCCGGAAGCATTTGCTGGCTTCTTGGTAGTTCTTTCATTTATCCTCTCACTCCTTTCTTATGTTGTCTTTATTTCTTATGCACCAACACAGGGCTTCCTCTTTAAGATTTCTCTGCTAGTTTCTTCTGAGCTGACAGTCCAGCATGCCTATTTTGTCATGCTACTTTCAGCGTTATTTTCAGTTGCTTTTGCAGTGGGATTGCTTCTTCTTTTTGTTTATGTCTTTCTGCTTCTTCGTGCAGAAAGCAGAAAAAAGCAAGTTGAAAATGTCCTTCCAGAATTCCTTTCTCTTGCAGCCTCAAATGTAAGAGCAGGCATGACAGTGGATCAAGCTTTATGGTATGCTGCAAAGCCAGAATTTGGAATACTCTCAGAAGAAGTCTCAATCGTTGCAAAAAAGACGTTTGGGGGAGTCCCATTCAACCAATCCATAGACTATCTCGCAGATCGCTTCCGCTCCAAGTCAATCAAAAGAGCAGTGGCTCTAATTAAGCAAGGCATTGCTTCTGGGGGCGAAATGGCCCAAATACTTGAGCGGACCGCCGATGATGCAAGGCAAATGCAGGTTATTCAGAAGGAAATTGCAGCCTCGCTTTTGATGTACGTCATCTTTATTGTGTTTGCAGGTGCACTTGGTGCACCATTTCTTTTTGCAATTTCCGGAAAGCTGATAAGCATACTGGAAAGCGTTTTTGCAACTATACCTTCTGTCACTTCAACTTCCTACCAAGCTTCATATTCTTCTTTCTTAGCTATCACTCCCTCCACTATCTCCTCTTCTGACTTTTTCGTCTTTGCTATACTTTCATGCACAATTACCGCAATCTTTTCCTCACTCATAATCGGAGTGATTGCAACAGGAAACAAAAAGGACGGGATAGCATACATCCCATTTTTATTAATTGCTTCATTAGTGATATTTTATATTGCAAGCGGCATACTTGATAGCGTGCTTTCAAACTTGTATTTGTGAGGTGGTTTCGTGTCTTGGAAAAAGCGTGGTCAGGCAGCCATGGAGTATCTGATGACTTATGGCTGGGCTTTACTTGTAATAGTAGTAGTGATAGCCATTCTACTAATAATCAATCCGCTTCAGCCACCTACAGGCTGCAGATTTGAAAGCATCGGTTTTCTTTGCAGCGAACCACTCGTCACCTCTTCAGGGAAACTCTTCCTCAAGGTCACCAACGGTAATCCCAACACTATCATGGTTTATGGCCTTCACTGCACCACGAGCAAATCTCCAAATCCACCTTCATTTTCCCCTCCGTCCTCGCCTCTGACAGTGCTTCAGAGGCAGCAGCCTTATGAATTCAATGTTACTTGCGTGGATGCAGGTGGAAATGCAGTCTCCCCACAGCCAGGCTCAGACTTTTCAGCAAAGCTTTGGGTATTTTACAAAAATGAAGAGGACGGGGCAAGCTATCCAATGCGCTCAATAAGTGCAAATGTCGTCACAAAAGTAGTAAGAGCAAGCTCCACTACTCAGCCACCAATACCATGATTGCTGCTGCACAAATATCACCGAGCCAATCTCTTAGGCTGCCAATTTGAAAGCTAAAGGTCGTTTGCGTGAGGTTAGAACAGGATTTCCTTGGTCAAGTTCAAGTTCCCTCTAAAGCATACTATGGAATTTTTACTGTGAGGGCAGCAGAGAATTTTCAAATTTCTTCGTCTAAGCCCAGCAAGCTTTTCATAAGAATGCTTGCGGCAGTCAAGAAAAGCTGTGCCCAAGCAAACATGGATGTTGGGCAACTCGAACGAAAAATAGGCAAAGCAATAGTTCAGGCATCAGATGAAGTAATAGCTGGATTGCACGACAAAGAGTTCATACTCGACTCCTATACCGCTGGTGCAGGTACTCCCTTCAACATGAACATGAACGAAGTGATCGCTAACCGGGCAGAGGAGCTTTTGGGAGGAAAAAGAGGGCAATACCAACTAGTCCATCCAAATAACCACGTAAATATGTCGCAGTCCTCAAATGATGTCATTCCAACTACACTTAGACTAGTCTTTCTTTCTCAATCAAACGAGCTGATTGAGCAGGCAGAATATCTCTGCAAAACTATTGCTTCAAAGCAAAAACAGTTCAATTGCGTAATCAAGGCAGGTCGCACGCACTTGATGGACGCAGTCCCTATTTCAGTTGGAGATGAGCTTTCGGCTTTTGTTGCTGCAATAAAGCAAGATATTGGACAGATACGCAAGGCACGCCTTTTACTTCAAGAACTCCCTATTGGCGGCACTGCACTTGGTACAGGAATAAACACACATCCAAACTACAAGCGCCTGGCAGTCCTTTACATACGCAAAAACACCAAGCTTCCTGTACGGCAAGGAAAAAACCTCTTTAGGCTTCTTTCTCTGCCTTCTGACTTCCTTTACTATTCTTGTGCACTTTCAAGTCTGGCCGTTTCAATTTACAAGCTATCCTCTGACTTGAAGCTTCTCTCCTCAGGGCCAAACACCATGGTAGGTGAATACATCCTTCCAGAGGTTGAGCCAGGATCATCTATAATGCCTGGCAAAGTGAATCCTTCCATCCCAGAATGCGCCGAGATGATTGCAATGCGAGTTTTGGGTCTTCATCATTCTGTCCAGCTTGCTTGTATGGCCGGGCAGCTTCAGCTTAATGTGCATACGCCGCTGATTCTAAAGTGCATCTCAGAGCAAAACGAGCTCATGACCGCCTGCTGCAGAATGCTTTCTGACAAATGTATAAGAGGACTTAAGCTCAATCACCACAAAATCAAACAACATCTTGAAGCTTCTCTGATAACCATCACAGCCCTCTCACCTTATTTTGGCTACAGCAAATTAAGCGACCTCGTCAAAAAAGCGCAAAGCGAAGGGAAAAGCATTAAGGAGGCAATAGTGGAGGAAGGGCTGCTTTCAGAAGAAGAGTTTGACAAAATTATGGCTCCGCATCGGCTCATCCATCCCTCTGCTCCATTCAAACTAAAAAAGAAACCAATCAACTAACCTGCTATTCTTTTAAAATCTCTCATTTTCAATAGGTGGCGTAAAGTCAAAAAGGAGACTCCTTTGTCTTCTGAATAGGGGTGAATTTATGTACCCTCCACAGCAGCAAGCATACGATAGGGCAATTACAGTGTTTTCGCCTGATGGAAGGCTTTTCCAAGTAGAATATGCCAAAGAAGCGGTCAAACGAGGAGCAACAGCAATAGGCATGATATTCGATGGCGGTGTGCTTTTGGTTGCATACAAAAACGCCCCATCCAAGCTGCTCGTTCCGGAATCTATGAAGAAAATTTTCGAGATCGACAAGCATATCGCTGCAACAGCCTCTGGTTTGATCGCAGATGCAAGACGCTTGGTGGATGTTGCTAGGCTTGAGGCTCAAAGGCATCGCTTGGCTTATGCTGAGCCTGCTTCAGTTGAGTCAATTGCCAAGGAGCTTTGCGACCTGATGCAAGTTTATACCCAATACGGAGGAATAAGGCCCTTTGGAGTTTCGCTTTTGATTGCAGGAATAGACAGTGCACCTCGGCTTTACGAGGCAGAGCCATCGGGTGCTCTTACAGGATACCTTGCTGATGCAGTCGGTGCAGGAAAGAAAGAAGTCGAAGAATTTTTTGAGAAAGAATACAAAGAAAACCTTCCGCAAGAAGAGGCAATAACACTTGCAATAAAGGCACTCAAAAAGTCCGGAGACTTGTCAATCAAGCCTGAAACTGTCGAGATTGCAATCGCAACCACAAAAAAGAAAGAATTTTCTATTCTCTCCCAAAAGGAAGTTGAGAAATACCTGAAATGAGGAAATAAATATGGCAAGCCTTGAAAAGTCAATACTTGCGCATATGGATATCAATGGGGAGCGTTTTGAGATCGTGGTGGACCCTGATTTGGCATATCTTTATCGGACAGGCCAAAAGAAAGAGCTTGCAAACATTCTTACAATCGAAGAAGTTTTCAAGAATTTCAGGAAAGGCGAAAGGCATACTACTTCCTCGCTTCAAAAGGCATTTGGCACTACAGACATTTCAAAAATTGCAGATAGGATATTGAAAAACGGCGAAATTCAGCTAACTGCCGAGCAGAGAAAAAAGATGCTTGAAGAGAAAAAGCGGCAAATAGTTTCCATGATTGCAAGGCAAGCAATTGACCCGCGAACAGGAGCTCCACACACCCAATTAAGAATTGAGCAGGCTCTTGAAGAAGCAAAAGTGCATATTGATGCTTTCAAGGATGCAACCGAGCAAATAGATGACGTCATAAAAGCACTTCGCCCGATTATCCCTTTGAAATTTGAGCAAATAAAAGTTGCAGTAAAAGTTCCGCCTGAATTTGCTCAAAAAATATATGGAACACTGAAAGGATATGGCATACAAAAGGAAGAATGGACAAACGATGGCAGCCTAATAGTTGTGATTGAAATGCCTGCCGGAATTCAAGGTGAATTTTACGAAAGAATAAACAAGCTAACTGCAGGGAGAGTGGAAACGAAGCTACTCAAATAAGGTGCGAATATGGTTGAAGGAAGGATAGTAATGCCAGGTGAGCTTATCTCCGAGCGTGAGGAACATATAAGCTATGCCTATGTGGACAAAGGCAAGACATACTCTACAGTAGTAGGGCTTTATTCAAATGGCAAACTAGTCCCCCTTGAGGGTCCTTATGATCCGCTTCCAGAAGATACCATAGTTGGCATAATTACAGAAGTAAAATTCTCAGGTTACACAGTAGATGTCAATTATGCATATCCTGCTTTCCTTTCAAGCAGAGATTCACGTGAGCGGTTTGCGCTGGGCGATGCAATACTTGCAAAAGTTCTTTCAATCAATGAGGTAAAAGATATTGAGCTTACTGAGGCAAAGAGGCTGCCGTCTGGCAGCTTAGTTCGAGTCTCACCAGTAAAGGTTCCAAGAATAATAGGCAAGAGAAACTCCATGATCGATATGCTTCAGACCTCAACAGGATGCCACATTTTCGCAGGCAGGAACGGTTATATTTGGATAAGCGGCAAGGGCAACACTGTGCTTGCTGAGAAAGCATTGCGTATGATTGAAGTGCAGGCGCACACTCAGGGTCTTACTGACCGCGTTGCCGCCTTTCTCAAAGCAAACAAGCATTAGGTGGTTTAAATGGTTGATTCTGCTTCGAACCCTCCCAAATTGTTGGTGAATGGCAAAAGGCTGGATGGGCGAGGGCTGGAAGATTTGCGTCCAATAAAAATAGTGGCAAGAGTATTAAACGATGCAGAAGGCTCTGCCTACATAGAATGGGGAAAAAACAAAATTCTTGCAGGAGTATACGGCCCTTCTGAATGCATCCCACGGCATGATCAATCGCTTTATCGTGCAATCATAAAGTTCAGATACAATATGGCTCCATTCTCAGGCATAGAAGAGCACGGCAAAAGTGGCCCAAGCAGAAGAAGCAAAGAGCTTTCCAAAGTCCTCAAGGAGGCGTTTGAAAACTTGATCATCTCAGAAAACTTCCCCAAGACGCAGATTGAAATATATGTCGAGGTGTTGCAATCTGATGGGGGAACACGATGCGCTGCCTTGACTGCTGCGGCAGTTGCACTGGCAGACGCAGGAATACCAATGAAAGACCTGCCTTGCGCAGTGGCAGTCTGCAAAATAGATGGGCAGATGGCACTTGATCCATCCAAAGAAGAAGACAATTTTGGAGAATCAGATATACCAATTGCCTTTGCAATGCGCAATGGAGACATACTTCTTTTCCAAATGGATGGCACCCTTACACGAGAAGAGCTTCTAAAAGGGCTTGAGATGGCAAAAAAGGCAGCAGAGAAAATACATAAGATACAAATAGAGGCAATCCGCAAGGTTTACGAACAGCCAAGCGAAGAGCGCCTCTTGCTGATAAAGTGATTTTATGGAGATTATCGATGAGATAAAGCGCGACATGCTCTTCTCCTTCCTGAGCCGAGGCAGAAGGGCAGATGGAAGAGGAATGATGGACTGGCGCAAAATAGTGGTACAGCCTGCTCCTCTTCAGAACGCAGAAGGCTCAGCTTTAGTTGCCATAGGAAAAACACAAGTGATCGTTGGGATAAAGTTTGATATAGCAGCCCCATTTCCAGACAAACCAGAAGAAGGCATACTTTCAACCTCTGCAGACCTTCTTCCGCTTGCGTCATCTATGTTTGAGGCAGGTCCGCCTTCAGATGAATCGATAGAGCTTGCGCGTGTTGTTGACAGAGGAATAAGAAGCGCAAATGCCATAGACTTAAAGTCATTTTTCATAGAAGAAGGCAAAGTACTTGCCTTGTATATAGATATCTCTGTGCTTGATCATGACGGCAATATGTTCGATGCTTCTGCCCTTGCAGCAATGCAAGCCCTCCTCTCTACTCGCATGCCAAAAGTAGAAGATGGCAAAATCATCCGAGGGGAATATTCAGGCAAGTTAGCTGTAAAAGAGAAAGTGGTAAGCTGCACTTTTGGCAAGCTTGGGGATAAAGTTTTTATAGATCCTTCATTAGATGAAGAGCGCGGGATGGATTGTCGGCTCACTTTGGCCACTACCAGCACGCATATTTGCGCTGGACAGAAAGGAGGCTGGGGTGCGCTTTCGTACAAAGATCTCGTAGAGCTTTCAGATATTGCTTTCAAGAAAGGCAATGAGCTTCGATCGATGCTTTCAGAATAAGGTGGTCTAATGGCAGACAAAAATGTAAGATATGGAGCAGAAATACGCAAGCAAGCTGCCAAAGTGGATGCTTTAAAGTCCTCATTGTTTATCTGCCCTCAGTGCAGCAAAAAAAAGGTAAAAAGGAAGGGCAATTCGCTTTGGGTTTGCCGCTCGTGCAAGACAGTGTTTGCAGGTGGAGCATATTCGCTTTCGACTCCTGCAGGTGAAGTTGCACTGCGGCTAATTGAAGAATACAAAAAGAGGTAATATTATGTATATCTGCCCAAAATGCAACAAAAAGATAGCTTCTCTGGACGGCAAATTTACAAGATGTCCTCATTGCGGACATAGGATACTTTATAAGGAAAGAGAACCAATTGCTCGTGAAGTTTCAACTGATTAGTGGTGGGATGCTCATTTCCACCTCAAAATCAAAACTAGAAATTTGCCGAAAAATAGCTTCAGTTTTAGCCCGTGCAATTCCTCAAGCTGTATATTTTGGAAGAGGGAAAAGATCGATCGAGTGCCTTGCAAAGCACGCTACAAAGCGCAGATTTGAAAGGCTTTGCATAGTCTCGCCTTACAAGATCTATTTTTTCGGACTCAACAACAGCAAGGTTGAGGCTGTGGGTGAGCTTTCGATCAAAAAGGCCTTGCTTGTCTTGCGGCCTAAACTTCCTGCAGCAGGCAGCCTTCGTTTTTGCGGGCAAAAATCCAATTTGGTTCATAAGCTTTTCGGACGAATTGTTTGTTCAGAAGGCGAAAGCTATTGTATTTCTGCAACAAGCAAAAGGTTCTGCCTAAAAAAAGGCAGGCAAAAGCTGCTTGAACTTGAGGTAGATTATGGGCAAAAAAGCTGCATATAAGGCATTACTTTCATTCGAGTTCAACTCGTCTACATCGCTTAAGGCCGCTTATGACTCGCTTATTGCAGAAACTGAGTTCTCAAAAAAAGGTAAATCCAAGATATTTACTAAGGGAGAAAATATTTTGGTAGTAAAGATATGGGCAGACAGCCTAGCAAGCTTTAAGGCATCTTTACTCTCTTACCTTCGTCTTATGCAAATCATTAAAACTCTTGACCAAGAACTTTAGTGTTTGCGGAGGGAAATCTTATGGCGCAACCACTTAGAAATCCAGAAGAATTGCAAAAGACTTTGAATGAATTTGAGGAGCTTTCCAGGCAAATACAGCTTATGGCAGCTCAAAGGCAGCAGCTCTCATTTCAAGTAGAAGAGCTGAAGGTTGCAGAAGAAGCAATTTCCAAATTGGGCAAAGAGACAATATACCGTGCAATAGGGCCTATCCTGGTTGAGACTTCCAAGACAGATGCTTTGGCGGATATCAATGAAAAAAAGGAGCTTTATGACCTTAGGATAGGGATGTTGCTTAAGCAAGAGGAAAAGCTGCGGCCTAGGCTCGAGGAACTGAGGACACAATTAGAAAAAGTGCTCAAAGAAAGGCAGCAGTGAGCCATTATGCCTGCAAACCCATACTCTTCGTCTATTCGCAAAGCTCTGTTCAACCTAAGAAATTACAATAGAATTTTTGTAACTTCTCACCTCCTTGCAGACTTGGATGCAGTTTGCGCTGGATTAGTCCTTTGCAGAGTTTTTGGGAAAAAATGCAAGCTTGCCCTGCCGGATTCTCCATCTGCTGCAGCCCGCCATTTTCTTGAATATATTCAAGCAAGCACTATCCCGTTTTCTCAAGTTACTCTGCAGAAAAATGATGCATTGGTTGTAGTGGATTGTTCTTCTCCTGCTTTGGCCCCGCACCTTGTAGGAAAGCAGGCAGACCTTTCAATTGATCATCACAGCAACACTGCCCACCTTCCTTCAAAAAAACGTATAAATGACCCTTCTGCCTCTTCCACTTGCGAAATGCTTTATTTTCTTTTAAAGCCAAGAGATAAGCTTTCTTCAATTGCTCTTCTGGTTGGGATTCTCTCAGACAGCGCAGGCTTCCAAAGCGCAACTAGCCGCACATTTGAAGCGGTTTCCCATCTCTTGAGACAAAGCGGGCTTTCGTATTCTTCCTTAAGACAGCTTGCCTTTTCACCCAATTCACTTTCAGAGCGGATTGAGGCCCTTCGCTCCTGCCAGACAGTTTGGGCAGAAAGAGTAGGGCAGCGCATAATTGCAACTGCATTTGCAAAAAGCCATGAGGCACATTTTGCAGATTTGCTGATAGCAATGGGAGCAGATTTGGCATTTGTTGCTTATTTGGGAAATGAAGGTAGGATTTCTGCAAGGATGCATCCATCAATGAAAGGAATGGTATATCTTGACCAAATTATGGAGCAGGCAGGCAAGGTGCTCGGCGGTTCAGGAGGAGGACATGAACTTGCTGCTGGGGCCTCAGGAAGCAGACAAGGAGTCAAAGAGGCTCTGGATGTCTGTGTGAAGCTGGCTCAAGATCAGATTCTTTTAGCCGAGTCAGGCAAAATCAAAAAGATCGAATGGTAATCCCATCCAAATCAATATAAATTTCCTGCTAGCCGTATAGAGTGGTTTTTATGTCTGTAGCTGCAATTGTTGGGGCGCAATGGGGTGACGAAGGCAAAGGCAAAGTAGTCGACTTTTACGCCTCAAAAGCACATATCGTAGTCAGATTTAATGGCGGTGCAAATGCAGGTCATACTATAGTGCACAAAGGCACAAAATACAAATTCCACCATCTTCCTTCCGGCTCACTTTACAAAGGAAAAATCAACATTATTGGCAATGGCATGGTGGTGGACCCAAAAAAGCTGCTTGAAGAAATCGAGCAAATAAGAAATGCTGGCTCAAAATTGATAATTTCCCCCAGAGTTCATGTAGTTTTGCCCTATCATTTCTTTTTGGATGGTGCAGAAGAAGAATTCAAAGGCAGCTTTGCAGCCGGTACCACCAAAAGGGGAATAGGCCCATGCTATTCAGATAAAGCAGCAAGAATCGGCATTAGGATGGGTGAGCTTGTCCATCCAGATATTTTCAAGAAAAAGCTTCACCTTTTACATATTATCAAAACTGCCATCTTGCAAAACGTATACAACAAAAGCTTCCCTTATTCGGAAGAGCAGATCTTCACCCAATATTCTGAGTATGCTTCTAGGCTTGCAAAATATGTGCAAGATCCGATTCCGTTTCTGCAAAAAGCAATGCAGGCAAAAAAGAACGTTTTGCTTGAGGGTGCGCAAGCCACCATGCTAGATATAGATTTTGGCCTTTACCCTTTTGGGACAAGCAGCAGCACCACGGCTGCAGGAGCGTGTGTAGGCTCAGGAATACCTCCAAGAAAAATAGACCATATCATCGGTGTTGTCAAGCTTTACACCTCTAGGGTTGGAAGCGGCCCTCTACCAACAGAAATAACTGATTCTACTGCTGATTTCATAAGAAACAAAGGAGGAGAATTTGGAACCACTACCGGCAGACCAAGGCGTGTCGGATGGCTTGATTTAGTGACTTTGCGTTTTGCGGCTGCAGTGAACGGCTTTACAGGCCTTGCACTCACTCGCCTGGATACTCTTTCGGACGTAAAAAAGGTGAAGGTCTGCACACATTACATGTTCAAAGGAAAAAAGCTTCTGTTCCCACCTTCTTCATACTGGGAGCTTTCCGAATGCGAGCCAGTGTATGCAGAATTTGATGGATGGGAAGACTTAGGACCAAAGGGCTGGTCCTCTGTAGCAAAAAAAGGATTTTTTGCTCTTCCAAAAAATGCCAGGGAATACCTCACTTTCATCTCATGCTCTTTAGGAATCCCTATAGTTTTTGTTGGAGTTGGTGAAAGTAGGCAGGATGCTATTGTTTTAAAAGAGATTTTTAAATGATAAGAGTGCTGCCCCTGTAGCTCAGTGGTAGAGCGCGTGCATGGTAAGCACGAGGTCGCGAGTTCAATCCTCGCCGGGGGCTTTTTGATGGCAGATGAATGTTATATTTTTAAACACTATTTAACACAATCAGTAGCATGCGAAGCTATACCCCCCTTAAGCCACAAAGGGCAGTCTGCGTCATTGCAAATGATCATAGATTAGGCACTCTGGCAAGAAGGAAGATAACCCTTTTCAGAAAGTTCCTTCTTGAATCAAATGCCTATCCAGAAGAAATGCGCAGAGAGTGGACTAGACATGAAAACACACTGCAAGAAAGTCTTCTTATGGCATATGTTTACAACTGCAAGCAACTAATTGTTCAAATTTCATCAGAACTTGACCGCCTCACTCCAGTCATTTCACGAAAAGATGTGGAACTGAGACATATTTATAATGAAATCTCAAGATTAGACGCAACTACCAAAAATCTTCAAAAAACCAAACAAAAGCAGTTGGAGCATGCAAAAAATATCAGCACAACATCCCTTGATGCAAAGGCCGAAGCACAAGCCTTACTTTCAGAAGTAGAAACCCAACTTGCACGGTTTCATTTTGATTTTCAGGATTTTCAAGAAGCTTTAGAAAAGAACCAATTCCTTTTTCTCACCAGATCCGAGGCCACTAAACTGAAAAGCGCACTTGAGAAAAGTGACTTCAGCACTGCCTTTGCATCGTTCATAGAGTCTCAGCCAGAATACAAACTTTTAGCATCCTGTGCAAACATCTTACGCCAAGAAACGCCTTTTGATTTATTTTTGCAGCAAGCGACAAAAGAAGGTATTTCAATTTCCAAAGTAGAAGATTTGCTACATGAAAACCTTTCCACTGCCCAAAGCACAAATGCAGAAAAGATAATCAGTGTAATTATTTCAGCAGAATTGCAAATGAAACGCCTGACAGGATCACTAGACAAGCTCTCTTTGGAAGTAAAAGAAAAATTGAATGCTCACATCTCTTTTGTCAATAAATTACTCAATAATGAAGTGGTTATTTACTCAAAAGATGAAGAAGGCACTCCAAATAAAATATCAGCAAACGAGCAGCTTATGCTTCTCTCAAGGCTTACAGACAGCTCAAACATGCTAACAAAAGCACTTAGTCTTGCCCTCACAGTAAAGCAATACATCCGTGATGTGCGCACACCTCAAACAGAATTCATTAAAACATTAGCAAAATATCTCCATGTCCAAAATCAGCTCAACTCAGTTTTAGAGAAAAGAAGGCAACTTTCAGAAAAGCTCATATTTGATCAGGATTATTGGCACCTTAAAGCCAAGCAACAGATACTTTTGTCAAGATTGTCCAAAATACGAAGCGTAAAAGAAAAAGCACAAGATGAGCTGGATGAATTATTAAGAAGGTGCTACATAAAAGAAAGCAAGGCCAAACTAAGAAAAGAAAGTGCACAAGCAAGGCTTATTTCCTATTTTGCCCGACTTGAACAAGAGGACAAGACCATTCAGGTACAATTTCAGGATTTTTCTGGGCCTGTGCAGCAAGAGGAGAGTCAGATTCAAGACACTACATCGACCCTATGCTTGAATTTTGTCTCAGAAGCAAGGAAAGAATTCAAGGATTTCCTCAAAGCATATCCTCAACAGTCAGAAGCTTTTGATAGGACTCTGTTTAATCTTGCAAAAATTTTTATCGAATCTGGGGGGTACTTAGACCGAAACAAACTAACCTTGGCTTTTCCAAGTAGAATAAGGCAAGAATATCTTCCAAACACCAACGCAGTTCTTGTTCGCCTAGGAATGCTTAGCTCAAACGAATATCGATTCTTGCTTGACATCACGGAAAGCAAGCATCCAATAATTTTATTTGCCGGCATCAAAGCCAAAAGTAAAAGATTCATGAAGAGGCTAGTTCAAGGAAGCTATTATGAGGAGCGTTCAAAAGCTTTAAGCGATGGACGAGGCAGGCTGTTTTTGCTTCTCAAACCAAATAACCAAAGCTAGACAAATACTATGCAAAATTAGATCGGTTTGCTGTAAGGCTCAAACCATTGCCCTTTCTCCGTTTGCAGGCGCGTGTGCATCAAACCCTTCAAGCTTTAACTCTTCTGCAAATTCAGGGCATCTGTCACCATGGACACAAAATATTTTTTCTGGCTGCAGCTTTTCGCACATCTGGAAAAGCTCTGTCCTGCCTGCGTGCGCAGAGAAATCCAAATATGCATACTTTGGTTTAGGCCTTATCTTCACTCCATCATACTCTACATATCCAAAATTCAACAAATTGTGCCCATTGGTCCCCTCCACACAATACCCAGTGAAAATCGCCATCGATTGCGGGCTCATTTGCAAAAGATAAGAAAGTGCAGGCCCACCTTGAAGCATTCCAGCAGTTGCAATTATTACACAAGGCTTTTTGAGAACTCTCCTTCTTTCTCTTTTGTGCATTATTGGAATGCATGTTTGCATATCTTGTCTAAATCGCTTGAAGTCTTTCACATAAGCAGAATAACGCGAAAGTTCTTCTGAGACTTTCCAACCCATTCCATCAACGTAGATCTCCACGTCTTTATTGATAGTCCTTATTATTCTAATGAGTTCTTGGGTCCTTCCTATTGCAAATGCAGGGAAAAGCACATTACCTCCATTTTCCAACGTTTCCTCCATATATTTTCCAAGCTGAAGCTCCAG
>JAWAEW010000002.1:0-88970 GCA_038891035.1 Candidatus Anstonellaceae archaeon
TCGTTTATTTCCTCGTAAACTAACGACTTAGAAAGCAAAACAGATCCAGTAAATATACCAATTATTTGAGTTATTGCAAAAAATAAAGTAATAAGCACCATTGTTTTCATTGTATCATCTTTTTTTCTTCAAGCTTTTAAGAACTGCCTCAAAGGATTGAATATCTGCAAAGGAGCGATAAACTGATGCGAAACGGACGTATGCAACTTCGTCAGTTTTGCGCAGATAGTCCATAACAAGTTGACCAATTTTGCTACTTTTAACTTCAAGTGAATTCTCTCGTCTTATTTTGCTTTCAATTTTATCTGCTATTTCATTTATTTTTTCAAGCGAAACAGGACGTTTTTCACAGGCTTTTTGAATACCTGCGATCAGTTTGTGTCTGTCAAATTTTTCTCTTCTACCATCCTTTTTTATTACAAAAATATCTTCCTTTTCTATCTCTTCGTATGTAGTAAAGCGGCGTTTACATTTCAAACATTCGCGCCTCCTACGAATCCTATAATCACTGGTATCACGGCTATCAACAACTTCAGTTTCAGAATGATGACAGAACGGGCATTTCATCAATTAGATTTTTTTGCATATGAATAAAAAGGATACAGCAAAAATTCATCAGGTGGTCAAATGTATGATATGATAATCATTGGCACTGGCGTGGCCGGGCTTGCTGGTGCCATGTATGCAGGAAGAATGAATATAAGAGTGCTTGCTTTGGGGGAAATGAGGGGTGGAACAATTACTACTACAAATATTGTAGAAAATTATCCAGGTTTTATATCGATTGGCGGGTTTGAACTTGCCGAAAAGTTGGAAGAGCATGCAAAACAATATTCATCGGTAGAAATCAAGGATGAAAAAGTGCTCTCGATAAACAAAAATTCAGACATTTTCGAAGTCAGAACTGACAGTGGCATTTACCAAGCCAGAACAATTCTTTATGCTGCAGGGACAGTGTGGAAAAAACTTGGTGTACCGGGTGAAGAAAAATTTGCAAACAAAGGGGTCCATTATTGCGCTTTGTGTGATGCTGCATTTTACAAAGACAAGATAGTTGCAGTGATTGGTGGCGGAGATTCTGCCGCAAAAGATGCGCTAGTGCTTGCAGAATGGGCAAAAAAAGTCTATATTATTTATCGAGGAGAAAAGATTAGACCTGAACCAGTCAATTATGAGCGAGTAATGGCTAATAAAAAAATCGAAATAATCTATAAAACTAATATCGTTGAGATAAGGGGAGAAGAAAAGGTTAATTCGGTTCTTCTTGACAAACCGTACAATAATTCATTGGAATTGGCTCTTGATGCAGTTTTTATAGCAATAGGGCATATCCCAAATTCGGAGTTAGCTAAGGCCGTAGGTGTTGAGCTGGATCAAAAAGGATATGTCAAAATAAATAGAAATTCCGAAACAAATGTGCCCGGTTTTTTTGCTGCGGGTGATGTAACTGATACTAGATTTAAGCAAGCCATAATTGGTGTAGCTGAAGCAGTGCAAGCCGTATACTCGGCTTACCTTTACCTTGGAAAGCACTAGAGAGTTACTTTCAGTTGCAATTCCTTTTTGAGCTCGCGATACCTGTTCCTTATTGTAACTTCAGTTACTCCTGCTACGTCAGCAACTTCCTTTTGGGTTCTTCTCTCACCGTACATTGCACTGGCAATATAGACTGCGGCAGCTGCCACACCTGTTGGCCCGCGCCCTGAAATCAGCCCTTTACTTACTGCCTTTTTAAGAAGCGCAATTGCCTTTTCTTGCACATGTCCTGAAAGCTTTAATGCTGCAGTAAATTTTGGCACATAATGTGATGGATCCGTAAGTGGTACGTCAATATTCAGCTCTCTTCTTATGAAGCGATAAGCACGCCCTATCTCTTTTTTCTCAATACCAGAGACTCTTGAAATTTCATCTAGAGTTCGTGGGATTCCTTGCATTCTGCAAGTTGCGTAGATAACTGCTGATACAACAGATTCAATCAGCCTTCCACGAATCAGCTCTGCCTTGATACATTTTCTATAAAGCAGTGCCGCAGATTCGCGTATCGAATCAGGAAGGCCAAGATAGGATGCGATTCTGTCAAGTTCAGACAGAGCTATTGCTAAATTTCTTTCCATAGAGCTTGCAATTGATGCACGCTTATGCCATTTTCTCATTCTGTAAAGCTGAGCTTGCTTTTTTGGTGAGATTTTTGCCCCACGAATATCCCTGTTATATTGGTCAATTTCCGTAACAAGACCTTTGTTCGGGCGCATGTATTTAATTGGCGCTCCACCACGGGCGCGCTTTTCCCTCTGTTCTGCATCAAAAGCTCTCCATTCTGGTCTGGAATCTTCCAAATTTTCAGCTACAATAAGGCCGCAATTGGTGCAAACCACTTCGCCCCGTTCATAATCACGCGTAAGGTGCTTGTTGCCACATTCGGGACACTTATCCATCCAATCCACCTCAAAGTAGTGCTGGCTTAAATCATTAAGTTTTAAAAACTTCCTAAGCCGGCATGTCGTTTATGTAGACAAACCTTTATAAAGTTTTTGTTTTGGCTAATCTACCTAGTAAGAAAATATACGATAACGATGATTAAGGTAACTAAAACCATTGTAAATAAAAATAGGTCGGCCATGAGCTCGTTTTAGATTTTCATTTTTATAAAGGTTGAGGAAGAAAATTAGGGCAATGAGGATAGGCTTTATTACTGACACCCATTTTGGATACAAGAGATTCGAAAAGGATGCATTGGTCCAGGGAAAAGAAGCTATTATTGCAGCTGCGGAGGAAGCTGATTTACTAATTTTGGGAGGGGACAACTTTGATGTCGCTTTGCCAAAAATGGAAACTTTGGCAGAGGTAGCAGATATTTTGCAGCAAGCTACAAAAATAATGAAATCTAAGGGAATATCTTACGTGCCCATTGTCGGCATTCACGGAAATCATGATCGAAGAGCAAAAGGATATGTAAATCCAACCGAGCTGTTGGCGCGCATGGGGTTGCTGGAATATATTCACAATAAAACTATTCAAAGGACTTTGGGTGACGAAACTGTTGCGATATCAGGATTAGGCAATGTTCCTGACGATCTTGCTAAGGAGGCTTTGCGGCAGTTTTCCTGCAGGCCTGTCACTAATGCGTTCAATATATTAGTTATACACCAAACATTTCAGGAGTTCGAAGTTATTGAGCATGAAAACTACCTTACATTTGATGATCTTCCTGCAGGTTATGACCTATATCTTTGTGGCCATTCCCACAAGCCAAATTTAGATGGGAAAATACTCAATCCAGGCAGTACTGTGATCACTCAGCTGAGGAAGGATGAAATTGGCAAACGCGGTTGGCTATTGTACGATACAAAAGCAAAGAAAGCCGAGTTCCGCTCAATCGCGTCAAGAGAATTTGTTTGGCTTGAACACGAATTTTCGAATGCTACACCTAAAGAAGTTGAAAGGAAAGTATGGGAGATATTTAACAACTATGCTAATAAGAATAAAATAGTAAAAGTAGTGTTGAATGGAACATTAGTGACAGGCTTTCAAACATCAGATATTCATTTGCCTAATTTTACCGAAGACTTTTTTGTGGAAAATAGGATTAACTCCGAAAATTTCAGAGAGAAGATTAATGAGATCAGAAAAAAAAGAGAACAAAAACTTTCTGCAAAAGATTTTGGCATTGATATACTCAAAAAGCATCTAGCAAATACTAACTACAATTTGGGTGATCCATCAGAATTATTCGCATCGTTAGTGGATGGGACAGCATTTGAAAAAATAAAAGAACAGATTGAAAAGGAAAACTAAAAGTCTATTCTGTCTGCTTTCAGATAATCTTGTAGCACTTTGGGAATTTCAAATCCATTTTCATCCTGATAATTTTCAATAATTGCCACCATGCATCTTCCAACTGCAACTCCGCTGCCGTTCAAAGTATGAACGAACTCTGGCTTTCCGTTTCTTCTGAACCGAATATTTGCTCTTCTGGCTTGAAAGTCTGTGCAATTAGAACATGAAGAAATCTCTCTATATCTATCTTGAGAGGGCAACCATACCTCGATATCATAAGTTTTTGAAGAAGCAAAACCTAAATCACCTGTGCAAAGCTCAACAACTCTGTAAGGCAGCTCCAGCCTTTTTAGAACTTCTTCGGCATCAACAGTTAAAGATTCAAGCTCCTCAAACGATTTTTCAGGAATTGAAAATTTCACAAGTTCCACTTTATCAAATTGGTGCTGCCGGATAATTCCTTTTATGTCTTTTTGGTAGGCGCCTGCTTCTCTCCTAAAGCAAGGAGTATATGCACAGAACTTTATAGGAAGGCTGGACTCTTCTAAAATTTCATCTGCGAAAAAGTTTGTGAGAGGTACTTCAGCTGTAGGAATCAAGTATAGATCATCATCGCTGCACTTGTATAGCTCATGTGCAAATTTTGGGAGTTGGCCCGTGCCTTTCATAGTCTTTGAATTTACAAGGAATGGCGGGAGCAATTCATAATAGCCATTCATAGTATGCAAATCCAGCATGAAATTAATCAACGCACGCTCTAACCTTGCAACTAGTCCCTTTAGAACCACAAACCTATGCCCGGCAAGTTTAGCCCCCCTTTCAAAGTCTATTAAATGCCCTCCAGCAACTTCATAGTGCGGCTTGACAGAAGAACTGTCTTTTTTAGGCTTACCCCATGTCCGAACGATTTTGTTGTCGTTTTCATCTTTTCCTTGTGGCACACTTGGGTGAGGAATATTTGGAAGTGAAAGGAGAATGTCGTTTATTTGGGTTTCCAAACTATTAGACTCTAACTCAATTTTTTCTATACGTTCAGATATTTCTTTGGATTGCGCTAACAAAGAATCAATCGATTGTTTGTTTCTTTTTGCTTCAGCAATCTTTATGGAGATTTTGTTTCGTTCGGCTTTAAGTTGATCTATTTTTACTTTGCTTGCTCGCCATTCACTGTCAAGCTGAAGAAGATAGCGGGCAGGCTCTATAGGATAATTTCGGCTCGAAATAGCATTTAAAAGGATTTCTGGATTTGCCCTTATCTCTTTCATCGAAAGCACAACACCCACCCTTATAAGAGTTCTTCCTTCAATTTAGATATTAATTCTTGCCCTATCTTTTTTTGAGCTTCAAATGTACTACCTCCAATGTGAGGGGTTAAAATTACATTATCAAGAGTGCAGAGTTTTCCTGCATAAGGTTCATTCTCATAAACATCAAGGCAGGCCCCTGCTATTTGTTTTTTTGAAAGTGCATCATAGAGGGCGTCTTCGTCTATTAAAGAACCTCTTGCGGTGTTAATCAAAACAGCTGTGGGCTTCATGACATCGATAAGCTTCCGATTGATTATTTTTTCAGTCTGAGGAGTAGCAGGAAGGTGAAGACTTATGAAATCTGCTGTAGAAAAAAGTTCTTCGAGGCTTACTGGTTTTCCGATTGCGCTTTGCTCCTGTTTAGTATCATAAATAAGTATATTCATTCCAAGTGCCTTGGCTTTCAATGCAAGAGAAGAACCTATTCGTCCAAACCCTACAATTCCTAAAGTTTTTCCTGTAAGTTCAGTCCCCATTAGCTCTTTTTTGAGCCATTTTCCGCTTTTCATTGATGCATCTGCTTTATGCAGCTGTCTGCAAAACGCAAGCATCATACCTAATGCAAGCTCCGCAACCGCATTGGTACTTGCTGATGGCGTATTTATGACTTTGATGTTTCTTTTTGCACATGCTTCTGAATCTATGTTATCTGTGCCTACCCCCGCTCTCGCCACTATTTTTAACTTCTTAGCATAAGAGAGAAGCTGCTCTGAAACTTTGGTGGCCGAACGTACAATCAAAACATCAGCATCTGCGACCGCTTCGTTGAGATCTTTTGGGATAATTATACATTCCCCCAATTCTTTAAGCCCTGCAATTACCTCTTGTTCAAGAGGATCGGCTATGACTATTTTCATTGTGAACCACTCTCTATTTGTTGAGGACTTTTCTGATGCAGTCAAATGCATAATCAAGATGTGCATCGTCGAAATTTCCAATGTGGCATATCCTGAAGAATCTACCCTGTAATTCCCCAAAATCTCGAGCAGTTACTAGATTATATTTCTCTCTTAGCTCTTTTCTTATGGCATCTGCATTTTCCAAAATAAAACCTGTAATAGTTGGAGAATAGAAGCCCGGTTCTGCGAAGACTTTGTAGCCAATACTTTCAACAAATCTTCTCGATTTTTCTGCAGCAGCTGCATGTCTTTGCCGATGAGCATCAAACCCCCCTCGACTTTTTATATATTCGATTGCTGCTTGGATAGAAAAGAGTACAGAGACCGCAGGAGTGGTTGGTGTTTGATTATTTTGAATCTCTTTCTTATACTTTTTCATATCAAGGTAATAGCTTCTTGCAGCGATACCTTCTGCTCGTTGCATCATTTCTTCAGTTAATGCCACTATCGCTATGCCTGGTGCAGCACCAAGCGCTTTTTGAGATCCAGTCACTGCAAAATCTACAGAAAAACCCTTAATATCTAGTGGAGCAGCACCCCAAGCAGAAATGCAATCTAATATAGTAATCATACCCTTGCTTTTTGCATATCTACAAATAGTTTTGGCTTGATTGAGGACGCCCGTGGAAGTTTCATTATAAACCATGCCAAAAATTTGTGCCGAAGAATTATCAATAATTTCTTTTGCTCTTTCCAATGACCAACCCTTCCCAAGTGGCTGAGAGGCAACTTCTGTCGCACAATAGACCTTTGAAAGTGCAGCTAGCTTATCGCCAAAAGTTCCATTAGTAAGAATTAGGGATTTGTCTGTCGGTTTGGTCAGGCAGGCATAGGCCATCTCTAAGCCTGCTGTACCAGAACCAGTGACAAGAAAGCATAGGTCAGAATTGAAATCTTTCTTAAGCTCGCTAACGATGCTTTCAATTAAAGCTTTGATTTCCGGACCGCGGTGATAGATCATTTCATTGCTTTGAGCAAGCCTTATTGGGTCTGCTAAAGCCACTGGTCCAGGAGTAAGAAGGTGCATTTTCTGCATATTAATCTCCAATAGCTTCACTTAAGTAAAATTTTAAAGCTAATAGTCGCTACCTACCCACAAAAACCAAATCAAATGAGAGAGGCACATACCTGATGATAAGAGTAGGTAAATTTAAATGCTGGACAGATCAACAAAAATGTAATGAATTATAGGTTAGTTGCATCTTTCAAACCTGCAGGTGACCAGCCCCAAGCCATAAAAAAGTTAGTTGAAGGTGTAAAAAAAACGGGAAAACAAACTCTTCTTGGAGTAACTGGCTCTGGAAAGACATTCACAATAGCAAACGTGATTGCCCAAACAGACAAGACCTGTCTCGTGATATCTCACAACAAAACACTTGCCGCGCAACTTTACTCTGAATTTAGGCAGTTTTTTCCAAAAAATAAAGTTGGCTATTTTGTATCCTACTATGATTATTACCAACCCGAAAGCTATATCCCTCAAACAGACACATATATTGAAAAAGATGCTCAAATTAATGAAAAAATTGAGAAATTGAGGCTCCAGGCGACTGCTTATTTGCTTTCTGCAGGCCCGAGCATCATTGTAGCTACAGTTTCATGTATTTATGGTCTTGGCTCGCCGAAAGAATGGCTTGATATGTCTGTGCATATAAAAAAAGGCGCACTCATGCCGCGTTCATCTTTACTTGCATCATTAATTGCAATACAATACGAGAGGAATGATTTTGAATTAAAACCTGGTACCGTACGGTCCAAAGGAAACACTATTGATATCGCCCCTGGCTATCAAGATGATGTAATACGAGTAATTTTAGATGAAGATGTGGTGAATAAAATCTATGTTCTTGAGCCTATAGAAATGAAGATTATCCAAGAACTGGAAGAGGTTAGGGTATTTCCTGCAAAACATTATGTAGTGCCTCAATCAGTGCGTGAAAGAGCGATAAAAACCATAAGAATAGAGCTTGAACAGAGGCTCCAGGAATTGCCAGAGCTTGAGAGGCATAGACTCAAAACAAGAACGAATTATGATTTGGAATTAATAGAGGAGCTTGGATATTGCAAGGGAATAGAAAACTATTCACGGCATTTTGACGGAAGATCGCCTGGCGAGCCCCCATATACATTGATGGATTTTTTGCCTAGCGATGCATTAATAGTGATAGATGAATCTCATGTTACAATCCCACAATTGCATGGTATGTATCATGGAGA
The DNA here is from genome assembly GCA_038891035.1 of Candidatus Anstonellaceae archaeon. Taxonomy (GTDB): domain Archaea; phylum Micrarchaeota; class Micrarchaeia; order Anstonellales; family Anstonellaceae; genus UBA10161. The sequence goes on from JAWAEW010000002.1 coordinate 8,201, forward strand.
CTATACGCGAAAAAAGAATTTGGTTGATTACGGATTTAGATTACCTTGTGCTTTTGACAATCGCCCTTTGAAATTTGAGGAATTTGAAAAATATATGAAAAATGTCATTTTTGTTTCTGCAACACCTGGCGAATATGAAAAGATGGTTTCTTTCCAGATTGTGGAGCAGTTAGTAAGACCAACCGGTCTTCTGGATCCACAGGTGTTTATACGCCCAACAACAAATCAGATTAGTGACTTGATGAATGAAATAAAAACGCGCGCAATGAGAAATGAACGAACACTAGTAACCACTCTTACAAAGAGGATGGCTGAAGATCTTACTGAATATCTTCAGCAACACGAGATAAAAGCGCATTATCTTCATTCAGAAATTGAAACTATAGAAAGAACGGAGATAATAAGGAAGCTGAGGCTTGGCGATATCGATTGCCTAGTTGGAATAAATTTGCTCAGAGAAGGGCTTGATTTGCCAGAAGTATCACTGGTAGCTATCTTAGATGCTGATAAAGAAGGATTCTTGAGAAATGAAACATCTTTAATACAGACCATGGGGCGAGCTGCAAGGAATATAAATGGGACTGCGATTTTGTACTGCGATAAAATTACAGCAGCAATTGAGGCCGCAGTAAAAGAAACTGAAAGGAGGAGAAAAGTTCAAGAGGAGTACAACAAAGCACATGGAATCACACCAAAAACTATAGTAAAAGCTGTAGCTGCAGCGCAGCTCGTTCCAAGCAGCGAAAAGAAGATAGAAGCAAAAAGCGAATATGAACTAAGAAAGCTTGCAATAAACCTTGAAATTGAGATGCAGAAAGCTGCTGAGGAGCTTGATTTTGAAAAAGCCATTGAATTGCGAGATCAATTGTTTGAAATAAAAAGAAGGATAGAAAACCTGAAAAAGGGGAAGAAAAATGCATGACAAAATAATAATTAAGGGGGCCAGACAACACAACCTCAAGAACATAGATTTAGAAATACCGCGCAATACGTTAACAGTTATAACTGGAATTTCTGGGAGTGGAAAAAGCACGTTGGCTTTTGATACAATATATGCAGAGGGACAGAGAAGATATGTCGAATCTCTGTCATCATATGCGAGACAGTTTTTAGGGCTTATGAACAAGCCGGATGTTGATTCAATTGAAGGACTATCACCAGCAATTGCAATAGAACAAAAGACAACAAGTAGAAATCCTCGTTCCACTGTAGGAACAACTACTGAAATATATGATTATCTTAGGCTACTTTTTGCAAGGATAGGAGTCCCTTATTGTCCATACTGTAAAATAAGAATAAGTAGTCAGACAAATGAACAGATAGCAAATACGATCTTTTTACAATCTGAAAATAAAGAATGCAGAATACTTTCTCCTATTATAAGAGGAAAAAAAGGGACATATGAAAAGCTTTTTGATGAGCTGAGGCAAAAAGGCTATTCTCGCATAAGGCTAAATGGCAATATAATGGAATTAGATAGACCAATTCCACGATTGGATAAAAACAAAAGGCATACCATCGAAGTTATTGTTGACAAATTCATGGTGAATGCTCAAAATAGGCAGAGACTTCTTGAAGCAATAAAAACCGCAGTAAAAGAAAGCCCAGAAAGATTAGTGATTGCTATTATGGATAAAAAAGAAATAATGTTTTCCCAAGTTAATTCATGCCCAAAGTGCGGCTTTTCAATTGGGGATTTGCAGCCTAGGATGTTTTCATTTAATTCCCCATATGGAGCATGCGAAGAATGTCATGGGCTTGGAGTAAAAATAGAATATGATGTAGATCTTGTAATTCCGGATAAAACAAAAACCTTGAGAGAAGGCGCAATTGTTCCGTGGAAAAATAGTGTGATGAGCAATTACTATCTCCATCTTTTGGAAGGGCTAGGAAAAAAATACAGTTTTACACTTGACACGCAATTCAATGTACTTTCTAAAGAAGCCCAGCAAGCAATCCTTTACGGTACAAGCGAGAGGATAGAATACAAAATTGAAAGCAGAGATGGTGATTCAAAATATGAAGGAAGCACTTACTTTGAAGGAGTCATTCCGAATTTGGAAAGGATATACAGACAAACAAAATCTGAATATAGACGACAAGAACTAGAAAGATTCATGAGAGAGCTGCCATGCCCAAAATGCAAAGGAAAAAGGCTAAAGGATGAAATCCTGTCTGTCAAAATAGCAGAAAAAAACATAATTCAAGTAACTGAAATGTCAATTGAATCCGCTTATGGTTTCTTTACATCATTAAAACTTTCAAAAGAAGAACAGGAGATAGCAAAGCCTATACTTAGGGAAATATTGGCAAGACTTGATTTTTTGATAAATGTTGGAGTGGGATACTTGACACTGTCAAGGGTGACAGGAACTTTGTCTGGAGGAGAGGCGCAAAGGATAAGATTGGCAACACAAATCGGTGCAAATCTTACAGGAGTTCTTTATGTGCTGGATGAACCATCCATTGGTCTGCACCAAAGGGACAACCATAAACTGATCTCAACACTTAAGGCATTGCGAGACTTAGGCAATACCCTTATTGTGGTTGAGCATGATGAAGATACCATCAGGAATGCAGATTTTGTAGTGGATTTGGGCCCAGGCGCAGGGATTCACGGCGGAAGGGTAATTGCAGTTGGAACTCCAGCAGATATTGAAAAAAGTAAGGAGTCCTTAACTGGCGCTTACTTAAGAAGGGAACTCAAAATACCTGTGCCAAAGATTAGAAGAAAGCCGAGAATGTGGCTCACAATAAGGGGAGCGAAGGAAAACAATTTGAAAAATATTGATGTTAGGATACCGCTTGGCGTCTTCACGTGTATAACGGGCGTGTCTGGTTCTGGAAAATCAACACTGATTAACGAGATTCTCTACAAGGCACTTATGAAATACCTACACCAGGCAAAAGATGAACCTGGCAAATTTGACAAAATTGAAGGAATTCAGAACGTCAAGGAAGTAGTATGTATAGATCAGACGCCAATTGGAAGAACTCCGCGCTCTAATCCAGCAACATATATTGGGGCCTTTACACCGATAAGAGAGCTATTTGCAGGTATTCCTGAAGCAAGAGCCAGAGGTTATGATCCTGGACAATTTTCATTCAATGTTCAGAAAGGAAGGTGCCAAGCATGTGAGGGTGATGGGGTAAAAAGAATTGAAATGCAATTTTTGCCAGACGTATATGTTACGTGTGAGGAATGCGGTGGCAAAAGATATGACGCAGAAACATTGCAAATAAAGTATAAAGGCAAAAACATTTATGATGTACTTTGCATGAGTGTAGAAGAAGCAAGAACTTTCTTTCAGCATATCCCGCAGATTAAGTCCAAATTAGATACTTTAATTGACGTTGGCTTAGGTTATATTTCTTTGGGGCAACCTGCCACAACATTGTCTGGTGGCGAAGCGCAGAGAATAAAGCTTGCCGCTGAGCTTGGAAGAAAGGATACTGGTTCCACTCTTTATATTTTAGATGAACCCACGACAGGATTACATTTTGCAGATGTAAGCAAATTGCTCTCAGTCCTTCAAAGGTTGGCTGATAGAAACAATACAATTGTTGTTATTGAACACAATTTAGATGTAATCAAATCGGCGGATTATATAATAGATTTGGGGCCTGAGGGTGGAGATGAAGGGGGTGAAATAGTTGCAGAAGGCACACCAGAGGAAGTTGCACAAAATAAAAATAGTTATACCGGATATTATCTAAGGAAAGTCTTGGAAGGGTAGGGTGATACCGTCTCTTTCTTGCGCAGTAAGCGATGGTAGGAAATAACAAATCTGTGAGCTTCATCTCTTGCATATCTTAGAACCTTTAAGGCTGAAGAAGATTTTTCAAGCCTAATTGGTTCTTGGAAATCTGGATGGTATATTTCTTCATTTTCTTTGGCCAACGCAATACATGGAATTTCTATATTCAGTGATAATAGAGCTGAAAGTGCTGCATTTAGTTGCCCACGTCCGCCATCAATAAGGATAAGATTGGGAAATTGGCTCCTTTCAGATTTAAGGCGCAGATATCTACGAAAAACAATCTCTCTAATTGAAGCAAAATCATCTTGTTGATCCACTGAGGAAATTTTGTATCTACGATATGCTGATTTGTTGGGATTGCCATTGACAAATTGAACCATGGCACCGACGATATTAGTCCCAAAGAGATTTGAGACGTCAAACGCTTCAATTACCGTTGGGATGGATGGAAGTCTTAGCAGTTTTTGTAGCTCAATCAATGAAGGATCAGCCAAACCGGTTATTTCTAACATGATGTTCTTGCGCAATAGATCAAGTATTTTCTTTTTATCCCCCTTTTGTGGAGCCAGGATTTTGACGCTCCCTCCGCGCTTTTGAGAAAGAAACTCCTCTAAGGCGTCTTTTGATGGAGGAAGCTCATCCACAAAAATATGTGGTGGGATTTTTTCAGCTTCATAAAATCGAGGGAGAAAATCGCCTAAAACATCATCGCTGAAGAGATTGTCAAATTCGAACTTTTTTCGGTCTCTTATTACACCATTAATTTGGCGGAAAATTTGGATATATACTTTAGTGTTTGCAACAGCAAATGAGATATAATCTTCGTTTTTTTCATCTTTACTTTCGATTTTTTGCTTTTCCTTAAGCGAAAGCAGTAATCGAATAGAATTGCGCAATTTTAGAGCTTTTTCAAATAATTTCATTTTTGCAGCATTCTTCATTTCAACTTCCATTTCTGAAATAACCTTTTCAAGCTCTTTGCCACCTGAAAGGACTGCTTTAAGTTTTTCTACTTGCTTCGCATATTCTTGCTCTGTAACTAGACCAGCACATGGGCCCATACAAAATCCAAGATGGTACTGAAGGCATGGCTTTCTTTGACCGAGTTTGCATGTTCTGATTTGAAAGATTTTTCTCAAAGTAGCAGCCGCAAGGATATAAGCAGAGCCTGCTAAGAAGGGACCAAAGATTTCTCCTTTTCCTATAATTTTTCCAAGTCTGTTTCTTCTGACAACAAGCATGCGCGGAAAAGGCTCATCGGTTATAAGGATATAAGTGAATTTTTGATTTTCTTTCAGTTGAATGTTATATTTTGGAAAATATTGCTTGATAAGCTGGCTTTCAAGCAAAAAAGCTTCGGCCTCATTGTCCGTGACTATAAAATCGAGGGAATGCGCCGACTTTAACATTTGTTCTATTCTTTCTGAAATATTGGAGTTAGAATAGTTTGAGAGCCTATTACGCAAATCTTTCGCTTTCCCAATGTAGATGGGTGTGCCGTTTTTATCCTTGAAAATGTATACTCCCGGCTCGTGTGGCGCTGTCCTTATTTTTTCAGAAAGCATAAATAGATTCACCTTAAGAAAAAAAGCATAAAAACAGAGGGAGACGGTACACCCGAAGGCTCCGCCTCACCTCCCACGCTCTCTGAAAGAGCAGCTTTATGTTTTCACGTGAAAATTTAAATAACATATGGCGAGTGATTTTGCACTACTCGTGTTTGAGGCGAAGAATTGCTTCTGCAATATCCCCACCAGTGTCTCTAAGGGCATTTTGGGCTTCTTCGCGGCTACAGCCCGTCTCCTGCATAACCAGTTTTATATCTTCTTCACCAGCTTCTTCCTCATAATGTACTCTCCCGCTAATTTGGAAAGATTTTTGGCCCTGCATTTCAATTTGTATCACAGATGGCTCAAAAACTACAATCCGCTGACCGCCTTCTGAAAGTTCTATAATCACTTTAGATGCCTGAAGCTCTTCTGTTTTTATGCCCATCTGTTTCATCAATTTGGCCAAGGCTTTTGGGTCTGGATTCGGGAACATATTAACACCTCTCTACTTTTGCTCAAGCAAAAGATTTTCATTTACAAGTGCGACAAGTTGTTTAACGATCATCTTCTCTATTAGTTTCCCTTTTTGGATTGATTCATTCCCTATTTTTCCTATGTAACCCAATCTAGTAAATGAATCTTTTGGTGCAGGTATCAGCCTTCCGACATAAAGTTTGGATTGGAGTTGCTTGACTTTTATCTTTTGCCAATCAGTCAAGGCCATTATCAGTGATGTTTCATTTTCGTCTGCATGACCAACCGAAGACCCTAGTTCTTTCTTCACTTCAGGTAGCTCCCACCAAGAGATAATGCATGCTTGAAACTTTAGCTCATCTGCCAATTCTTTCAAAGTGTTTGAAGCTATCGATGCATTTGCACCATGGCCGTTTAAAAATAATAACTTATCAAAACCGTTTCTTACAAGCTCTTTTGTAATATCACGAATTAATCCGGCAAACGTCGATGAGCTCAAGGATATGGTTCCTGCCCAAGGTCTCAGAGTATAACAAAAGCCATAATTTATAGGTGGCAAAACTAAAGCTCCTGTTCGTTCAGAAACTTTTTTGGCAAGCTCGTAGGGTGTCACACTGTCTGTCCATAGCGGCAAATGTGAGCCGTGAGCCTCTATAGCCCCCATCGGTAAAATGACAACCGGCTTTTTCTTTTGCTTTGAAATACGAGCTATTTGTGTAGATGTCATTTGGCCAAAAAGTAAGGGCTTTTTCATCCGACCACCTTCTTTAAAACAAAGACTGATGCGATACACGTGAAAGCCTGTTGGAAAGAAAGTAAAAGGATAAAGCGGAAGGGAAGTGAGAAGAGCATCAAAAACAGAAAAAATGGGAGCATTACTGAAAGCAAAATTAGGACTAATGCAAACTTAATCGAATGAAATGCCTCTTTGCGCACATTCTTAACGAAAAGATAATAGGTAAATGTAAAAACAGTCCCCTTTGTTAGAGAGAAAATTAATGGGAAAATAAAAGATTCCGTGGTCAAATTCCATGGAAGCCATATATTGCTCCAGATGGAAAGATAACTTTTATCCAGATAAAAAGGTTGTGCAACAATGGAGAAGAACTGCAAGGTTATTTGGTCAATTATTGCAATGAACATTATAGCCAACATTGATATGGCAAAGCGCATAAGAAAACTCCAAAGGGAAAATTAAAAATTTATAATGATAGCAGAGCAACAGGTTATGTTTGTGCTTCATTGTGGAATGATTCTTTGACTTCGCTTTTTCTTACTTCAACCCTTTTGATTGGTCCTATCTTTTTAACTGCATTGAAAAGTTTACTGGAAAGCTTTCCATAAGCAAGTTCCTGAGCCAAAACTGGAAATTCCGTGGCAGAAGCAATTGACTTGATAGCTGAAGATAGTGCCTTTCGTACGTCTGTCCTGACTGAATCACTTACTTTTAGGCCGGTAATACAAAGCATCTTGATTCTAATAGGAGTTCCGTCTTTTGTCACAACATCATCTACTTGATTTATGACAGAGCGCCTCCTTCTGGCAAGTGTTCGAACGTAGCCTGGCATAAGCTCGTGACCTATAAATACTGTTTTTGTCGTTCTGCCGACTACTTCTTTTACACGGAAGAAAAGATTGGTATAAGCGGTATTTGGAGAAAATGTCCCGGTAAGCTCGCCCAAGCCTATTTTGATTATTCTATTTTTCAGATTAGATTCATCTGAAGAGACTATCTGTCCGATTTCTTTTGAATCAAAAAAGTCAGGAGCCAGCACAGTATACCAAACCTTGGTTTTCCACTTATCAACAGTCTTAGATTTTTTTGCATCAGCCATTTAACCAACTCACTTTACCAGGAGAGCTGCTGTTTCTGGATCATATTTCCAGTTTGGTGGTAATTTGCCAACAGATGTGTAATATTTTACTAGCCTCCCGATTTTTGATTCTACATGAATTAGCTTTGTTCGGTTGTGCTTATCCGCGCGATTTCTCTTCAAATGTTCACGCATATTAACTGCTCTTTTTATAAGACTGAGAAGATCCTCTGGATAGTCAAGCTTGATCTTATTTTCTTTCAATATGGCGCTAATAGATTTACCACAGAGATTTTGAACAGAAGGTACACCATAGGTATCCCTTAAAATCTGCCCTATGATAGTTGGACCTTTGCCTTCTTTACCCATTTTTACAATCAGCTCTTCCACTTCGTGCGCCGAATATTCTACCCAATCTGGAGAGATTTTAACAGATGGCTTTTTTGAGCCAGATTTCCCTCTTTTCTTTGAGTGAAGTCTTGCCATTTAAAACCTCCTGTGCTTTTGCGCGAAGAGGCCGGGATCTTACACAAAAGATGCTTTGACCTCATTCGGCAGTTGCCGTCCAGCCGAGGCAGCCTATAATATACCATACCTCTTTATAAGCATTTTGACAGCTGTGCTTTACTCTCCAATGATTTTGATTATAACTCTTTTTTTCCTTTGACCATCAAATTCTGCATAGAAGATTTGCTCCCATGGTCCCAAATCAAGCTTTCCAGAGGTTATAGGTAAGATAACTTGATGACCAATGAGCAATCTTTTAAGATGAGCGTCTCCATTGTCTTCTCCAGTTCGGTGATGCAAATAGTCTGCTTGAGGAGCTAATTTTTCTGCCCATGTCATTATATCCTGCCACAGGCCCGGTTCATAATCATTTACAAAAACAGCAGCAGTAATATGCATTGCAGAGATCAGCGCAAAGCCTTCTGATATACCGGATTCCTTAATTGCATCCTCTACTTGATTTTGGATGGGGACTATTTCTTTTCTTTTGGTTGTGTTAAACCAAAGGTATTTTGTGTAGGATTTCATTGTATCACCAACAATTGGAAGCGAAGTAATTGTTCTTATTTTTTTCTTTCAAAAGAAGAACATGAATGAGACAATAGTTTATTTTGCATATCTTTTAGCTCTCTTTTTTCTTTCAGTAATTTTAGGCAAGATCAGCGGCCCTATCATTTCAAACATCCTTCAGAAATTTGCATATAAAACAAAAACTACGTTAGATGATAGAATCATAAATGCTGTAAAAACTCCCTTGGAGTCCTACTCTTTTCTTGCAGTATTCTATATTCTACTTCATCTCATCCCAGAGATGGTCGATGCAGCTGTATTTCTTGAAAAATATGTACTTGCAATTCTTATCATAATTACAACGTTTACTGTTTCTGAGATTAGTGGTGCTTTTATTAGGTGGTATTACGAAGAGGGTCAGAAAGAACAGAGAATAAGCTCAAAGGTGCGCCGCCTCGGATTGGATGCGTCTTTACTTCCACTTGTGAGAAAAGTAACAAAACTTGCCATATATGTTATAGGCTTCACATTTGCATTGCAGCAAATCGGCTTTGATATCACTGGAATACTCGCAATCACGACCGTGACTGCACTGATAATTGGTCTTGCAAGCCAGGAAACCTTGGCCAATGTATTTGCTGGCATAGCTCTTCAGATAGATAGGCCTTACCACTATGGAGATTATATAAGGTTACCTAGTGGTGAAATTGCAATAGTAAGAAAAATTGGGATGAGATCAACTAAACTTCAGGATTTATACCACAACACAATAATACTTTCAAATTCTGAATTTGCAAAAATGAGAGTAACCAATCTCTCTCTTCCTGATAATGAAAGTATTGTACAAGTAACAGCTGAAGTCCCTCATATGACAGATTTAGTTAGGCTCCAAAAAGAAATAGTTAAGCATTTGCAAAAAACTAACTTGCCAGGCCTTCTTGCTGAGCGAGGCTATACTTTGACGATTGAATCTATAAAGCCATCAAGCGTGGTGATTTCTTTCAATTTTTGGGTAAAGGACTATTCAAATGCTGCCAGAATAAAAAATGAGATAAACCAAAAGGTTTTGGATTTTATCAAATCAAAAAAATCATAGGATCAGAAACGGCTAAGGCTTCGTACGTATTCGTCACGAACAAAATCATGACTAGCCTCGCTCATCTTTGCCAAAAACCAATTTACTAGGAGCTTATTTGACGAACCCCAAAGACGCGATTTCGCAACTATATCATATACTTGCCTCCTTGAAATTTTGACTTTTTTAGAAGGGTCGAAAAGTTCATAGTTGTCAATGCACTTTGTATAAGATTCAATTGCCATGAAAAGCGGAATAAGACAAAACATCCTCACTCTGATTGCTTTTCTTGGAAGAAGCAAGACGTACTTCATTGCTGAATAAAGGTATGTAATAGCATTATGGATTTGATGGCGTAAGACTTTAAGTGCTGCCTGCCTTTTGTCCGCATCGCAGAGTGTTGCATAAGAAAGGCCATACCTCTTCATTACCGATTCTGGCCAGAAATACCTGTTTTGACTAATATCATGTGCAATGTCGCGCAAAATATTGATTTTCTGCAGAGCAAGACCGAAACGCCTTGCATAGAACTTAAGGCGCTTTTTAAGGGTCGAGCTTATTATTCTGTTCAAGAACAAGAGGTCATTGAATAAATGGCCAATAACTCCTGCTACATAATAACTATAACGATTTTGATCTGCAAAAGTCTCAATTTTTTTGCGCTGGAACTTCAGCATTCCCGTAGCCATTGTTTTGCCACGAGATAAAATTGCTTGTCTTATTTTTTTTGGTTGTAAATGAAATACGTTTACAACTGATTCTAGATTTTCAAGGAGAACTTTTTCATAAGTATAATCCAATTTTGAGAGAAGTTCAGCTTTGCAATTTCTTATTTCTTCTGAGTTTGCACGCTTGGCAGAAAAAAGCGTAAGAACTTTTGAAAACAACTCTTCCTTTATGTGAAAATCTGCATGCGAATCTTCGATTGTATCAAGAATCCGATAAAAAAGATAAGAAATCATCATCTGTTGATTTAGTGGCTTTGGCAATATTCTTATACAGAGAGCAAAACTGCGTGAAACGGAAGGAAGAATTTCCCAGCAAATTTGCAAGTGCCGCATCTTGCCACCGATAATGTGCTGCAACAAAATAGGTGAAAGAGTTTATATTTCTATATTATATGCCAAGTTGTAATGAGCTGAATAACTTGAAAGCCAGGTGAGGGAATCGAACCCCCCTATTCCGCTGGCTGCAAAATCAACATCTGCAGGCGGACGCATAGCCTCTCTGCCAACCTGGCTTTGCAAGTATAGACCCAGAAGAAATTTTATAACCACTTTAGTATAAAATTTTAAGAGTTTCAATTGCGCGTTCAATCAAAGCTTTTGTAGATGAAGAAACTTGTTGACTTGGAGAGATGAAATTTTCGTAAAAATGCTCTATTATGGAAATTGCAAGGTGTTTATTTAAAGCAAGGGCAATTTTGAAATTTGAACTTGCTTCGGGTTTGCCTTGGACTACCTGACACAATGCAAGTGCGCATATTGCTTCTGTATTTTCAGGTTGGATAGCTTTGACATACTCAAGCGCTTCTTCTGCCTCATTCCACCTGTTGAGAGAAATCAAAGAATACCCAATCATATGCCATATGTTTGCGTTTTCTCGTTCAATTTCTGCAGCCTTTGAAAATGATGCAAGCGCCTCATCGAATTGTTTTTCTACATAATGAGCCTTTCCCTTCACAAACCAGACAATCGCGTCTTTTGGGTCAATCTTTGAAAGCTCAGTAGCTTCAACTATTGCTTCTTTGCCTTCCTTTTCCTCAATAAGCTCTTCGGTCCTGGCAACTATTTCATCCACGAGTTCATCTGGCATTTAAACCAACACGTGATCGGATGGAAGCCGGATAGCCTGCAAAAGATTCCTGGCTTCTGTTTCACTACCTTTTGATGTGTATATTATCTGTATTTTGTCCCAACTATTAGGGGACATCTCCCATGAAGCAAGATTGATGGATTTTTTTAAAGCTTCAAATTCATCTCTGCTTGAAGAGATTGGCTTTGCCTTGGGAACCGGGGGGGAGACCAATCTGTTCATACTTTTATATCACTTGTGCTAAACTTTAAAGGATTATCTTTTGACCAAAGCAGAAGCTGCCTTTAGAAGTTTTTTTCTTGCCTTGGATAGCAATTTCTTCTTTGAAGCGACTGCTTTAGCAGCCAAAGAAGATTTTGGAAATGGATAGAGTTTTTTGAATTTATTTGTTTTGTCTATTGATAGTGTTTTAGCAAGTTCTTCTTCTGAAAAAGAAACGCCAGTAAGCGATGAAAGAATGCTGGAAGAAAGCTCTGATAGGCTTTTGCCCTCTGAAATGCAGTAATTTACAACCTTACCTGTAAGCTCGTGGGCTTTTCTGAATGGTATTCCTTTTGCAACTAACATATCAGCCAAAGAGGTAGCAGATGCAAATCCATCCTCAAGCTCTTTTGCAATTTTTTCTTTATTAAACTCAAGCAATGGGAGCATTTTAGAGAGTATTGAAAACGTTGAAAGTGCTGTATTGACACCCGAGATAACTGCAAATTTGCTTTCTTGACTATCTTTTGAGTAACCAGTTGGAAGATTCTTAAGAAGAACTGAACAGTGTGCATATAGACCGAAGAGGCGTGCTGCTTTGCCTCTTATGAGCTCAAATGGATCTGGGTTCTTTTTTTGAGGCATCATGGAAGAGCCTGTAGAAAATTCATCTGGGAGGAATATTAGCTTCTTGTTTGAAAGAAGAATGATGTCTTCTGAAATACGACTGCATCGAATCATCGCTGAAACAAGGATAGAAAGGAGTTCTGCTTCAAGTTCACCACGAGATGAGACTGCATCGATTGGATTTTTGAAAGGTGCTTTAAATCCTAAAAGGCTGCTGGTGTAGTTTATGTCGATATTCCAATCAGTTCCAGTCCCGGCACCTGCACCTAGAGGGCTAACATTCACTCTCTCAAAAAGTTCAAGTAGGCGTTCGATATCTCTTTCAAAGCCGCAAAAATACGAATGCGCCCAGAGATGGACCGAACTTGGTTGAGCTACTTGAAAATGAGTATAATATGGAAAGATGGTATCTTTTGATGAAAGCTTGGCAAGAGAGCCTTGAACTTGCAAGATGCCTTCTGCAAGCTGCAGAATTGCCTCACGCATATATAGCCGCATATCTAGTGAAATTTGATCGTTGCGAGAACGGCCTATATGCATATTTTTTCCTGCGTCGGTTTGCTTGCTAATGGCAAGTTCAACTGCAGTATGTATGTCTTCTTGTGATTCATCTACAGTGAACTTACCCTCAGATGCTTGTTTATAAAGCTGAAGCAGCAGAGAGATCAGTTCTTGAGCTTCTGAAGGCTTTAGAATCCTTTGCTTTGCAAGCATACAGACATGAGCAAGGCTGCCTTCGATATCGAATTTTGCAAGCTGGGTGTCAAGCGCTGCATCTTCAGATGAAAGGAAAGCGAGCAATGCTTGATGTGGCTCTTTCTGAAACCGTCCTCCCCAAAGTTTGTTTACCATATGAACCTACCTTAATTGTAAGCAGAAACTACATATAACTCTTTGCTCCATATAAAACAAATCAGATGCGGCTAACCTAAAATAACCTGGCTCAGCACTCAAGATCTACCTCATCCGCATGACCGAAGTCAATGCTCGGAAATACCTCGATTTCATCATAGCGATGGAAGAATGGCAAGAAAAAATAAATTTATTCTCCAAAAATTGAGCCGAACCCGATCTCAGCACTATTTTCTTCCTCTTCTATTATACGAGATACTGCAGCGGCTACGCCCTGAGAAGACTCGATTGCTATCTCTTTAAGCTTCTCTCTTGCAAATTTGGCAAACTCCTCAGTGGCCTTAATAAATAGATAGCATTTTTCTGGGTCCTGGCCAACCGCTGCCCCGTCTTTTAGTTTATAGCCGTTCCTTGAAAAACTCAAAACTGCGTATGGCTCCTGTTCAAGAATAGCTTTGAGTTTTTCCTTATCTTTAATTGGGCATTCAAACACAAGAACCAATGACACTTGCTCACCTCTTCTTAAGCCATGGTAGAAAAAAGACTATTCCTATTACGATTGTTGCAAGGGGGCCAAGCGGAAGGTTGCTTCGAAGCCAGCCTACTTCCACTGCAAGCCAGATACACCCTAAAGCACAAATAAGCAAGCCATAAGCTATCCTTTCTGAAACAAACCCGTTTGGAAAACTTGATTTTGCCATGCAAGAATGAGCGCCTCTGGCTTTAAAAAAGGTGAGCCCCCGGAGGGGATCGAACCCTCGACATCCAGTTTACGAAACTGGCGCTCTACCTCTGAGCTACAGGGGCAAAAGTAAGTAAATTTTGATTGGAGAATTTAAAATGGTAGCAAAAAAGTAGAAAAAAAACAAGGTACTGGGCTCTTTACAGTAAAGAGCCTAATTTATGCGAAGCTTCTATCATAAAGACTTCAAAGACTTGCTAGTACGAATCTCTTTGCTTCAATGCAATTCTTACGCCATCCAAGTCAATCTCACCAGTAAGCGGATGTGTGTACTCTTTGATGTCGATGCCCAGAATCTTAACAGCACGCTTTAGATGCTCTTCAGATATATCGTTTCCATTGATGAATTCTATTATAATGTCCCTTGCTTCGTCATGAATTGAGTTCTTTTCAGCAGCCTTCAGCACAAAATCAACCAGTTTCTTGATTGTAGGCAAGTATTGTTCATTCCCTTTTTTATTGGCTAGCTTATCATGAAGCTTCTGAAGTTGCGGCAAGTAATGCCAAGAAACACTGTCGTCGTGTTCCAAAGTTTCCTTTACACCCGCTAAAAGCCTTTTCATCTTAGCTTCCACGACTTTTTCCAGTCTTTTGTTAGTGGTTTCTATATAAAATTCCACGACTTCGAAGATAAGGAAAGGCTCGTTAAGGTCAATATACTTCTTCAATGCCAGTTCCTTTAGCTTATCATCGCCTGTCATCAGAATTTTGAATACATTCAGACTTTCTCCTGAATCTGAACTCTTTTTGAATAATGCAGCAATTGCATTTTCCAGCGTTTTTGGAGATATTTCCTTTGCAGTAACAATGAATTCTGCTGCTGCTTCGTAGTTATTGTCTACTTCGCATGAAAGTTCTATCGTCTCGGGCAGCTTTTCCAAAGCAGCTTTCTTAATAGATTGCTTCACCCAGTTAGCTTTTATAATATCACCAAGCAAGTTGTAATCTCCGCTTCCAGCAAAAACATCCTCAAGCAAATAGTTATTTACTGCATCACTGAATTCTTTTGAGGGCTTTATTCCAATTTCTTTCATCATGCCAACTATTTTCTCAAGTGTGTAGAAGTAAGCGTCGATTTCGCCTTTGTCGAACATCTCTTTTATCAGTGCTCCTTGTACAATAGCAGTCATAAGTGCCGCAATCTCTTCTTTGTGTTTGAGCTGTTTTGTTTCATTTAGCAGAAAATCAATAGCCTTCTCCTCAGGCCAATGATGTCGAAGGACTTCCACCAGCTTATCGTAAGCTTTCTGCTTGAGCAATTCTGGAAGCATCTTCTTTACCAATTTCTCCTGCCTGTTTCTATAAAGCTTTAACTTTTTGTATTCATAAAACCTGTCCAACGCATCCTCTTTTTCTTTGAATGCCCCTGCCATAAGCTCCAATTGCTCTAAAAGAGGCAATTTCTTAAACTCGCTGAAAGAAAGCCCGTCCAGTCTCCCGAGAATCCCTGCCCTTCGCATTTCTACGGGAACGGGCCTACCTACAGCTCTTTCATCTCTGTTTTTCCCGACAACTGCCATCAGATCCTCCTCCCAACTACTGGCTTAATATTTAAATGTTATTTTTTATGTCAAATTATGTTATGTTGTAAAATTTTATAAAACGTATAGTTAAACCGTCGAGAAAGATTAATTTTATTGGAAGAAGCAAAGCTTCGGTGTTGCGACTGATTTAAAGCGAAACGGTGCTTCAAGCCGCAAGCCGCGAAAAAAATGAGCGCCGACGAGGAGATTTGAACTCCTAAGCCCAAAAGGGCACTAGATTCCTCGCAGAATCTGAAGATCTCGAGTCTAGCGCATTACCAGATTCTGCCACGTCGGCACAAAGATAGTTTTAGGGCAATTCTTTAATAATATTTAGAGCTGAAATGAAGAAGGGAAAAGACATGAAACCTATCATTGCGTTGAACCTTAAAGCTTACAAAGAATCGGTTGGGATGGGGGCAGAAACATTCTGCCAGATAGCCGCAGAAGTATCTCTTTTGTATGACGTAAGGATAATAGTTGCGCCACAGCATGTCGATTTAAGGAGGGCAGCAGAGATACATTCTGATATTTTTGCACAGCATATGGATCCAGTTTTGTCAGGGCCATTTACAGGCAAGATAAGCATAGAAGCTCTCAAAGATGCGAAAGTAAAGGGCTCTCTTTTGAATCATTCTGAGTACAGACTTTCAGAAGAAGCTATTGCCAAATCTGTAGAATTGCTCAAAAATGCGGGCTTGCAAAGCATTGTTTGTAGCAAAGATGCAGCTGAATCAGCCAGTCTTGCAAAATATTTGCCAGACTATATTGCAGTAGAGCCCCCAGAGCTTATTGGAAGCGGAATATCTGTTTCTACCGCAAAGCCCGAAGTAATAACTCAGACGATTGATGCAGTTAAGGAAGTTGCAGATATACCTGTCTTGTGCGGGGCAGGAATAAGCAACGGCAGAGATGTGAAAAGAGCCATTGAGCTTGGAGCATCGGGTGTGCTTCTTGCATCTGCTTTTGTCAAAGCAGGCAATCCAAAAGAATTACTTATTGAGATGGTTGAAGCGCTAATGTAGCAAATGAAACACAGGCCTTTTAAATTGGGCAAAAAGAAAGTGAAACGAAGAGGGATTTGGATGAGTGATGAAGCAGAAGGTGAAAAAATCGAGATTGATAGCAAGCCCAACAAAAAGGTTGTTTTGGCATATTCTGGCGGATTGGATACTTCATGCATTTTGAAATGGCTTATCGATAAAGGGTATGAAGTAATCTGTTATATGGCTGATATTGGGCAAAGAGAAGACTTTAAAGCGGCCAAGGAAAAGGCTATAAAGATCGGCGCTTCCAAGGTTATAATAAAGGATGTAAAAAAAGAATTTGTTACAGACTTTATTTTTCCTGCAATAAGGGCAAACGCGATATATGAAGGCCGCTATCTTTTAGGAACTTCACTTGCGCGACCCTTGATTGCAAAATACCAAATAGAGATTGCAAAGAAAGAGAAAGCAGCTTATGTGGCGCACGGTGCAACAGGAAAAGGAAATGACCAGGTTAGATTTGAGCTGAGCTATTATGCCTTGAAGCCAGACATAAAGATAATTGCACCATGGAAAATGCCTGAATTTCTCGAGCAATTCAGCGGTAGAGATGATTTGATAGCGTATGCAAAAAAGAATGGTATCTCTGTAAGCGCAACCACCCAAAAGCCCTACTCAGAGGATGAAAATCTCATGCACATTTCTCACGAAGCAGGGATATTGGAGGACCCTGCTCATATACCAAGTGAGGAAGTCTATTCGCGCACGCGTTCACCCCAAAAAGCACCCGACAAAACAACAACCATAGAAGTGCACTTTAAGGACGGGACCCCTATAAAGATAGTGAACAGAGATGATGGGACAATAAAAACTGATCCGCTTGAGCTTTTTATGTATGCAAATGAGCTTGGAGCTGCAAATGGGATAGGAAGAGTAGATATGGTTGAAAACCGTTTTGTAGGAATTAAATCTCGAGGTCTTTATGAGACGCCCGGGGGCACTATATTGATGGTTGCGCATCGCGATATAGAATCTATAGCAATGGATAGGGAAGTTATGCGTTTAAGGGACATGCTTTCGCCAATATATGCACAGCTTGTATATTATGGCTTCTGGTTTTCGCCAGAGATGGAATTTCTTACTGCTGCCATAAATAAGAGCCAAGAATATGTGGATGGGAAAGTAGTACTCAAACTATACAAAGGGAATGTGATGCCTGTAGCCCGATCTTCGCCTACCTCGCTTTATGATGAAAATCTTGGTTCTATGCATAAAGCTGGCGGTTTTGACCAGAAAGACTCTGCAGGTTTCATAAAGATAAATGCGATTAGACTAATGGCGCATCGGACAATCTTGGAAAAGATAAAAAAAATGAAGAGGAACTAAGATTTTTTTCTGCCAAAAATGGCAACTGCACCATACAGCAGCAAAAGAAGTATGGCGCAGCAAATTAGATAGAGCCAGACAGACATGGCAGTTTGGAAATCAAAAAAAAGCGAAGAGGACTGAAAAATACTTATTAGGCCCCAGCCCCAAATACTGTTTTGACCAAGCAGCTCGAAAAATCCAAATTTTACATCAAAAATATCGCACAGCAGCACCAGCAAAGTGAGAATAAAAATAGAGACAGAAAGAGAGAAGGCCAGAAAAGAAGGCGATAAGCTTGTGCGATCAATTGGCCAAAGCAAAGAAAAGAAAAATGAAATAAACGCAAGGGCAAGGAGTGAATACGAAAGCTTTTTGACTGATTCAAAATTAGAAGTTGATGACGGAAAAGCAAATCCAGAAATGACAAATCCTACTAAATAGATGATTGCAAAATAAGCAAACCCAAGTTCGCCTCCAAGCATTCTGAAGGAATAGGAAAGGGGAATTGATGGAAACAAAAGCCACAGCAGAAGTAAAGAAATGGACAATATTGCAGCAACGATGTAAATTCCAAAAAATCCAAAAGACCAAAATATGTTAATTGAAATGAGGCCCAATAAAGCAATTATTGTTACTTCATCTGGAAACACTAAAAAAAGCTTTACGCCAGCAAAGAAAATCCCAATCAATAAAAGATTGAGATATTTCTTTTCTGCAGTTACTAGGCGCCCATTGCTTTGTTTAAGTTTGTGAAGGTAAAGCCAAAGAGAAGCTCCGCTAGAAAATAAAAAGACCGGGAAGATTAAATCTCCTGGCTGAAATTTTTGAGGGATAAGATGGAAAAATAAAGAATAAGATGGGTCTGGGGTGCAGAGTGAATGCCATAGAGAAAAAATTATGGCCAAACAGATGAAGATGCCGCGGAGATGATCGATTGCTGAAATCCTCATTCTAAAGCCTTTGGATGATTTGGGTTTTGACACGATTGATGAAATCGTCAATTAAAACATCGTTTTCTATTTTGCCATCTCTGTGGCGTATTGCAAGCTTGCCTGAATCGAGCTCTTTTTGCCCTATTACAAGCATATATGGAATTTTTTCAAGCTGAGCCGCTCGGATTTTAGCACCTATAGTCTCTTGCTTGCAATTAGCCTCTGCCCTAATCCCTTGGGACTTCATTTTTTCTGCTAAAGTAAGTGCAAAATCATTGAATCTGTCTGAAACAGGCAAAAGAGCTACTTGGACTGGAGAAAGCCAAACTGGGAACTTGCCTGCATAGTGCTCAACCATCACACCTAGAAATCTTTCAATGCTGCCAAGTATTGCTCTGTGTAAAAGGACGCAAGTGTGCATTTTTCCATCTGGGCCTTCATATTCACACTTGAACCGCGCAGGCATTTGGAAGTCAACCTGAATAGTGGAAAGTTGCCAGCTTCTGCCTATTGCATCTTTGAAGCGAAAGTCTATCTTGGGTCCGTAAAATGCACCATCCCCAGGATTTATTTCGTATGGGATATTATTCTTTTTTAGGGCAGTTTCGAGGTGTCTCTCTGCTGCGTCCCATTGCTCAAGAGTTCCCATATATTTTTCTGGCCTGGTTGAAAGATAAGCTTTGTATTCGACTTTAAACGTGTCATTATAAACAAACTTGACGAAATCTAGCATTCCATCTATTTCCTGGCCGATTTGTTCAGGTGTACAAAATATATGAGCATCGTCCATGCAAAGCTTTCGTACACGGGTCATCCCTCCTAAAGCCCCTCGCACCTCATTTCTGTGAAGCATGCAAAAATCTGCAATTCTTAGGGGAAGGTCGCGGTAAGAATGTGCTTCCATGTTGTAAATTAAACAGTGCGAAGGGCAGTTCATTGGCTTGAGCGAGAATTCTTGGCCATCCACTTCAAGCAAGAACATATTCTCTTTATAGTAATCCCAATGACCAGATTTGATCCAAAGCTCCTTATTGAAAAGTTGAGGGGTTATAACCTCTTTGTATCCTCTTTTTATGTATTGTTCTCTCAAAAAGGCAAACAGTTCATTTGCAATAATTGTGCCTTTTGGCAGAAAAAATGCGCTTCCAGGACTCCATTCATGAAAAGTGAATAGCTTAAGCTCTTGGCCAAGGCGCCGGTGGTCCCTTTTTTCTGCTTCCTCAAGCATTTTTAGATACTCTTCCAATTGGCTCTTTTGAGGGAAGGAAATGCCGTATATTCTTTGAAGTGACTCGCGCGAAGCATCTCCCCTCCAGTATGACGATGAGACCTTTGTAAGCTTAAAAGCCTTAATTAAGCCTGTTGAAGGGAGATGTGGGCCTCGGCACAAATCATACCACTTGCCAGAGTAATACACACTATGCTGCCCATCCGGAATCTCTTCGATAAGCTCTAACTTAAATTTGTTGTCTGCAAAGAGCCTTTTTGCCTCATCTTTTGAAAGCTCTCGGCGCACAAATTTTTGATTTTCATTAACAATTCGTTCCATTTCCTTTTCTATCTTCGCCAAATCTTCAATACCAATTGGAGGCAAATCGGCAAAATCATAATAAAAGCCATCCTCTATAGGCGGACCTATAGTTGGCTTTGCATTTGGATAAAGGCTAACGACTGCCTGCGCAAGGACGTGTGCTGATGAGTGCCAAAAAACTTCTTTTCCTTCTTTGGAGTCGAATGTGATTGCCTTAAAGGCGCATTCTTGTGGCAAAAGGGCAGAAAGGTCTACCAGCTTCCCATCAATTTGCGCTGCAACACTTGCCTTAAGCAAGCTCTTGCTTATTTCAGCAATAGCATCTGCCGCCGTGGAACCTTCAGGCACTTCAATTGAAGAACCGTCTGGAAGGCGAAGTTTCGGCATTCACATCACACTGGAATTTCATTAATGAAAAGTTAAAAAACGCTATGTAAATAAAAAGCGTCAAAATTTATGCAAGCGCCCCGACAAAACCACCTATAACTGTTTTACAGATATAGAAGATGAAAAGAGCAGCAAGTGCAAGTGGTGGAAAATATTTTAGTCCAAAAAGTAATTTCCCCTCCGCAATTACTCCTACTAAAATAGAAGTCAATATTGCTGTTCCTACAATGATCACTATGGTAAGATCATCGATAAATTTGATGTCAAGCTTAACCTTTGGCGTGGAAAAGCCACCTATCATGCTTTGGCTGGCACCAGTGCCGATATTAGACTGTATTTTGGTGAAAACTGCAAGAAATTGAGAAGAAATTGCAAGAAGCAGTGGCAATCCAAAAACCAATATGAAAACTATAAAAATTGCATAAGTCTTGGTATTGACAATCATTTGCTTTCGCAGTTCTTCTGTTTCTCTAATTTCTTCTGCCGAAGTCTCAAGTAGATAGGCCAGCTTTCCACCTGAGCGCAAGCCGTTCTCAAAAAACAAAATTGTCCGCCGCAGGATTGAACTGTCGATTGTAGCTGTTAGTTGGCGCAATGCATCTGCAAATGATTCGCTTCCTAAAGATAAGGATGAAACATAAAGGATTTCTGACTGCAGGGGTCCAAATTCAGGCCTTGCCGCGGCTTGAAATGCAGCAAAAGGGGTCATGCCAGAGCGCATGTTTGCTGCCACCATCAAAAGAAAATCCGGAAGGACGGCGTCCACTCTTTGAGTTCTTTCAGTTATAAGATAATAAAGGTGCATATAGATCAAGATTGCAGCAGCCAAAGCAAAGAGAATGCCCAGCCCAAAGCTTATGACAAGTTTCCCAGCCAAGGTCGGCGGATTAAGGATGGGGTATGCAGATAGGTCAAAAAAACGGAAAATGCTGACTGGAAGAAGAGCACCAACAATTCCAAATAAGATAACTATAAGAAGACGGGAGCCAAGCCAAAGTTCTGGATTTGTTTCTATGCCAGCATAAGCAAGAAGCTGCGAGATTTTGTCTTTTGGGCGTGGCTTGAAAAATGTTGAAAATCGTTTTTCAACTAAATATTTTTTCATAGAACCACTAATCGCTAAACAGGCTTGGTCTTTTCATTTTGACGTAAGCAATGATGGCCATCTGACCTAAAAATCCAATTCCAACAACAGCTGAAAGAACTTCTGGTGTAACACCAAGCATCCCAAATACTGAAAAAATTACGAGGACGGTTGTTCCTATAGTAGGGAGTACGGCTGCAACCATCAGATATATCAGAATTATGAAGTTGAGTTCTGCATTGAATGATTTGAAAAGCGAAAACTGGTAGTCTACCAGCAATTTGACTATGCTTCGAAGGGTAGAGGACAGATTAGCGCCTGCTCTAATTGCAGTAACGAGTTGCCATGAGACCTTTTTGAGATAGACCGACTGAGTCTTAATGGCCATATTTTCCAGTTCTTCTAAAAGAGGACTTCCTCCCCTAACGTTATTTGCAACTTCTTTAAATGCCGGCCCTACGTACTTGTAGTTTGAGTTTCCGATGTTTTCTATCGCATTGAAAAGCGGTATTCCAGAATTCACCTGTATTAGCATATCACGCATGACAAAAATAAGCTCATGGTCTATCTTTGCTGCAATGCTCCTTGCAATAAGGCGAGGGAAAGCCAAATGAAGCAGAAGGAAAAAAAGAAAACTGATTGCAAAAGAAAGGAATATTATAAGACCTTTAACAGGTGAAGGAAGAGTAGGGCTCAGCGTTGCAATTACGCCCACGACAATAGATATAAGTGCGGACCAAATTGCGGCTGAAACTGCCGCAACTCCACAATAATATTCTGCCGGAAATTCAAGACCTATAGATCTTAGGTCATATCTTATTGATGGGTAAAATGCAAGGACTTTTAAGCCGATACCTTTCAGTCGCGCTCCTAAAGTGGGGACTGATGAGATTGGTAAAAGCATGACCGGAATGCGAACCGGCTGAGTTGTCATAAGAATCACGGCTATTTTTTACTTCCAATAGCTCGCTTGGCTATTTCTAAGATTTCATTTGGCTTGCTGTAATAAAGAGACATTATTCGGCCTACTGACTCCATATCAGAAAGCTTGTTCTCAATCATCCATCTTATAATAGTGGCCCTGTTCTTTATATCTTGGTATATTTCCTCTTTGGTCATGCCTGTATGAAGGTTAATTTCCTTGAGGTATTTGTTTGGCTCGCCTACCATTTCAAATGTATCAGTGCGTGGGCGCCATCTGTAAATTACATTGGTTGTTATTTCCTCGTCTTTGGCACCTGGAACTATTTCGCAAATTTCCAAGGTTCTCCTAACATTCTTCCTCCTATCACGATATTGGACTACAATAAGGTTGACTGCTTCGAGGTCAGATGGAGGAAGGCTGATTGGGGGGCTAGTAAGCCTTCTTATAGCCTGCATCCCCGTATCAGCGTGCAAAGTTGCTGCAACAGAGTGGCCTGTGTGCATAGCCTCGAACAATACTTCAGCTTCTCTTTGCCTTCTCATTTCACCAAGCAAGATTCTATCTGGCCGCATACGAAGCGAGGTAACCATCAAATCAAGCATTGTAACTTCACCTAAGCCTTCTGCATTTGGATTTCGAGTTAAAAGAGGTACCCAGTTCCACTGGTAATGTGGCAGCATAAGCTCTCTGGTATCCTCTATTGTGACAATACGCTGATTTGGAGGAATAAATGATGCCAGTGCGTTCAAAGCTGTAGTTTTTCCGGATGCTGTGCCGCCTGCAACTAAGATGTTCATTTCATAATGTATTGCCTGCCACAGCATTCCTGCCATTTCCGGTGTCATGGAGTAGCCTGGTTCACCCACAAGATTTACAATTGTCCATGGATTTCTTGCAAAGCGCCTAATTGTAATTGTGTTCCCATGTGCAGAAATCGGTGCAAGAGTAGAGCAAACTCTATCTCCGGTTTCAAGCCTAGCATCCAGTATTGGTGTTAAGTTTGCAATTTGTCTCCCAACTCGGCGTGCAATTTGGGAAGAATAATTGAAGATAGATTCTTCGTCTGGCATGTAAATATTTGACTTAAGCCAGCCAAACTTGCGATGATATACTCCAATTGGGGTTTTTGAATTGTTAATAATAATTTCCTCAAGCCAGTCATCGTGGTTGATAATCTCTATCTCTCCTAACCCAAACAACTTATGCAAAAGCATTCCAACCAGAACTTCATCAACCTCCTTTCCGAGGTGGAACTGCCGAATATAATTGGTTATCGTAAGCTTGAATTCCTCGCGTGCTTTGGCTGCTTTTTCAATATCTGAAACATCAGACTGTGCACCGGCAGGTATTGCCCGCAAAAGTTCGTCTTTTATGAGGTCCAGAAAAATCTTGGTTGCAGTACCAAACTCAACTAAGGTCAGGATATAGTGCTTTTCTCTTTCAGTATCTAATATCATTACACTTGCTGGCACTCCATCTGCTGAAAACATATAGCTGGCCAACACCTTTCCCTTTGTTGCACCGACTTCGGGCTTTGGTGGCTCAGCCGGCAGGATCCTGAAAGATACTGTTGGCTTTTCAGTTATGCTTAATGGGTAATGCAAATCTAAGACCCCGCCCTTTTCAAGCACTGCACAGATAAGCTCAACGGTTTCTACCGGCATGTGTAGATATTTTGAGAGAATTTCAACACTGATATTTTTTTTGCGCTGTGCAAGTGAAACAAGCTGGTCTATCTTTGTCTCAAACATGAAGCAAAATCGCTTTTGAATTTATTAAACTTTCTTTCCTAGCAAAAATGAGGATACTTGATGTTGCAGTGTTCTACGGGTGAAGTCGATTTTTGCGCAAAAGCAAAAAGAGCAGTGGTTGATTGAAAACTAGGCGCCGAGCTCGTATTTGCGCTTGTAAAGCTTAGCTCGCCGATAGTTTATGATTTTCATAACAGGAAATTACCTTTGCTTCATTTCAGAGGCGATTTGCAGCATACACTCAAAAGGCTTGAAAGCGATATAGATTTAAGATAATCGGTGCAGATATAAACATCATGAGAATGACTGCAAAAGCTACATTAGCTGGGATTGCAATTGCGGCATTAATTTCATTTCCTTCATCAAAATTGAACTCGCAAATAAATGAGAATCAGATAAAAAAGAAGTTAGCAGACAAAGTTCTTGTTGAAAATTCTTCAGCTTATACTACAGAAAAATACAAAATCTACAAAGAAGGTGTAAATTTCGTACTTTTTCCACCAGATGTAAAAGTTGAAAAAATAGAACTAAAGGAAAGAAAAGATGAAAACAAAATAACTGCCTCCGACAATACAACTGGTGGAATGAGAATTATTTATGGGGATGCTTTTTGTCAAGCATTCGTACAAAAGATTATAGAAGATTCTTTAACTGGAGGAGGGGTAGGATGGATTTCGAAAATATACCCCCTTGATTCTTTTCCTTCACACAGAAACGGAATAAACCTATTTCCTCAAGGAAGGATCATAAAAAAGACCTATCCAAGAATTCTAATGCCCCCAAATACGGATGGCCACTATATAGCTACTCGGACTTACTATATCGAAAATATCTGGCCTCCATACCATGACAGTGTAAATGCATATTATCAGCAAATAGCATTAAACTTGATCTTTCAGCACGGGGATAGGCCAAGTGTTTTCTTCTTTGCAGGAGATAGGGATACTACTAAGAAGGCTACTAAAATGATTATAATAAGTATAACGCAATTTGACTCTAATGGTGTTCAGATTGTGCCGCCGGATCCAAGAGTAAGAGGCCCCCCTGTAGCGGCTGCAGAAGTAGTAAGAGATGATCACATAAATGGAACGGGAGATTTTCGGGAGATAATAATGGCTATGGGGACACTGACAGATATGCAGATTTTGGCCGATGGTAAAATTCTCGAAGAACAGGAATTTCAAATGTTTGGAGGGATGAATGAAGATACTCTCAATTCTTTTTTTGTTCGTCCTCCGATCAAAGCAAAAGAATTCGTGATGGGAGTAGAGGAGAAATTTGAGCTGGTGAAAGAATATAGGCTTTCACAAAACTATCCAAATCCATTCAATTCACAGACAACAATTGAGTTTTCTTTACTCAGACCAGGACGCGTAGTGATTAGAGTGTATGATATGATTGGGAGGAGAATAGCAGAGATTGTTAATGAAGAATTAAAAGATGGGACTTATCGCGTCAACTGGAAACCACAAGCAAGTATTTCAAGTGGTACGTACATCTATGAATTGAGCAGTGATGGCTATATCGACAGGAGAAAAATGATATATATAAAATAAATTTTTTCTTTATTTAGGAGTTCAGTGTTGTAATGCTAACAGTAAAACCTTGGTTGTACAATGCACGTATTTCATCTTCTGAGAGTGCTCTTTTGAATATTTGGACTTCATCGATTATGCCTTCATAAGGCTTATTGAGTGAAGGAGAATTTCCTATAATTAGTCTTGGGTAAGTCTGGCCCAGATCTCCTGAAACATCACCAGTTGCATAAAGTACTCCGTTAATGTAAATAAAGCCGACCCCATCTTTTCTGCTTACTGTGATATGGGTCCACTCGTCTGTGGCTAATTCGATGGGCGATGATATTACTTTATTTGCTGCAATAAAGTTCAGATAACCATCTGACAACTCAAGGGCGAAGCCAGAATTCTGAATTTGGTTACTTATGATTTGGCTGGAGATTACTGATTTGGGCTTAACCCATAAAGAAACTGTGAAATCATCTCTGCCCTGGAGCACAGGCGATGGGACCGAAAGATGGGAGAATAGAGATGTGAAGTTGTATGCTCCACCTATTTTACCAAATGGAGTCCAGTTTGCTGAAACATTTGCATGAAGCAGAAGAGGAGAGTAATCAACCGATATTCCTTCTACTTCTCTATAATCGAATGGCAATGAAAGTAGCGCATCAGGAAGCTGCCTTTTTAGGCGAAGCTTGGCATTATAATTTGCAGTAATATTGCTAAATGAAGCGGATGGCTTATAAAAGACATCAAGGTCAAGGCTGCACTTGTCTTGATATAAGCCTTTGTAGTGATTTTCGATTTCCCGTTCAGATAGAGCTCTCTTATAGAACCTTATTTCATCAATCAGTCCTCTGAAACCGTTGCTTCCTGAACTATCAGATGCACCTATAAAGAATGGGGACGATGAGTTTATCCTCAAAAGGCTGAACTGACCTGATGCAACCGATTTATCATCAAGATAGATGTTGTATTCGCCTAATCTTCTAACAGAAACTGACACCATATGCCAATTCCCATCTGATAAATCGAGTAGATGACTTATCTGTGAAGACTGGCCACTTCCATTTGCACTATAAAATGAGATGTTGAGGAAATTAGCAGGATTCAAAAACCAATCAATCCCCTGTGCTGCCCCAAATTCCTGTCCTAGCTGATAAAATAGCCTTGCAAAGCTTCCTTGGCCGGTATAAGGCCTTATCCATACAGACATAGTAAAATCATTGATCTCTGTAACTGAAACATCGTCTAGATAGACTACTTGGTTGTTTAGAGGTGTATAAAACCGAAGTTCAATGACTGCATTTTGAAGTGTAGAAAATGGTTGTGTGATCCTTTCAAAAGTAGTGCTTAGCTGCTTTGTGATAAATATGTCTGCACCGGGATTCAATGAATTCCACTGCCCGGAAGGCGCCAAGTACATTTGGTTTTGCACATCAACAATTGCATATCTAATCGCATCATTTTGAAGCTCGCCTCTCGCCCAAAACTCAAGCAAATAATTCCTGTTTCCTTTCAGTGCTGAATAAAGAGCTGAACTGTAAATATACGACGAGGGATCGCTAGAGTAGATTTTAACTGAAGTCGAGCCTGACTTTACTATGTTGTGCTCTGGCTCAAATATGCCATTTCCTTGCTTTATCCAATTGTTGAAAAGGAAGGATTGGCTGCCTACACCTGGAGGGATAATGCAGTACTTTACAGATCCGCTTGTTCTTGTTACATTGCACACTGCATTTGGATCACAGCAGGGATGAACATCGTCACAGCGAGAATTGGTTGGGAAGCAGGTTGTGCATCGCCCATAATCTTGTATTCCCTCAAAAAAGAAGGGAAGTTTTTTTATCTTGAAAAAGTAGTCGCGAGAATAGGTTTGCTGCTCTTGTTGTGCAACTGTATTTACAAGGTCACAGAAAAGCCCCTCGCAGCATTGCGTGTCATTAGTGCAGAGGGCACCTTGCTGACCGCATGTAGGAAGAGGAGGCGCACATCTGAAGGTTTGTTCCCCGTCAAAAAGACACCTGTTTGAGCAGCATTCTGAGTGATTCCTACAGGTATGGTTGAGAGGAAGGCAGTCCACACACTTTGAGAAATTAGCAGAGGTGCTCAGTAGATCGCAAAGCCCGGAGCAACATTGACTGTTTTCAGTGCAATTGGTGGTGCTGTTCGTTTGAATGCAAACTGAGCATATCTTTTGGGATGAGCCTGCGGGTGCTGCACAAATACTGCATGTCTGCGGGCAGTCTGAAGAAATGGTGCAGCTCTGGTTGCATCCTATTCCGCATCGTGGTTGGCTTTCTTCATCTATAAAGCATCTACCACTGCAACATTCGTTGCTGGTTCCATCTTGGCAAGAGGCAAGTAACTGCCCATTTTGAAGGCAACAGATTCCGTTTAAACAGATTGAGGGGGGGCAACAAGGGATTTTGTTGTCTCCTGAACACGGCTGGGAAGCATTTGCGCAATTTAGGTTTGTTAATTCAGCTACATTAGTAGGATTAGAACGATCAGACTTGGCAACAAGATTAGGATTGTTTTTGGCTTCTGCTTGTATGTATAATTGAACGCTTGTACCATTTTCAAACGTCGAAGTGTTCAATGGTTCTTGCTTACGATACAAAAACAAAATTGGTATTATGTTGCCCGGCCTCTGCGCAACAAAGACATATGAAATATTAATATATGGTGTGCTGTCAGGACAATTTTGTATGCAGTATACGTTGGACCCTCGAATAACAGTTGGTGTGGGTGAAATAATTGGAGTGGGTGGTTTTTTAGGTTTGCAAACTCCATTCTCGCATCTTAATCCTATCGTTTTATCGCTATCACAGCAATCAGAATCCTTAGTACATTGTTGCCCTCCTTGTGAGCATGCAGAACACCTTCCATTAATGCAAACTGAATTCGAACAGCAATCAGAATCTCTGAGACAGCCATAAGTCCCACGTGGCCAGCAAGGAACACACTTGCCATCTCTCATCATATAGAACTTAACTGAGCTTGAAGACGGGATTGCAGACCATGGTTGGCGCTCCTCTTCACCTAAAAGGCATTTGCCGGAACAGCATTCAGAATGATAAGAACAGTTTTGCCCATTAGGAATGCATGAACATATGCCATTTATGCACATGGAACTTATACAGCAATCAGCATCTGAGCTGCAAGGCCCGTATCCTCTTGGCCAGCATGAAACACATGTACCATTGAGGGGAGTTTCGACGAGCTTTGCAAGCCCAGAAAAAAGATTTTCTGATGATAAAAACGCCCCACCATCATTGTTGGTGCGTATAAGACATTTGGAAGAGCAGCAATCATTATTTGATTGACAGACTGCACCTTGTCCTTTGCATGTGGATGTGCTATCCCAGTGACAACCCACTGCTACACATACAGTTTCGTTATAAATGGAAGTGCATGGTAGAGATGGCCCACTGCTTACATCATCACATGGAAATGCTGTAAAAGCATTAAATCTGCAATACCCTCCTGCAATATTGCATGCACCAGCCGGATTGTGACTTTTAGAGGCACAGTCGGCTTCATTTAGAGAAGAACAGAGAGTTGGAGCTGTACCGCTTGCACATGTACAATTGTTTGTCACTAGCTCATATCTCAGATTGCAATATCCTCGCAATTCAAATTCGTAGCAAACCGAGGGATAATCGATCGGACCGCATCCGTCGGATGTACACCATGGGTGATTTAGGGAAGTACAGCTTACGTTAGGAGAATTTTGGTTTTGCGGCACGCAGCCAGCAAAAATGGCTGAAGAAAGCAATCCAAACAGCAACAAAGACAACATTCTCATATAGATTCCTCTATAAAACTTCCCTTTATCTATCCGCTAGAGCCACCCACACTATAATATTGTTCAAACCCGCCGTTTAATCCTGAAGATTGCTTAAGTGAAACGGCATCATAAATCACGTCGCCGCTTTCTGCTGCAAAAAACTTCAAAGTAACTTCAGATGATCCAAGTGGAAGCAGGAATTCTTTAGTGATTCGGATAAAGTCAGAGTTGACACCTGTCTCGAATAGATGTTCTGATGAATCCCAACTTCCGTCTGCTTGAAGGTATTTTCCCTTGCTTCTGTCAAAGATAGAGTATTTGCCGTTTTGGCCTTGCGAAAGAAACTGGAGTGTATAAAATGAGTTTTCGGATAAGTAAACATTTTGATAGATATAAAAATCAACACTTGCATAGCCTTGTGGATTGGAGATCTCTGCTGCCCAATTGTTTTGTATCAAAGCAGGGCCGATGTAAACATCTTCTGGGTAGTTGTTTTCAACCACCCATGAAGGCCAAATGTTTGGAGGAATTCCATTTCTATCTTCAAAATCTCCGTTTGAAACAAGCTCTGAGCCTTGCGGAAAGATTATTTCTGTTTCGGTGAGTGAGAAGTTATTTCGGTACATGTATTGATTTCCTGTAAATTCCATGCAGCCTTGGCTTTTGCAGGAAAGTTTGAAGAGGGGCGTGTTCTGTCCGCCTCCTACTGTAAAATCAAGGCCATAAAGAGAATAATCACGTACTTTCATATTTGAAGCAGGCGAATCAAGCGGAAGTACAAGAGCTCCAGATGGGCTTTTCGTATAAGATATGGAAG
The DNA here is from genome assembly GCA_038891035.1 of Candidatus Anstonellaceae archaeon. Taxonomy (GTDB): domain Archaea; phylum Micrarchaeota; class Micrarchaeia; order Anstonellales; family Anstonellaceae; genus UBA10161. The sequence continues at coordinate 38,743 of JAWAEW010000002.1, forward strand.
TATAATTTCTTGAAAGCAATCCTGAGAAATTAGAAACAAACAGAAGAATTGTGCCATCAGGATATGAAATTTGCAAGGTTGCAATATGGTTTGACACCGGTGTATTGGTGAATCTTGTTTTTGTGCCGATATTATCTACATATTTGAGATTATAATAGAGGTTGTCAGAACCTGCCTGACCACCAGAAACAGAAAAGGCACCGATGTTGGTTGCACTTTTTGAGCAGTTTACGGTGGCGTATATTGAGATGGGCTGCCAACCCAGAGGATGGTAATAAATTATCACATCGTTTGGGCCATCGTTGCTATAAAACAGACCTCCTGACTCTGAAATATTCATAATAAATGCATTGCTTCCGTTTATCCAAGAAACCAAAATAGCTTCAACTCCGCTATTTCTCAGATTTTCAGGTAAGGTGGCTGCATACTCATAGAGATTTGCAATTGGATGGCCTTCTTTTTTGAATGGGAGGGTAGATGAAACTGTTAAATGTATAGAAGATTGGGTTTTTCTAATATCTGCCTTTGTCCCAAGTACAGCAGCAAGGTCAGAAGATACTTGTTCTTCTATCCTTGCAATTTCAGATGGCAAGAGTTCAGTAAATGCGGTTCTTTGGCTTTTTCGCCACTCCTGCGAAAATAGAGCCATTCCGATAAGCGTAATTGACAGAATTAGTATTGATATGGTAAAAGTGAAACCTTTCGGAAGCTTTCTTTTGGTCATTGAACCTCAACCCTTAAGATCGCAAAAAAAGCTTAATAAATTTCCTATGAATGCCATTTTATTTTCCACGATACCAGCCACGAATGATAACAAAACCATAATCATTTTGAAGCTGATTGGTATTTTTTGCAAATGGGACAGTTAGAGATTGGATCTCTCCACCTCCATACAGGCATCCAGGTCTGTTGACCATGTATAAAATATTTTCAGGATTGCTGTAAAGAAGCTGCACTTCTTGATGAGAAAGAACACGGTCGTAAAGGCGCACTTCATCCAAAATGCTGTCGCTGTTGAATCCTATTTGGAGAGGGTTGTTATTACTATTTGGTGCCATGGCAAAATCATCAGTGTCTGCCGCAGTTCCATCTACATAAAGAGTAGCCACTCCTTCTATATCAAAAGTTGCAACGATGTGATGCCAGTTGCCATCAGCAATATATGGTCCCTCCAACCATGATTCATCAGATGAAAATATGTGGAAAAAGACGTTTCCTTCTTCAGTAATGCCAACAGAATATTTTTCCTCAAATGAAAATAATAATTGTTGATTGCCAATATTTTGACTTTTAACCCATAGAGAGACTGAAAAACTTTCTTGCTCAAAAAGAGGAGAAAACTGAACTGTTCCGTATGTTGTAGAAGAGAAATGAATGGCCCCGCCCGCTTTCCCATTTTGGACAAATATAGGGGATCCGATTAAAATCCCAAAAAGTCTGTTTGGAGTGGAGTCATAGATGATCGAACCTGCCACTTCATCAAGCTTCCAATATCCTACAAGACCATCCGCAAGCTGATTGCTAAAACCAACCACCTCTATGCAAATTGAAGGAGAAGTCGCACTTAACACCTCTCTTATGGAAGCCGTGGTCTGTGTTAGGTCTTGTGGAGGAGAGAGTAGGCCCTTTTTTGAAAGCACTGTTGCAACATCTTGTAAGTAAGTTCTCAAAAGCTGGGTTTTAAAGTCTGAATCTTGAGTGTTGCCATAGAAAGTAAAGGCAATAAAGGTGGCCAGTATAATCATGAATATTGAGATTGCTGCATCAAGACTGAGGAATACTCCCCTTAGCCTCGAGTTAGAGATTTTCATTTTTTCTTCCATATCTGAACCCGAACTCTGACAATCTTATCATCCAAAATTGCAAGCCTTTCAGCACTGGATATCTTGGAATTAGTATAATCAGGTTCTAACCCGAAAGAATAAAGCAAGCTGCCCGAATCTGCATCGATTACACTCAGATAAATATCGAATGGCCCTGCACCCATCTTTTCCTTTACCAAATCATAATATCCGTTCATGGGCGACAGTGCGGAAAGTTTAGATGGCGAAAGAACATTTCGTGATGAAGCAAAACCGAAAGCATTGGCTTTGAGAAAATCGTCATTTTCCCAATCAGAAGGAACTCCCGAAGAAAGCACAAACATATCTGATATCCCTACCAAAATAGTTTGCATATCATGCATCGATTGCTCTTCATAATATGAATTTGAAACTAAATTCCATGAAAAAAGAAAAATTGCAAGAGCTGCAACAAATATTGCAGACGATATTACAAGCTCTGTAGAAAGCATTTGGCCAAGTGTTGAAGAAAATTTGGATTTACCCATACTGCTTACGCCTCGTATATGTAAATGACATTATCCCTATTTTCTATTATTATTTGGGTGTTGAGTGGAACAGAAGAGGACTGAGTCATGTTTGTAGTCAGTGGAACGGAATAAAGGCCATTTGCTGAATATCGAACAGTTACAAATTGTCCTTTAACCGAAATATCAACTATATTTTCACTCGCTGTAGTTGAAAGGAAAATCTTTGTAGAATTTCCTCCGGCCGCAGCGCGGTTTATCGCAAGCGCCAATTTGTTTGCCACTGACCCAGCCTCGAGCAATTGCTTTTGTCTTTCCCATAAGGCCTGCAGATTCTGGTTTGCAATATAGATAATAAAAAGGATAAACGCCATTACTGCTGCAATCACAACCAATTCAACTGAAAGCTGTCCTTTCATATTTTCAACCTATTTCAAAGCTTACAGGAACAATAAAAAACTCCTCCCTGCATTCTTGCACGCATGATGGATGGCGTAGTGAAGTATTTATTAATAGATTCCAATTATAGACGCCTCCCGCATCAACTGAAGGTTGGAAGATGATACTAACGATTGCTCTGCTTCCAGCAGTTTGAAAAGATGAAGGAAAAATTGCAAGAGGAACTTTTTGATATTCATTGAAAGCTTGGATATTAATCTCCAAGTTATCAGAAGATGAAGGGATTATTTCCAGCGAAGCTGAAGAAGGTTGCCCTTTTTTGCCTTTATGATAAATTATGGAAGGCTGGATTTCAACCAGGCTTGCCCCAATAGATACATAAGAACCAAAGGAAATAACTTTGATTTGATAAGTTCCAGGCGAAGAAGGGAATACTCCAGAAAGAGGTGCTAGAGTGCTTGCAGAATAGTCTGAGCCAGCTACATGAAGGTTGATAATATTGTTTGAAAGCACCGAAAAATCTAGCGGTTTTCCAATATAGCTTTTTTTGAGAGAAAGATTCGCAGAAGGAGGGATTGTAATACTGACAATTTTAGTAGCTCCTTTTCCTTCTGCGTAAACACTATCTGCCGCATTGGCAAGTGTTTGCACTGTCTCTTTTGCCAACTTGGCATCTTTCTGGACGCTAACATCAAACAAAAGATTCGAAGATAGGACCGTAAAAGTCAAAAGAATGAGAAGAAGAATGCCAAGAACCGAGATCAGCTCTGCAGACGCTTGGGCAGAGAGGACTTGGAAAAATCTATGCATAGAGTAAGAATACAGATTTTATTTTAAATTCTTTCATTAGCGCACTTCTACAGTAACTGGAACCGTAAATGATTGGTTTCCTATTTCTGAGCTCACAAAAATTTCCATATTCAAATTATAAATTCCCTCTGCGTTATTATTTGCGGCTATTGACACCAAAAACTGAGTGGGTTCGACCTGAAGCTCGCTGGAAGAGGGAGAAACGTTGATGGATATATCTGAGGGCACCCACGGTAAGTAAATAGATGCAAATGCTAAAGAAGAAATCTTCTTTTCCAGAACTATTGATTCGTTCCTGATTTCTCCCTTTGCCATGCTAACAAATACTGATGGTCTGCTGATAGAGGCGATATATGGCACAATGAACACTTGCCCTCCTTTTGAAAACAAGTACATTTTGTGGGAGCCGCTTTTAGTCGGAAAAGAACCGGCCAGATTTGCCTGTGTAGATGCAAAGATATCGCTTTGTCCTACTCGCATATTAATGGTCTTTGGGAGTATGAAGGATGAGACATTTGCAGGCTTGCCTATATATGTTTTGTTAGGATTAAAATCGATTGTCGGAGGTAGAAAAATTTCAACTATTACTGATGCTCCAGCTCCTTGCGCATAAACCGTATCTGCTGCAATTGCAAGTCTTCTTACTGAATCATAGGCAAGTTTTTCGTTCTTTTCAATTGAAGCTTCGGATAAAAATGAAAGAGAAAGAGACATGAATATGAGAACAACTAAAAGTGAAATTCCCATTATAGTGATAAGTTCTGTTGCTACTTGGCCTATTTTGCTATGCATGAGGTATTAGCGAAGCTGTCCTTTAAATAAATTGTAGCATATTTTAACTTCATGTTATTTTCGCAAGTTGCAGAAATTTTTTCAGAAATCGAACGCGAGCCTTCAAGGCTTGAGATGTCTGCAAAGATAGCAAATCTTCTTGCAAAGTGCGAGCAAGATGAAATAAGACCACTCATATATATTATGGAGGGGAGTATAGCTCCCCCATACGAAGGATTGGATATTGGCATAGGTGAAAAATTTGCCATTCGAGCTATATCTCAAGTAAGTGGGCAGGACCAAAAGATTGTGGAAGGATATTTCAAAAAACTTGGGGACGTGGGCAGTGCAGCAGAAGAAGTGCTAAAGAGAAAAAAACAAACAAGCTTAGGATTCACACCGAATACTATCCAGAAGGTCTACCAATCCTTTCTGAAAATTGCCAGGCTTTTTGGACCAGGGTCGCAGGAAGCAAAAATCTCAGTTCTTTCTGAGCTGCTAAATGGGGCTACGCCACTTGAGGCCCGCTACCTTGTCAGGTTTTGCCTTGGAAAATTGCGGCTTGGAATTGGGGATCCGACAATAATTGATGCCCTTTCGATGCTGAAAAAAGGCAGCAAAGAAGACAAGGATATGATTGAACGTGCATTCAATTTATGCTCGGATATGGGAGAGGTAGCCCAAGCTTATTTGGCAGGAAAAGATTTGTCAAAATTTACTCCTACCCCTGGCAAACCCATCAGACCTGCACTTGCTGAAAGACTCTCTTCGGCTGAGGAGATATTAGAAAAAATGGGTGGGAAATGTGCAGTTGAAGCAAAGTATGATGGGTTGAGAATGCAGGTCCACGTATATGACAAGAAAGTTGAAATTTTTTCCCGCAGACTCGAAAAAATGACTGAGATGTTCCCTGAGATTACAGAGGCTGCAAAGGATCTGAAAATCCAACAAATAATATTTGAAGGTGAGGCTCTTGCATACAGCAAAAAGGAAAAAAGGTACATGTCATTTCAAGAGACAATTCAGCGGAAGAGAAAATACGGCGTAGATATGATGGCTAAAGAATTCCCTTTGCAACTTTTTGTTTTTGATGTTTTATATATAGATGGAAAGGACATGACACTTCAACCGTATAAGGAAAGAAGGATGAAGCTGGAGCGAATCTTTTCAAAATCAACGGTTTTGGTTCCTGCCCAGCAAATAATAGTTGAAAGCAAAAAGCAGCTGGAAGAATATTTCCAAAAATGCGTGCTTGAAGGACTAGAGGGGGTCATAGCAAAGGATCTGGAGCAACCGTATATTGCAGGTGCCAGAAAATTTGCTTGGATAAAGCTCAAGAAGTCTTATGGTGAGATGGTAGATACTATTGATGCAATAATAGTTGGCTATTACTTAGGCAAAGGGCAGAGGAAGGAATTCGAATTTGGTGGGCTGCTGGCAGCTGTATTGAATGCTGAAAGCGGCAATCTTGAAACTATAGCAAAAATTGGAAGCGGATTTTCAGAGGAAGAAATGAAAAACTTGGAGAGCATGCTTAGCAAGATCAGAATAAAACAAAAGCCACCAGAAGTTATTTCAGAACTGGAGCCAGATTTCTGGGTTGAACCCAAATATGTGGTGACAGTTGCCGCAGATGAGATAACTCTTTCTCCTGTACACACATGCGGAAAAGAAGAAAATCCAGAGGCAAAAGGATATGCACTCAGATTCCCAAGAATGATAAGCATTAGGCAAGACAAAGGGCCTGATGAAGCAACTACTACCCAAGAAATTCTAAGAATGTATAAGATGCAGAAAAAAAGGGACCTTAATTAGTTAAGATGGGCAAACATATATGGAAATATTTTGAAGGTCCTGTGAAGGATATAAAATGGAAACTACCATCGATTATTCATAAACTCAATTTTACTGTTAAATTATACCTAACGCCTTATTTCCAATGTCCCAAAGCACTCAAAGTTATTATTTGGTGCATATTTGGAAATGGCCATCGATAGTCGACTCTACGGTATAATAGACTTTCAATTGATTCTGTCATTCTACTAAATGACAAATATAAACAATTGCCCGATAAACCGTTCCGAAAAGAATGACATTTTTATTTCCCCACTAAGCCTTCTATCCTCGTAACTCGATATAATATGGAAGTTTGGCAGACAAAAAGCGAAGCATATGAATTTAAGTTAGGCCAGATTACTCAAATCCTTTCAATACTTCAACAATTATTGAATTTTCACTTCCGAAGGAATCAGTGGCAACTATATTCTTGCTGATGCATTTGCCAAGAAAGTTGAAACGATTGTTGACTAAGATTTGCAAGAAGGAAGATACAAAACCGAAACCAAGGGATATATTTCTACAAATTGAAAGCCAGAACCTGTAGGAATAAAGTATTCAGCAAAAATCTCTACGTAGTGCAAATAATTTAAGGATAGTAGAAAAAAGATACAAATATGGTTCAAATATTCGTAAAAAAAGCAGATGGGACAAGAGAGCTTCTTGACTACAACAAAATAAGGAATGCGCTCAGAAAGGCAGGAGCAAACAACCAACTTGCTGACGAAATAGTAGATGCAATTATCCCTAGAATAAAAAATAACATGTCAACTGGTGAGATATACAAGATGGCTTATGAGGAACTTGCACAGGTTAGACCAGGTGCTGCGGCCAGGTTTGGGTTAAGAAACGCCCTGCTGAAACTTGGTCCGGACGGCTATCCTTTTGAGACTTTTATAGGTGCACTTTTGAAAGGAAGAGGGTATCAAACTCAATTGAGGCAGGTTCTTGCTGGTAAATGCATCCAGCATGAAATTGACGTAATTGCTACACGCGGAGAATATGAAGGCCATCCTCCTACAAAATGTATAATTGAATGCAAATTTCATAATTCTATACACTATGAATGCCACATCCAAGCTGCGCTCTATACTTGGGCACGGTATTTGGATGTGAAGGAGAACAATCCCGACATAAAAAATTGCTGGCTTGTAACCAATACTAAATTTTCTATGGATGTAATAACATATGCAAACTGTGTAGGGTTGAAGCTTCTGGGATGGAGCTTTCCAAAAGATGAAAGCTTACAGATCAGAATAGAAGAAAATAAGCTTTATCCCATCACGCTTATGCCCAGCTTAAGCCGGCACACGTTTACTATTTTGCACAATGCAGGGATAATAACGATAAAAGAATTCTTGGCAAAAGATGATGAATTCCTCCGCGAATTGAGCTTGAGTGGGAAAGAGATCATGAAATTGCGGCACGAAGCAAAGATGATTATGTCGTCGAGAGGCTGAGAAAAATGCCACTAAAAAAGATCATAGATAAAAAAATTCACTTTTTGTCCACACAAAAAGCAGTGCTTATGTCGAAAATAAAAATACATACTGAAGGGTATGCAAAAAGAGGAGAAAAACTTTTTTTGGAAATCGAATTAAATCTTCCTCAGCCATTAAAAGCAAGAAAGTTGGAAGTGACCCTCAACTGTATTCAAATAAAGAAAAGCAAAACTATGACTGAGATGCATGTGTTTGATCGTATGGAGGAAAAAGAGTTGGGGATTCCTCATCAGACGCACATGAGAGAGAGGACTTCCATAATTGAGAAAGTGGCTTATAAGCAAACCAAAAAGCTAGATGGCGAACGTTTATACGAAAGTGCAAAATATAGCGTAGATTTTGATATCCCGAATAATTCGCTGCCCACCATCAAACATTTTGATGCACATGGGCGCAAGGTTGGTTGGTTTGTAGTGGCAAAGCTGGACGTGCCTCTTGCTTTGGACATTGTCGCAAAAAAAGAGATAATTGTTGAATGAAACGAGATACTCTTTTAGTTATCATTTTTTGTTTTTGATGCAGAAGTAAGCAAGGTATGGCAGAAGGATAAAGCACCTCCAACGATGCGATATGATTGAATAATACTATGCTGGTTGATGTGATGAAACAAGGATATCTTAACAAATGGAGTTTTTCAAAATGGTTCTGACACATAAATCGCTGGTTGGCATCCCTGACTGGAAGGTAAAATAATTTAAAAGATTAGGCAGCAAAGCCAACATATGGTTTCATCTGATGCGTCAAATGCAAAAAAAGGGATCGTCTATATTGTTGCTTTGCTTGTTTCATCTTTGATTCTTAATGTAGGGCTGGGTTTGAACATCAAGCAGACCATAGCAACTGCACTTGTGCTTGGGCTTGTGCTTGGCACTGTGCTCTTTTGGGATATAAGGCTTGCTTTTGCACTAATTGGATCTTTTGTACTGATAAGCTTTGGTCTGCTTGGAATTGAAAAATTCATAGAGTTTTCTTCTTTGAATATTATTCTTTTTCTTGCAGGCATGATGCTTTTTATTGGATATTTGGAAAAGAGAGCTTTCTTTGAATATTTGATCTTCAGAGTTATGAAATATATAGGTGGCGGGGGTTTGCGCCTTGTATTTGTAATTCTGTTTTTTTCTGCATTTTTTGCTGCAATAGTTGATGAGGTAACCTCAATACTTTTCATGCTGTCAATTGTACTTTCCCTGTGTGCAAGATTGAGAGTCAATCCGATACCTTTTGTGATGATGACTGTTTTTGCAACGAATATTGGAAGCAGTGCAACCGCAATAGGAAATCCAGTGGGAGTCATGATTGCGTTGAGTGCAAAGCTTTCATTCATAGATTTTTTGGAGCATGCAACAATAATTGCATTATTTGCTTTTATTGTGATGTTTATCACTGTTTTTTTCATTTTCCGCAAAGAGATTCTCGAATTTGCAGAACGCTCGCGTGAGATTGCGATAGGTGACATCTTCGAAGGCCATGCATTTGGAAACAAGATTATAACCGGCTTATTCTTCTTGGTGGTGTTTGGGGCCTTGGTGCTCCATACCCAGCTGGAAAATGCATTAGGGCTTGAAAAGAATGCTATGCTTCTTGGTGTTGCACTTGGTGCAGGAGGCGTAGCGTTGCTTGCTGAAAGGAGGGAAGCGCGCCACTTTGTTGAAACAAAGATAGATTGGTGGACACTATTTTTCTTTATGCTTCTTTTTGCTTCGGTTGGTGCATTGGAGCAGTCCGGAGTAATGGAGATTGCCGCAAAAGCATTCTCATCTATATTTGGAGGAGAGAAAGGCCTTGCCTCTGCGGCAATAATGATAATTTCTGGTTTGCTTTCTGCTGCGCTTGACAATGTGCTTGCGGTTGCTGTTTTTATACCACTGGTACATGATTTGCAGACTACTCATATCGGAGGAACATATTTGTGGTGGTCACTTCTCTTCGGCGCAACTTTGTTTGGCAATCTTACTATGATCGGAAGTACTGCAAATATAATTGCGCTTGGGATTTTAGAAAAGAGAGGATTGCCTAGAGTCTCATTTTTTGAATGGCTTAATGCAGGAATAAAAGTAACAGTTCCAACAGTAATAGTTGCTTTTGTTATGATATATCTGCAATATTTGATATGAGGTAGAGGGTATGAAAGTAATCAAAAGGGATGGGAGATTACAGGATTTTGATATGAAAAAAATAGAAAGTGCTTTATCAAGAAGTGGTGAAAAAAAGCATGCAAAAAGAATTGCGCAGATAGTTGCCAAAAAGCTAAAAGGAAAAGAGCAAGTTCCTAGTGCATTGATTAGAGAGCTTGTAATTGCTGAGCTCCAAGCATGCAAGGAATGCAAAGCTGAGAACTTCATTAATTTCAGAAAAGCAGTCAGAAAACTGTCAAGTCAAGATGAATATTTGGAAAATAGGGTACGCGATTTGGTAGGAAAGAATGGGAATGTAGAAGGAGTGTATGGCGGATTCAGGATAACTGTGACCGACCCTGATGAATTTGATTTCTGTGGGGTTTTTCTTGAACTTCTCAAAACCTCAAAGTTTAGCATAAGTGTAGAGATGCAGGATGAAAAAATAGTAATTATTGCCAGATGAAGTACGCTCTTCAAAACAAAATCTCCAATTACAGGACTTCACGAAGCTGCAAAGTAAATATTGTGAAAAGGTAAAGAAAGTAAAGCATTACCATTATCAAACCACGATTTCTTGAAAATACTCTATTTGAAAGAGAAAAGTAAAGAAAGATGAAATTGGCAACTATTGCAAAAATCAAAGCAACAATAAAAATGCTCAATTGAACTGTAACAGGGAATACAACTGCTGCAGCACCAAGCGCAAGGGTCATAGTAGACATGTTAGCTCCGATTGCATCACCTATCGCAAGCCCATATTGCTTGCGTTTTATTGCCTGCAAGCCGATAGAAATTTCCGGAAGAGAAGTACCTACGGCAATAATTGTTGCACCTACAAAGCTTTTTGCCAATCCTGCCACATCTGCCAAACGTACCGCAGAATCTACTACCAGATTGGAACTTATCAAAACTGCAAGGATGCCTATGCTAAAAAAGATGAATGCCTTCAGTCCTTCCTGGCGGCTCATCCTCGGGTTTACATGATGAGAGAGGAATTTCTTTTGCTTAAGCATTCTATTTGCATACCACAAAAAGACCAAAATCAGCAAGACTCCTTCCAGAAAACCTAAAGCAGTGCCGCTTATTTCAGAATGCAAAAGGATGTATGCTGAAATAATTGTGGTAGTCAGCAGGACAAGAGCAATATCCTGCATGTTTTCTTTTGGAACCTGAAAGCCGTAAAGAAATGCCGCAATGCCAAGAAGAAGTAGTATGTTCGTAATGTTCGAACCGAACACGTTGCCTGCAGCAATTGAACTTTCCTTTGCACTGGAGGATGCAACTGAAACTGCAAGCTCAGGAAGCGAGGTTGAAACCGCAACCAGAAGCATTCCAATTGTAAGGGTGCTTATGCCAAAAAATACCGAGAGCTTTTCTGCATTTTCAACGACAATGCTTGCGGATTTGGAAAGCAGTGCTAAAAAGAGTATGAGTAGCAAAAGCTCTGAAAACATGAGGGCATTAAACTCTCAAAGAATATTTAATACTTGCAGAAATTTGAATGCTGCCTTTGTGCTTTCTGGAAACATTTAAATACTTGTAAGCTGAATTTTGTTGCGGCGATCAGTATGGACAGCCTTGTGAAGTCCGTGCTAGGAGAGCAAGAGCCAGCTCCGACAGAAAATTTTGGCTCAGACCAGATTAAGATTGTGACAGTTGGAGTAGGCGGCGGCGGAAACAACACTATAAACCGCCTTATTCGCTCGGGAGTCAAGGGGTGCGAGCTAATTGCGGTGAATACCGACAGGCAGCACCTCAATATGATTCACGAGAAAGCCAAGAAAATCCTTATCGGTAAGACTATTACCAAAGGACTTGGCGCAGGCGGATACCCAGAAACCGGTGCAAAGGCCGCAGAAATTGACAGACCACTGATAGAAAAGGAGCTTGAAGGGGCCCACTTGTGCTTTATTTGCGCAGGTATGGGCGGAGGCACAGGCACTGGAGCAGCACCTGTCATTGCAGAGATTGCAAAGGAGCAAGGTGCTATCGTAGTTGCCATGGTGACCTATCCGTTCAACCTCGAGCGCGCAAGGCGGGCAAAGGCAGACGAAGGTATTGCAAAGCTTCGCAAGCACGTCGATTCTGTAATAGTGCTTGACAATAACAGGCTGGTGAAACTTGTTCCAAATCTGCCGATGAATGAGGCTTTTGCAGTAGCAGACGAGATTCTTGCAAAGGCAGTCGGTGGATTAGTCTGGACAATTACACAGCCATCATTGATTAACATTGATTTTGCAGATGTCCGCTCTATTGTGCAGGGTGGAGGAGTCGGCTTCATTGCAGTAGGAGAAGGGAAAGGCACTGACAAAGTCCGCGGAGCAGCAGAAGGTGTGCTTAAGAACAAGCTGCTGGACGTGGACTATGAAGGAGCAAACGGCGCGCTGATTCACATCTCAGGCGGAGCAGATCTCACACTTGGGGATGCCATTAAAGCAGGTGAAATAATCACCGAAAAGATGGATCCGCAAGCAAATGTCAAGTGGGGTGCAAGACTCATACCTGGCTATGACGGCAAGCTTGAAATAGTCGCCATAGTGACTGGGGTGAAAGGCGCAAATGTTTTTGGTGCATCTTCAGATGAACCAAGAAAAGAAGTCTCCTACTCTGACATAGAGATAATTGGATAGACGGCTTTTTTAACTCGGAGGCGCAAGGCATGTTTCCAACCCCGCTGCTTTGCGCCTTTTGTATTTTTTAGAACGCGAGCGTTTTGAAATTCGTAATCTATTTAAATCTAATCAGCGTATGATGAGTAGGCGACCAGGATGTGCAGCGAATTATCGAGGAAGAATATGATAAAAACTTCTAGCGTAAGCTGCACAGAATGGAAGTAAAGAAAGTTTATGGGGGTTGGAAATATGTTTGAAAATGCGGCAGGTTCTCGGAACGATGAATTAATTTCAAACGAGAATATTCGTATTGCAGTCGTAGGTGTTGGGGGAGGCGGTTGCAATACTGTTGACCGCATGACAAGAAACGGCATACGCTCTGCACAAACGATTGCAATAAACACAGATCAGCTCCACCTGAAAATAGTGCAAGCCCACAAGAGAGTCTTAATTGGATCTACAATTACTAAGGGACTTGGAGCTGGAGGTTTCCCTGAAGTCGCAGAAAAATGTGCAGAAGTTTCGAAAGAAAAGCTGAGAGAAGTGCTTTCGGAGAAAGAGCTCGTCTTCGTGTGTGCAGGTATGGGCGGAGGCACAGGCACTGGCGCATCACCTGTAATTGCGCAAATTGCAAAAGAGCAAGGAGCGATCGTTGTATCTGTTGTAACGATGCCATTCAGACTTGAAAGAGCAAGGATGCAGAAGGCTTTGTGGGGACTGCAGCGCCTTGCAGCTCACTCTGATACCGTGATTGCAATTGAGAATGACCGCCTTGCAAAATATGTTCCTAATTTGCCAATCAATGAGGCATTCAACCTGGCGGATGCAATAACAAGCAAGGCAATAACAGGAATTGCGGACACCATCATGCTTCCTTCTCTTATGAACATTGATTTTGCAGACGTAAAATCTGTAATGGAAAACGGAGGCTTTGCACTCCTTTCGATGGGGGAAGGAAGAGGCCCCGACAGGATCGACCAAGTAGTAAGAAACACTCTCGAGCAGCCTTTGCTTGACATCTCAACAGAAGGCGCAAAGGGAGCACTTTTGCACATAAGCGGAGGGCCACAGCTTACACTTGGAGAAGGCATCCAAATTGGAGAAAAAATTTCCGAGAGCTTTGACTTGAACGCAGACGTCAAAATAGGAGCCAGGCTAGATCCATCATTAGGCGACACGATAACCTGCGCTGCAATTATTACCGGCCTGAAGAATCCGTACGTTCAGCCGAGGCCGCCAGAAGAAGAAAAGAAAGTGATAGAGCTGGATGCAATTTCATATCTTTAGTGGACGAGAGGGGATTCGAACCCCTGGCCTCGTCGTTGCGAACGACGCGCTCTACCGCTGAGCTACACGCCCACAAAATGCAGAATTTACTTTAAGTGTTTAAAAAGTAACTTGCTCTTAAAGAAATATGAAGGTTGCAGTCCTTTTTTCTGGGGGCAAAGATTCTGTTTTTGCAGCATTCTTATGCCAGCAGCTGGGGTTTGAAGTTGAGCTTTTATCTGTTATTCCTGCAGAGTACTCGACTATGTTCCATTTTCCAAATATTAAATGGTGTAAGCTTCAGGCCAAAAGGATGGGCATGAAAATCACTTTTGTCCAGCCAGAAGAAAAGACAGAAGAAAGTGAGCTTGGTTGTATGAAGAAGGCCCTTGCAAAGCTGAAAGCCGATGCCGTTGCCTGTGGAGCAATTGAGTCAGAGTACCAAAAAGAGAGGATAGACAGGATCGCACATGAACTTAGGATACCATGTTTTGCTCCTTTGTGGAGAAAAGGGGCGAAGCTCTTGGATGAACAGTGTAGGTATTTTGAGACATACATTGTGGCTGTAGCTGCAGAAGGGTTGGATGAAAAATGGTTGGGAAAAAAGTTTGATGCGAAATTTTTAGAATATGCAAAGGAGTTGCGACTGAAAATAAATCCTCATTTAGAAGGAGGAGAAGGGGAGACTTTTGTTACAGACGCACCATTTTTCAGCAGACCAATTAAAATAAAAAGAATGCAAAAAAAGTTTGACGGAAGTTTTGGAGTTGCAAAGATTGTAGTTGCAAAATAGGCTATTTCTTTGCGAGCGCTTCTAGTCTATCTATTATGTTGTTGAGGTCTTGGCCATAGGCGGCTCTCACCCTTATTTCAGAAGACCACACTGCTTCCATGGGCAGTTCCTTGTTCAAGGTTATATTGTGTCCGGCAAAAGCCTTGGAGCCGTTGATTTGGACCTTTGTTTTGATAGGGACGGATTCTTCCACCCTAAATACGATCGGATGACCGGCAGGGCTTACACCTACAAGTTGTGTATTGATTGGAATAGTGAATTCAAGCGGCACTTCAAAGGTTTCTGGAAACATATCTCGAATAGGATAGGTTTTGTTGATTCTCACAGAAGTTTGCATTGGTGCAGTCATTCTAATCTCGCGGTTTTGAAGTGAACGCAAATCGTCTGCAATTCCAAGCAATTGCTGCTTTTGGTATTCTGAAAGGGGCCTTTCTACAAAGAAAGAAAGATAAAGGCTGGCCAAGGAAAGGAGAAGGGCAACCCCTGCTACCATTAATGCGAATCCAGAATTATCTTGCTTTTGCGAAGGAGAAGCTTCATTTTCACCTGAAGCAGTGTAAATCTTTTGCGAAGGCGGAGTGTATGAGCCACTTCCACCGCGCAAAAAGCTGCTTGGCAAATTAGATGCCATGAAGATCACCACTATGAAAACGGAAAAAACCATTTATAATATTTGGTGGTTGCCAAAAATCAGCGAGTAATTTAAACTTTATCAGACGAATAAGAACAAGGCGGGTGATTTTATATGGCAAAAGTAACTTTTAAGTCAGACAACATACAAGTTGAAGTTCCACCAGGAACACCATTAGTCCAGATTGCAGAGGACAATGGAGCAAGCATTGCATTTTCATGCAAAGCAGGAGTCTGTGTCTCCTGCCTTATAAATGTGAATAAGGGGATGGAAAATCTTTCAGAAAAAACCGATAACGAAAAGGCGACTCTGGAAGGCTTTGGGGCGAAGCCAAATCAGAGGCTTGCATGTCAAGTAATTGTAAATGGCGATGTGGAAATTGAAAATCCTTAACTGCTTTCTTCTTTATTCTAAAAGACGCCTTCTAACTAATTTTTTCTCTTTAACTTCTTACTTTCAGCTTTTTGCCATATAAGATAAGCGCCGACGAGGAGATTTGAACTCCTAAGCCCGAAAAGGGCACCAGATTTCCTGCTTTCGCAGTCTCAAGTCTGGCGCATTACCAGGTTCTGCCACGTCGGCACTGCCTTAAATAAAAGAAAGAAGAATTAAAAAAAGAATTCTTGAGTCAAGCCAAAAAAAGAATCAGCTAGCCAAAATATCTATCGGATCGAATTTCTTTGTTTTTTCAGCAAATTTGTTAAGATCAATATTTCTTGCGTGTAATTCTTTTTTGTATTCTATGAAACTTGAGACAAAGATGCCTGCACTTTCAAGCACGTATGAAGGAGACAGGCTTGGCTCCAATTTGACAAGATGAGCTGCAAGCGGCTCTAGTTCCTGCACTGGAACATAAACTTTGTCTGTAATGAAATAGAATGGACTTAGTGGAACCATCTTAGGAAGTAATGGAGTAACTCTTTGGCGAAACGCTAAGATAACCCCACCTTCATCATTTGATTGGTCTTTGAATGGATTTTTGCTTGCAATATGAACTGCCAAATATGCTTTTATGTCGGATTTTATTACTTCTGCTTCCCAGCTGGTGATAAGGAGAGGAAGAAAATATTGCGATTTTGACATATCAACGAATCCCGTTGTAGCTGAAATTTTGAAATTGTAGGCTTCAAGGAACATTTTGTCTTCCTTTGAAAACTCCGGCAGTATAAATAGTAACGGAAAATACGGTACATCCGCGTCTTTCAGAATTTTGATGGATAGGGAAATTGAATCTGCAATTGCTCTTGCTTTTTCTGCATTTATTGGGTCCTCCTTAAGAACTTCTTTCCTTTTGAATATCTGTAGAACATTGGGTATCTTTTTGGAGAATGTCTTGTTTTGTTTGTTTTGCATTTCAACCATAGTACCACCTGGTAAAATAAAGATGCGAAATATTTAAAAAGTGGTATATAATAAAAAAACGTGTGCTTCTATTCTAATGAAATTTTGACTTGCACATTTTCTGGGACTCGCACCCTCATTATTTGCCTTAATGTGCGCTCGTCCCCAGCAACGTCAATAATTCTCTTATGAATCCGCATTTCCCAATGTTCGTAAGTATCAGACCCGTCACCGCAAGGGCTTCTTCGTGTCACAACCACCAGTCTGCGGGTTGGGAGAGGCACAGGGCCACGTATCTCTACTCCTGTTTGCTTGGCAATTTCGATTATTTGCTTGCAGACCTCATCCAGGTCTTTTGGGGTTTTGCCTATCAGCTTGATCCTTGCCTTTCCCATCTATTCACCTTTCGGCTCCGGTTCGTTTGAACCGGATGCCGACCTCAAAAAAAACAAAACAATTCAGGACTTTGGAACCACATCAAGCACCACTCCTGCCGCAACAGTTTGCCCCATGTCACGGATAGCAAACCTACCAAGCGGCGGAAAATCTTGGAACTTCTCAATCACAACGGGTTTAAGCGGCTTGACTTTAACAACCGCTACATCACCCGATTTTATAAAGTCTGGGTTCTTTTGGATTATCTGTCCGGTCTTCGGGTCTTTCTTTTCGAGAATGTCTGTAATAGTGCATGCAACCTGTGCTGTGTGAACATGGAAAACAGGAGTGTATCCCTTGCCAATTGCAGTTGGATGATCCAACACCACAATTTGAGCTGTGAATTCTGCGGCGACTTTTGGTGGGTTGTTGACGGGTCCGACCACTTCGCCACGCCTAATGTCCTTCTTATCTACGTTTTTGACATTGAAACCGATATTGTCACCGGGTATTGCCTGCTGGAGAGGCTGGTGATGCATTTCAATGCTTTTTACCTCGCCTTTTGCGCCAGAAGGCATGAAAATCACTGTGTCATTCACTTTAAGAACACCTGTCTCTACTCTTCCCACTGGAACGGTTCCATGGCCTGTAATCGAGAAGACATCCTGAATCGGCAGTCTGAGTGGCTTGTCAATCGGCTTTGGTGGAGGAACTAGTTTGTCAAAGCACTCAAGCAAAGTTGGTCCAGAATACCAAGGCATTTCTTTGCTTCTCTCCTTTATGTTTGCACCCGCATAGCCAGAAATTGGGACAAACGGAATTGACTCGATTTTGTAGCCGATATTCTTCAAGAGGTTTGAGAGAGCCATTTTCGTTTCATCAAACTTGACATGGTCATAATTTACTGCATCCATCTTGTTTATTGCGACTATAAGCTGATTGACTCCGAGCACCTTTGCCAAGAAGGCGTGCTCCTTGGTTTGCGCCTGAACTCCTTCCTTTGCAGAACAGACTAGGACTGCAGCGTCTGCCTGCGAAGCACCAGTAATCATGTTTTTGACGAAGTCGCGGTGGCCAGGAGCATCAATAATGGTGAAATAGTACTTTTGAGTTTGGAACTCCTTGTGCGAAAGATCTATGGTAACTCCCCTTTCCCTTTCTTCTTTAAGAGTGTCCATCGTAAAGGCAAATTCAAATGTAGCCTTTCCCAGCTTCTCTGCTTCTTCCTTAAGCTTGCGCAACTGCTGTTCGGAGAGGGCACCAGTCTCATAAAGGATGCGCCCCACGGTAGTGGATTTGCCGTGGTCGACGTGCCCTATGAAAATCAAATTCAAATGTTCCTTTTCCGCCATTGCAATTCACCTCTGTTTGCCGACTGACACGACGTCAGCCAAACTCAAGCCGAAGCGGAGTTATTATATTAGATTATTTTATAAAGGTTTCTCAGAGCCAACGCCAAGATTAAGACTTTTTTCCAAAATTACCTTTTGGTTTTGGAATTTTAAGCTCCGGATAGACTTCTTGCAGGGTCTCTGGATCGAGGTTGGTTTTGAATCCTAGCATGTCCAGCACTGTCTTGACAAGATAGTTTTCGGCAATCTGCAAGTGTTTTTCTGTTGGGCAAGAAGAAAGCAGCTGCTCCTTGAATTCAGATGGTCTAAGAGAAGAAAAAACTTCTGCAAGGGAGGCAAAGCTTTTGCGTTTGCCTTTGACAAGCTTGGCTGCAAGAGCTTCAATCTGCTCTTGCTTTATGCCTGAAAATTGATAGCTTTTTCTTGAGAGCGTAGCTTCGATTGAGGCAAGTATTGCAGCAACTTCTTCAGGCTTGGTTTTGGAATCTATAGACATTTTTTTGATTACAATCCAGTCTTTGTATTTTGCAGTAAATACTATCTCGCCTTTTTCATCTTCCATAGCATCACTACTTCTTAACTCGGATTTCTTTCCTCTTAGGTCTCAAATAGACAGAACCGCATTTTCTACATTTTTCAACATTTCTCTTGTTCCTTGCTTTGCACTTGCGGCAAATGAAAATATTTGAAATGACCACATCTGCTTCTGGAAATTTACCCATTGGATTCACCTTGCTAAGCGTTCCTTGCCAAGCATTCTTTCGATTAAGGTTTAAAACAATATGCCCGACAAGAAAATATAAGCCCCTGTAGCTCATCGGTAGAGCGGTTGTCTTGTATCCATTCGCAAGAAAACAACAGGTAGCGAGTTCAATTCTCGCCGGGGGCTTTCTTTTTGTTGGCTTGATGGCAAAGAATCAGAAGATGGCTTTTTGCTTTCCTAAAGCAATTGCATTTTGAAGAAGATCCCAGACAAGAATCAGAGCAAAAAGGATTGCTATGTCGTCAGCAACCCCAAATATTGACGGAAGACCGATGCCTGCGACTACTTGACTTATCAAGGCTGCCAAAGCAAGGAGAAAAATAATAGCTGCTAAATCACGCAAAATTTTACTTTCGAGGGTAGCGTTCTTTTTGTGCCGTGCAATCGTTGATGAGAGCAAATCAAGTAATGGTTTCAAGTCACGGAATATCCCATAAGCAAGATATGAAAGAAAGATCAACCCCAAAACGAGGAATATCGACCTCAACAAGATCGCTTCTTGCGCATATCCTTCCTGAAGAAGAGAAGTTGTTGCAGACCTCAAAACTACCATCAAAAATATCATCAACGCTATCCACCCTACTCTGTTTCTGATGCAGCTCCAGCAAGTCTGTGCAGAACGCCAAAAGATCCCGTGAGGTGAAAAATCTCGAATAAGGCCTGAAAGATATCTTGATATGGAAACTGAAGATTTCTGGAGGAAAAACGGCATATTTTTTAGACCAAATTGCAAGATTTCTTTTTGCCGATCAAGAAGTATTGAAGAAATGATTGCCGTTGAGATTACTCCAAATGAACCAACTGCAATCAGCACAGGACGGGAATATTCGGGGGCGATTGATGCAATTATAAGTGAAAATTCACCAAGCACTAGCATTGCGCTTGCGCCAAAAAGCGAACTTTTTGAGCTGGACCCTGTTGCAAAAAGAAGCCAAAGAACTGAAAAGAAGCAAACGATTACAAAAGCTGCGACAAATACCATAGCTAAAGTAAGATTTTCAAGTATAAGAATAGGATTAACTTGCATGCCTAATGAAAGGAAGAAAAGGGTGGCAAAAGTTAGAAGCAACGGCTTTATTGACTTTTCTATTCTGTGCGAATGTGGTACAGATGAAACTATGCTGCCTGCCAAAAATGCACCTACCGATGCTGAAAGCCCAAAAAGTTGGGCAAGAAGGGCCATACCCATACAAAGTGAAAATGAAAGAAAGATCATAAGCTCCATATTGAACGATTGAGTAAGCCTTGTGATTGCATTAGCTGCAGGCTTTCTAAATACTATGTAAAATGCACCAAGCAAGCCAAAAGAAACTAGAACGGAAAAAATTTTGTCTTCTATAGTAGGAACTTCTCCTCCAAATGAAAGAGAAGAAAAGAATGTAAGGGCTGCAACTGCCACAAAATCTTCAACAATCAGCATTGAGAAAAGAAGTGGCATAAGCTTATTTTTTGACAATCCTTTTTCGCTGGTTATTTTGTAAAACAAAGCAGTGCTTGTGATTGAAATCATTGCGCCTAAAAAGAGCGCAGAAGTGAAATCCAATCCGAAATATAATGCAATTTCATATCCGGCCGCAAAAAGAAAGGCCATTTTGAATAAAGTTACGAATGACGCTCTAAGGCCTGACTTAAAAATGCGTGAAACCGAAAACTCTATCCCAACTGTAAAAAGAAGAAGGATTGCACCGAGTTCTGAAAAAAGAGAAATAATGGTCTCATCTTTTACCAAACCAAGCACGTGTGGACCGGCAATAGAGCCAAGAATCAAAAGCCCAACTACATAAGGTTGCCTGAATCTTTCTGAAAAAATTGTTCCAAGTAGAGCCAGCACAATGAAAAAGGAAAGCTGTATTATCAAATTGTCTGAGCCAGTCAACATAAAATTACCTGAAAAGTTTTGCTAAAGATACCAGCTTTATCAGCTTGCCAAAGGGCAGGCTGGAAAGCCTGGATGAGGCTGATGAACAGAAAGCCAGCCATTTTTGGAGCTGGCGCTTGAGCGCGGCTTTCCGCAGCTTCTTTTGGCCATGGATTAGCTCAAGGGAAAGCAGAGGGGGCAGGTGCTTTTGCAGGATTTGCTTCAATCGCTCTTGATCCTCTTCTTTTGTTTTTTCAATCATCTTGATGGTTTGCTGTATTTGGTTTTCAGTAACTTTAAGCTGCTGTAAAATTTCTTCCTTGTGCTTGAGCACTATTTGCTCTGGATCACTTTCTTTTTGCCCTTTAATTTCAAGCTGCTGAGCCTGCGTGAAAAGCAGCCTGGCAAGCTCTTCCCTCTTATTGGCTTCAGCAGTTGCCTCCTGAGCTGCGCAATACAAAATAAGTGGGGTAAGCGAGTTTTGCATGATCCCATTTGCAATTGCTTGGTGGCTGTCTTGAGGCATGGTAATTTGCTGCTTCATTTTTTCTTTTTCAGTAAATGATTGGGAACGGGAGGTTTCTACTTGGGTTTCTTTCATATCCTCATTGTAAAAGCTCCAAATTATCGGGGAGATATCCACTTCCTTTTCTTGCGAAGCCTGTTTTTGTATATTTTCAAGCACTGCTTTGCTTTTTTCTTCTATGCTTTGTGCGTTTTGGACTTCGCTCAATTTCATTGCACCTCTTACGTAGCGAGCGGCATTTTCATATCCCCATGCAAATGATGCTGCATAAATTGCATTTTGAGCACCTGGAGTTAAAGTGGTGATAAAATCAGCTATGCCGTGCTTGCGGAAAGATTTCTCGATAACAGAAAGTGAGCCTTCAAAGTCTTTTGAATCCGAAAAAATTGGCGCCTGCTCAAGAAAAGAAGATTGGAGAAATTGCCTCTGCATTGCAGTCTGCTCTTCGTTTTCTTTCTTTTTATGCGCTTGGAGCTGGAAAACGAACATAGTAATCAGGTGAATTTCACCAAATGAAATAATAAAAGTTCCGCTTGGAAAATGTTGGTTATGAAAAGAGATATTTTTGAGTTTTTACTTATGAGGATGTCTGATGCTGTAACAATACTGCCGAATATTTTTTAAAAAAGTGCGGAGAGGAGGATTTGTTCTGCTATAATTGAACCCCCGCAGCCACTAGGGCACAGGGTCCTAAGCCCTGCGCATTTGACCAGGCTCTGCCATCTCCGCAAAAATAATCTGAAGGGAATACATTAAAAACAATGCATTCTAATCCTCTTTGGTGAGAAAGATGAAGGATATCATTCTGCTGGTAGTCCTTTTCCTTGCTTTTGGCTGCGTGCAACAACAGACCCAGCTGCAAGTAAGCGAACAGCCACAGATAATGCCTGCTAACGAGACAAAAATCCAAAATCAGACAAAGGTAGAAGAGATATGCACAGGCAATATTGTGCAGAAGGACGGCTGTTACCTTGAACTTGCCGCAAAAGAGAAAAATCCAGAGTGGTGCAAGCAAATATATTCTGTAGACAAGACCGATGTTTGCTATAGTATGTTTGCAAACGAGAGTATGCAGTACTGTGAAAAAGTACTTCAAAAAGAGCTCAGAGAAATTTGCCTGACAGAGAACGCCAAAAAACTAAAAGATGAAAAGATCTGCTTGAGGATAGAAGACGCCAAAAAGAGGGCCTCATGCCTTGAGCAGATTTTGCCTCATTGTATGCTGCTTAATGTGGAGGAAAGACCTCTCTGCTTTGCGCTTGAAAAGAAAGATTATATGGAATGTCAAGGAGATTTTGCCTGCCTTCTGGCATATGCAAGGAACACCTCTGACCAGGCCGCCTGCTATGCGATGAAGGAGGAGAGAGAAAGGTACTTCTGCCTTGCAGTCATCAAGCAAGACCCCTCTGTTTGCACACAGGCAAGCTTGGCGGCAATAAAGGATTGGTGCGTACAAAAATCAGCAGAGGAGCTTGACAGAATTGAAGCTTGCGACCTCATAACTGCGGGAACCATTTACATGGATGGCTGCTACTTTTATTTTGCTGCAAAAAAGAAGGACAGCACAATATGCATGAAGGCTTCCCGTGAGGAAAAGAGGGATGAATGCCTGATAAATTATGCCATAAGCACAAGCGATAGCTCAGTGTGCAAAAATGTAATTGAATCTACTGCAAGGATATCATGCTATTACAAATCCGCAAAGGAAAATAGGATGCCATCGCTTTGCAACCCGCTTTCTACTGGCCAGCTGAAAAGGGAATGCTATTCACTCAGCATATTTTCAGAGTATGGTCCACTGGCTTCTGATTGCTATTTTGTAGAAAACCAAGAATGGAAAGATAAGTGCTTTAGGGAAGCTGCAATAAAGAGTTCAAATGCGAGTCTGTGTGATATGATAAGCCCTGGCTCGGATAAAGATTATTGCGAGGACATATTAGGAGGCTAGCTTTTCTTTTTTGCTTTTTTTGGCTTTTTTTGTTCTTCTTCAGCTTGAGCCATGGTTTGCTGCTGCACTTCAGTTTGCGCTTCCGGCTGGTTGGGAGCTTCTTGCGGCTCTTGTAGGGAAGATTCTTTTTGCTTTTCTGACTCAAATGCAGAAAGCGGAGTGGTAAATTCATCATAAGAGCCGATCTTGTTTTTTGCCATCAAGTACTCCCGAGCCAAAAGATAGAAGATAAGGGCTAGCGAACGCCGCCCCTTATTGTTGCATGGAACGACCCAGTCGATAAACATAGTCACATTGTCAGTATCGCAAAGACCGATTATGGGGATGCCGACTTTGCCTGCCTCGATTACTGCTTGTTTTTCACCTTTCGGGTCGCACACTAAAAGCAATTTCGGCTCAACAAAGTCCTCTCTTGCAACATTGGTGAACAGACCAGGTATAAACCTACCTTGAAACACCTTTATTCCCGTAAGGGCAGAGAATACAGAGGCGGCATTACCAGAGTAAGTTCTTGAGGCAACGACTAGTATCTCTTCGGGCTCATATCTACCAAGCATTTTGGCTGCAAGTCGCAACCTTTCGTCAATTTTGCGCAAATCAAGCACATAAAGGCCGTCGTTTCTCATTTTGTATATGAATTGCCTCATATCTACAGTCTTAAGTTTGGTTCCGATATGTATTCCAGCCTCAAGATAGGCTTCTTGCTTTATCAGCAAACTATCCATATTTTCACCTTTTTGCGGATGGCTGCAGGCACTTTCACACCACTCTCAGCACAACCGCTTGCGCATAAATGGGGCCATCGAGATTTGAATTTTCGGAATCCGGCAAAATGCCAAGACCCACTCGAATCACCAGCACCCCAAGCTGGCAGGATAGCCAGGTTACCCCATGGCCCCTTATTTGTCGAAAGGCAATTAAAAATCTTCCACCTTCCAAAGTGCGCCGGCAAAAGCTTCCAAAGCCTTGCCGGGCTTCAAGCAACCAACGTATGCAAAAAGATATATAAAAGATGAAGATGGGGATAATGCAGAAAAAACTGGAATTAGCTTATCTTTTGCTTTTAACTGATTTGATTGTCATGAGGCGTTTTCTGCCACAGTTTTTGCATTCGATTTGGATGATCTTTGTGATTTTTAGTTCTGGAGAAAGGCATTTATGGCAATAGGCATGTTCCAGTTCTTCTTCGAGGTTTGTTTTCGTCAGCTTTTCGGCGCCGTATGGCTTGTCATCGCAATCAATCAGGTGGGCCTGGGTTGCTTTCATGCTAGAAACAGGCCAGCAAAATTTTTACAACTTTTGCAGGTCTCAGTAGCGCTTGTAGCGTGCAATCTTTTCCATTGCGTCAACGTGCGAAAGGAACATCCTGCGACAACAGTAGCGCTCAATGCCAAGCCAATCCAAAGTTTTTGCAGGATCCTCCCCGTTTTTTACCTTTTCAGAGTATTTCTCATAAAGATGACCGATCACTGCGCCACAGCTGAAGCATCTGACTGGGAAATACATCTAATACACCTCACCTGTATGACTTTTGGAATCGTGCGCGAGCCTTTGGGCCTTTGTACTTTTTAGGCTCAATTCTCCTTGAATCCTCTGCAAGCAAAAACCGATCGTATTCAAGCATTTTTGCCTTAAGCTCGGCGTCTCCTGAAAAACCACAAAGCGCACGTGCAATTGCAACGCGGCAAGCCTGCGCTTGCCCCATCTGGCCCCCTCCAAACACATTCACTGAAATATCTACTTTTGAAGCAAGTTGTGGGGCAAACCTGAGAGGCTCTGAAATGATTGCCTGCACATATTTGTTGTCAATTGCATTCAGGTTTATGCTATTGATCCTAACAACCCCTCTCCCTGGCTTGATAGATGCCCTTGCAATGCTTTCTTTTCTTTTACCTCTGTAAACTTGAGGCTTTTCTTCTTTTTTTGCTTTCTTTTTCTTTTTTGCAACTGCCATAAAGAACCACCATTAAAGATTTCTTCTTCCTTGATAACCAAGATGCCTGCACAAAGTCTCAAGAGTGAAAGTCCCTTGTTTGTCTGGCGAAATTGTCTGAGGAATCTTTTGGGCAGAGCCCTTCAGATTTTCTGGTGTTGAAGAGACTACTTTGAGTCTTTTGTAGGCTTCTCTTCCTCTTTTTGAATCCCAAGGAAGCATACCTCGGATTATGCGTCGCAGAAGAAGGTGTGGAACCCGTGGCCAGACAGGTGAATGTTCTGGTTTTCGCTTGTCCTTTTGGCTTCTGCGCGAGAGATATTTTTCCTTTGCTACAAGAAGGGAGCCTTTCATCAACGCTTTCTCTGCATTCACAATAGTAACCTCTTTGCCTGCAAGCAACATTTTGCTTACTGCTGCGCCAAGCCGCCCCACGATTGCATCCTGCGCATCAACAACAACCATCTTTTCACCCTATTTGATTATTACGTGGTCCTTTCCAGAAGGACTCTGTTTTGCAGCTTGAGCAATTGAAAGAATTTTCCCTCCTGCCTCCTCGATTGCCTTTTTTGCAGAGGCTGAAAATGAAGCTGCTGCAATCGCAATTTTTTTGGTTAGCCTTCCTGTTCCCAAAACCTTGTCAGGTACAACTACCACTGAACCTTCTTTTGCATATTCAGAAATTTTGCTTAAATTGACTCCTTTTTTTGAGCGTGAAGGAGAAGAAAGCAGATTGAGCACCCTCTTCCAGAACTTGGCTTTGCGCGCCTCGGCAGGCATCTCAGCAACAATCTTCAAGTTTTTCTCTGAAAATTTTGGTCTTCTCATAGCCAACACCACAGAATGTGGGGGAAGGGATTTGAACCCTCGCAGCCCTAAAGGCACCAGCCCCTCAAGCTGGCGCATTTGACCAGGCTCTGCCACCCCCACATATTACTTTTCTTTTACAGACTTCACCTCTTCAAGCTTCTTTTCCAACTCATCACATTTTTGGATGATTAAATCTGCAGTCCTTGCAAGTAATTCTCTTGGTTCCAGCTGAAAGAATGATTCCACTTTAAAGCGAAATTTATCTGGAGCAAGAATCTCGTATGAAAGCAGGCCAGGCTGGAATTTTGCATGCTTCTTGCCGCAGCCCATCCTGGCTTTTGCTTCTAACCTTATGCTTTGGCCGTCAAGCAGCTTCACAAGCGGGATGTCGCCAATTGCAACCTTCACTTTTGAATCTGTGCTTTTCAGTTCCTTAGAATACACTGTTGTAGGTCCAGATGCTTCAAGCGTAAAACCTATTTCATCATTTTCTTTGCCTGAATCAGAAAGAATCGGAATCTGCCCTATGCGGTGTGCAATATACTCGTCAAACAGCGCAGAGCTATTTTCGTAGAAAGTAACTGTGTCTATTGCAAAGACTTTCACTTGGCTTATTCCAAAGCGCCTGATTAGGTTGGCAAAATGCACCGAACTTCCTGAAAGAATAAAGTTGATTCTGTTATCTTTTTCTAATTCTATTTCGATCATCATACGACCACCGATTATACGCGCCTTCCTCTTCTGCCACCGGGCCTTTTTGTGGTGTCTGTTGGTATAGGTGTAACATCTTCGATTTTTCCAATTTTAAGGCCCATCCTTGCAAGCGAACGCACCACTGCCTGGGCTCCTGCACCAGGGGTCTTGGATTTGTGCCCGCCTGGCGCTCGGATTCTGATGTGCAAGCCTGTAATGCCGCGATTTTTGATCTCATTTGCAACTTTTGCTGCTGCCTGCATTGCTGCATATGGTTTGCCTTCTTCCCTATCGGCCTTAACCATCATCCCGCCTGAAGCCTTGGCGATGGTCTCGGCACCGGACAAGTCAGTAACTGTAATGATGGTGTCATTCTTGGAGGAATAAACATGGCAGATTGCCCACCTTTGCTGGCGATGTGATTGTTGCTGTTGCGGTGGTTGTTGTTGCTGTGCTGCCGCTTCTTTTTGCTGCCCGGATGCAGATGATTGACTTTCTTCAGCCGGCGATCTATTTTCTGTCTTTTTCCTTTCCTGCTCTTCATTTGCCACATGAATCACCATTATGCAGCCTCAGCTTTTGGCTGCTTGTTTTCTGGGACAGAAAGGTCAATAGGCTTGTAGTAGCCTATTTGCTTTTCTTCAGCAGAAGAAACCATATAGGACGGCACAGTTACTTTCTTTCCATTAATTGCAATAAAGCCATGTGTAATCAGTTGGCGAGCCTGTTTTATAGTGCGAGCCAAGCCCTTCTTGAAAACAATTGTTTGGAGCCGTCGGTCAAGGAAGTTTTCAACTGAAAGCGAAAGGATATCATCCAGCTTCGCATTTTCTGAAACTATTCCAAGCTTTGCCAACTTCTTTATCAGCGAGGATGCTTTTTTCTCGCCTTCCTCACCTAAAGACAGATACTTCATAGCATTCCTTCTTGCCCTTTTGAGAAGGTGAAGGGTTACCCAAACTTCGCGGCTATTTTTCAATCCGTAGATACGCTTTAGCCTGCTTTCAGTGCGTATCCTTTGGGCGTCCCAAATTTTCTTTGGGCTTTCGTACTTATTTTTGAACTTGCGAGGGTCTCCCATACTATCACTTCTTTGCTGCTTCTTGTTTCTTTGCAGGCGAAGGCTTGGCTGCGCTCTTCTCTTGGGCAGCCGCACCTGTTTGAGCTGCCGCTGCGCTGCCTGCTTTTGCAAGAGTTGATTTGCGAATCACTCCAACAGTCATGCCAGTCCTTCCCGTGCTGCGGGTGTGCTGGCCTCTGACTTTTTGACCATATGTATGCCTGAAACCTCTCCAAGTATATGCTTCCTTTTCATGGTCTATATCCTGCTTGACTGCATAAACCAGGTCAGCTCCAACTACGTGCATATCTTTCCCAGTCATAATGTCTTTTCTTCTATTAAGCATCCAAGAGGGGATTCCGTATTCGAGTGGATTGTGAATGATATGCTCAAGCTTAGATACTTGCTCTTCTGAAAGCTCACCTACTAATGTATTTTCGTTTATGCCCAAAACTCCATAAGCCTTGGAAGATATAACTTGACTTAGGTTTATTCCGATGCCTTTGATGGATGTAAGAGCACGCCATAGTGGAAGATTCCCTTTTACATCTTTTCCTGCGATCCGGACCACGCCTTTTATTTCTTTTCCGGAAGGAGAAACCATCGGCTTTTGCTGCGGCTTTCCTGGCTGAGGCTGGCCTCTTCGAGTATCAGCTTGGCCCTCTGGCCGCTCTCTTTTTCCTTGCTTATCTTTCATATTTCTTCACCTTTAAAGCGCCGGGAATGGGATTTTTTGGCGGCGCTGCTTGGATTCAAAAAACTCCAAGCACAGCCTGAACCCATACGGCCTTTCGACCACACGCTCTCCAGGCGTGCGCACTACCAGGTTATGCGATCCCGGCAATTTCAAATCACCAACCTTTTGGGTAAACCCCCCTTTGCATGAAAATCCTTTTAGGGACAGCCGCAACGCCAGTTTTGGTGACTGTAAGCTCTGAGGAAGACATCTGGGCACAGGCCACGCCGACAAGTTCCCCTTTTTTGCTTATCAGTGCGACCAGCGAGCCGCGCGTGAAACTCACGTCGTGCCCCTCGACCCCAGGCGCATACAACGGCGCCCCGGCGCAGACTGCCTCAATGGCAGAGTCCCTAAGGACTATTCTCGGAAGCGCAAGCGCTTCGTCCGCAGGGATGAGCATGCTGCGGATCCTGCTCTCATCATGCTTTTCTTTTGCCAGCCAAGCTGCATCAGAAAGATCATGAAGGGTGTGGGCAGAGGCTTCTGTTATAGAGCCTACGCAGGTCCTTCGAAGCTCAAGCATCTTTGCCCCGCCGAAATACGGGGCAAAATCCTCTACCAGCACACGAATATATGTGCCTGCTTGGCAGCGCACTTCGAAAAGCACGTCGCTGGAGCGTATTTGGAGAGGCTTAATATAATAAACCTTGCGTTTGCGCGGCTTTTTTGCAACTGCAGATTCTTTCGGAGGAGTTTGCACTATCTCTCCTACAAACCTTTCAAATACACTGCGAACTTCCTTTTCAGTTGGCTTTGTGCCTGTGCGCATTAGGCAAACATAGGTTTTATCTTTGCCTGTCATATAGGAAAGGAGTTTGGTTGCTTTTCCAAGGGCGACTGGCAAAACCCCTGAAACTTGAGGGTCCAGCGTTCCGCTGTGACCGCTTTTGTTTATTCCCAAGATCTTTCTGACCCACGCCGAAACCTCATGGCTGGAAGGGCCCCTCGGCTTGTCTATAATTACAAATGAACAGTCCAAAAGTTGTCTGAGGCTGCATGACTCTCTGGTAGGAGAAGATATGAATGCCATAAAAATATTAGTTTATGCTGACGATTGTTTCGGTAGGCTCAAGGTGGAGGACCGAACATTTTCTCTCTGGCTTTTTCTTGCGTGCCTGCGAACGTATCATCACAAAATTTTTATCTATTATTTTTGTGACCACTACCTTTTGACCAGCGTCCCTTCCTTTTGTCTTAATGCAAACTCTTCCAACTTGAATTGCTGCCATAAAAATCACCGCTTCTTTTGCTTAGATGCGCCTTTTTTAAATCCCTTTGCCTTTGCAGCACAGCAGATTATCTCTGCTGATTGCTTCGGGTGGAATTTTTCTGTGTTAATCACCAAATCGAAACCAGAATGATCGTAAATATCTATTCCGTATATTCTCAGGTATCTTTGCCTGTTGCTTTCATCTCTTTGACTTATATGCTGCTGTGCCTCTTCAGAAGTCATGCCGTCCCTTTGTGCTATTCTTTGCGCTCTTGCAGCTGCTGATGCATTTAGCCAGATTTTCAAGTCTGCATCTTTTATCATCCATGGACCAAGCCAGGTGGTAACTACGCAGTTTCCTTTTGCCTGCTTTATTAAAGCTTTGTCAAAATTTTTGTCTATACTACTGTTTTGCTCTGCTTTTTTGTGAAATTCCATAAGGCTGATTTTTGATTTTTTTGCAAGGGTTTTGAAAGTAGGATTGATAAGTTTCATGCCGAGCTTTTTGGCCACCAGCAATCCTATGGAGTTCTTTCCGCTTCCTGAAAGGCCAGAGATGCAGATCTTCATTTATACCACTGTGATGCACTGCATATACTTTACTGCCTCACATAAGGCAAAAGCCTTACCTCGATTTCTTCTAGCTTGATCGCACCTTCTTTCAGGCGGTTGCGCAGCACAAGCACTCTACTTGAACACGCACTGCAAAGCTGCCCCCCGAATTTCCTGTTTGGGGCTCTACTAGATGGAGTAAGGGAAGGGTCAGAAGATACTGCCTGAAGAGCACTGTTACAGATTGCACAATGGTGGTTCTTGAATTTTTTGCGTCTCTTGTAGTGTATTACTACTCCTCTTTTTGGAGTGCGCCTGAAAATTTTTCTTACCGACCTAGAGCGATTTTTTGGGACTGGCATAACACACCTCATTTATGAATTTTTTTGCTTGCCCACGTGTAAAAGGCCTTCCCTAAACTTAAAGAGAGGCCAAGCACAAAGGCAAAGAATATGAAAACTCCTGTTGAGCCGATTATGCGGCGGATGTTTAATAAAGGTAATGGAGCAGGCAAATCGATATAAAAGAAAGTCCCACTGTTGAACACTGCTTCAAGACGAGCATCCTTAGGTGGATTCGGCACAACGGTTGCATAAACTTTAACTTGCTGGCCGGAGGAATACTCCTTGCTATTCGTAGTTATGTTTATAGCGTATGCAGTTTTACCGAGAAGAGCGTCAAGCACTCCAGACTGAGAAGTGTTGTGCAACCAAATATCCTTCATGCTGCCGCCCTCATAAAATATGGGATGCTGGAACCTTGCAAGAGATTCGTTTTGAGCTGATTTCAATATTACATCTATCACCCATGCGCCTCTTTTTGCATTTTCAGAGAGGACAATGCAACCAGAGTAAATTCCGTCGTTTGCTGCTTGGTCGCAACTCTCGGCAGAGCCATCATCAGAAAGTTGAATGTAAATGTCATCATCTCCAGTTGGCTCAATGGCAGGAAAAACAAAGGATATAAGAAAGAAAAAAGGGATGAGAATTACGATGGCAAGTTTCAGCTGTATTTTGAAAAGCTCCATGGTCTGCTCGAGGTACTTTGATGAAAGCTCCTGGTATTCTTTTTCTCTTCTGGCTTTGCTTGCCTCAATCATTTTCTTTTGTGTCTCTTGCATCTCCTTTTGGAGAGAAAAAAGCCTTCCTTTACCGCCAACATTTTGCTGGGCAAAATTGTTGAATACTACATACCCAAAGGCCAGCAGAAGAAGAAAAAGCCAGTAATTTGAAAAATCAAACATTGTACGCGCACCTTATTCAAGCAGCAAGAGAAACTTTTGCTGCGCTTCTTCAAGCTTGCCTTGCCTGTTTGAAATGATGGCACAGGGGGCTCCTGTTAGGCATGAATATGCTGCTAGCAAGGCTCGGTTGACAGAATCGTGCTCTGCAAGAGAATCAACTGTCTGTGAATCGCGAGTGCGACTTGCGTCTGCTTGCCTCCTTATAATTATCTCTTCAAATGGGGCTGTAATCAGGATCAAAAGCTCAACTTTCAGCTTTGAAAGGAGCCTGAAAGGCAAGCCTGGAAGGTAGCCTTTAGGGGTTGCTATTGAACAGTGAGTATCAAGAATGATTTTACCTTTCATTTTGGCAAGCTTTTTGCCAACTAATGATTGTATGACTGCTTGTTTTTTTGGATCAAGCTTGCGGATTTGGTCACGGTCTGAAACCATGTATCTTTTTTGCGCTATTTCAAACATTAAATCGCCGTAATTGATGATTTTGTAATCCTTTGGCGTGGCTGAAAGAACTGTGGATTTTCCTGCTCCAGGCAAGCCCATTACAACTATCATGTTCTCACCCCTTTCCTAGCAGATTGCTCAGAGTAGCATATGATTCAAAAAGGCGCTGGCGTTCAAGGTCTTGGTAAAGCCTGTAAAGTATTCCCACAGTAAGTAGTATTCCTGTGCCGGTTCCAAGTGCGCCCGTCAGGTCTGCAAGAGCAGCAAGCAGGCCGACAAAAGCCGAGCCAAGCACCACCACATAAGGAATATAGTTGTCTAATACTTTTTCTATTATGCGAGGGTCTCTTCTGAAGCCAGGAATTTGCAAGCCATACTTATCAAGTTGTTCTGCGACCTCTCTTGAACTCATGCCCGGAGTTGCTTCTACCCAAAATTGGCCAAAGATGATGCACAAAAACATCATAAACAAAATGTAAACAATTACATGCACCCATTCTGGAATTCCAAAAACTGGTGTAGTGCTATTGAGGATATGGCCAAAATATGCTGCATAATTGCCCTGATAAGGCCGATAAATTGGAGAGATGAAATAAAGCAGGCCATCATGCAATTGGTTGTCAGTGCCCACAAAACCAATAATCTGCACCAGATCAATTCCTTCTTTGCATTTGTTGAAGGACGGACTTTCTGGGTCAAACTCCCCACCTATACACCAGTGCTTGCCTGCCAATCCGACTGCAAAAAACTGAAGGTTCAGAAGCAGCGCTGATGCAAGAATTACTGGGATATTGGAGACATACAAGAATTTTATTGCGTGCCTGCTTCCAACTTTTGCCTTGTCAAAAGCAAGCGGAATTTCAATTTTGATTCCCTCTGCATAGGAAACTATAAGTATCACTAAAATAGTGAAAAACAGAGGCAAGAGAGTAGTGATTGCTGCTGGCAGCGCCTCTGCGCTTCCAGAAGCAAGATGGGCGATGACACCTGCTGAAGGATCGGTCAGCAAAGCTAAAGACCCGCCAACAATTGCCTGCGAAACACCTGCTGCAATGAAAAGAGAAATACCACTACCAATACCATGCTTTGAAACTACTTCGTCAAGATAAAGAAGCACAAGCGAGCCCAGCGCAATTTGCAATATAACAAGCACTGTAGTGTATGGAGCATACACTATTTCTTTTCCTTCCTGAACCACTACACCTTCTCCAAAAGCTGGAAATAGTGGAACTAGCACCATTCTTGCAAAAATTACAAAGATTGCCGCCTCGACAAAACACAAGATGATTGCCAAAAGCTTTTGTGCGCCTTGAAAGGTCTTTTTTTGATCTGGGTCAGACAGATCCACCTGAATTATTTTAGCTCCTGCAAAAAGCTGCAAAAATATGCTTGCAAGCACAATAGGGCCTATCCCAACCGTAATAAGTGAGCCTATCTTTGAAGCTGTAATCACCTGGAGGAAATCTGAATGGGAAGCAGAATGCCTAACTCCCAAAGCAACCACATGATACATCACAAAAAACAAGATTAGAGCAATCCCGCTCCACATCAGCCTTTCTGAAAGCGTGGGCGGCTTCGTTGGAGCCTCCACTTCCGGCAAGATGCGCAAAATTGGCTTGAGGAAATCAAGTGAACTGCCCATGAAACCAACTTATGCAAGTGGCTATCTTCTGTGCAGTATATTTAAATATGTAATGCCACTTTGCCTTTGGTGAAGCGAAATGCAGATTTTCAGGAAAATCTTATGCGCAATTGGATTTCATCAGTGGGGCAAGGCAACGTATCTGGATAACCCAAGCTCGAACATAAAGGAGTTTAGGCAGAGGTGCAATTGCTGCGGAAAGATAAAAACTTGGGTAGAGGCAAAAAGCTACTGAGCTGATGGCTGCCGAGGCTCGACAACTCCACCTGCTTTTTTTATCTTTTCGCTTGCAAGGCGTGAAAACGCAACCGCCTTCACATGCACAGGAACCGAGATTGCGCCTGTTCCAAGTATTTTGCCCTCGAACTCAAAGTAGAGCTTATCGTCCTTTTTTTGAAGCTGGCCTTTTTGGGCAAGCTGGTCGATTTCGTAAAGATTTATAGTAGGAAGCTTTGGAGAGGGGTTGTGATTTACAAATCCGAACCGGCTGCCGTGCTCCATCCAGTCCCTTTCATATACAGTAACATAGGAAAACCTGTGCTTGTGCATGCCTGCTCTTCCCCATCCGCCTTTATTGCCCTTTCCTCGCTTGTTTTTAGCATTGCCTTTGCCATGGCTTCTTGAACCCAAAAACTTTCTGCTTCTCTTCCTTTGGCGCACCATTTAAACCATCCTTCTGATAATCTCAGAAATATTTTCATTCTTTCCAACAGGCCCGAACGGGGAGGGCTTTTTGCGCGAATCAAACCCGCCCTTTGGTGGTGACAATCTAACAAAAGGCCGAATTCCAAGTGCAGAGAGGCTTTTTCCACCCTCAAGCTGAAGTGCAACTTCCTGAGCCTCTTTTTGCGAGATTTGAGATCCGTCCTGCTTTAGGCCTCTTTTTGACAGAACTTCGGCAACGGTCTCTTTTTCTACTTTGCCAAATGAAACAAAATCCTTGCAGACTGCAAGCATTCCTCTGTAGCTTTGAGTGTCTGGGATGAAAGTGCAACAATAAAGCCTCGGCAGATTTAGGCTTTTGAGAGTTTCTTTTACCTTAGGGGAAAGCGAAAATTTGCCTTTCAGCCGCAACACTGCTAAGATCCCCATTTAAAGCACCCTAGTTATTCTTTTTTTCAAATCCTTCCTTTAAGCGCATGCTATTTAGCTGGTCGAGAGCAGATGCTGTTGCCATAGCCATATTATAAACATTTCTCGTTCTCCCTCTAGAAAAGCTCCATATATCCTTTACGCCTGCTGCTGCAAGCACTTTTTTGACCACTTCATTTGCAGCCAAACCAAGCCCGCGCGGAGCTGGTTTGAGCACTACCTCAACGCTTCCGGTTTTCCCGATCACTTTTATCGGAATGGAATGCTTTTGGCCGCAGCCGCATTCCCATGATCCGCAACCAAGGTTGACAAATGTGAAATTCCTCTTTGCATTTTTGAGGGCAGCTTCAATTGCAGGTTTGACCTCTTCAGATTTTCCTGCACCTATCCCAAAATGACCGTTTCTATCTCCAATAAGCACCACTGCCCTAAATTGGGATTTCCTGCCATTGTCAGTCATTCTTTGGGTGCTTGAAACCTCGAGCGTCTCCTCGATCAAGTTAGGATAAAGATAGTCGATAATTTGGTGCTCCAGAATCCTTTTGCCCATCGCAAAGATTTGCTCTACTGAGGTAATTTGCCCTGCTTTAACCATTTTTCCAACTTCAGTTTTTGGAATCCATTCCTGAGCAGGTTCTTCAGAGCCGCTTGGCTTTTCAATCAAACCATCTTTTTTGAGTGCCATTTTTTCACCACTGTAAGTTTTCTATCTTGCCTTTTACTATCTCAAAGATTGAAACAATATTTTCGGGTTGGAAGTTGCTTTTCAGATATGAAGAAAAAATGCTTGTGTATTTTTGCGGATTTTCGGTTTTGAGCTTTTTTGCATATTCAGCAATTTGTTCTCCTTTTATTCGTGCATCATCAATCATCTTTTCAGGGTAATTTGTAGAAAGACCTGCGTCCAGTGCGCCCTGCAATGCCGCAAAAACAACTGCTCCTTTTGACGGAGTTTGCATGCCTATGTCCAAATTGAAATTCTCCACTCCTGCCTTTTTGGCGCGCTTGCCGGCAAGCAATCCGACTAGATAGGCTGTCGGAGAGTTGCAGTGCGGCACCCATCCGAATTCCAAAAGTTCCCTGCCTTCTGCGCTGCAAATTACTTTGTCACCTTGTGGGGAAAAATCAATGAACTGTACAGTCACGTTGCGGCTGCTTTTTCTCACTACCATCCGTGGGCGGCCTCCTTTGATTAAAGCAAGCCTTTTTGCATAATTTGTCAAATTAAGCCTTCTGCGCCTAAACGCAACTTTGTATTTTGGTCCTGTTGCTTTGCCCACATTCATCACGTCTCTTTCAACAGTTTGTTATCTTTAAGATATGCTTCCATGGCCTTTACTCCACGGAATGCATTCCCTTTTATCATAAGATAAATCTTGCGCATTACCGATTTTTCAATTCGCCCTGAATCAGCAAGCTGGTGCAAATACTTTCTTTGTGCCCGAACCTTGGCAATCCAGGCCTTTTTGGTGCCTTGGCGAGCACCCATACTTCCTTTTCTGCTTCCGGGTCCGCGGCGCCTGCCTTTCTTTTGCGCCTGATGGTGCAACCTGCCCCTTACCCTTGAAACCCCACGCTTTTTGAGTGCGTAAATTGCTCCTTCCGAAATTAAGCTTCGTACATCTTCGCGAGTGAGGGCTTCCTTTATCTTTTGGTACGCCTCTGGCTTGAAACGCACTTTATTTTCTCCTACACGCAAAATCTCTGCAGCTATCCTTCGCACAGTGCTGGACATAAATATCACTTAGTTTTTTCTTTTATTACCTTTGGGTTGAGAACTTTTAGCCCAAGCTGCTGAGCCATCTTTTGGATTGCTGCTCTCTTGAGAGCACCCACGCCTGATGCAATCCGCACTGCAACACCTGAAAGGCCGGCAAGTTCTGCCGGGGATTGCACTCGAATTTCTGGAAGGCCACAGGGGTGTCTATGTTTGAGCTGCTTGGGTTGTCCATATCCAATCGAAGGCGATGCGCCCATATAGGCAAGCTTTTGCCTCTTTTTATTGTCAATTCCTCTTGGCCTTCTCCAAGAGAGAGGCACACGGCTCCTTTTGGTGCGGCCGTAGTTTGGCCTCAAAAACTTTGGATGCTTCCTTTTTGACACCATAAAAATCACTCAACTACATAAAATCCATCTTGGAAGATTCTTGAATCTCTATCCCTTATTTTTGTTGCCGCTCGCAGATTCGCGATTGTTTGCCCCACCTCTTCTTTAGAGGGACCTGAAACGGTCAATTCTTGACCCTTTGCCTCCACCTTTGTGGAGCCAACGATTCGCGCTTTGCGGGGTTGTTTTTCTCCCATGAAATTTTTTATCAGTATCTCTTTGCCTTTCACTTCAACCGAAATTGGAAAATGGGCATATATTGCCTTGAGCTTTTTGGTATACCCTTCAGTAACTCCCTTTGCCATATTTAAAAGATGGGTTTCCACTGTCTTTTGCATAGTCTTGTCTGCGCTTACCAATATCTTGCCATCTTTAAGCTCTATCTTCACAGATGGGTGGAGGAAAACTTTCTCCACAGTCCCTTTTGGGCCGCTGAATGTCACCTTTTGCCCTTCTATGCTGACTTTTACGCCTTGCGGAATCTCCATCTTATCTACCCTAGTAAATATATGCAATCAGCCTTCCTCCTATCCCTCTCTTTTTTGCTTCCGCATTTGTCATCAGACCTTGTGGGGTGGAAACAATGAAAAGCCCAAAATTTGCGCCAGGCAAGTATTTTTGCTCCCATTCTGGCCATTCGGTCTTTTTTACTGCAAATCTTGGCTTTACTGCACCGCATTGGTTGATTCTCCCCAACAGCTTTATCTTGAAATAACCGCTTCTTCCGTCATCTACAAACTCAAAATCTCCAATAAAGCCTTCTTTTTGGAGTATCTTGAGCGTCTCGCGCACCAGCTTGCTTGGCTTGACCTCGCAGAATTGTTTTCCTGCCATTTCATGCGTCTTTATGCTGTTGAGGGCGTCAGCCAAAGGATCGTTTGCCATAAAATTACCTCTTTAATATTTCCTAAATCCTATTTCCTCACCTACTTCACGGAAACAGCGCCTGCATATGCGAAGCCCGTATGAGCGTATCAAGGCTCTTGCAGAACCGCAAAACCTGCATTTGCGCAATCCCTTACCTTGAAATCTGAACTCTATTGGGATTTCCTTCTTCTTTTTACCCATATCCTTCCTCCTATTGAACATTTATCCCAAAGGCTTTTTTGGCAAATTCTATCCCTTCCTCTTTGCTTATTCGGTGCTTTTTGCCTATTTTAGCAGAGCCTCTTCTTCTTTTGTTTACTCTAAATCCTCTTCTTTTGAGTGTGACGCAAACATCAAAACCCATTATCCCTATTTGCGGGTCATACTTTGCTCCAGGAAAATCGATGTATTCTGCAATTCCAAATGAGAAATTGCCTTCCTTGTCAAAGCATCTTTTTGGAAGCGTCATTGCCTTTGCTTTGAGTGCCTTTTTGAGAAAATCAATTGCTTTTTGACCGCGCAAGGTTGTTTTTGTCCCTATCAGATCGCCTTTTTTTATCCTGAAGACCGGATTTCTGACTTTGGCCTTCGTTGGCACTGCCTTTGAGCCTGTTAGGCGTTCAAGCAACACTTTTGCATTTTCCAGTTCCTGCCCTCCTCTGCCTACCCCTATGTTGAGAGTAACTTTGTCAACCATGATTTCTTTCATTGGGTTCATTTTTTCACCATCAGAATTTATCATCAATGACGAACAAATATTTCATCAGCGTAACAAATGGGCCGCTTTCTGATGAAAGCATTGCCTCTGTTTCATGCGAGCCTGGCCTTTGGATCTCTTTTTCCAGAGTAGCAATTTGGCCTTTGTGCCTGCCATGAGTGATAAGGCAACGGGCACCTGACTGCAATTTAATGTGCGAAATCAGCTTAAAGTCTGGAACCGAAAGGACGCACGTGTCACCTCTCTTTATGTTGTTGTCTCCTAAGAAAGTCCTGCCGTCATGAAGAGCAATTTGTACCTTGCCTTTCTTTATTATAGTTTTTCCTACTACTTTGAAATACTTTCTTGAAGCCTCTTGTGCAGTTATTTCCTTTGGGAATAGGTACTTTCCTGAAAGTGACATTCTGTAATATTTGTTTTCTGATGGGACAAAAAGAATGTCCATCAACCCGACTGAAAACTTTATGTCTTTGACTTTTTTGCCATCTACCAGCAAACCGCCCGAATTCAAAATCTTTTTGGCTTCTTTGGTGTTTGAGGCCAGCCCAAGCACTTCCTTCAAAAGTGTTCCTGCTGCGATGCTTTCGCTTTTTTTATGCTTTCCAGGATTTGGGGTAATTACCCACTTGAATTTTTTCCTACTTTTGACACCTACCTCTTTTGGAGCGCAGATGCGCACAAGGTGGTGAGAACCTCCTTTTTTGCTCATACTATCACTTCTTTGCAGACCTCTGTATCATTTCCAGCCTATCTTTTGTGAACTCCCCGTCTAAGATAAGCAAATTTGATGGATCGACTGGGAAGGGCTTTTCTACTCCTTTTGAATTTTTTCGAGTTGCTCCTTCTACATATACCTTGAGTCTGGACAACTCCACACGTAGCACTTTTCCAATATGACCCTTTTTCTCTCCCCTCATAATCTTAACTTTGTCACCTTTATGCACAGGGGCACTTCTTCTTGCAGTGCCAAGCTTTTGCCTCAGCTCTTTGCTTAAGTGTGCAGCAACCATTTTCTTTCTGAGGTGAAGTGGCGCACGCATGCGGAATTTGCGCTGCTTTCTTGGCTGCTTGGATACCATCAAAACCACTCCTTAAACTAAAGCCGCAGCTATTGCGGCAACTTTTGGGAACCTGGAGGCAACTTCTCTTGCAATCACTCCTTTTATTTCTGTCCCGACAGGAAGCCCTTGGTCATCTATTATAACACAGGCGTTGTCCTCAAATGAAATCCGAAGCCCGTTTGGCCGTCTGAAAGGTTGCTTTTGTCTGACTATTACTGCCTTGAGAACTTTCTTTTTCATGGATGATGTGCCTTTTTTAACAGCAACTACTACAACGTCACCGACGCCCACTTTAGGATATCTTGCACGCTTTGCCTTTGCACCTTTCACACCTATTATTTCAACTATCTTTGCTCCAGAATTATCGGTGCAGACTAGCTGTGAGCCGGTCTGCAATGCTTTTGTAATTTTGCTTCCCAGACCCTTCATTGTACCACTTCTTTATTAGGAAGCTCTTCGCGCTTTACCTCTGCTTTTCTTAGCCTTTCTGCTTCCTCTTCTAGTGCTTTCCCGCCTTTCTTCTCGATTACGACCTCGCCCTCTGCCTTTTTGATGATCTTTGTAACAATCCATGCCTTTGTTTTGGAAATCTTGCGGCATTCCGCAATTTCAACTATGTCTCCTAGTTTAGCTCCGATTGAATCTGGATTGTGCGCGGGTATCCTTGATTTGGAGCGAGCATATCTTTTGTATTTTGGAAAGTACTCTAAAGTGTCCATCTCCACGATTACCGTCTTTTTTGCCCTATCTGAAACTACTTTGCCTACTTTTATGTGACCTCTTGCAACGATAGGACCTTTCCTATTTGAATCGATTGCCATATATACACCTTATCTTGCTTTCTTTGGCCTGTCATAAGGCCGAAATGCAATCCTTTCTCCCTCCAAAATGGCAGATCCGCCATCAGGCAAGCTGAACATGAATTTGCAGCCTTTTTTTGGAACCATCTTTTCTTTTCCCTCTTTGCTTTTCAGCACCAGCATGTTCTTTGTTTCATCTACCACCAGCCCTTCCAGACCGCAGAATGGCTCAGAAATGCTGGATACTACTTTTGCTTTGAGACCTATCAACTCATGTAACGCAATATTTTGCGCTGTAATCGGCAAATAACCACCCATTACTGCAATCCTTCAAGGACTGTAATGCTCTCTTCGGGGTAACCACTTTCCACCAGCAATTTTTTGATTTGCTTGGTGTGATCCCCTTGCAATATTATCATGCCATCCTTGACGGTCCCACCGCATGCGCGCTTTTGCTTGAGTTCTCGGCCGGTCTGTTCAAGTTTTGAAGGGTCAATCCCTTCAATTATGGTAACCAGCTTTTTGAATTTCTTTTTCGTAGCATACACGCGTATGCGCTGTGTGCCTTCTTTTTCCAAGATGTCACACGAGCATATTTCCTTTATCAGACCGCATTTTTGGCATATATCAGGCAACCGTTTTCACCTCTTTTTGCTCCGCAGTAGCTTCTGCGGGCTTTTTTAATCCAAGCTTTCTTTCGTGCAATATTGTCAAAATCCTTGCTATGGCAAGCTTCAACTGGCGCACTTTGCCGGGATTTGATGATCTGCCTCCAGCAGCAATCACCCCGCGCTCTGCATTCAGCTCTTTTCGAAACTGGAAAAGCTTCTGGGAAAGCTCTGCATCAGACAATGTACGCAAGTTCGATTTGCGGATGATTGCCATAGTTATTTCCTCCTTATTCTTTTTCTGTCAGGCTCATCTTGGTCATCAACCGGCTCGTTTGGTGTGGAAGCAGTGATGTCCTCTGCTGATTCTATCACTTTTGCTATTTGAATCTTTGCTGATGGATCTTTGTCTGGGAAGACTGTGCCCGGAGGCACTATCCTTACTAAAACTCCAATTGCTCCGGATTTAGGATAGGCAGTGACATGGGCTTCTCTGACTTGCCTTGAAGGCTCGCCTGCTTTTGGAATATAGCCTGCCATTACACGGAAAGATTTGCTTCTGCCCCCTTTTGCTGCAATCTTGCCTGAGGCTACAATTTCTGCACCAAGTGCGCCTGCTCTCATTATATCACGCAATCCAGCGTGCAAAATTGCTCGGATTTTCTTGCCCATTTCAATATATCTGCAGATTTTCTTTGCCACCAGCCTTGGCTCTAAGTTTTGGTTTGCGGATTCCAGCACAGAAATTTGCGGGTTGTCAATATCGAATTCTTTTTGGATAGTTTCGGTCAGATCCTGAATAGACCTTCCTTTCTTCCCTATTACTCTGCCCGGATTAGTGACCTCCACTGCAATTCGGGTCACCATTGGAGTGCGCTGAATTGCTACCCGTGAAAACCCTGCTCGGTCTAGTTCTGCCTCTAGGAACTTAGAGACTCGGTAGCGTGTAATTGCATCCTCAATAAATTTTTCTTCTGCTTTGATTTTCTCTGCCATAAATTCACGCCTTTGCCTGCTTGGCTTGCTCATTCTGGTGCGCCTTCTGCTCAGCGGCTGGCTGGTTTGCCAAGGACTGTGGTGGCTGCTGGATTTCTTCCAGCACTACCTCGACAAATGCAGTCTCGTAGTCTTGGCGTATTCGCCTGCCCTTTGGAGAAAGGCGCGGATAAATATGCTGTTTGTTTGCCATGATATGAGCAATCTTGGTTGCCCCAAGTCCAAGCTTAGAAGCATTGGCAGCTGCATTTTGGACCACCTGAAGCACTAGCCTTGCAGACTTTATTGGCCAGCCTCCTTTCCTGCCTCCAAGCTCCTTTCGGTGACCTTTTCCATGATTGAATTTTGGATATGGAACTGCAACTTGCCCTGCGGCCGCAAGCTCTAGAAACTCAAGTGCATCTTCTGTTGGGAGGCCGCGCACGCTGCTGCATACGTTACACAAATCCTTATATGAGGCATTAAGATTTCTGGCAACAGCACGGGCAAATCGGACATTTTCTTTTGGACAGTATGCATAAGCCATATTCTCACTTTAGGGGGATGAACTTGGAACCTCTGGTTGCGCCTACTCCTGGACCGGAGTGGATAACTCTGCC
Organism: Candidatus Anstonellaceae archaeon; assembly: GCA_038891035.1. Taxonomy (GTDB): domain Archaea; phylum Micrarchaeota; class Micrarchaeia; order Anstonellales; family Anstonellaceae; genus UBA10161. The sequence goes on from JAWAEW010000002.1 coordinate 81,121, forward strand.
TGTTGTGTGAGAAAAATCACCCAGCCTATAGCCAATCTTGTCAATAGTGATATGTACATTTTTCCATTCCTTTCCATTGTGCACTGCAAATGTGAGACCAAGCCACTGAGGAATAATGACTGCTTCGCGGATATGTGTCCTTATGATTTTGGAAGGATTCTTTGCTTTTATTTCTTCGACCTTCTTCATGAACTTGCGTAAGATGAAATTTCTGTTTTCCATTGCACGCTTAACTGCCCTTCTTGCTCTGGAAGTAAGCAGGGGCAAAAATTCCTCTAAGCTCATGGAAGAAAGCTCGTCCTTTTCCTTTCCCCGGTATTTATTTACTCTCGGCATCATGATCCCTCTTTGGTATCATCCATCTTTTGCTCTTCAATATGGGCCTTCTTGCGCCCAACGCTTCTTGCGGCGATATGTCCAACTTTCCTACCAGGAGGTGCATTTCTTGAAGTCATACTGCTTCTTCCTTTATGGTGCTGCTTGCCACCGAACGGATGATTGTAAGCAGCCATATGCACTCCGCGGTTGACTGGCCATCTTCTATTTTGAGCATGCTTTTTGTAGAAGTTTGCGCCCGCTTTCATAAGAGGCTTTTCAAGTTTCCCGCCGCCGCAAATTACTCCTATCTGTGCCCTGCATGCGCCGTTTAGTGCAATGGTGTGTCTGCTTGGAAGCTTGACATATACGGTATCTTTTTCTTTTGAGACCACTGTTGCATATGAGCCTGGGGTTCGCACTAGTTTTCCTCCATCCCCTGGAACCATCTCAAGGTTGAAAATCGGGGCTCCTTCAGGAATGCGCAAGAGTGGCAAGCAATTTCCAAGCCCTATCTTTGCCTCTGCGCCGCTTAAAATTTCCTGCCCAACAAATGCCCCCTCTGGCGCAAGCATGTGCAAAACAATTCCATCTTCAAATTCTACTTCCATCAAAAGAGCTCCTCGTGCAGGGTCATCCACAAACTGCCTCACCTGCCCACGCACAAATGCTGTTTTCTCTTTTTCATCATACTTTCTGAACTGAAGGTCTGTCTTGTAGCGATGAGAAGGCGCTCGATATGCCACCGAGCCTTTGCCCCTCCTTTGCTGCTTTAGCAATTTGCCCATTTTTGCACCTCAAACAATCTTCAGCTTTGCGGCAATATCATCTGCCTTGTATTCCTTTGCAAGCTTTACATAAGCTCTCTTTTTGCCAACCGGCGTGATTAGAGTGCGCACTGATGCCACTTTCACCTCGAACATTTCTTCAACATCCTTTTTTATCTGCTGTTTGGTTGCATTCTTTTCTACCACAAAGGTAAGTGTATTTTGGAATTCTATTAAGCCAACGGCCTTTTCATTTGTTATCGGATAAAGTATGCAACTCATAACCATCACAATCCCGAGATTTCTTTAAGTGCGCTTTGAGTATAGATTGCAAGCCTTCCTGGCTTTGCACCAGGAGCAAGCAATTCAACTTTAAGCCCGGAAGCTGCAACCACATCAATTCCAGGTATATTCCTTGCCGCCAACACTACCGGAGAGTCTGCTTTCGAAACTGCAATTATTGCAGATTTTGGATAGGTCTTTCCCCCTTTTCTTGCTCGCACTCCAACACGCTGGCGTGGTGCTTTTGCCCTTTCAAGGTCTTGTGGAATAATCGAAGACAAAAACTTTTGCACTTCAGAAGTCTTGGAAATAGCCTCAAACGAATCCTCCACTATGATTGGAAGATGGACAAGAGAATCTGGAAGACGATGCCCGCGAGCCACAACAAGCTGGCGCTTTGCTGTAGCAGCAATCGCACTTCGAAGGGCAGCTTTATACTCCTTTTTGTTGATTTTTTCTACGATTTTTTCTTCTACTCGTGGTGGATGCGCTCTGCGCCCTTTGACTGCAGAAGGAATTCGTTTTACTCTTCCAAGTCGTCCTTTTGGAAGTACCTCACGCGGCCTGATTGCAATTCCCCGGTTTTTGCCAGAGCCAAAGTCGCCTTTCCTTCCGCGGTATCTTGCAGATGTCTCCATCCCTGCCCATTTGTAGTTCCCTTTTGGCTGATAGCGCTTGGTCTGATCAGAAATTGCAGCTCTGGAGATTAGCTCGAAATTTACCTCTGTAGAAAAGACTTCTGGAAGCTCCACTTCTCCAGCAATCTTCCCGTCAATCGAATAAAGATTTGACCTCATAAACATCACTGCTTAGATGCAAGCGAAATGAATGTGATCTGGGGCTGTTTTAGATGAACCGGTGCCCTCACTGCCTTTCTAAATCTTATAAGCCTTTTTTGAGGGCCGGCTAAGCTTCCCTTAATCAGCATATATTCAGTCTTAATTACGCCGTAGTGTGGAAAACCACCTGCAACGGCCATCTCTGAGCCTGGTCCGATCTTCATTATGCGTTTGTTAAGCTCTGTCCTTTTATGATAACCCATTTGGCCAGGCATTGGAACAGTATATTGAACATAGGCAGGATGCCAGGGGCCTAAAGTTCCGATGTGCCTGCGCTTGCCTGTTGCCTTGCGCCTCTGTTGTGCTGTCCCAAACCTCTTGATAGTTCCTTGCCAGCCTTTGCCTTTGGTGATTGCAATAGCATCCAAAAATTCTCCGGGTTTGAACACTTCTGAAACCTTTACTTCTTTGCCAAGTAAAGAAAGCGCATATTCTAGCTTTTCTGCGCAGTCTTTTCCTCCAACTGCAATTTCCATTCTTTCAGGGGTTTTTTTCCCTATTCCTGTAAGGAATGGGCGAGTATATGCCAAAACAAACACATGATCAACATCAGAAGCAGAAAATTGGTTGTCTTTTTTCTTCTTAATTCCAAGAGGTTTGAGCACCTTTTCATCAGAACAGAGTATATCTCCAATTGGTTGCCCATTTTTATATCCTCGAACTCCATAAATTGTCATAGGTGGGCATTCCACCACAGTGGCAGATGCAAAGACTTCATTCCCCTTGTTTGGAGATTCTGAGTCATCTATAAATAGAACATGAGTCATTCCTGCCTTGTAGCCTGCAAATCCAAGCAGCCTCTTTTCTTGCGAGGCAGGCCAGAAATTAACTGATGGAACCTGACTGTCAGCACGCTTGCGCGGCCTGAATGCAATCGAACCTTTTTTGTGACCTGAGCGCTTTCCCATTAAAACCCCTAAACTTGCGCATACTGCGCAAATGATTCGCAACGCTTCTTTCCCTCTCAATGGAGGGGTGGTTGCGAGTGTCATCTTACATTATATGTAAGAAGTGCGGTTGATATATGAGACAAGTATTTATAAACATTCCGCTTTTGACTCAAGCCCAACCTTTTTATTTTATCAACAAGAAAGGACTTTATGCGCCCATATATATTTGCATTTGGTTTACTACTTTGTGCATGCTTGACATTTGGCCAACACGAATCACTAGAATGGAACGCAGAGGAAATGCTTACATACTATCAGGTAAACATCGACTACAAAGTGCCAAAAAGTGCTAAGATGCTTATTGGAAGTGAGCGCATAAACGTATATGTAAAAGGATATATTATTGGCATACAGACTAAAAGAGGCGAGATCCAACATTTTGGCTTTGGGGCGCTTGAAAATCCCACCATTGTGGTTTTTATAAGCGATAGAGCTTACGAAGATATCAAAAACCGAAAAATAGGGGTGCTGAAAGCCATAGATTTAGGGGAAATAAGAATAGAGGGCAAGACCTTGCTTTCTTCACTGAAGATAGAGGCAGCAAAAAGAATATACGCTGCTGCTGGCGGTGATGCACTTTTTTTGGGCAAAAAAGCAACGCCAAGCTGACAAGCTGAGGAATCGTTCCGGCAGGCCTGATGGAGGCCAAAAAGTGAGTGGCTAAAGATCAAGGAAGTCGTTTGGAGATGGCGGTTCTGGCTTTTCGCCCTTTCTTGTGCGTATTTGCTTAACTACTTTTGCTACAAGCTCTTTCGGCAGAGGCTCGTAGCCTGCGTATTCTTGATATGGAATTCCTCGCCCTTGGGTTGCAGAGCGCAAATCATTGCCGAAGCCGAACATTTCAGCAACTGGCAGCTTTACTATAATTATCGAGGTTTCTCCTTCTTGCTGCATGTCAAGCAGCTGCCCGCGTCTTCCTTGGATGAGGTTGATAACGTTGCCTACATATTCGTGTGGGCAAAGTATTGTTACCTTTTGCTTTGGTTCTTGAAGCGTCACCCCTGCATAAAGCATTGCGGCGTAGATGGGTCTTTTTGTTGCAGGAATTATTTGAGCAGGACCTCGGTGGACAGGATCTTCGTGAATCAGAGCGTCTTGAAGTCTCACTTTTACACCGACTACCTTCTCTTTTGCAAGAGGACCGCAATCCATAGCTTCTTCGAAGCCTTGAATTAGAAGTTCCATTATTTCATTGAGATACTGAATTCCTCGTGTGTCATTTATCAGCACATTTTTGTTGTGGATGTCTATAACTGATTTTGCATCTTCACGTGGCATACCGCACTCAACTAGAGTTTCAACGATCGCTTTGCCTTTAGGCCTTCCGTCTGGTATTTTGCCTTCGATCATTGCTTCGTAGACACTTTTTTCAAGAGGCTCCACCATAAATTTCAGCTTAGTGTGTTTGTTGGGCGACTTCCCCTCCACCAGATCCGATTTGCCAGTAATCATCTCTCTGTAAACAACGATCGGCGGCGAGGTTACAATTGGAATGCCCTTTTCTTTTGCTATTTTGTATTCAATTATCTCAAGGTGCAGCTCCCCCATTCCAGAAATCAGATGCTCACCGGTCTCGTGATTTATCTCTACTTTCAGAGTCGGATCTTCTTTGCTTATTTGGCGCAAGGCCAAAATAAGCTTTGATAAGTCTTTGCTATCTTTTGCTTCGATACTTTTTGTAACCACAGGCTCGGAATAATGCTTTATTTGCTCAAATGGAGTTATAGGGCCTGCTGAAACAGTTTCACCTACATATATGTCTCTGAGTCCTACCAAACCGACAATTGAGCCTGCAATTGCACCATCTACCATAACTCGGTCAGGTCCCATATAAATTGCACACTGCTGCACTTTTTCATTAGTCATTCTGGATGCAAGATAAAGCATGTCTCCTTTTTTGACTGCACCGGAGAATAGGCGCACCACTGCAACTTCTCCTGCATGCTCGTCGTTTACCACGCCAAAACAGACGCCGATTGTCTTTGCTTTTGGATCGCATGAAAGCATTGCTTTTCCATCTTCTGAGTCCAAATCGCCTTTCCAAATGACCGGAATTCTGTACTTTTGTGCTTCTTTTGGATTTGGCAGATGATCCACCACCATTTGCAAAAGGACTTCATCTAAGGGCGATTTTTCAACCAAAATTTTGTGTTCGCCTGCGCGGCAGTGGTTATAAATATCCGGGAATTTTATTGAAAATTTATTCATGCTTTTGATGGAAACAGCCCACTTGTGGAAGGCCGAGCCGAACGCAACATTTCCTTTCGAAACTCCTATTTGCCATTCTGTCTTCTTTTCAGGTGGAGCATGTTGTTCAATGATTTTGTTTATGCCTGTGATGATTTTGATAAACCTTGCCTGCATCGCATTTGCATCAAGCTGAAGCTCGTTAATCAGCCTATCCACTTTGTTGATAAACACGGTGGGCTTAGCCCGCTCCTTTAGAGCCTGTCGAAGCACTGTTTCAGTCTGAGGCATTATTCCTTCCACTGCATCTACTACCAGCACTACTCCATCAACTGCCCGCATGGCGCGAGTAACATGGCCTCCAAAATCTACGTGCCCAGGCGTATCAATCAGATTGATAAGATAGTCTTGTCCATCATAGTTGAATGCAAGCGAGATATTTGCTGCTTTGATTGTGATCCCTCTTGCTTGCTCTTGCTCATCAAAATCCATCACCCTTTGCTCGCCTGCAAGCTCTTTGGAAATCAGCCCTGCTCTTGCAACCAATGAATCAGTCATGGTAGTTTTTCCATGGTCTACATGAGCAACAATTGCAATATTTCTTACGTTGTCAATATTGTCCATCATCTTTACTACTTCTTCTACGACATATTCTTTGCGCACCATAGCAATACCCCTTCAGATGAGCCTGAGAAAACGCAGCTCAAACAGCCTGCTTTTATATCATAAGATTTTTATTATATTGCAATGCAAGCCATGATTGGTGCAAAAATGAAGGCACAGGCCTCAGTAGAGTACATGCCTATTCTTGCAGTAGGGCTTATTGTGCTGCTTTTTGCCATCTCTATTGTTGCAATTCAGCCATATCTTGCATATTCTACCAAAATAAATTCTGCAAAAGAATACTGGGCATATGCGCAGCCGATTGCAATAACAGACTATCAAGTGACTCAGGCACAGATACTGTTGCAACTTCAAAACACTCACTCAATTGGGTTAATTGTGAAAGGAATCGCAGTAAACGGGATATGGGTGCCTTTTGCAAAAACAGAAGCGCCATTCAATGCCTCTGCTATCTCTATGTGCTACTCTGCTCAGGATTGCTTTTTGTCACTTTGGGCAGGCCAAAAAGCAATTGTGTTTATAGACGGAATAAATTCTTCTTCGCACTTTATGGAACTTTGCTCTCCTGGCGGAAACTTTCAGGATGGGAGACCTTATGAAGCCAACATAACGATACTGTACGAAATCCAAGGCAGGCAGGAGACTCAAGAAGGAAAAATGCCCATTGTAGGAACCTGCCAATATCTTACTATAAACGAGACTAAAGTTGAAGTATCTGCTCCACTTCAGATAATCACCTCTTCTTTGCCAGATGGAACTGCCAACGCTGTTTACATGGAACAGATAGATGCGGTCGGCTGTATTGAAAGGTGCGAATGGAGCATTTTCAATCTTCCCTGGGTGCCAAATTTCCAAAACAGCACTAGCCTCTGCCAGCAGGGGCAGTGCAGTCACATGCTAATAGGATATCCGACAATGCAAAACAACAAGATTATTGTCGTAAGGGTTAGAGACTACTCTGGAAGGGAGACAACAAAAAGCATAAATCTGACAATCAATGCGCCAGAACCACCATAGACGGCTTATCTTGCAGCGCGAGCCATTCTTTCGGTTTCATCTCTCTTCTTTATCGCATATGAAGAGTTGACATCTCCTTTTGCAGCAAACTCTATCTCATCTGCAAGCGCTTCTGCCAGAGTCTTTTTCTTGTCAAATGAGCCCATAACTGCTGCCAAGGCAATATTTCGAAGAGCCATATCCAATCTTCTGGATGCAGAAATATCTACTGCAACCTGATAAGAAACGCCGCCCATTGAAACACGAGTGAAATCCTCTCTTGGGGCTGAGTTTTGCAAGGCATCTACCAAAAGCTGGATTGGGTTTTTCTTGGTTCTTGCTTCTACAATCTCGAATGCTTCTTGAACTATTGCAAGCGCTTTAGTTTTCTTGCCTTGCATTCGCCCATCAGTACGAATAACCTTTCCTGAGGTTTTCTCTCCTGTCCCGCCCCTCATGAGCTTGTTTGCCAGCCTCTCAACAATATTGACTTTGCGCTTTCCGAATTGAACTTTTGCATGCCGGCCGTGAGAATATGGTAAAAGCACTGCTGAAAGGTTGGCATAAAGAGCAAGCGAAGGGTCAGAAATTTTAACATCAGAAACTGAATATTTACCAAATATCTTTTGCTCGACCATGAAATTACCTCTTTGGCTTCTCCTTTCTCTTCTGGACTAACATTTGCAAATCAACGCCGTTGACTTTTATAACCTTGTAGCGAACCCCCGGAATAGACCCCATCTGCCCTCTTTGCGATCCGCCAAGTCCGTCTACAGTCACTTCATCGTGCTCGTCTATATAGTTGATTGCTCCTGTGCGAGGTGCAAAGGCTGTGATAAACTTGCCGTTCTTGACAAGTTGTATCTTGACGCACTTTATCAGGCCTGAGT
>JAWAEW010000003.1:0-85853 GCA_038891035.1 Candidatus Anstonellaceae archaeon
AGCAATCTGTGCATACTTAAAAGAAATTGCGACTGAGGCAAAAAGAAGAGGATATAACTTTTCAGAAAAAAAGCTGGATTGCAAAAGCAGCATTCCACAAAAAATTTGTATCAAAAAAGGCCAGCTGCAATATGAATTTGAACACTTAAAAAACAAGCTTATCAAAAGGGACAAAAAATGGCTGATGAAAATCAACAAAGTAAAAAAAATAATTCCGCACCCTATTTTTAAGGCTACTAAAGGCGGCATAGAAAGCTGGGAAAAAATAACTGTTTCAGCCAAATAAGGCTGCAAGTCCTTCTGCTGCTGCCGCTTCCTGCTTTGCAGCATCTTCTTTCTTTTCTTCCTTCTTTGCCTCACCTTGCGCGGATGAAGAAGGTGCTGCTTGTGCGGCTGGCGCTGCAGTTACAGCTGCAGTCTTGAGGAGTTCCTCGAAGTTTACTCCTTTTACTGCCTCCGCAAGGACCTGTGCTTTTGCCTCGTCAACGTTTACGCCTGCTGCCTTTAAGACGGCAATGAGGTTTTCTTTTGTTATTTCCTTCTCAGCACCCTTCAATACAAGGGCGGCATGCAGATATGCGTCAATTTTCATAGTATAACCTCCTTATGTAGCTTGACTGGGTGACACCCCATCTATTTTCCCAACATTTCCTGACAAAGCTTCGCCTATCAGGACGGCCTGCGCTAGAAGCAACTCGGTCGAAGCATCCGAGTAGACGCCGCCGTTTATCGCAAGGTTTCTGCCTTGTGCTATTGCACCAGACAGAAGGGCTTCGATATTTTGCGAAGTTGGGAAAGATGAATTGTATGAGAGGTTAAATGCTTGATTGATGCATAAAAGCAAATCGCTTGAAAGCTTTTTTTCATCTATATCAAGAATATCAGGTTTGAAAAGGTAAGCGCCGTCATGAGCTGCAATTAATTCTATTTTGGCCTCAAAAGGCAAAATATTTAGCTTTTGCAAAGCTTTGCACACTAATGGAGAAATTCTAGAGTCTTTTTTAGCAACGACTGATTCCTTTGCTACAACTACTTTGCCACCTTTAATTTGTGCGTTTATTCCTGCGCTTTTGAGCTCAGAAAGTGCCGGACCTGGAGGGATATCTGTTTCACCTTCGGGTACAACGATATCAAACGGTGCTATTTGGCCGGGCTTTGCTCCAATCTTTAGCATGTTTGCTTTGAAAAACCTATAAAGCGAGTAGGGAGTTAGAGTGGTAAAAACTAAAGCTGTTGGAGAATGAAGGTAGCTGACCAGTTCGTTCTTCCCAACCTTTTCAAGCGCGCGTGCAATTACGCTGTTTTTCGTAACTAATATCTCAGCAGAACCTCTCAGTTTTTTTCTACATGATTGTAAGAGTTTGTCTGGCAGATTCCTTAAATTGATAAGAGCTACCACTGGATATTTTTTTGCAATAGTAGTGATTTCTTCAACTTTTTTCATTTTTGCCTGAATAGCAGAGCTGATTTTTCTTTTAGTGTTTTTCTTTGTCTTTGTCATGCGAAACACCTTAAACAACTCTCACCGGTTTGCCCATAGTAAGCTTTACATAGATTGACTTAATTGATGATTCGTTTATTTTTGTTTTTACTTTATCGTAGACTGCTTCGAAGTTTTCAACCAAATCCTCAACGCTCATTGCCTCACTGCCAATCATGCACTGCGCAACAGGAAGATATTTTCCTCTTGTAACCAATCTTACGCGCCGCTTAGCCTGATCTATAGCTTCTTTTACATTCCCCGTAATTGGTCTTGGCAACTTTCCTTTCGAACCCAATACTTGACCCAAAAACTTACCGACATGAATCATTAAGCTTGGCTGTGCAATGAATTCATTTTGCTTTGCAAGAGCTTTGAGTTTCCCTCTCTCGGTTGCAAGCTTCTGAATGGCCGGCAAATCAAAAACCTCTGCCGCCCCCGCATTTTTTGCATCTAGAGCAGTCTGGCCCTCTGCAAAAACAATTACGTTTTGCGGTTTGCCCTTTCCTTTTGGAAGGATAATGTCAAGATTAAGTCTATTTTCTGCCTTAGTAAAGTCTATTCCTTTAAAATTGATAATGAATTCGACAGACTGGAGGAATTTCCTTTTGCCTTTGTCTTGAAGCGCTTTTGAGATTGCGTCTGCGATCACTTTTTTATCCATGATTTCCCTCCCATTTCAAAGCGAAATGGTGCTTTAATTTGATAATTTTCGGGAAAGATTGTCAGCAGTTGGAAAGATTGTCAGCAGTTAAGACTGCAAAAGTTTAAAAGATTTTGCAAAATTCATCCCACTTTTCTCTTTTTTGCTCTTTTTGTTGATTTTTTGCTTTCTTTTTTGATAAGTTTTCTTTTTTTGACATTCAAAGAAATAGGTTGAGATGCAACTCCTTGAACGTATATTTTTTTGCCTACTAATTGTGCGATTATTGTTTCAAGCTGACTTCTTTTCTGGATCAACTGTTCTGTCTCAGCAAGATGTTTACCATGTTCTTCGAATTCTCTGGACTCGCGGACTTCTTTGCTTTGCAACTCATAAAGATTAGCTATTTTTCGACCTTCATTTATAAGTTCTTCAAGTCTCTTTTTTTCTTCTGCTATCTGCTTATCTATATCGTGCTCAAGCTTTTTTGCCTCTTCAAATTCAAATGCATAACTTTCTGTTAATTCCCTCAATTGCCTTAGATAACGCCTTACAAAATTTGCCTCTACCGATTCCCTTAGAGTTTCAAAATCTCGGTTGCCTTCCTTTATATAAGTTGCAATCTCGTCCATCTTTTGATCATAATCTTTTCGCAAAGACTCTATATAAAACTCAACTTGCTTTATTTGATCAATCTGTTTTTCTAAATTAGTCAAAATAGCTTTAGTTGATGACATCTCTTTCTTTATTGAGTCGACACTATTTTCTATCTCTGTTTTCAAAGTAGAAAGCTCTTGAGAATATTTTTCTGCAGCAGCGAGGCGTTCTGCTTGCTCTGCAAGGGCAGCACGGGCTTGAATTACACGATTTGTGGCTTCCTGTTCAAGTAGACTTATGTTTTCTAAAGTTTTTTCAAGCTCGAGTGATTTTGCACGGTGAGTTGCAATTTCCTGCCGCGACTGATCCACCAAAAGTGTCATCTTCTCTCTCTCCTCTGAAAGAAGCCGCATTGCTTCTTCCATTTGCGCAACAGCTTCGTCATATGTTTTTTTTGCTTGAGCGTGCGCCTTGATTGAAGCGAACTGCAATTTTTCAATAGCAGAAATCTGATTTGGAAGATCAGCTGCCCTTTGCTGCATTCCTAAAATATTTTTTTCAACCCTCATTACTCTGTCAGTAATTGTCTCCAATTCAGATTCAAATTTTTTCTGGAGTGGTAAGTAATATTCTATGAGTAACCTTTCTTTTTCTTGTCTTAGCCGTTCAATTTGCTGTGTCTGTTTTACAATTTTCTGAACTTGCCTTGCAAGTCTTTCAGAAAACTGGATTGAGACATTTGTAATCTTAATCGGCTGTGGCCTTTGAATTTTTTCTTTCTTCTTTGACTGAAAGATTGGCTTGATTGAAATTGGCACATCCGCTGTAACATTCTTTTGGGGTTCTGGAATAATTGAGTTTTCTTGATCTGCACTTTCATGCGCTTCAGTTTGCTTTCCTATTGTTTCGGGTAAAATAGTTTCTATTTCTTTATTTTGAGAACTAGTTGTAAGTCGATTATTTTCTTCATGCAACATATTTTCTTTTTTTGAGCTTACAAGCTGTTCTTTTTGCTTCTTTAGAACTGCAAGCATTTGTTCAACTTTTTCCAATTGAGCCTGAATGCCTACAACATCTGCCTTCGTCTGTTCAATCTCTACAATCAGACGATCGTTTTCTTGTATGCTTAATTTGTCCTTGGTCGATTCCTCATTAACTGCTTTTTGTTGAGCTTTCAACTGTTTAGCTTTTTCTTCAATTTGGAATGCAACCTCTATGTCCGTCTCTTTTGGCTGAGGAGGCCTTAAAATAGAAGTGTGCTGAGTAGATGAATGCTGAATCCATCTTACAAGTATCCCGCTGATTCTATTTTGAATTTCGACAGACCCTTGACTTTCAAGAATATGCACCCATTTCAACACATCTTTTTCCGGCATTTTGCAAGCTGATGAAAGTTGTTTTAGTGTAAATAACCTTCCACCGGATTCTTTCAAAGTGTTAATTAAATCATCAATTTGAGTTTTGATTTTATCATCATCCATACTCGCATCACGCTGCGTATTTGCTTCTGATAATCTTAAACTTGCCGGAAAGCTTTCTTTGGGCGCGCCGCAGTGCTTCTTCAACGTCATCGACGTATTCTGCTTTTACATTTATAGTGAAAATCGACTGGCCTTCTTTTACTCTTGCAGCACGATCAGTGGGTCTGCCATATGCTCGTCTCATTCCTTTTTGCAATCTGTCTGCACCTGCTCCGGCAATCATTTTGTTTTCTCTTATTACGTTGTGCGGATAGACTCTTACTTTAAAGAAATAAGCATTCGGGCTCGCTTTTTCCAAGTATTTGTTTGCGGCTTGTCTTGCAGCTTCGAGTGCATTATCTCTAAGCTGAACATCAGTCTGAGCGACTAAATCATACGTAAAGTCAAACTGCTGATTTCTATTTCCCATTTCGTAAACTAGCAAAGAGAGATGTGGCATGGCTTTTACATAAGATTTGCGCGGTTTTTTCTTTGAATACCTTGTCCATGCCGGTTTGTCAATCGAACGACAAGTTCTGGCTGGTCTTAATCCCATACTAACACCTCAGCAACACATCCTTTGCTCACGGTGGAGCAATTAGGAAGAGTGCTGAGATATCCCAAACCCATTTAATAACTTTTCCTCCTCCCATGCCAAATTGTGTATAAAACTGTATTTAAATGTTTCTACATTGAAACAAAAATAGACACAAAATTATTTTCTGCGAGTTTTTTTATAGGGGCAGCTTGATGGCGTTTTCCATGAAATCAAAAACAACAAGAGGAATACCCCTCCAACTAAAAGAAACAACCAATCATAAGTAAGAAGAAAGGCAATAGAGCTTATGCCGATTAGAGCAAACAATCCTCCAAGCAGTGGTGAACAGCAAAGCCCAAAAAATCCAGCCAAGCCAAAAAAACTGCTTATGCTTCCAATTACCAAGAATGCAAGTTGCTTTATTTTTTTGCAATATGCACTGCAAAAGCTTGACAGTTTTGCTTTAAGCATTTTTAGATGCATATATTAAAATTCAACACGCAAATGATAAAAACCGTCATCTTCACTTATTTCATCATTATTTGCAGGTCGATAATCGAGACAATTACTTGTTTGAACAATTTTGAGCTTTTTGCCAAGAATCCTTTCTGCATATTCTATCTGCCTTTCTATTTGGCCTATGCATCCTTTGCTTGCCAAGACTGAAAGCAAGAAAGGAAAGTTAACATCTACTGTAATTTGAGAGGAATATCGTCTGGCAATGGTTGAATTCCAAACGGATTTATCAAGTAAAAAGATATCCTCAGCAAAATAAAATCCATAATCAAAAATATCAATTACTGATTTTTCCTTTGCCAATTCAAGAAGGTTTCCGACAAAATAAGCAGCGGCAGTATTGAATGGGATGACTCGTCCTTCTTCTACTCTGTCCAAAAATTGTACAACAAAATTGGGCACTTTCCTTTCCAAGTGGATTTTCCATCCATTTTCAATTTGACTTACTTGGAAAACGCCTCTTTTATCTTTCAAAAAGAAAATAGCTGGAAGGTCGCTTAGGAGTTCGTTCATTCTGCAATAATGGAATTGGATTGTGGGCTTTTCAGATATCACATCCATGCGCACGGTTTGGATTTTTGGAAGATGGTGCCTGAGCTTTGCTTTTGCGTCATTAAGCATTTTGAAGGAAAAATCCAATAGGAAATATTTCGTTCTGCCATAAAGTTCGCTGTTAATCTTTTTCAGGTGGTCCAAAAACACTTTTGCAGAATTTCCATCACCAACCCCATACTCGCAGACGATTATTTCGTCATTTTTGCCTGAAAACCTTCTTGAGAATTCAATGGCATTGCATAAAGAAAGCGTTTTTCCTTTGGCAAATGTAAGAAAATCTCTGTAGACGACTTTCCCTTTGGATGAATAATAGTTCAAATTTGCTTTCCGAATCTTGGAATATGACATGTAAGCACGCTACAAAACATCTTTTTTTACTCGTTCGACCCCGAGCGCTTCAATCAATTTTCCAAGCTTTGGCCCCCTTGGTTTGCCAAGCAGGGCAATATAGCATTCTTCAAAAAGCTTTGCTGGTGGGATGCCAAGGTTTTGGGCGACACTGAAAGTGAGATTATGGATTTCCACGGCGTCCATCCCATCTTTAAGCTGTGAAAAAAATGCTGCTGCAGTAGCGGATGCTTTTTGCGGCTGGTAAACAAAGAAGTATTCATCTGGAATAAGCATTTTTCTTTGCCATTCATCTATGTAAGGCGCAAGTTTCTCTACGGCAAAAGAATCGCCAGTTTCTTTTGCAATCTTTTCCCAAGTCCACTGCAAGTTACGATAAAGGACTAAATCCAAAAACGAGGTTTTCCATACCATATGGGGCTGCCCTTCTATTGCTAGCTTTGCCGCTAAAACCCTTTTTCTGTCTGCACGCGAAAGCGTTTCCAAAGGTGAAGACAAAAGAGCAAGTGCTTTCTCAAAATCAGCTATTGACTGAAGAAGATTTTGGGGTTTAGGCTTAATATCTATGTTTTCCTGAAGGTCAGGCTTCAGAAGCATGTACTTTATCACTTCAGGAGGGACCAAAGACAAAAGCTCGCTTACACTTAGGCCGATTCCTTTGCTTTTACTGTATTTTTTTCCGTCAAATAGTACAAAGCCCCACTTATAGCCAATTGGCGGATCCATCTTGAAAATCTCTTTAAAAATAAGCTCCAGTGTATCTCTACTGCCTCCCTTAGTAAAATGATCCACGCCACCACCTTCAGCAGATGTCTTAAAGTAATGCTGCCACGTAGGCCAATGTAACCTCCATGTTAACTTGAACATGTGATCTGAGATTCTGTTTTTGCCTGAAAAGCCACATCCTTTTGTATATTCTACGTCTCTGTCGCAAACGTATTCATACTCAAAAACTGAATGGCTACGAACCCTTGTGGTGGCAATTTTGCCGCACTTGCCGCACATGGGCATAATTGGAGACCACCAGCTAGGCAACTCCTGGCGCAGGGAACTGATGGCAACTAAATTGCATACTTTTTGCTCTTCCTTAAGAAATAGGATAGCATAATCGTCAAAAGCTCCACTCAAATACAAATCGGTTGCGCGGATAAATTCTGGCTTGATGCTGAATTTTTCTGCTGCACTTTTTGCATCTGCAAGAAAATGATCTCCATATGAACGGTGGCAATTTTGTGGATCTGGCACTTCACTTAGCGGTTTTCCCAAGTGGGGTCTTAAAATATCAGCATATTCTTGAAAAACTGAGGTGATGGAATCAAATGCGTCATAAATATCGGCGACGAAATAATATTTCGCGTCAAAGCCTGAATATCGTAGCGCATTTACTATTGCCTGGGGAAAAAGCAACTCGCAAATGGTCCCCAGGTGTGTTGGGCCAGAAGTGGTTAACCCTCCAGAAATTACGTAGGGTTCGCTTTTCGTGCTCAAAATTTGAGCCGCTATCTGTTCTGCCCAGTGCATGGACTTTTTTGCGTTTTCATCTTCTGCCGCCATGGAAAAATTAAAGAGGCAAGAGTTAAAAACAGCTGCCGAAGCTTACCCAAACATCTGATCAAAAAGCCCCCTCTTGGGCAAATTCTCAAATTCCACCAATAGCTTCTTTTGCCTTTCTGAAAGGTTGGTTGGTGTTTTCACTATCACACGCACATACTGGTCTCCTTTTTTCTTGCTATGCAGATTTGGCATGCCCATCCCTTTCATGCGGAATAGTGAATGGGTTTGCGTGCCTGGAGGTATTTTCAGTTTTGCCTTGCCAAACAGCGTAGGAACTTCGATTTCTGCGCCTAATGCTGCTTGCGCAAACGAAATCGGAACGTCAACATAAATATCGTCTTCTTGTCTCTTGAATACGGGGTGTTCCTTTACATGAACAAAAACGTACAAATCTCCAGGAGAAGACGGCCCTCTTTCGCCCAATCCTGCCAAGCGAAGCTGTGAGCCTGTGTCAACACCGGCTGGAATTTCCACCTCAACTTTTTCTTCCACAATTTTTGAGCCTGAACCTCTGCAAGAAGTGCAGATTTTCTCAGGTTTGCTCCCTGCCCCACCGCATGCCCCACAAGTGGAGACTGAGGTAAAACTGCCAAATGAGCCCAATCTTTTAACGGTCTTTATTTGCCCTGTGCCGCCACATTTCGAACATGCAACAATCTGACTGTTTGGCTCCGCCCCACTGCCATTGCACCTTTCGCATGGTCGGTTGTGCTTATAGGAAATGGTCTTGGTAGTCCCCTTTGCAGCTTCTTCCAAAGAAATGTAAAGGTCGTATCTCAAATCTGCCCCTCTGCCTCTCCGCTTTGAGGAGCTGCGGCCAAAAAAAGCTGATGAAAACAGGTCCTCAAATGGGGAGCCTTCAAAGCCGAACCCAAACTCCCTGAATAAATCCTCAAAGTTTGCAGATCTGAAAATGTCTTCTTCTGTATATCTTTGGTCAAACCCAGCATGCCCGAATTGGTCATAGGCTGCTCTTTTTTCAGGGTCAGAAAGCACCGCATAGGCTTCTGAAATCTCTTTGAATTTCTCTTCTGCCCCTGGCTCTTTGTTCCTGTCAGGATGGTATTTCAATGCCAAGTTTCGGTAAGCATCTTTTATCTGCTGTAAAGTAGCGTTTCTCGGCACACCAAGAATTTCATAGTAATCTCGCTTGGTAACCATAGCTATACCCTGCTTTGATTGCTGTTATATGTTTATAGGTAAACGGTTTATAAATGTTAATACCATATTAACAGCATTTTGAAAAAATTAACACCAAAATAAACTATTTTTTCCGTTCCTTCCATTTTACGCCGTGCTTTGGGCAAAATGTGTTTATTGGGCAAATTTGGCATTTTGGCGCCCTTGCAGTGCATATTGCCCTTCCATGGTATATGAACAGATCCGAAATTTTAAGCCAGTATTGTTTCGGAATTATCTGCATCAAGTCCTTTTCTATTTTGTCTTGCTGCCTGGAAGATGACCACCCAAGTCTATTGCTTATTCTTGTTGCATGAGTATCCACTGGGATGCCCTCGATTATGCCGAATGCGTTTCCAAGCACAATATTTGCGGTTTTGCGGCCCACACCCGGAAGCTTCAACAGCTCTTTAAGCGAAGATGGAACCTTGCCTCTATACTCATTTTCAATCATTTTGCAAGATTCTTTGATGTATTTTGCCTTTGTTTTGTAAAATCCTGCAGACCGAATAAAGCTTTCAAGCTTGGAAAGCGGGGCTTCGGCAAAATCTTTAGCAGACTGAAATGAGGAAAATAGGCGTGGAGTGATTTTGTTCACCCTTGCATCCGTGCACTGCGCAGATAAAATCGTGGCAACCAAAAGTTGCAGGGGTGTTTCATAGTTCAGCGAGCATCGGGCGTCAGGATAGGCCCTAATCAAGATGGAAATGACTTTCTGGACTGGAGCTTTTGTTGCATTTTTCGCCATAGCGGGCCCGGTGAGATTTGAACTCACGACCTTCAGATATCTTCAGAAATTGCAAGGTATGCCCTTGCATTCATAGAAGTCTGCCGCGCTATCCAGCCTGCGCCACGGGCCCTTTGCCGCATTTGCAGCCTTGAACAATTATAAATTTAGTCTTTTTTATTTTTAACGCCAAGAATACTCATCTAAATAAAGTTCTGTGGGTGTCTTTATGGTCGAAAAAAAAGTTGCTCAGATTATAGAAATGATTGAAACACTTGGGGAAGACACAACAGTCCCTAAAAATATTCGAAGGGCACTAACAGAAGCAAAAGAGAGATTGAAAAGCAAGGATGACCTATCCACCAGGATATCAGCGGCAATCTATACAATAGAGGCTGTCAGCGAAGACATCAATATTCCTATGCACGCCAGAACCCAAATTTGGGCAATTTTGTCTGCACTTGAATCCATAAAGCCCCAATGATTGATGGGGTGCCTGCATTGTGGTGCAATGCGTGGCGCGAATTGAGTTTTGAGCCGAATGAGGCAAATTTGTGGTGAAAGAATGCTTTCTGACATAGAAGAACTTTACAAAAGAGGAATAAGACTTACTCCTGAGGCGTATCAGTATATAGAAAATCATGAAATAGGAAATGACATTATTGACAAATTAACTCAGCTTGGGATGCCGATCATAGATTTAGAAACCTTAGAGCGTTTCGTTTCAAAAAAAGAAAAAATACCTTTAAATGTGATAGTCGAAAGGGCAGCAGATTTTAAGCCACAGGCAAAGGAATATGACTTTGATATTCGCTTGGTAAGTAAAAGTGATGTGAGTGGTAAATCAAGCTGCAGCGGTAAATTGGAGGACTTTGTTGTCTATTTTCGCGATCGCTTTGAAAGGATTTCAAATATTTTGAAAGGAAGATCCAGCCCATATCCCATTGTCACAACCAGTGACCTTAAAGTTAGAATAGAGACAAAAGTAAGGCTAATTGGCATGGTGACAGATAAGAGGATTACAAAGAAAGGAAATTTGCTTTTAGATGTAGAAGATGAAGAGGGAACTGCAAAGGTTGTTATCAGCAAAGAACTTGAGATCTTCAAAACTGCCCAAAGGATGCTGCTTGATGACATTATAGCCTTCGATGGAAAGAGCACTGGCGAATTATTCATTTGTGAAACAATAACTTGGCCCGACTTGCGATTTGCAAGAGAGCAAAAAACAACTGAAAAAGATATTGCTATTGCATATTTATCAGATCTCCATTTTGGAAGCAAAAAATTTATCGAAAGAGGGTTTGCAAAGTTTATAAATTGGCTGAATGGCGCAGAGGAAAAAAAGGAACTTGCAGGAAAAGTAAAGTATGTAATAATATGTGGTGACGTAGTTGACGGAATAGGAATTTACCCAGAACAAGAAAAAGAACTTGCTGTAAAGGATATATATCAACAATACGACTTAGTTGACAAGGCTATTGAAAAGATACCAGATTACATAAAAGTTGTGGTTGCGCCAGGCAATCACGACGCAGTTAGAAGGGCCGAACCACAGCCTATGATACCTTATGA
This sequence comes from Candidatus Anstonellaceae archaeon, assembly GCA_038891035.1. Taxonomy (GTDB): domain Archaea; phylum Micrarchaeota; class Micrarchaeia; order Anstonellales; family Anstonellaceae; genus UBA10161. Next base: position 11,170 of record JAWAEW010000003.1, read on the forward strand.
TTTACTTAAATCAGAAGTTTTAAGGACAGGAAACCCTGCAGTAGTAGAAATTGAGGGGCTGCGCCATCTGCTTTACCATGGGACCTCGCTGGACTCTGTAATTGGGAGTTTGAGCGGATTAAGTTATGCAAAACCAGAAGAAGCAATGATGGAACTTGTAAAAAGAAGACATCTTTCTCCGATTTATGGAGATAATCTGATTGTCCCAGAAGGCACAGATTATTTGGTGATTGAAGAAGAACCAGATATTGTACATATGGGGCATGTCCACAAAAATGGATATATGATTTACAGAGGCGCGATGCTAATAAACAGTGGAACGTTTCAAGACAGGACTGAGTTTCAGATTAGACTTGGGCATATGCCAACACCATGTATCGTGCCTGTTCTTGAAACTAAGACCGGTAAGTTGAATCATATTGATTTTCTGAGTTCGTAAGTGGGGGATATCTTTGGATATTCAGCAAGAAAATGAAAAATATTTCGAATTTATCAGAGAAAAACTTAGTGTTGCATATAAAGTTGCAGAAAAAGCAAGGACAAAAAATCTAGATCCAAGCTTAGATGTTGAAATCAAAATTGCAGCAGATGTGGCTGCAAGGGTTGAAGGAATTGTAGGCCCTCCTGGTGTATCTAAAATAATAAGAGAATATGAAGCAGCTGGGCATAGTAGAGAAACGATTGCTTATTTGATAGTAAAAAAAATCATATCAAAAGAGGTTGAGCTTCCTGCCGGAGTTGCAGAAGACAAAAGCAAATTGATTGAGCAAGCTGTAAGAACTGGTGTGGGAATACTTACAGAAGGAGTGTTGGTTGCCCCAACAGAAGGGATTAGCAAAATAGAAATACGAAACAATCCTGATGGAAGCGATTACTTAGCAATATTTTTTGCAGGGCCGATAAGATCAGCTGGAGGAACCGTTGCTGCATTGTCAGTTGTTTTGGGGGATGTGGCAAGGAGAGAACTAGGTATAGGTGATTTTAGACCAACTGAGACACAAATAGAAAGGTATGTAGAAGAAATAGGAATTTACGGATCAAGATCTGCACATTTGCAGTATCGCCCACCAGATGAAGATATACGGCATATCGTAAGAAACTGCCCTGTATGTATTGACGGAGACCCAACAGAAGTCGAAGAAGTTACAGTACATCGTGATGTTATAGGTATTGAAACAAATCGTGTAAGGGGAGGCGTAGCGTTAGTAATTTGTGAAGGAATAGCCCAAAAAGCAGCTAAAGTTAGCAAATATGCAAAAAAAATAAATTTAGATTGGGGCTGGCTTGAGCCTATAATAAAAGTTGCAAGGAAAGACGGTGGGTTCCTGCCAAAGCCTGATTTTAGATTTTTGGAAGAATCGGTTGCGGGAAGAGCAATTTTTTCATATCCATCAAAAAAAGGTGGGTGGCGCCTAAGATATGGAAGGACAAGGGTAAGCGGAATAATGGGAAAAGCTATTCATCCTGCAAGTATGTACATTCTTGATTCTTTTTTGGCGGTTGGAACACAGATGAAAGTTGAGCGACCAGGAAAAAGCTGTATTGTAACACCTTGCGATAGCATTGAAGGACCTATAGTCAAACTTCAAGATGGTTCTGTAGTAAAAATAGAATCAGTTGAGCAAGCAAAAAAATTAGTTGGGCAGATAGAAAAGATTTTGTTTTTAGGGGATCTTCTTGTTTCTGTAGGTGATTTTCTAAAATCAAACCATCCTTTGATGCCTGGTGCATGGTGCGAGGAATGGTTTGAACTTGAGGCAAAAAAAGCGGGAGTTCAAAATGTAAAACATAATTTGACTGCTGGCGAAGCAGTTTCATTGTGTAGGAACAGGGGGCTTCCACTCCATCCAAAATACACTTATTTTTGGCATGATATAACACATAAGCAGCTCAAAGAACTTGCAGAATGGCTAAAGACGGGGAAACCGAAATATGGGCTATTTAAATTGGAAGAACTCGAGTTGGAAGCTGCTCCTGCAAAATCAATTCTAGAAGATTTGTGTGTGCCACATTTTGTTGATCAGAGCAGAATAAGAATACCCGGCGAAGAAGCTTATGCTTTGCTTAAAACAATGGGAATAATGGTTGATAAGAACATTAGAGGTGACCGATTTGATGCTCTTTTTGATGAAAAAAAGCCTGTTTTGGAGCTTTTGTCGGAAATATCAGGTATGAAGATCATGCCAAAAGCACCAACATACATCGGCTCAAGAATGGGAAGACCCGAAAAGGCAAGAGAGAGAGTCATGAAAAAGAGTGTAAATGTACTTTTTCCGGTCGGGACTGCTGTTGATAAGAACGGGTCGATAACAAAAATTTACAATAAACTTAAAGGAAGAGGTTTGCATGAAGGAAAGGGAATTGAAGTTGAAATTGCAAGGATGAAATGCAAAGCGTGCGGCAACATTACATTTTTTAGAGGTTGCGTATGCGGAGGATATGCAGTTTTGCAAAAAGTATGCAATAAGTGTCACAAGATCCAGCGAACTGATGAGTGCTTTGATTGCAAGCTGAAGACCAGTGTTTGGGATAAACGCCCAATTGATATTGTGAGGTTAGTTGAAAATGCTGAGGAAATATGTCAGACTTCATTAGAAGAAATTGATGAAGTAAAAGGAGTAGAAGGTCTTTTTTCATCAACTAAAATACCCGAAAAAATCGAGAAAGGAATTCTGAGGGCAAAACACAAAATATATGTATTTAGAGACGGCACCTCGCGCTTTGACGCGACAGACGTACCATTGACTCATTTCAAACCTAAGGAAATACAGATAAGTATCCAGCAACTAAAAGAATTGGGTTATTTACACGATAAAGACGGCAAACCTATTCAAAGTAGTGAGCAAATAATTCCACTTAAAGTTCAAGATATCATTTTGTCAAAAAAAGGCGCAGAATATTTGTTTAGAGTCTCGAAATTTGTTGACGATTTGCTAGTAAAATTTTATGATTTGCCGCCTTTTTACAATCTTTATAAAAAAGAAGACCTTGTTGGCCATCTTGTAATAGGTCTCTCACCACACACATCTGCTGGAGTACTTGGAAGGATTATCGGCTTTACTGATGCAAATGTCTGTTTTGCACATCCATATTTTCACACGGCAAAAAGAAGAAACGCAGATGGAGACGAAGACAGCGTAATCTTGTTGCTTGATGCTTTAATCAACTTTTCAGTAGCTTTTCTCCCAGAAAGCAAAGGAGGCACTATGGATGCTCCTCTGGTGCTAACATCGCAAATAGACCCTAGGGAAATTGACGACGAAGCACACACTATGGAAATTTGCAGAGAATATCCTTTGGAATTATATAAATTGGCTGAAAAGCTAGCGTCTCCATCTGATGCAAGAGTAGATCTCGTAAAAAATATCCTTGGGAGCCCACAACAATACTGTAGTTTGGAATATACACACGAAACAAGCGACATAGCGGGTGCGCCCCACACCACAACTTATCTAAAGTTCAAAAACATGTCTGAAAAAATTGAAGCCCAATTTAACTTACAGGAAAAGATATTAGCTGTAGATGCTCCTGATGCTGCTGAGAGGCTCCTTTTGCATCATTTCTTGCCAGATCTGTATGGGAATTTGAGAAAATTTTCTCAGCAGAATTTCAGATGCATAGATTGCAAGACAAAATATAGAAGAGTTCCACTTACTGGAAAGTGCAATGTCTGTGGAGGAAAGTTGTTATTGACGGTTGCAAAAGGTGGAATAACAAAATATCTTCAGCATGCGCTCAATACGATTGAGCGCTATCAACTTCCGCCATATTTGAAACAGAGACTCGAACTCCTGAAAAAAGATATAAACTCGGTATTTAGTGAAGAAGCCAAAACTGAAATTGAACCGCAGAAGGGATTAACTGAATTCATGTAATTAAAATTAAAGTATTTTTGTAAGAAAGTGGTAACTATGCAGATAGTAAGGATACCATCTGAAAGAATTGCAATACTGATTGGTGAAGGAGGGCAAACAAAAAGCTATCTTGAAGAAAGAATGAAAGTTGCAATTAAGATAGATGCCGATGGTGCCATTCAGCTTATTGGTGAGCCTGTTGATGAATTTATAGCAAAAGATGTGATAAAGGCCATTGGGAGAGGATTTGAGCCTTCGAATGCCCTTAAGCTCCTTTCAGATGAGTATGGCTTGAGAATTATTAACCTACGTGACTATGCAAAAAACAAAAAAGCTATGGTGAGAATCAAGGGACGTATAATAGGCGAACGGGGGCGGACGAAGGAGATAATATATGAAGAAGTTGGGGCTGAGGTTGTGGTTTTTGGGCATACTGTAGCAGTAATTTCCAAACTCGAAACTTTGGATTATGCAACATCCGCCATCTTCAAGATAATCGAAGGTGCGCCGCATTCTGCAGTTTATGCATATCTTGAAAAGTGTCGCAGAAAGATACGCGAAAATGAAATCAGGAATATGTTTTGATAGGACAAACCAAACCTATTTTAAAGAATAATTCTATTTTTATAGTGCGACCAGAAGAGGGTTGTAATGGTTAGTACTGAAAGCATATTTTCCGAATTCAAAGAACATTCGGTAGCTGAGTTTTTCAAAAAAAATCAACAAATGCTCGGCTTTTCTGGAAAAACACGATCATTGACTACAATAGTACATGAATATATAACCAACTCACTTGATGCATGCGAAGAGGCTGGCATATTGCCACAAATAACGATAGTGATAAAGGAGATAGACAAGGAAAGTGGCCGGTACAATATAACTGTAGAAGATAATGGACCGGGAATACCCGAAAAGCATATCGGCAAAGCTCTTGGCCAAATGCTTGCTGGCACTAAGTTTCATCGCTATGCACAGCAGCGAGGGCAACAAGGAATAGGTGCAGCTGGCTGCACTATGTATGCTCAGATAACTACTGGAAAACCGGTAAAAGTAGAAAGCAGATATGATAAAAAGAAAATTATATGCGAAATTGCGATAGATCTCAAATCAAATTCTCCTAAAGTAATGAACTTGAAGGAGGAGGAAGGAGATTTTGGGCACGGCTTAAAGGTAGAACTAGAAGTTGCAGATGTAAAATATGACATGTCAAGCTTTGGAGCATATGAATACGTACGTAGAACAGCCATTTCCAATCCCCACTTGCAAATAACACTCATTGACCCAACCGGTCAGAAGTTTGTTTTCCCGAGGGCTTCTGAGGAAATCCCTCCGCGACCAACAGTTGTAAAGCCTCATCCTTTAGGAATAACAACTAACGATTTGATTGATTTTGCTCATAGGGAAAAAGAATGTGTCAGAGTCTCTTCTTTTCTGCAGGAAAGGTTTGCAAGGGTCTCAGCTGCAAAGATAGATGAATTGAAGTCATTACTTCCCGAACTTAATTTTAACAAGAAACCGATTGAATTGACGTGGGAGGAAGCAGAGAAGCTTGTAAAGGCCATTCATGACCCAAAGATAAAATGGATCGCTCCGGCGACTGACTCCTTAAGACCTATAGGGAAAGAACAAATTGAAAAATCATTGAAAAATGTCCTTGCACCACAATATTTGACAGTTGTTGAACGCGCTCCGAAAATTTACAGAGGCGGGATCCCATTCATGATCGAGGCAGCAATAGCGTATGGTGGAGGCGCAGGCAAAAAAAATAGCACCGAAACAGGATGGCAAAGCGAAATAATAAGATATGCAAATAGAGCGCCCTTACTTTTTGATAATGCTGGTTGCGCGATAACAGAAGCTGTAAAAAGTATTGATTGGAAAAGGTATGGCATAAAAAATTTTGAAGAAGAGCCGATTTCTGTTTTTGTAAATATCTCATCTGTTTATGTACCATATACATCTGCAGGAAAACAGGCAATCAGCAATGAAGAAGAAATTGTGCAGGAAATAAAAAATGCAGTCATGGAAGCGGCGCGTGACCTTCAAAGATACTTATCAGGGATAAATCGTGAAAGAGAGCGTGGTGAAAGAAAAAAGGCGATTTTAAGGTATGTTTCTCAGCTTGCAAAGGATTTGGCGGAATTGGCAGGGACGGAACGGCCTGCAGAGATAGAAAAAAAACTGGTCAATTTAATTGAGTCGAAATATTCTAAGCAGATTGAAGAGGAAGATAAAGGAGAGGCTTCTGAAAGCCTCATAACCTATGATGAGGATATTGAAGAGTGATGGTGAAAACATGGTAAACCAGAAAGATGCAGAAGTGATCAAAAAGCTTGAAAACTTGGGCAAGAAAATGCTTGATGAAATAAATGCACAAACTAGCCCCACATTTACCACTGCGTTAAGAAGCAAAGGGAATATTCATTATGACGAAGGGCTAGGCTATTTGCGCCTTGGAGACAAAAAAGAAGAGCGAAAATTCGTTAATGTTGGTCAAGCAAGAAAATTCATGCAGACTGTGGCAATTGCAGCAAAATGCAAAAAGTTCCTGACAGAAAATGCACATACCTCTATTAGGGGTCTTTACTATCAGTTGAAATTTTCGTTGGGAGATGATTTAGATGAGGAATTGTTTTCTGAACAGACAGAAAGCAATCCTTTGGTAGAGGATATAGAGGTAGCCTTAAATGTCAAAAGAGAAGACTTGAATCTTAACACTGATCGCAAAGGTGTGGTTGCTGGTCCATTAGTAATAAAGGACAAATTTGGTGGTGAAGAGCACATAATAGACTGTACCAAACAAGGAAGAAGCGGTTGGATGATACCATCTGATGTTGATAATGGAATGGAATTCATGGAAATAAGTGCGGACTATGTTTTAGTAGTAGAAAAAGATGCAATGTGGCAGCGACTCAACGAAGACAAATTTTGGAAAAAAGAAAACTGCATATTAATAACACCAAAAGGACAGGCAAGCAGAGGTTGCAGAAGATTGATAAGGAAACTTGCAAACAGGAAATTACCTATATATTGCTTTACTGATTGTGATGCGTGGGGCTGGTACATTTACTGGGCAATTAAAACAGGAAGTATGAATTTAGCATATTTGGGAAGTGATATTGCTACACCTGAAGCAAAATTTGTTGGAGTAACAATGAGGGATATTAAAGACTATGATTTTCTTGAACAATTGACTATAAATGCAAAGGAAGTCGACTTGAAAAGGGCCGAGGAAATGCTTTCGTATGAATGGATAAAACACCATAAGGATTGGGTTGAAGAGTTAAAGACCGTACTAAAGACAAAGAAAAAACTTGAGCAAGATGCTCTTCAGGGCCCAAGATTGAGCTTTGTGGGAGAGTATTTGAGAGAAAAAATAAACAAAAGAAAGTTTTTAGCTTAAAGGAATGAACATATGCAAAGATTGATTTTATTTGTAGTTTTTCTCTCTGTTTGTTCACAATCAGCTCTATCTCCATACTTAGTGACTTCTGCAACTGTAAATATCAATGAAAGCGGAACAGTGATTGTACATGGAGGAGAACTAAGATACATGCAATTGAAGATTCAGATTCCACGAAACTCAACTTACCAGCAAGTCCTTGCTGACCACGCTATTAGGACGGACGAACATGGAAACGCATATATGATAATAGAAGAGAAGAATCCTAAAAATCCCTTTCTTTACTCTGTTGGAATAGAAGCTAAAACAAAAAACCGAAAAGTTATAAACTTGCCTGAGGATTTTAGGCTTACTGCGGAAGAATTAATTTATCTATCTCCAACAAATAGGACACAAAGCAATGATTCACGAATCATAGCACTGGCAAAAAACATAACAGAAGGCTCTGCAGACAATTTTGAAAAGGTAGCAAAGCTTGCAATATGGGTGCACCAAAATATAAAATACAATGAATCATACGTAGGGAAAAAAAGTGACGCAATTTCTGTATTAAATAATAAAGAAGGAGTTTGCTTTGAGTATTCAACTCTTTTTGCAGCACTTGCAAGAGCTGCAGGGATACCAACAAAATACGTAAGCGGCTATGTCTATAGTGAAAAATATGGAACTTGGCTTGGTCATGTATGGAACGAAGTGTATCTCGGAGAATGGGTCTCTGTTGATCCCACATGGCTAGAAGTGGGTGCGGTTGATGCGCTTCATATAGAGACTAGCAAAGCTCATGAGCTTACAGAAGAAAACACATTGATAGCTAATATTTATCCGCAAGACGCAAAACTTGAGTGGGAAACTAGCGGTAAGAGCGGCCCAATAGCATCAAATATAAAAATAATCACCATTGAGCAAGAATATCCATTAAGCGACTACAATGTGGATGTTGCAGCAAAAAGGCTCCCCCCAAAGGTTTCGACAGTTGTATTCATTGAGATTCAGGGAAATGATTATCGTGTTTTACCTGTAACATTGGCAAGTTGCACAGGTATTGGCTCATTTGAAATAGATAATCGAACCAGATACCTAATTTTGCGCCCTAACAAAAAAACAATTGCCAGCTGGATCATAAAGGCTCCAGCGGATGTGCAGCCCGGGTATTATTATACTTGCCCACTCACTATAAATTCACCTTATTTAGAAGCAAAGACTATAACAGTGAAAGTTGATCCGCGCACGAATTTACGTGATTTTCAAGCCTCAGTTTCAAACGAAAACTTAAAGGCAGGAGATGATTTGCTTGTCTCTCTGAATTTCTCAGATTCAATGCGCCAATATGTTATCTATACAATAACTGACAGCCAAATAATGCAAAAAGTGTTATCTCCTAATAAAACAACCATAATAGTTCCTGCGGTGGAGCCTGGAAATAGGACGATTATCTTGGCAAGTGAAAATGGGGGGTATGCCATTTTACCATACTACGTTTCAGAAGCTGAGCGCGAATTGTGGTTAGGGGAAATAGAGGGAACAAAACTCATTGTCGGGAAAGAGGGCAAAATCTCCTTTGACGTAGAAGCAAAAGAGTATCCTAAAAAAGTAGATATCAAACTTGAGTATGAAAATAATACGGTGAGCGAGACAGTGGAGATATATAGGCCAAGCAAAGTTGAGATACCTATCTATATCGAAAACGCTGGCATAATTCCTTTTTCCATAAGACTAGCTTCTGAGCACAATGTATTGACCAGATATGGATTTTTAGAAGCTAAGCTGGCACCTAAAGTGCAAGTAAAAAGTATAAACATGCAAAAGCTTGGCGGTGATCTTTACGAAGTTCTAGTTTTAGTTTATAAAGAAGGAGATGTGAGTAGCGCCTCAGTAAAAATAGGAGACATCGAAAAAAATGCTGAAAATGAAATGCTAAGATTCGTTTTGAAAAGCGGCAATTACAGCTTGAAAATCGAATGGGTCGATTTCGAAGGGAATGTGTATGAAGATGGCTTAATCGTCAGTATAAAAAAAGACGAGCCGAAAATTCCATTTTGCCTGTCAGGTGCATTTGCAATACTCATTATAATCTTTATTTACACTAGGAGGAATTAGAATGGAGATAGTGTTTCTTGGAACTGGTGGTGGGAGATACAATATGGTAAAACAGATAAGAAGGACCGGTGGTTGGCGCATAAACGGTTCGCTGTCTTTTCATATCGATCCTGGGCCCGGTGCACTTTTCTCTTCTTTGAAATATAAACAGGATGCAAAAAAAATTGACATTATCGTTGTTACACACAACCATATCGACCATACAAACGATACTGGCCTAATGATTGAGGCATTTGCAGAATATGGCAAAAAAAACGGATTTTTAATAGGTTCAGAAAGTGTGATATACGGGGATGAGAAAGGGGATAAAGGGGTTTCGAATTACCATTTGAATATGTTGAAAAAATATTGGGTAGCTAAACCAGGAAATGAATTGGAGCTTACTATAAAACAGAGGTCTTTTTCTTTTCGCGCAACGAAGGTGAAACATGACGATAAAACCGGGTTTGGTTTTGTGCTTGGACTTGATGGCAAGACGATAGGATACACTTCTGATACAGAATATTTTGAGGGTATAGGTCAGCAGTTTCAGGGCAGCGATATCTTAATTGTAAATTGCCTGAAACCGAAAGATGATCAAATACCAGGACATTTGGATACTGCTTCTGCAAGCAAACTGATTAGCGAAGCGATGCCAAAGTTTGCGATAATTACTCATTTAGGCATCAGTATGCTAACCGCAGGACCGAAAAAAGAGGCAAAAAAAATCCAAAAGCAAACCGGTGTGGTAACTGTGGCGGCTCGTGACGGGATGAAAGTTATTTTGTAAGAAGAGAAAAGCATAAAAATGTAGAAAACGAGCCTATGATGATGTTTTCCCTTTCAAAAAGAAAGCAAGGGCAGGCTTCGCCAGAATATCTATTTACTGTTGGTATGGTGCTTGCTATTGCTTTGGTAGTACTGCTATTTTTGAATTCGATGCTTGGCAGTTCGGATGAATCTGCACTTACTGATTCACGGCTTTATTGGAGTGGAGCTGCCAAACCAATAAGGATTCACGAGGCAATTTCATACTTTGGCACTATTTGTACCCAGCCAGATATGGGTGGCTATATAATGGCAATTGAAAATAGCGAAGTAGACACTATTTTTATAACAGGAATTAAGATAGATGATCGTGGGGTGGTATTTTGTGAATACGGTGGACCTGAAACTACATCTTTGAAACTAAGTACCGCAGAAAAAAAGATTATAGGGGTAGTAACTGCAAATGACTCGCCTTGTGAAGAAGGAAAGGTCGTAAAATTGAAGATTCGTTTTGACTATACTAAAAGCGGTATTGGAGGTAAGTTTCAGGAAGGAGAAAAAAGGCTTGCTTTGATATGTACCACCCAAAATATTTCATGCCAGCGCAATGGTGAATCTTGTACTTCAGCAGATGAATGTTGTGGAAATCTGAGATGTATAGATGGGATCTGCTTGCTGTGCGGAAACAGAACCCAAAGTTGCCAAAGCAGTGAAGACTGCTGTGGCAGCCTCAGGTGCATTGAAGGAAGGTGTGATGACTGTAGGACATTGGGTAGCACATGCACTAGAGATGACGAGTGCTGTTCTGGTTCGTGTGTTGGTGGGATGTGCTGCTTGAGTGAAGGGCAGAACGGTTGCATTGCAAATCAGGATTGCTGTAGTGGGAATGATCCTCCCTTGGTATGTCTTCTTTCATCAGGGACATGCGCAACATGCAAAGATGAGGGTGGAGGATGCAGCGACGCATCCGAATGCTGCCAAGGATTGAACTGTGTAAATGGAGTGTGCGAAAGATGTAGTCAACTAGGGGAAACTTGCCAAAATAGAAATGACTGTTGCAGTGGGCTTCTCTGTATAGAAGGCTTATGCCAGCCTTGTAGGGAAATTAATGAAGAGTGTAGCACTCAAGATGATTGTTGTAGCGGCTTAATCTGCCCACCTGCAGGCAGATGCCAAGTATGTATTGAAAATGGACAAACGTGCCAGCAAACTTCACAGTGCTGCCAAAACTTAGTTTGTATAGGACCAGTGGCCGGCCCAAAGCTATGTGAAGAATGTCGACAAAATCAAGAAGCTTGCTATTCTCCCTCTGATTGTTGCCAAGGACTTACTTGTATTGGAGGGACATGCCAATCTTGCATAAATATTGGTGGCTCTTGCCAACAAGATAGCGACTGTTGCAGAGGGACATGTAACAATGGAATATGTTGCGTAGCGCAAGATGGCAATTGCATTCAAAGTAGTGACTGTTGCCCAGGGAGTGGTCTTCTCTGCATTATGGGCACTTGTGGACAGTGCCGAGCAACTGGGCAAGAATGTACGGCAAATAGTGACTGCTGCAGCGGACTTGCATGCTTTTTGGACCAGAGTGGAAATGGAACATGTAACACATGTGTTCTGCAAGGAAGATACTGCACTGGAAATGTTTGTTGTGCTGGGCTCATTTGTATGGATAATGGGTGCATTCCATGCTTCACTGAAGGGTCTGAATGCACTACAGATGACCAATGCTGTCAAGGCCTAAACTGTGTTGGCAGACCAGTAGGAGTATGTCGTTCATGCTCAGGACTTGGAGGAAATTGCACTTCATCTGTGGATTGTTGTGATGGAAGGCTTTGCGAAGGGGGCGTGTGTGTCTGTCATGATATAGGACAATCATGCACAGCTGACAGTGAATGCTGTGGCAATCTCAAATGCGTAGGACCCGAAGGAGCAAAAGTGTGCACATCATGTCCAAATACAGGAAGTAGCTGCACCGTAGATCAAGAATGTTGTGGAATTGGCATTCTCTGTAGAGGCAACCCAAGCATTTGCCAAACTTGCCTTGGACTTGGATCTCAATGCACAGACGGTCCGCATGATTGTTGCAGCGAAATATGTGCTAGTGGATTGTGTGGCTGTTATGCTCCACTTTCACCATGCGAAAAAAATGTTAATTGCTGTTCTGGAAATTGCATAAACGGGGCATGCTGCAATGATGCAGGGGGTTCTTGCACCCAAGATAGCGAATGCTGCCCCTCCGCACCATATTGCTCAAATGGAGTTTGTAGCATTTGCAGGGCAGAAGGCGGAAGTTGCACCTCAAGCGCACAGTGCTGTGCAAATCTTGCATGTATAAACAATGTATGTGAAGCTTGCCGTGCTGAGAATATGACATGCGTAACAGATATACAGTGCTGCAACAACTTGCAATGTATACCTCCAGGAAATGGGGTCTGCACCAATTGTCAACGGCAAGGTGGGCCCTGCACCTCTGATCAAGATTGCTGCTCTGGTGTTTGCGATGTACAAGCCTGTTCATGTCTTCCAACAGGTGCAATTTGCACAAGCAACCTTAATTGCTGTTCTGGCGTGTGTTCTAACGGATTATGCGATTAGCTTAACCCCCATAAGCCGAAAAAGATAATCAAAAGACCAAAAGAAAAAGCCACCAGTGCAAGATTAAGCCTTTGTGCAATCTTGAGAAGTATGTCTATAGTAAGATAACCGAAGATAAAGCTACTTGACATAAGAAGGATACCATCAGATATTGGCAAAGAAACAAAACTACTGTCTTGAAATCCCAAAAATAACATCTCTGCAGCGAAAATGGTGGGAATTGACAGCAAAAAAGATAGGTGAAAAGCAGATTCTGGGCTAAATCCTCTCCAAACAAGCCCGGCAGTAGTTGTTCCCGCACGAGAGACACCTGGCAAAGCCGAAAGACCCTGAAGAATGCCTACTAATATACCATCTTTCCAAGTTGCACTTTCTGCACTTCTGCTAACGGCTGCTTTCTTGGATGATAAGAAAAAAGAAGTAATCAACAATCCTGCCCCCATCAAGAGATATATTGATTTTCCGTCGAGCATAGGCAAAGCTTGTTTTTGCGCAAGTAAAAGCGGAACACCAACAACGCCAGTCATCAGAATAGCTGAAAAAAGAAAGCCTATTTTACTTTCAAAGTGAACTTTAAAGGAAAATGGGCTGCAAAAAAATGTTTTAAGTAGCAGGTAAAGATGTGTCCGAAAATAAACGATTGCTGCAAGAAGGGTGCCAGAATGCAAAAACAATAAAGCAGAAATCACTGTGGAACTGTTATTGCGAAATAGTTCCATATAAACGAAGGTGGTTATAGTTTTGGAAGATAATGGAAGCCATTCTGTAACAGCTTGGACAAAGCCTAGGAGAATAATCTGAAAAAGATCCATAAAAACGATGAAAATAAGCAAAATAGCTTAATAACTTACTGTATAGAAATGCAGTAAAGGAGAGAACAATGGCACTTTGCGAAAATTACTCAAAAGATGTAGAGAAAAAGTGGCAAGAATGGTGGGAAAAAAACAGAGTTTACGAGTTTGATGAAACGGATACTACGAGGCCTATTTATTCAATAGATACACCCCCACCATTCACCTCGGGCGAGCTTCATATGGGGCATGTACTTTCTTATTCTTACTTTGATTTTGTTGCACGCTACAAAAGAATGAACGGCTATAATGTATATTATCCGCAGGGTTGGGACTGTCAAGGCTTCCCAACCGAAACTAAGGTTGAACAAAAATATGGAAAAAGATCACCTGTAGAATTTCGAAATCTTTGTGTTGCCTGGACAGAAGAATTTATAAGAAAGATGAAGTCTCAAATGAAAGCGCTTGGTTTTTCAGCTGATTGGAGATATGAATATCGGACTATGGATCCAGAATATCATAAAAAGGTGCAAATCTCACTGCTTGAAATGTACAAAAAAGGGCAGATATATAGAGCAGAACATCCGGTCTTTTGGTGCACGAATTGTGTTTCTGCCTTGGCAAAGACAGATACTGAAGAAATAGAGAGGGAGACAGACCTCCATTACATAAAATTTCATTCTAAAGATCAACAACAATTTATCATTGCAACTACAAGACCGGAACTACTTCATGCATGCGTAGCGGTTTTATATCACCCTGACGATCAAAGGTACAACCATCTTAAGCACAAAACATTGATTACGCCTCTTGGAAAAGAGGTCCCACTTCTAGCTGATGCTGATGTTGACAAAGAATTTGGTTCTGGCTTAGTGATGGTTTGCACTTTTGGAGATATCCAAGACGTAGTTTGGATGTACCGCCACAAGCTTCCAATAATAAAAGCCATTGACGAGTATGGAAGACTAATAAACTCAAATGACAACGATCTAAACGGAGTCAGTTGCGCACAAGCAAAAATAAAGATAGTTGAAAAGCTAAAAAGAGAAGGATTGATAGAAAAAAGCACTAGAATAAAGCAAGTAGTAAAAGTCCACGACCGATGCAAAAAACCAATTGAACTTATGCTTTCAATGCAGTGGTTTGCCAAAATCACTGATAAGGCAGATTTTATTATTCAAAGTGCACGCGAAATAAAGTGGACGCCTCCTTTTGGGATCCAATATTTGATTGATTGGGCAAAATTTGTGGGATGGGACTGGGTTATATCAAGGCAGAGAGTTTTTGGAACACCGCTTCCTTTTTGGATTGATAAAAACACCAATAAAATCTATCCTGCAGAAGAAAATGAGCTTCCTTTTGATCCGGATAAAGTTCAAACAAAAAAAGGTCCGAATGGCGAAGAGCTTGTACCTGAACGATCGACATGTGACTGCTGGGTTGATTCTTCTATAACTCCTCTAATAATATCTAGATGGAAAGATGATGAAGAGTTTTTTAAGAAGATTTATCCCGTAAGTTTAAGGCCACAGGGAGTCGAAATAGTAAGAACATGGGCCTTTTATACAATTTATAGGTGCACGCTACTAACGGGTGTGCCTCCGTTTAAGGATATATTGCTTAATGGCAATGTTCTTGCCCCTGATGGAAAAAAGATGAGTAAATCTCTTGGAAATATTATAGCCCCGGACAAGCTGATAGACCAGTATTCTGCGGATGCTGTACGACAGTGGGCTGCACTTGCAGGTGCAATGGCCAAGGATAGGCCATTTTCTTATCAAGATGTGCAGTATTCAAAAAGCTTTATTACTAAGCTGCTTAACGCAGCAAAATTCATGGAAAAGGCACTTGCCGAGTATCAAGAAAAAAACTTTCAAAAAGAGTCAATGAGGATAGTGGATAGGTGGATTTTATCTAGGCTTCAGAAGGTAAAAAAGGAAGTAACTGAAGATTTTGAAAAGTTCGATTTTCACCACGCAATAAAAACTCTTCAGGATTTCTTTTGGCATGAATACTGTGACTTCTACCTTGAATATGTGAAGCATCGAATATATCAGCCAGAAAATTATGGAAGCGAGAGTAAGACAGCAGCCCAGCACACAATGAAATTAGTTTTGCTTGAAAGCTGCAAGCTGCTTGCGCCAATTGCGCCCCACATCAGCGAAGAGATTTGGCAGAATTTCCAGCCAGGAAAAAGTATTCACCTTTGCGAATGGCCAAAGTCGGATAATCAGCTAAT
Organism: Candidatus Anstonellaceae archaeon; assembly: GCA_038891035.1. GTDB lineage: Archaea > Micrarchaeota > Micrarchaeia > Anstonellales > Anstonellaceae > UBA10161. The sequence continues at coordinate 26,899 of JAWAEW010000003.1, forward strand.
AGACGAAGATGCAGAAATAAAAGTAGCTTTCCTGAATAAGATAATTTCAGAAGCGAGGCAGTGGAAAACAAAGCACCGCCTATCTTTAAATGCAGAGATCTACAGTGTAAATATAATTTGGAAAAATGATATAGATGCAATTGAAGAGGAGATAAGGACAACCGGCAAGATAAAGAATATTAACTTCACGAAAAAAGATGATGAAAAAATAGAATTTAGTGTGAGTTGATTATGAAAAAAAAGCAGAAGAGAAAGAAGTTACTCAAATTCAAAAAGAATGTGAAAATGCTTAAGGTTGAACCAGAAACATTTCGGCCTACAAAAAATCTCAGGAATATATCCATGATGGAACATCCTAAAGAGAATGTTTATCTTTTATCTAAGTACTCTGAGATAAATGCAAAACGAACTAGGATTCCTCATACATTAAATGCTCTATTAGCTGCATTGGCAACAGCAATTCTTTCAGGTGGGATATTTTTGTATATTTTAAAGATGGATTTATTGGAAGCAGTTATATATTCTCTACCTATTTTTCTGACCGTGGCAATATTGACATATAGCTATCTTGAAAGAAAATAAGTATTAAGCAGGAGAATTTATGAAATTTGCAGATGATAGCTTCTTATGCAAGAGGAAAGCAGGATAGACGACTTGTTTACTGATAACTATTATGTCCGTTTGGGACTGACATATGTTGGAACGAATGAACATGAAGCCATCAAAAATTTTACATTGGCAATCCAGAAGAATCCAAAAAATGTTGATGCTTATTTTTTGAGAGGGGATTCATATTTTGCATTGGAAGAATATGAAGAAGCTGTTGAGGATTTTACAAAAGTTATACAGCTTAACCCAACTGAGGCAGGAGCATATTATAATAGATCTTTGGCATACTATGAGCTTGGCAAATACAAAGAAGCAATAAGAGATGCAACCAAGGCAATTGAAATTGTTCCTGATTACCAATATGCCTATTGCTGCAGAGGGAATTGCTATTATAAGCTTGAAAAATTCGAAAAGGCTATTCGAGATTACACCAAAGCCATAGAAATCAACCCTAATTTTCACGAAGCGTACAGAAATAGAGCAAATGCATACTACCAAGTTGAAAAATTTGCAAAAGCTGTCGTTGACTACACGAAGGCAATTGAGCTTGATCCAAAGGATGCGGCCTCTTACCACAACAGGGGTAAAGCAAAATATTTCTTAGGAGATATTGTGGGCGCAAAGGAGGATATAGATATGGCCCACCAACTCTATCCTATATTGCCGGATTTTGAAACTATGGGAAGTCATCTGCTTAATCTAATAAAGAAGAAATGATTATTCATTCACTAAAATTTGCTTGATGTATGTGGTGAGTCCAAGCAAAGCTGCAGAAAGCAAGAAAACACCGCATGAGGACAGGCCTGCAAAAAACACTCCAAACATAATGAAACTTGAATTTGTAGAATCGGCAATTACAGACAGACTAATCAAGAAAGAAAGGAGTGCAAAAAACAATATTAGCCAAATATAAGAAGAAAATCTCTTCAATCTGAGCAAAAGACCTAAAATGATGAGAGACATGCCGACACCTGCCAAGATCCCTGAAAAAAAAGAAAAGAGAAGAAAGGTTATCCCATAGGAAAATGCTTCGAATATGTCAGCTGGGGCAGACGCAGAAAGACCTACAAAAACTGCAGCAATCAGTGCAATCAGCAAAAGGAAGCTGCCCACAAAATAAAGTGCTCTCTTAAATTCTAGCTCCATATTTGAATGTGAGATAAGTGAACTTTTAATTCTTTTACAAAAAATCAAAATGCGACCTTTTATGGACGAAACGACAACAGAGCTGGACAAAAAAACTGCAAAAGAATCGATGAAAAACTCCATTAGAGAGGGAGTAGGCTACTCTATAATGGCAGGAAGTGGTGATACTTATCTTCCAGCAGCAATACTTCAATTGGGAGCAAGCAATTTTCAAGTTGGAATTCTTGCAGCTCTTCCTCATATTTTGGGCGGAATAACACAATTTTTCAGCGTAAGCACTCTTAAAATCGCAAAAAGTAGGAAACTGCTGGTAAGCATAAGTGCGCTTTTTCAGGCATTGTGTTGGATCCCAATAATATTGTCTTTGCTTTGGCCTAACGAATACAGTGTTGTTGTAATTATAGCGTCTTTTACTATCGGCGCAGCGGCAGTTTGGCTTGCCAATCCAGCATGGAGTAGTTGGATAGCAGATATTGTGCCTGAGAATGAAAGAGCTGATTTTTTCGCAAAAAGAAACAGATTGATGCAATTAGTGTTGTTTGCAATGACGTTTGTAACAGGGGTTCTGCTAAGCCAGTTGCAAAATTTTTACTCTGCTACTTTAGCATTTGCATTAATATTTTTCATAGCATTTATATTTAGGCTAGCAACAGTATTCTTTCATCTTAAAACTGCAGATATAAAATACGAAATACAGCTTGTAAAAGAGATCAAGCTAAAGCATCTTTTCCTGTTGCCTTCCTACAAAAGGGAACTGTGGTTTCTTGTATATATTGCTCTTGTTAATTTTAGTGTGCAGTTTGCTTCGCCATTCTTTACTCCTTTTATGATCAACTACCTCAATTTCAGCTTAGAACTTCTAGGTTTGATGATTGCATTTTCTGTTCTTGCAAAAATTGTATCTTATCCATATTGGAGCAAAGCAATTGACACTTTTGGTAATAGACTTGTGCTAGTTGCAACTTCATGTGGAATTGTGGCAATTCCATTTCTGTGGCTTATTTCAACTGAGACTGTGTGGCTTATTTGGGCACAGATTTTCTCTGGTTTTGTTTGGGCAGGTCTAGATTTGGCTTCGTTTAATTTCGCGCTATCCATGGTTGGAAGGGAGCTGAGACCTTCATTTATTTCAAAATACAACATTTTTGGTTCAATATTCTATGCATTGGGTGCAATAAGCGGTGGCATCTTTCTCCAATATTGGGGAGATTTAATTTTGTTTGGATTATCGAATATTCCTCTGTTATTTTTGATATCAGGAACCATGCGACTTTTGACAGTTTTGATATTTGGACTAAAATTATCCAGTAGCAAAGAAATACAAAACAAAAGCGATGAAAGAACAATGATTTTGAAACTTGTTGCAGTTTATCCAACACAAGGAGCAATACAGCAAGTTTTGAACGGTTGGAATTTCACTAGAAAAATTGTTAGAAGCAAAAGCCTTGCTGGCAAGAAATATTTGAGCCGAGCTATTGCCGATACAAAAATCACACTTAAAGAGAAAAGCAGGGCAATTGCTGAAAGATTCTCAAAGCAAAAGAATAGCAAGCTTTAGAATAATCTTATTAAAGTTCATACTTAAACAATAGAAGATATGCACGAATTAGATAGCAAGTGGCAAAAAAGGTGGGAAGAAGCGAGTATCTTCCAACCCAAAGCCGAAGGAGGAGAGAAATTTTACTTGACCGCTGCGTTTCCTTACCCTAATTCTCCACAACACATCGGGCATGGAAGAACATATACAATTACGGATATTTATGCAAGATATATGCGACTCAAAGGAAAAAATGTGCTTTTTCCGATGGGATTCCATGTTACTGGCACGCCGATCATAGCAATGGCAAAGCGCCTTTCGGAAAATGACCCTGAGATAATCGAAGTATTCGAAAAGATCTATCAAATAGATTCTGCCACGTTGAAAAATTTAACAGATCCACAAAGATTGGTATCTTACTTTTCTGAAGAAATTGAATGTGGCATGAAAGAGATGGGCTATTCTATTGATTGGAGAAGAAAATTTTATTCTAGCGATAAGCACTTCAATAAATTTATCCAATGGCAGTTTGCAAAACTTATGAAAGCAGGCTATATAAAGAAAGGAGAGCATCCGGTGCCCTGGTGCCCAATTGCCAATAGTGCAATTGGAGCACACGATACTAAGGGAGATGTCGACCCACAAATAGAGGAAACAGTTTGTATTTTGTTTGAATTTGAAGATGGATTTCTAGCTTGCGCTACTTATAGGCCAGAAACTATATACGGTGTCACAAATATATGGATAAACAAAAGTGCAACATACTTAAAGGCAAAGTTGGGAGAAAAAATAATTTACACCTCAAAAGATGCTTTTGAGACATTGAAAATGCAGCTTGAACTGCAAGCGGAAGAAGAGATAGCTGCAGAAAAATTGCTTGGCAAAAAAGCCAAAAATCCAGTCACGAAAGAATTCATTCCAATACTGCATGCTGATTTTGTGGTGCCTTCAGATGGAACAGGAATTGTAATGTCAGTCCCTGCACATGCACCCTACGATTATCTTGCTTTGCGCGATTCTGAGTTAGAAGGGAAATACCCCCTAAAAGCAGTATTGAAACTTGATGGGTTTGGGCTTTATCCGGCAAAAGAAATCTGCGAAAAGATGGGAATCAAAAATCAAAATGATCCAAAAGTAGAGATTGCAACACGTGAGCTTTACAAAAAAGAAGCGCATACTGGAGTAATGATTTGCGGAGAATTTACTGGCTTGAGCGGGGTGGAAGCCAAGCAAAAAATAAGAAAGAAAATGGTGGATGAAGGAATTGCTATTATTCTTTATGAAATAGCAAATGGACCCATATATAGTAGATTTGGAGGCAAAATTGGCGTAAAGATTGTAAAAGACCAATGGTTTATAGATTATGGTAATTTGCTCTGGAAAGAAAAGGCGCGGAGATGCTTAAAACAAATGAAGATTATGCCTGAAAAGATGCGGAGGGATTATGAATATACTATAGAATGGTTAAAGCAAAAGGCATGCACAAGATCTGCTGGGCTTGGAACTGCATTTCCATTTGATGAAACTAAAATGATTGAAGCTCTTTCAGATTCAACTATTTATATGGCTTTTTACACCATAGCCCATATTGCAAAAAACATGGAACCGGATCAGCTGACTGAAGAACTCTTTGATTATGTATTCTTAGGAAAAAGAACTGAAAATTCCTATTTGCCACCAGAAGCAGAAAAGATGCGACAGGAGTTCCTTTATTGGTACCCATTAGATAGCAGACACTCTGCAACTGACCTCGTTCACAACCATCTAACATTTTTTATATTCAACCATGTGGCGATATTTGAAGAACAATTTTGGCCAAAACAAATAGTTACAAACGGCTTTGTATTGATGGATGGAAAAAAAATGAGCAAGTCCATGGGTAACATCTTGCCATTAAGAAAGGCTATTGCAAAGTGGGGGGCAGATGCTGTAAGGCTTGCTATAGTTTCTGGCGCAGACCTTTCTCAAGACACGGATTTCAATCAGCCAGCAATTGAAGGTATAATAGCTAGGATGAAATTTTTGAAAACATTGGTAGAAAAGTATGCAAAGCAAAAAGATAGGCAAGAAAAGCATCAGGTGGACTTGTGGTTGCTTTCCCGAATTCATCGAAGATGTGCAAAAGCAAGAGAAATGTATGAAAACCTCCAGATAAGGGAACTGGCGTTGGAACTCTTCTATAATACTGTCAATGATTTACAGTGGTATCTGAAGCGGACGAGCCAGCCGCAACTTAGGGAATTTTTTGAAATGTGGACACCTATGATTTCTCCATTCATGCCACACTTTGCCGAAGAGATATGGGAAATGTTGGGGGAGAAATTTTATGTTCAGAATTCAAAATTTGTCTCAACTGCCTATATGCCGCAATACGATGAGGATAAAATAAATAACGAAGCTGAAAAAGCAGAAGAGTTTTTGGTTAAAGTAAAAGATGATATTCAAACCATCATAAACCTTCTTAAGAAAGAGAAAGTGCAGGCCATAGATATTTATGTTGCATCAGAATGGAAAAGAAAGCTCAAGAAAATCCTGAATGAGACTAAAAACTTCGAAGTTGCGATAAAAGAAGCAATGAAACAAGAAGATGTGAGACTTTATGCTAATGTAGTGCCTCGTATAATGCAGATATATATGAAAAGCTTGGGTGGATCAACAGAGATTGAAAGTGCGGAGTTTGAATTACAAGCCTTGAACTCTGCTGTAGAGCTTTTTGAAGCTGAATTCGGCTGCAAAGTAAATGTAAAAATGGAAGAAGAAGCAAGCGTAGATAAGGCAAGAAATGCTTTGCCAGGTAAACCTGCAATTCATATTCTTTGAAGGTGTTTTGTGGTCTGGTGCATAAAGGTCAAAAAAGAAGATGCTGAAAGTGTACGTCTGCAATTGATTAGCGAAGGCTTATTGGATAGCATGTATGCCCCAAAAAAAGATGGCAAATATGTCTATTTTCCAATTCTTAAGAAAAAAGAAGGGTATGATATTGTCGAGGTGGAACTCGAACACAACAAAAAAAGGGCCAAAAGTCTGCTTGACGAACTAAAAGTGGAGCTTAGCCCTGCAGAAGTGAATAAACTGATCCGCTCATTTGATATAATTGGGGATATTGCTGTAATTGATGTGCCAAATTCACTTTCTGGTAGAGAGCATATAATTGCGAGTGCCTTGCAAAAGATACATCACAATGTAAAAGTTGTAGCAAAGAAGATAGGTGCTACACAAGGAGAATATAGAATAAGGCCTGTTGAAGTTATAGCCGGTCCAAACCGCACTACAACAGTTCACAAAGAAAGTGGCTGCAAGTTTGAACTGGACATAAACAAAGTTTATTTTTCGCCTCGGCTTTCAACCGAAAGAGATCGTATTGCGAAGCTAGTAAAGAATGATGAAACTGTGTTGGTACCATTTGCAGGTGTTGGGCCTTTTGCAATTAGAATTGCCAAGATAGTGCCTTCTTCAAAAGTAGTCGGGATAGAGATAAACACTGATGCTATAGAGTATTTTAAGAAAAACATAAAGATAAACAAGGTGTCGAATGTAAGTGTAATTTGTGGGGACGTAAAGGAAATTTTGCCAGGCGCATATGTGGATTGGGCAAGCAGAATTGTCATGCCCCTTCCAAAAGATGGCACAGGATTTTTACCTAATATAATTCCCTGCTTGAAAAAAAATGGAATGTTGCACTACTATTCCTTTGAAGATAGCAGCCAACCATATAAAGAAGCTGAATTGAAAATCCTTTCAGCTGCAGAGAAACTTGGCAGGCAAGCCAAAATAAAATTTCAACGGATTGTAAGACCGTTTTCAAAAAATATTGTGCAAGTTGTAACAGATGCAGAAATAGGCTGAGTATCCTGTAGCTTTATAAATGATAAAAGAGAGCTTGAATCATGGGCAAAAGCCAAGAGCTTTTTCTTATTGAAGTATCATCGGAAGCGGGTAGAAAAATAGGAGGGATATACACAGTTTTGAGAAGTAAGGCACATTATCTTCAAAAGAAACTAAAGGATAAATATTTGCTTATCGGTGTTCTTGATGAGAGATGCAACGAGGAAATAGAGTTGTGTCAGCCGGAAGCAAAGATGAAAAAAGCATTTGATGAGCTAGATGAAGAAGGGATTCAGTGTAGATATGGAAGATGGATTTATGGGCATGATGCAAAAATCATATGCATAAATGCAAAGCCGGCTGGAGAAAAAATAGTTGAGTATTCAAATGACACAACCCTGCAAAAAGACAGACAGGCAAATTATTTCAAGTATTTACTTTGGAAGCATTTTGGAATTGATTCTTTGATGGAAAAGAGCTGGGATTTTACAGAGAACGTGGTGTGGGGATTTGGAGTAGGAATGCTTCTTGAAAAGCTTTTGAAACATGGAATTGTTAAAAAAGAAAACACTGTTCTTCATTTTCACGAATGGATTTCAGCTGCTGGGCTGCTTTATTGCAAAATGAAAAGAATTCAGATTCCAACTGTTTTTACTACACATGCAACTGTGCTAGGAAGAACTATGGCATCTGCGGGTGTAGATGTCTGCGAAGAAGCCCGGAAAACGTCTGAACCGATACCCCTTAATGTTGCTTACACCTATAGAGTTGAGGGAAAACACCAATTAGAGGCAGCAGCTGCAAAAGAATGTACCGTTTTCACTACCGTGAGTGAGACCGTTGCTGAAGAAGTAAAGTATATATTAGGGCGATATCCAGATGTGATAACAGTAAATGGCATCGAAATTCCAAGTAGAAAATCTGGAGTGGAGGAGGCAAAATTTGCAGAGTATATCCGCAAAGAACTCTTGCAGTTCGTAGAAGCATGCTTTATCAGCTATTATAAGCAAAGCTACAGCAATCCTTTGCTTGTTTATATATCAGGAAGGTATGAATTTTTGAACAAGGGATTTGATGTATACATTGAAGCTTTAGGGAAGCTAAATCAGAGGCTAAAAAGTAAGAAATACAATAAAAAAAGAGTATTTGCCTTTATTTTTGCTCCAAGCTCAGTAAAGTCACCCAAGATTTCAATAATAAAGAATTATCTTTTGCTTGACAAAATAATGGAAGTTCTCGAGCATCTCCCGGCAAAAAGAATCAAAGAGTATGAAAATCTTCATGATATGATTGCAAGCTTGGAGGGGGAAATGAAACATGACATTGAAAATATGGCAAAAGGTTTTGTAAAGGATGGAGAAAAACCACATATTAACTGCTATGACTTATCTTACCAAAATGATGCAATAATAAATGCCTGTGTTGCAAACGGCCTTGATAACAGAGAAGAAAATGTAGTAAAGGTGCTCTTTTATCCAACTTATATGAAGCCCAATGATGGACTGATGAATTTGAATTATTATGATGTGATAGCTGCGATGGATGTAGGTGTTTTTCCATCAAGATATGAGCCTTTCGGATACACGCCAGTAGAGGCCGCTATCAAAAGAGGAGTTGCAATTACTTCTGATATGACTGGATTTGGGAGATACATTGCCAGCAAGCGCGGCAAAGGAATTTATGTGTTGAAGATGGCTGGCATAGAAAAGGGAAAAGTTACTGACGAGCTTGCAGATATACTCGAAAGGATATACTACCTTTCTCCCAATAAGCTCAAGGAACTAAAAGAAAATGCATTTAAGATGTCAAAATATTTAGATTGGAATCTACTTGTAAAGAATTATTTTGAAGCTTATGCTCTGGCAAGAAAAAAGTCAGCCAGAAAGTAGTAATAGCATCCAAGACAAGACGTAAAATGAACGTATTGCATATCCCTTTAAATTTTTTTGGTTGGTATCAGTAAGCCTTGGGTTATTGTGGAGCCTGCAAAAAAAGCTGTCCTGGTTTTAGCTGACGGCTCCATCTTTTTTGGCAGGGGCTTTGGAGCATACGGAAGAAGAGTTGGCGAGATAGTATTCACTACGAATATGACAGGCTATGAAGAATCCTTAACTGATCCTTCTTATGCAGGACAGATACTGGTTTCCACTTATCCTCTTATTGGAAACTACGGAATGCATTCGGCTAGCAGAGAAAGCCACAAAATACAAGTCGAAGGCTATGCGATAAGGGAGCTTTGCCATCATCCTCATCACCAAAAAAGCGAAGCTAATCTTGCAAAAAAAATGGAGGATGAAGGTGTGCCAGGAATTTATGGAATTGACACTCGACAGATTGCCAAGATAATTCGCGAAAATGGAGTTATGTCTGCTTGCATCTCTGTCTATGAAAAAGAAGAAGATATACGTAAGCTAATGGAGATGGCAAAGGCGCATGATTATGCAAAGATAAATTTTGTCGAAAAAGTATCAACAAAGGAAGCGATAATTTATGGCAATGGGAGCAAGAGGGTTGTGCTGATTGATTATGGGGTAAAAATGGGGATTGTTAGAGAGCTTGTTGCTCGAGGCTGTGAAGTGGTAGTTGTGCCATTTTCCACTACAGCAGAAGAAGTAAAATCATATGAGCCCGCAGGAGTTGTTGCATCCAATGGGCCCGGAGACCCTGCACTTATGAAAAATGAAAGCGAACAGCTGAAAAAATTGTTTGATTTTCCTTTGTTTGGTATTTGCCTTGGAAATCAATTGCTTGCCCAGGCAGTTGGTGCGTCCACCTATAAACTAAAATTTGGACATCGCGGAGGGAATCACCCCGTACTTAACCTCAAGACAGGTAAAGTTGTAATAACAACACAAAACCACGGATATGCTGTAGAACAAAAAACCCTGCCAAACGATTTTGAAGTTACCCACGTCAATCTGATTGACCAAACAGTGGAAGGGATTGCGCACCGTGACCTTCCTATATTTGCGGTTCAGTACCATCCCGAAGCAAACCCCGGCCCATGCGATTCAAAATACCTATTTGACGAATTTGTAAAATTGTTGTAGGTGATCAGATGAATTTACTATCAATAATGGATTTAGAGAAAAATGAAATAGAAGGATATCTTTCTCTTGCGGCTGAAATAAAGGCTTCACCTGCAAAATATAGTGAGAGCCTAAAGGGCAAAACGCTTGCAATGGTTTTCGAAAAGCCCTCAACAAGAACACGCGTCTCTTTTGAAGTTGGGATGACGCAACTTGGAGGGTATGCAATTTACCTTGATTTTACTTCAACTCAGCTTTCCAGAGGAGAGAGTATACGAGATACTGCAAAGACTCTGGCAAGATATGTTGACATAATCATGGCTCGGCTATACAAACATGAAAGCTTGATTGAAATTGCAAAATATGCTGATGTGCCTGTGATAAATGGACTTACAGACGTAGAGCATCCGTGTCAGGCTCTTTCTGATCTTCTAACTATGAAAGAAAAGGGCAAGCTGAAAAAAGGGGCAAAATTTGCATTTGTAGGGGATTGTGGCTTTAATATGGCAAATTCCCTTCTTCTTGCATGCTCGAAAGAAGGGATGGAAGTAGCTTTGGTATGTCCAAAAGGATATCCTCCAAACCGTGTATACGTTGATGAAGCAAGAAAATATTCTGAAGTAAATATTTTTCATGACCCAAAAGAAGGTGTAGCCGGTGCCGATGTCATCTATACAGATACGTGGATTTCCATGGGAATGGAAGAGGAGAAGGCTGAAAGGCTGAAAGCCTTTGCGCCATTTCAGCTAAATTCAGATTTAGTCAAGCACGCAGAAAATGACGCCATTGTAATGCATTGCCTTCCAGCCCACAGAGGTATGGAAATAACTGATGAAGTAATAGATGGAAAGCATTCTGTAGTTTTTGACCAGGCAGAAAATAGATTGCACATGCAAAAGGCAATAATGCTTAGGCTGCTGGGCAAGGCATAACCGAAAGGTGATGGGTCTGTGGCAAAAAAAAGTTGCCGGAAAGTGTTAGTAATAGGTTCTGGCCCAATTGTCATAGGCCAAGCTGCTGAATTTGACTATTCTGGGTCTCAAGCATGCGCCTCACTGAGGGCCGAAGGAGTAGAAGTTGTAGTTGTAAATTCTAATCCTGCAACGATTCAGACAGACAGTGAAGTAGCAGATATTGTCTATATAGAGCCACTTAGATGTGATATAATCGAAAAGATCATAGAACGTGAAAGACCAGATGGCCTTATTGCAACTATGGGCGGGCAAACTGCTTTGAATTTGGCAGTAGAGTTGCATGAAAAAGGCGTATTGCAAAAATACGGAATAGAAATACTTGGCACGGGTATAGAATCTATAAGACTTGCTGAAGATCGAGGGGAATTCAAAAAGCTGATGCAAAGGATTGGCGAGCCTGTGCCTGAAAGCATTGCTGCAAATAGCATTGAAGAAGCTGAAGATTTTGCAAGAAATCATCCATTTCCGCTTATTTTGAGGCCAGCATACACACTCGGGGGAACTGGAGGTGGCATTGCACACAATTTTGATGAATTAAGAAAGCTTTTTGAACTAGGAATCAATCTTTCGCCGGTTCATCAGGTATTGATAGAAGAATCTGTTCTTGGATGGGGGGAATTCGAGTATGAGATGATGAGAGACTGCTATGATAACTGCATAACTATTTGCAACATGGAAAACGTTGACCCGATGGGAATACATACCGGCGAATCGGTAGTAGTTGCTCCATCGCAAACCCTCACGGACGATGAGCACCAGATGCTAAGAAGCGCTGCGATTAAGATAATTCGGGCGCTGAAAATAGAAGGCGGCTGCAATATACAGTTTGCTCTCAACCAAAAAACAGGGAAATATTTTGTAATCGAAGTAAATCCTCGCCTGTCGCGCTCGTCTGCTTTGGCTTCAAAAGCAACCGGCTACCCTATTGCAAGGGTGGCTGCAAAAATTGCACTTGGATTAGGATTGCATGAGATTAAGAATGCGGTCACTAGAACTACGCCTGCGGCATTTGAGCCTTCGCTGGACTATTGCGTTGTAAAGATACCTAGATGGCCTTTTGACAAGATACCCGAAGGAGACAGAATTATAGGAACACAAATGAAATCTACAGGAGAAACAATGGCAATAGGCAGGACGTTTGAGGAAGCTTTCGGCAAAGCGCTTCGCTCAGTTGAGATGAAGCCTCCTCAGCTAAAGGCAGAAGAATTGGAATTTCATCTTTCCGCTCCTACGGATTTGCGCATATATGCAATCTTAGAGGCTTTAAGAAAAGGATGGAGTAAAGAAAAGATTCATCAACTCACAAATATCCACCCCTGGTTTATCGATCGTTTCGAAGCATACGTCCAAATGGAAAAGAGACTAAAAATGGAGCCTTTTGACACAAAAATACTTTATGAAGCAAAAAGGATGGGTTACTCTGATGAACAGATTGCGCGGATAATAGGGCACGAAACTGAGTGGATTAGGCAGATGAGGAAAAAGGCAGGGATCGTTCCTGTTTACAAGATGGTTGATACCTGTGCTGCAGAATTTGCAGCATCCACGCCGTATTATTATTCTACCTATGAAAGTGAAAATGAAAGTATACCTACCCAACGAAGAAAGGTTCTAATTATTGGAAGCGGACCTATTAGAATAGGTCAAGGGATTGAGTTTGACTATTGCTGCTGCCATGCTGCATTTGCACTCAAAGAAATGGGAATAGAGGCAATAATGATAAACAACAATCCAGAAACAGTAAGTACTGATTTTGACACTTCTGACAAACTTTACTTTGAACCTTTAACATATGAAGATGTGATGAATGTAATTGAGCATGAGAAGCCAGAGGGAGTTATTGTCCAATTTGGAGGCCAAACTTCGATAAACCTTGCACAAAAGCTTGAGATGGCAGGGGTAAAGATACTCGGCACTTCAGCCGAAGGTATAGATATTGCAGAAGACCGGGAAAAATTCAAGCAGCTTTTGCATCGTTTGGAAATCAGGCAGCCTGAGAACGCAACTGCCACTACTGAGGAGGAAGCAGTTGTTGCAGCAGCAAGGATTGGTTATCCTGTAATTGTTCGCCCAAGCTATGTGATTGCAGGAAGAGGAATGCAAATTGTGTACGATGAAGCGAGCCTTCGCAGCTATATAAGAGAGGCAGTAGAAGTCAGCGAAAAAAGGCCTGTTTTAATTGACAAATATATAGAAAAAGCAATAGAGTGCGAAATAGATGGAGTAGCCGATGGGAAGCGATTATTTGTCGGGGGGATAATGGAGCACGTAGAAAGAGCAGGTGTTCATTCTGGGGATGCAATCAATGTAATTCCTTGTGTTAAGCTGAAAAAAGAAGTTCAAGAAAAGATTATCGAATATTCCGAAAAAATTGCGCTTGCCCTAGGGACTATTGGAGCGATAAACATCCAATATGTAGTCCAAAATGACGTAATTTATGTGCTTGAAGCAAATCCAAGGGCAAGCAGGACCATGCCTTTTCTATCGAAAGCGATAAGCATTCCGCTTGTAAAAGTTGCAACCAAAGTAATTCTTGGTAAAACCTTGGATGAGCTGGGGCTTTTTGAAACACCGCGGATGAAGCATTATTGCGTAAAGGGAGTTGCATTCCCCTTTCTCAAAATACCAGGAACAGATATTGTTCTTGGCCCAGAGATGCGATCCACTGGAGAGAGTATGGGTGCAGATTTTGAATTTTCTTCTGCTTTGTGGAAAGCGCTTTTAGGAGCTGGACTCAAAATACCAGAAAGCGGCGGGGTGGCAATAAGTCTAAAAGATGGAGATAAGGAAAGAGCAGGACCTCTTGCTGCCAAACTTGAAGAACTTGGATTTTCGATATATGCGACTCCAACTACTGCAATGTTTTTAGGCGGCAGGGCGAGAGTCTTAAAGAAGATGTCTGAGGGTGAGCCAAATATAGTCACAGAAATAAAAAAAGGCAACATTCAGATGGTTTTCAATACACCCAAGAAAGGCAAAATGGCAAATACTGACGGCTTTAAAATACGGCGCACATGCCTTGAGCACAATATTCCATGCATTACCTCATTCGAAGCTTGTGAGGCGTTGGTTGAAGCAATGAAAGCAGCACAGAAAAAGAAAATAAGTGTAATGAGGATAAATGAGTATGCATCTTTCAAGCAATAAAAAAGACCTAGCACTTGTAATTTTGCTTGCTTTCTGTGGAATTCTAATAGGGTATATCGCTTTCTTGCCAGCAATAAACTGCAGCTGCAATGCAACTGCAGAGCCGGTTTTTTCGCCAAAAGCACAAGACCAAATAATAGAATTTATCCGGTCCGCAAAAGAGTCGATTGATATACAGATGTATTTGCTGACATCTGAGGAAGTCATGCAAGAGCTTGTGAATGCAGCCCAAAAGGGTGTACAAGTGCGAATAATACTAGAACCGAGGGTTGAAGATGCAAGAAAGCAAAAAGTCTTTTCTTTGCTTTCTGCTGCTGGCTGCCAAGTAAGATGGGCAAGCCAATCATACAAGCTAACTCACAGCAAAATTATAATAGTAGATAAGAAGAGGGCTATTGTTGGCAGTATAAATCTTTCAAAAAGTGCCCTCACAGAAAACCGTGAAGTTGCAATCAAAATAGAGGGCAAGCCTGTTGATGAACTGATAAGGGTTTTTGAAGAGGATTGGAAAAAGGCAGTCATAAGCTCTTCTTAATTCTTTTTTGATGTAGATGCCTTGGGGCTCTTTTTCTTAGAAGCTTTCTTTTTCTTCTTGTGTGCATGCTTTTTGATTTCATCAAGCTCTATCTTGACAGATTTTTCGAAACTTTCCCTCCCCATTTTTTCTATCCGCTGGCTTTCTTGGCTGATTTCCATTAGGCCCTCAGTTGAAAGATTGGCGTGCTTTAAAGAAAGGTTGAAAGACTTTGTTGGAACTTCTGCCTTTTGCTTTTCTTCCTTTTTTTCTAAAATTTCCTGCATGGTAGAATTTCGGTGAAAAATATAAAAAGCGTGTGAGTGCAAAAATGGCACGGGATTTTTTAAATTACGATTAAATGGAGTTGAATTGATGGAATGCAAGATCAAGCGGGCCCTTATTAGCGTTTGGGATAAGAGTGGCCTTTTGCCCTTTGCAAAAGGCCTTACAGATCTCGGAATAACTATAGTATCTACAGGTGGAACCTCGAAGCACCTGCAAGAAAATGGGATCCCTACTAAAGAGGTATCTGAAATTACGGGATTTGCTGATCTATTTGAGGGGAGAGTAAAGACACTTCATCCAAAGATACATGGTGCCATCCTTTACCAAAGGGAAAAGGACGCACACGCTGTTGAGGCAAAGCAGCATGGAATAGAACCAATAGATTTGGTCGTAGTAAACTTGTATCCTTTCGAGCAAGTTGCTGGTAAGCAAGGTACGCCATTTAATCAGGCAATAGAGATGATAGATATAGGGGGACCAGCACTAATTCGTGCTGCTGCAAAAAATTATGAATCCGTAACAGTGATAGTTGATCCGGCAGATTACCAAGAAGTGCTTGAGCTGATAAAAAGCAATGGTAGTGTCCCTTTGGAAAAAAGAAGACAGCTTGCAGTTAAAGCCTTTGCACGAACGAGTTCTTATGATGTTTCTATCTGCAAATACCTTTCTTCTTTTCAGCCTGTAGACTTGTTTCCTGAGTTTTTGGAGATGCAGTTTGTGAAAGTATATCCTCTAAGATACGGAGAGAATCCAAGCCAGCAAGCTGCAGCATATAGAATTATAGGAAAAAGCAGCATATGCGATTCGAGGATTTATTCTGGAAGCAAACCAATGAGTTACAACAATTTTCTGGACGCAGACACCGCGTTTGGGCTAATAAGAGAATTCAAAGATGAGATTGCAACGGTAATACTTAAGCACAACAATCCTTGTGGGGGGGCGCAAGGAAAAACATTGGTTGAAAGTTATCACAGGGCATACGCAGGTGATCCGTTATCTGCTTTTGGAGGCGTAATTGCTTTTTCAAGGAAAGTTGATGTTGAGACTGCAAAGGCAATAGGTAATCGGTTCATAGAGGTAGTGCTTGCACCTGGATATGAAGAAGAGGCAATAGAAATACTAAGACAAAAAGAAAGCAGAAGGATAATGGATGTTTCAAATATTTGGGATGCCAGCTTAGAGCGGGCAGTTAATTTCAGATATGTGACGGGAGGGATGCTTCTACAAGGAAGAGATCCGGGCATTTACGACAAGAGCGCAATAAAAATAGTTACAAAAAGAAAACCCACTGAAGCAGAGCTTGAAGATGCATACTTCGCAACAAAATTCTGCAAACACACAAAATCCAATGCAATTTCAATAGCAAAAGATTTACAGCTTATAGGAAACGGAGCGGGGCAGATGAGCAGGGTAGATGCAGCTATGATTGCCATCCAAAAGGCAAAAAGGTACGGATTTGACTTGAACGGTTCCACTGCCGCATCGGATGCATTTTTTCCATTTCCAGACGGGATAGATGTGCTTGCTGCAGCTGGTGTGACATGCATTGTTCAGCCAGGGGGTTCAGTTAGAGACCAAGAAGTAATAGATGTGGCGGATCAGTATGGAATAAGTATGATCTTTACTGGAAGAAGGCACTTCAAGCACTGATTGCATGGGATTGCCTACAGCATTGTTTATAGGTAGGTTTCAACCTTTCCACAATGGTCATTTTAATGCTCTAAAGTGGATTGCAGAAAGAAGCTCAAAGGTTATTGTTGCTATTGGGAGTGCACAAGAGGCTTTTAAGCCAAAAAACCCTTTTTCTGCAAATGAAAGGAAGAAGATGATACAGGAAGCCTTGAGCAAAAGCAAGCTGAAAAAAAAAGTTATCATTAGATTTCTCACTGACATAGGCGATGATGAAAAATGGGTAGAACATGTAGATAAAAACCTGCCAAAGTATGACATTGTGTATTCTAACAACCCATTGGTTCGCAAGCTTATGAAGAGGGCTGGAAAAAAAGTGGAGGCTGTACCGTTTTTTGAGAAAGAGAAATTCAATGCCACCAAAATAAGAAAGATGATAATGAATGGGGAGCCCATCGAGCATACAGTCCCAAGAGGCGTATATCAAATTCTAATTGAGCTTAGGGCCAGAGAAAGGCTGAACCAAATTGCAAAACCAAAAAGTTTCAGGCAAAAGAGGCAGAAGGAACTGCAGAAGAAATTGCTCGCCTAGCAGCTTCGACCTTTTCCTTTGGTGCGGAAGGGGGAAATGAAACTTCAAATTTTCCATCTTTTTCTGAAACTGAGGCTTCAAGAGAAAGATATGAAAGGATGGACATTATCTTTTTCTTATCATCCGAAATCACCTCTAAAACCTTAAGCTTGTAAAGAAGAGACTCGCCTGCCATTGGATGGTTAAAATCCACAATCACGCGTCCAGAGCCAACAGATTTGATTTTTGCAAGTACTCCGTCCAAAGTCAAAACCATACCTGGTTTTGGCTGTATGCCTTGCTTTGAAAAATCAGAGTATGGTACAATACGCACGAGGCCAGGAATCCTGTTTCCAAATCCTTTTTCAGGTCGGACGAGGAAGTTTTCTTCTTTTCCAAGCTGGGCTGCACGGATTGCATCCTCTACCCCTTCCATTACACTTCCTGAACCAAATAGAACTAGCTTGGGCCCATATTTAGTATCTTTCTGGTAAATCCCAGACTCCTTTGCGACATTCTCGTCAGTGGTCTCAAAAACTTCTCCTGTCGAAACCAGAGAACCTGTATACTCAAGCAATACCAAGTCTCCTTTCTTAACTTCAACCATCCGAGTCCACCTTTTTTATATCTGCTTGTGCAAAGGGCTTTAAATAATCAGGAAAGGACTTTAAATTTATAGTGGTGAAGAGATGAAAAAAGAAACCATCTATAAGTTATTTGCAATTGGGCTGGTTGCTCTGTTTATCATAGAAATGGCCGCCATAGGGATTTTGAACAGTGGAAGAGGCAGTGCACAGAGCAGCCAACAGAATGGAACTATTGCTGATGCTTTTGGAAGAGTGCATGATGAACTTACCCTGCTGCGCTATGAGCCCTATTTGATAGTGTCAGGTAGCCAAGAACAAATCGAGCAGGCAAAAAAGAGGCTCAGTGAAAAAAATCTTTCAATTTATTCGACGAAGATGAATGAGTTTACTGTAATTGGCCTGAATCAGTCCAACCATGTAGTTGAAGCAGCAGAGGAGATTGAAGGTTTAAACTTGACTGTATTGGCAACAGCAACGTTGGCTCTGCCTAACACTGTAAAGATTGAAAGCGATGCTGGCATTGTGCATGCCAAAGGAAGTAGCTTCAAAATACAACTTAAGCCAATCTATCAGGAAGGCTCAAAGATCTCAGCAAGTTTGATTGCACAAGTCCAAAATGGGCAGGTTGTTGCAGTAGGGTCGCTTATTTTTTTGCCAACAATATTAAGCGCAGAAGTAATCGGCAAGGTAGAAAAGATAAAAGATGAATTTTTGATTGCTGAAATTGCCTGGGAAGACAGAATCTTTGCAAAACAGATAGCGAAGCAAGAAGGAATTGCTTTCAAGGAAAAATCATACCTCATGGTAAAAAATGCCACTCCGGCACAGCTTGCTCAGATTAGAAATTTCGATTATGTGACTGCAGTACAAGAAGACATTATTAGCGTCAGCAATGATTTTGCCGGCAAGGAAAGAGCAATTTCTGATTTTGCTGCAGTCAATCTTGAGCCAATATTTCCAGCATCCGAGGCTTACTTCAAAAAAGGAGAAAACAGTAGTAAATTTGAAGAGATACTAAAGCAGAGTAATGTAAGTTTTCGTCTGAAAAACCAAACCAAAGTGCAAATTTTACTTCCAAGCAAAATTAATGTAGACGGGGAAGAGTATATAAATCCAACTCAAAACATCGAGCTTGAAATTGAAGCAGAAATGGAAGAGTTTAAAGTTTGGATTGAATTTGAGGTATCGGGAAACAGAATCCAGCGAATAATTCAGGCCAAGCCAGTGCCATCAGAAAAAGATGCTGACAACTGATAAATCTTTATAAAGGTCAAGCGGGTTTCTATTTCTAATATGGATTTCTGAAGGCTTAGCGGTGGAAGAATGGGTACAAAACCAAATCCAACTGATGCAAGAACATACTACCATCGCGGCAATACATATTATGAAAAAGAAGATTACGAAAAAGCAATAGAAGCATATAGTACAGCAATTATACTTAATCCAACTTTTTCTGAAGCATATTTCAACCGAGGGCTTTGCCATTATAACCTAAAAAACTTTGACAAGGCAATTGCAGACTATACCAAAGCGGCAGAGCTTGATCCAAAAAACCCGGTGATTTACAATAACCGTGGCGATGCTTATTATCGCAAGCAGGATTTCAATGCAGCAATAGAGGATTATGACAGAGCACTTGCAATCAATCCGAAATACTTAAAGGCGTATTACAACCGTGGCCTTGCATACGCGTGCTTGCAAGATTACGAGAAGGCTGTCGAGGATTTCACAGAAGTAATCAAGCTGAATCCAAATTTTGCAGAAGCATATCATGTACGAGGGCTGGCCTATGATTATTTGAACCAGCTTGATAAGGCAATTGCAGACTATGACAAAGCAATTGAGTTGAACCCACAATTTACAGAGGCGATAAATCACCGTGAATCTGCAAAAAGCAGGCTTGCAAGTGGCGGAGGAACTCAGGCAGTTGGTGTGGATGGGCAGCAACAGGGAATAAATGCTGCAAAGCTTCTAAGCAAGCCTTCCATCAAATTTGATGCAGTGGCTGGAATGAAAAAGATGAAAGAGGAGATAAAAGAGGCTATAGTTTATCCTTTAATGAAGCCTGATTTGGCAAGAAAATACGGAAAGCTTGCAGGTGGTGGTATATTGCTTTACGGCCCTCCTGGCTGCGGAAAGACATTTATAATGAAAGCCGCGGCAGGAGAATGCCAAGCGAGTTTCATTAACGCTAAAATCTCAGATATACTAGACATGTATGTGGGAAATACCGAAAAGAATATCCATAATGTGTTTGAAACTGCACGCAAGAATGCACCGTGCATAGTATTTTTTGATGAAGTGGAAGCGCTGGGTGGCAGAAGAGAAGAAATGACACAATCTACTGCTTATATGAAAATGGCAGTCAATCAGATGCTTTACGAGATGGATGGAATTGAATCGAACAATGAAAATGTCCTTGTTGTTGGTGCTACTAACGCACCTTGGGATGTAGACCCTGCACTAAGGAGAAGTGGCAGGTTTGGCAAGACTATTTTCATACCCGAACCTGACTTTATATCGAGGGCAGAAATTTTAAAGCTGCATGTAAAAAAGGTGCCTGCAGCAAGCAATATAGCATTTTACAGGCTTGCACTTGCAACCATAGGATATGCCTCCGCAGACTTAAAAGCAGTGGTTGAAGAAGCCGCAGCCATACCTTGGAGAGAAGCATTTCACACCGGAAAGCAGAGAGCGGTCACAACTGCTGACTTCATCGCAGCAATCAAAAAGAAGAAATCTTCACTGCCACCTTGGTACGAACAGGCAAAAAAGCAGATTGGACAACAAGAAGAAAAGACAGTTGTTGATGGCAAAGAGCACATCAAAATAACTGAAAGTAAGCTTGCCAGTGCAGAAAAGGAAGCTTTCAAGGATCTGCTTGATGTAATCAAGAGAAGAAATGAGCTATGGTATAAGATATACGTCTGGATCGTGCGGAATATAGGGCTTTATGTTCCAATACCGTTCTGAGGTGCATGGGTTGAAAAGATTATTTTTTGGATTCATTTTTTTCTTGTTTGTGTTTGGCATCTCAGCTTCCACACTTGCAGATAATCTTGCTTCATTCGAGGAGGGACTGGACGCAAAAGTGTATGTGCCAAACATCACCTTTGCGCAAAACCCGCAGAACATCACAATAAAGGCAACCGTAACTAATCCCTTCCCTGAAGCAATGCCTTTTTACATATTGAGGCAATCACCACAAGGCTGGGAAATAATCAAGCTTGGTGGAGCGATACCGCCGTCTTCTACAATGCAACTTAGTATTGAAGTTGAGCTTCAATACCAAAAGGAAACCTTCCGAAAAACAAGATTTGCAATTGTTGGGAGAGGGCCGCAAGACAGACTTTATGGGCACTATTTTGAAATAAAAGAAAACTGGAGTGCGTACGAGAAATCTATAAGGGACAGGCTCGGAATGGCTTTGACTATTTTTGTGCCTTTGCTTGGACTTTTGCTTGTAGTTTTAATTGCTTCATTGGCAGGCATAGTGTACAAAGGCCAGCCAAGGAATTACCATTTGAATATTTTGCTTGATCAGCATCAGGATGAAAATTTTGATGAAAAAGTAGCAAATTTTGTAGTTCATCCATTTTTCATGTTGGTTGAAGTGACGTTAGTCGCCATATTGGCGCTTGTCATACTTGAAAGCATTGCACAACAGATCACTGAGCATGACGCATTACAGATACTGATACTCTCAGGTCTTGGGGCATTTGTTCTTCCTATCATATATTTCAGTGGGGCTTGGCTTCTTGAAAGGCACGAGGAAGGCAAGCCGATAAGGTTTTTTGCTGCAATGTTTACATGGGGGATGCTTGCTGCTTTCCTTTCTCTCTTGGCAAATTCACTTTTAGTCAGTTGGCTTGGTGGGGAAGCTACGAATATTTTGCTTGCAACCCTCCTATTTGCTCCACTTATAGAGGAAATCCTTAAAGGATTAGGCATTTTGTTGGCTTCTGGCCACAAAGAGTACAACGATACTCTTACTGGGCTTTTGATGGGTTTCAGCTGTGGCATTGGATTTGCATTTATAGAGAATTGGTTTTATTTTGCTGCAAAGATAAATCCGTTTGATATAGGTTTGCAGGCATGGGGAATGATGATGATATACCGTTCATTCTTTAACACAGTAGCACATGGATGCTTTACTGCTGCAATCTCTGCACCAATAGGATATTTGAAAAGTGTTCCAGGCCTGAGGAAGTTTGCACGCTTGGCTTTTGTGCCTGGGGTCTTTTTGGCAATAGTGCTGCATATCATTTTCAACTTGTCTGCATTGGCAGATAGCTTCGTGGTTGCAAGCCAACAAATTTCATTCTTCATATTTAATCCAATGCTAATAATAGTTCTTGTTGCAGTATTTTTCTTAGTGCTCGTGCTAGCAATAATTGATGAGAAAAAGAGAAAGGTTGAACTTTCTATCTCCAAGGCAATCAAAAGGTGAAAAAATATGCAAAAAGGGCAGATTTCAACTGAAACTTTGGCCCTGATTGGGGTGATTTTGCTTTTGATGATACCGTTTATACTTTATGCCATAGGAAAGTCCAACACTGCAAAAGAGGATTTTGCAGTGCAAAAAGCAGAATTTGCAGCGCAGCGGCTTGCGCGCCTGGCAGATAGCATAGGCTATCTTGGAGGCTCAAGTGCAATTGTAGAGCAAATAGATGTTCCCCCCTATGTGAAATCAGTTAGAATAGGTGGGGGCGGCCATGATATAATATTTGAAATGGATACAAGCAGTGGAAAAAAGCAAATAGTAAGAACAACGCCGTTTAATATTACTGCAGATGGCTTTGACAAAATCAAAAAGGAAGGAACTTATTATATTCAAATAAGAGCGCTTTCAAACTTCAGCGGAGGGGCTCAGATCAAGATGTCTGTGCAATGATTAGCTCTTTTCCTTCCCCCGGTTTGGATACCACGCTTTCCCCATCATAAGCAAGCATTCCGCGAAGATAGACTGCAACGATTTTTCCATAAACTTGCTTGCCCTCAAAAGGAGTCCAGTTACACTTGGACAGCCTATTTTCTGCAGTAATCTTCCAGCTTTTTTTCATGTCCACAATTGCAAAATCTGCATCCTTGCCTTGCCGAATTTCACCTTTAAAGGCCAGTCCAAAAGCTGAGGCAGGATTTGCTGAGCACATTGTGCATATTTGAGTAAGTGAGAGCTTCCCTTTTTTGGCTGCATCCAACAGAAGAGGAAGCATGGTTCCCACTCCTGGGAATCCAGGTGCTCCATTTTCTTTATGCTCTATTAGATGAGGCGCATGGTCAGTTGCAATTATAGTGTCATTGCCAAGTGATTCCCACAACCGTGCCACCTCTTTTCTGTCTCGGAGAGGTGGATTGATTTTGCCGAGTTTCCCAAGCTTTTTCAAATCAGAAGTGGACAAAAAAAGATGTGATGGGGTAACTTCATAGGTTGCATGTTTGTAAGTTCTGCATAATTGCAATTCTTTTGCAGTGGTCAGGTGACAGATATGTATCCTTCTGCCAATCTTTGCAGCTTCCTCCAATACAAACTTCGAAGCGATCCATGCTACTTCTTTGTCTCGGATTTCCTCATGTCTTGCGAATATAATTGAACGCTGCGAGATTCTTTCTTGGTCTTCTGCGTGTACACAGATCGGATTTTGCAGTGGAAAAGTTTTGAAATGTTCAATTGCAGCTTGCCGCGAACAGAAAAGTTCTGAGCGGGTATCTGCCAGAAAAATTTTGAGGGATGGTGCGCCACTTGAAACTGCTTCTTTTTGGTTGTGCTCAGATGCACCAAACCTAAGCAAAAAATCGCACCGGCATTTTGAGGAAGCAATTTGTCTTTTTTGCTCATAGGCAGCAATCGTAGTTGTTGGAGGATTTCTATAATTGGGCATATCCATAATAGAAGTGACGCCCCCTGCAAGTGCAGAAGCACTACCTGTTGAAAAGTCTTCTTTGGAGGTATCTTCTGGGTCTCGGAAGTGCACGTGTGCATCAATTGCGCCTGGCAGCACCACCAGACCAGAAGCATCGAATATCTCATCTGCCATACGCCGGCTCAGCCCCTTTCCAACTTTTGAAATTTTACCGTCATCGTCAACCAGTATATCTGCGGCATTTAGACCGTCTTTCATTACAACCGTGCCATTTTTTACAAGAAGCAAGGTCTCACCGTTTTTAAAGCGGAACTTTTTTGCCGCTTTTGTCTCTCCAGAATTTCCCAAAATCAGGATTGGACTTTAACTCAGAAAACCAAAACATGGGTCCATCAAAGCAAACGATTTTATCTCCACAGCAGCAATGCCCACAGATTCCTATGCCACATTTCATATATCTTTCAAGCAAAAGCTGCGCAGGCATGCCTAATTTTTCGGACTGGAGTGCGACTGCTTCCATCATTTTTTCAGGGCCACAGGTATAGACAACATCAAACGAGGAAAACCTAAGAGCTTCTTTTATCCCCTCCAAAACATTGCCCTTGATTCCTGCAGAACCGTCATCAGTTGTAAAAATGGTCCTACAAGATGCCGGCTTGAGAAGAAGTGCTTTTGACCTTGCTCCGCACACTGCTACTGCTCGAATTTTCTTCTTTTTTGCCTCTTTTGCAAGAAAGCGGAGAGGTGCAAACCCGTATCCTCCGCCAACAAGCAAAATTTTTTTGCCTTGCAGCTCAAAGCCTCTTCCATAAGGACCACGTATCCACAGATAGTCTCCTGGCGTTAGGCTACAGAGTGCTTTGCTGAAAGGACCGCGCATACCTACAGTAATTTGCACTGGTCTGCAGCCCGCAAGGCTATATGGCTTTTCATCTTCTGCAGAAGGAAGCCAGACCATAATAAATTGGCCTGGCACCGCATCGGGGAAAGAAATATCTAAGGTCAAAGTTACTACGTTTTCATTTTCTTTTTCTACTTTCACAATCTTTGCTCTTTTTGGAAGCATAAAATCACTCAAGCAAAGTAAGTTCTGAAATTTTTTGGTAGCCATTTTCTTTCATAAAGTTCTTCATTTCTTTGGCAATTTCCATAAACGCATTTTTTCTGAGAACTACACCTGTGCCTACGCCTACTGCAGTAGCCCCTGCCATAATCATCTCTATTGCATCTAACCCGCAAGAAACTCCTCCTGTACCTATTATCGGCACGCTTGGTCCCACTGTTTTCCGTATGTTGTATACTGCCTTGAGTGCAATTGGTTTTATTGCAGGTCCAGATACGCCACCAAACCTATTGTGTAGTACTGCTTTGCGAGCATATGCATCAATATACATTCCACCTACCGTGTTTATCGCAGTGATGCACTTTGCACCAGCTCTAATGCACTCGGAAGCAATTTCTCCTATATTTGGCACATCTGCAGAAAGCTTGATTGAAAACGGAAGATTTGTTGCTTTGCGAACTGCTTTAGTAACAAGGACTGCGTCTTGGGCACAGCTTGAAAACATCTTTCCTCCACCTTCAATGTTTGGGCAGGACGCATCCACCTCTATCATCGCTGGATTTGCTTTTGATATCTCTTTTGCAACTTCTGCAAACTCATCAACAGAAAATCCAACTATGCTTGCAATAACAGGCACGCCTGCTCTCTTTACTGCAAGCCGAATCTCGTTGATCTCCTCTTCCACACCTGGGTTAGAAAGCCCTATCGCATTAAGCCAAACACCATTGCTGCAGACAACTGTAGGGTTTGCGTGACCTTCGCGAGCCGAAAGAGAACATGATTTGGAGGTGACCGCCCCAGCGCCTTCCTTTGCAGCTCGGATAAGAAGATCTGCACTGTTTCCCCTTACTCCTGAAGCCAATATAAGTGGGTTTTTCAAGCGCATCCCGCAAAAAGAAACTTCTAGCATAGACCTCCCAACGGCAAAATATCGTTGGCAATAATTATAAAGGCTGAAGCGCTTCTTTTCTTCTCCCGATTTTCTTATCCTTTTCTTTGACAACCAACAAATTAAGTTCATCAATGACCTTCTCAAGCGCAAGCTCTATGCGAAAATCAGATGCCGAAGTATTAAACGACTTCTTTGGGGTTTGAAGCTTTGCCCGAACCAAAAAACCTGAGCCTTCCTGCTTTACATGGAAAGCAAGCGAAGTAATTGGGATGCTTTTTTCTAATTTTTTGATTAGGCGCTCGCCTTGGCTTACGAACAAATCCTGAGCATCCTTGTGCGAAAAAGGCAGGCCGGAAACAAACACCTTGGAAGCCTCCTGGGATTCCAGAACTGAATGCAAGATGTCTTTGGCTGTGATGATTCCGCGCGGATATCCTCCTTCGGAAACCACCAATGCTGCCACGTGCTTGTCCAGCATCTGCTTCACTGCAGCTGCAAGGGTAGCGGATTCGGAGATAGTTTCAACCTCTGTTTTCATATAAGAGGACACGGGCATGTCTTCCAAGCTTTCTTTTTTTCCGCTCAAGTAGAACTGATCTGCTTGCTTTGGCTTTGCCATGGGGACTGCAAGGTCAAAAACAGAGAGAATTCCCGCCACCTTGCCTTCCTTGGTGATTACCAGGCGGCGGATGTTGTGCTTGCGAAGCTCGCTTCGTGCCTGGCCAATTGTAGAGCTTATATCAATTGTTGCAACAGGAAAAGTCATTACGTCCTTCACTCTCTTTTGAGAAAGCACCTTTTCGGACAATAGCTCAGAGAGGATAGTTCTGCGCGTTACTGCCCCCTCTATTTTGTTTCCGCTAATTACTGGGATTGCCTTGAACCTTCCTGCAAAAAATGCTCTGCATGCATCTATAAGTGTAGATTTCGGAGAAAGGACAGGTGTTTTTTCAGCAAGCTTTTCGCATTTTTCTTTTGAAAAGTCGATTGAATGATGCCTGATAGTGCGCTCATCGATCATTCCAAGATATTTTTTGTTTTTTATAATAACTACTGGTAGCCCAGTTTTTGAGATTTCGGTTATTGCCTTTGAAGCAGGCTCAGAAGCATCAAGTATGCTTATATTTTCCATCTTCATCAGCATCACCTGCAACTTAGCTTCCAAACCTAAGCAATAAAATTGTTACTTACTCAGTTGAACCCCTTCATCATTTCCTGTATCCTGTTCAAATAATCTTGGTAGCCCACCCAACGACTGTCCATAAAGTTGTACAAATCTGCATCAGAGATTACCATGATAATATTATATGCCGAATTGCAGTTTTCTTGCGTGCAAAGCTCAAAAGGGATGGGAGAAGAAGGATCTCCAATGGTTCCAAGATAACCTCCCTTTTGGGGCTCGAAGACTTTTGCCCTATTCAGATTGAAGATGGCGCTGCTTGAAGTTGCTTCTTTTTCAGATAATGCAACTGCGCAATGTCCAACATATTTAGTTTGGGGGTAGCAAACTATATGTGGATAAAGCTGTCCAAGCTTTCCAGCCTTCATTTTGCGAGCATTTGGCACATACCAGTAAGATGATTGTGGGTTTTGCTGAAGGTAGCTTTCTTTTGGATAGATATAGAAAATACCGCTTTCTGCAGGCTGATACGTTACTACCTCTACATCTGGCCTTTGACTTTTAATGGAGTTAAGTGCGGCCTTAAAAACAAGGGAATAGTCTTCGCAATCTCCCCATCCTGTATCTATTGTTTGTTTGACACTTTGAAGGAAATCTACCTTGCCTGTCGATTCCACATCGTTGCGATAGTGAAGTGCAAATGCTGAGTTTTCCATGAGATAGCTCATGCATCCCAAATTAAGCTCATTGTTGTCCACGCAGTCATTAAGCACTCTTTCAATATACTTGTCAGCTTTCCAGTCGTAATTTTTTGGAAAGACGGAATTATCTCGAAACCACTGTATCGAATCTGCAATTCTCTTCTCCAGTTCTTGAAACTCGTGGAGAAGCTGCCTCGCTTTTTCTTTTTGGCTCTCAGATATCCTTTTTTGGGCTTCAAGTTCCTCCTGAAGCGCTAAAAGCTCTTGTTGCTTTTGGGTGAGATTGGAGCGCAGCTGAGCAATAGTAAAATTTGCCTCATAAAGTTGCTGTTCTTTTGAAGCAAGTTCATGTTGTGCAGCTTCAAATTTTGAATTGAGCTGGGTGTGGTTGGCTCTAAGCTCCCTTATCTCAGAAAGCGCATGCTCATATTTGCCAGAAAGGTCAGAAAGCTTGCCTGAAAAATCAAGATAAACCCAGGCTAGCGCCAAAAAAAGCAAAAACGACAGCGCATATGGAATTTTTACAAGCACAGCACAATTATTCTGCGAGACTTTAAAAGAGTTATTTGGAAGAACACAAGTATGCAGAAATTGAAGCTTCGCTTTTTTGGAACCAATGGCTGGTATAGCACAAAAACAGGAAGCACTGTTTGCGCTGCTTTAGATTACGGGGAAGGACTGATTGTGCTTGACGCAGGGGAAGGGCTGTATAAATTGGCAGAGGAAAAAATCCGTGCAAAAAAAGTGGACTTGTTTTTGTCGCATTTCCATTTGGACCACATTTTCGGCTTGCATCTGCTTCCACGTCTTGTCTGGGCAAAGAAAATTGATATATTTGGACAGCCTGGGACCAAGAAAGTGCTTGAAGGGATTATAAACCATCCTTTTACTGCTTCAATTTCAGAGCTTAAAAGCATAGGGCTTCAAATTAGAATTCATGAACTTTCTGAGGGAAAGCATAAGAATGCTGGACGTAGTTATTTTATGGAAACCGCCCCACTAAAGCATGCTGACACAGCTTTTGGCTTCAGATTCGAATTTGGAGGGAAAATAGTTTCATATTGCCTGGATACAGGTCCTTGCAAAAACCTTGTTCTACTTGGAAGGGAAGCAGATGTCCTGATAACAGAGTGTGGGATGCTACCTCGAGAAAAAAGCAATGCTTCATGGCCTCACTTGTCACCTGAAGCAGCGGCCCGCGCAGCAAAAAAAGCAAGATGCAAAAACCTGATTTTGACCCATTTTGCTGCACACCTTTACAAAGATCCTACAAGCCGAAAAGCAGCACAAAATAGCGCAAGGAGGATATTTCCAAGAACCTTTGCGGCATACGATGGAATGGAATTTGAAGTATGATTAAACTTGGATTACCTTGGAAGCTGCCTTTTTCAAGCGGTTCAGCACAGCAAAACCCAATCCTTGTGCGCCTGTGCCTTCTGCTAAGATAACGTCTACATCAAGCTTGTCAAATTTGCGAAGCATGCTGAATAGGTTTTTAGCAATTTCCTTATTTGTCCTGCCTGCAAAAAGAACAACTGCCCCGTTCAACGCAAACCTTTGACGGACTACAAGAACGCCCACTTTCTTTTTTGCAAATTTGCTGGCAAGCTGAATTATTTTTTTCCTTGCCTCCGAGCGCTTTTTTCCTAAAACCAAAATAAGCTTGGCTTTTGGAGCATAGTGCTTGTACGCAGTGCCTGGGGATTTTGCCTTTAGGCTATCTGCTAATTTGTCTTTCCCCAACACTTGAATCTTGCCAATTGCTTTTCTGAGAGACTCGAAAGAGATACCACCAGGACGAAGAAGGGCCGGCGGATCAACTGTAACATCCACTACGCTTGACTCTACCCCAATCTTGGTTGTGCCTGCATCTATTATTGCATCTATTTTTCCACCCAAGTCTGAAAGTACATGCTCAGCACTTGTAGGGCTCGGCCTGCCAAATAGGTTTGCAGAAGGGGCTGCAATTGGGGTTTTTGAAAGCTTGATAAGAAGCTGAGCAACTGCGTGGTCAGGCATCCTTATTGCTACCGTTTCCAGGCCTGCAGTTGTAATGTACGGGACGGTTTGGCTTTTTTGCATGATCAACGTAAGAGGCCCTGGCCAAAATTTTGCAATAAGTTTTTTGGCAGAAGAAGGAATTCTCTTTACAAGAACTTGAAGATCGCTTTTGCGTGCTATATGAACAATCAGTGGATCATCTTTCGGCCTTCTTTTTGCCTGAAAGATTTTTTTTACCGCAGAAGGGTTGAGCGCATCTGCGCCAAGGCCATAAACTGTTTCAGTTGGGAACGCCACTAGGCCGCCTTTCCTTATGATGGCTGCTGCTTGTTTCATCAGAGCAGTATTTGGCTTTCTTTTTGAAACTTTGAAAACTTGTGTCTTCATGCAAAACAAAGGTATTGAGACAAATTTATATGCTATGTGGCTTGTGCTCAGAAGCTACTCCGCATGGTCATTGCACAGAGGCTAACCAACTGGAGCGGTGTCATCATTGCAGGATGATTAGGTTGCCTAAATTTAAATAAATGAGCAAAGCTATTGTTTCCATTTTATTGAGCAACCCTGTGAAAAAAGAAAATCTGGAGTTGGGCGCTTTCCTGCAAGAACCGCATCTATCGCTCTTTCCATCTCAAACTTTTTAGGCTGCATGCCAGGTGATAATGCATCATCTAGCCTGCCGTGATAGGCAAGCTTCATGTTGCTATCGAAAAGGAATGGGTCAGGTGTGCACACTGCACCATAAGCTTTTGCTACTTCTTGGGTTTCATCATAAAGATAATCAAATTTGAAGTTTTGCTCTTTTGCAACTTTTTTCATATTTTCAAAGGAATCTTCCGGGTACTGCGAGGCGTCGTTTGGGTTTATGCCCACCATCCTCAGCCCAAGCTGGTAGTATTTGTCATAGATTTGGTTGAGCCTTGGAAATTTTGCCTTCACATAAGGGCAGTGGTTGCACATGAAGACAACCAAAAATGCCTTTGCGCCTGCATAATCGGAAAGCGAGTGGATTTTCCCATCTACGCCAAGCAGGCTGAAAAATGGCGCGGCATCGCCTGTTTTTAGTTTTTGTTCGGACTGCAAAAGAACCATTGCATCACCATCAGTAAAGGACTATTACGGTTTCTGTATATCTGCGGATGGAGCCCTCATTTAGCCTTCTGCGAAGCATATTGTCCATCATCTGCTTTGCAACCTCTTGCGATTCTGCAAGCCAGCCAAGATGAAGGTTTAACCTTATAATTCTATTTGGGATCATATGGCGCGTACTTTTTGGAGGCATTACTCTTCCTGCAGTTGCTTCTGCGATGATTTCTTCTTTTGTGTAGGCTCTCCTAAAGAAAGCAGCATAGCCTTGCAAAAGATATTCTTCAGCCTTATCATCCGGCACATATTGGACGTCCCGACCCTCTAGGGCAGAGATGAACGCCCTCTGATTTGTTATCACATTGGAAAGCTTTCTCTCTGCAGAATCATATATGTAGCACACTTTTGAGCCATTTTCATACTTGACAAACATAAAGGTAGCTTCGAGATTTTGAAGCGCTTTAAGACCTGTTTCAAAATCCACTGGCTCTGCCTTAAAAGGCACATCATTAAAATTTATGGTCTTTGAGATAGGAAACCAGCTGCCAACCTTGATTTCTGGGTTGGAATAATCTACAAGTTGGCATGCAGCATTTGGACATTTGATGGATTCCAGCACCATTCTTCTGTGGTTGCCATCAAGCACAACAAAGTGCTTGTTGTCGATGATGATTGGGTCGACTAGGCGGCCCATATTAAGCATTGCTTCTCGCAGCTTTTGAAAATTATAAGGTATGATTTCTTCATGCGGACGAAGCTTTTCAGTGGGAACTATTTGCAGCTTATCTATAATCTCTTCTACAAGCATAAGTTCACCTCAAAAAAGACTGCAACATGATTTAAAATTGATTGGGTTGGCTTGGTTTTGACCTCAGACGCTGTTAACCACATCACAAATCAGCGGTTGTTCATTTCATCACAGGCCAAAGATAAACGGCAGCAAAGGCTTAAAAGGTAACTATATGATGGAAAAGATATGATGTCAGAAGTTCTTTTATATCTACTAAAAAGGGGGGCGCATCGCGAGCCACTGCGCATCACAACTGGCGAGATTGCCCAGGCGGTAGGGATTTCGCAGCAGACTGCAAGCAGGAAAATGATCCAACTTGAGAAAGAAGGTCAGATAGTAAGGCAAGAAGGCAAGGTTGCAATAACCCAAAAAGCAATCGACCAGATAAGAAAGGCAGTGGCAGAAATAAATCAAAGTCTCAGAGGAACTTCCATAACTTTCAGCGGCAAGGTTGCAAGTGGCCTTGGAGAAGGCGCATATTATGTCACACAGAAAGGCTACTTTAACCAATTTGTAAAAAAACTTTGCTTTAAGCCATATCCTGGCACGCTTAATGTGACAATCGAAGGCGAAGAAATAGAAAAAAGGCTACATCTGAGGGAGCAAAGACCCATTGTAATAGAAGGTTTCCGAGGCAGACCCAAGAGTGGTGAAACTAGAACTTTTGGACGAATAGACGCATATAGGTGTTCAATAGGCGGGTTACCAGCAGCAATAATCTTTCCTGAAAGGAGTCTACATGGATTAAGGACTCTTGAAATAATATCGCCTTTCAATCTCCGCAAGAAGCTGAATTTAGCCGATGGCACACCTGTTACAGTAGAAGTTGTAGATAATTTGCCTTGCTAGCTCCAGCTGTCCAGCTTTGTCTGAGAAATAGAATCTCTCAGCTTTTTTTCTGCTGACTCTGCGCTTTTTAGTACTCTTTCTTTTGAAAAATCATGGCGATTACACAAAAGTTCAATGATTTTTTCTTTGTCAAACCTGCCAAATTTGATGCTAACTCCTTTGTCGATAGGAGGATTGAGGAAAAAAGATTCCACAGATTCAAATATTGGGTATAAGGATTCGGCATTGGCTTTTTCTGCCACTTCTTGCAAACTAGATGCACTCTTGACGATTTTGAGCGCCTTTTTTGGTCCGATTCCTTTTATACCCTCATTGAAATCAGTGCCTACAAGAATTCCCATCCAAATCAGCTGTTTTCTGGTTAGGCCAAAAAAAGAAAGTACTTCAGAAAGCCGAATCATTTCTGGCTCTACCTCCACCCATTCGTCCTTTCCTGGGAGCTTTCTTCTTCCGGAAAAAGACAGATTTCGAAGGAGCGCAGGTGCGCCAAAAAGAAGGCAGTCCATATCTTGCGAAGCAACTGCATCTGCACTCCCCTCCAGCACCAGCTGCGAAGCCTGGGCCTCGCCTTCTGATGGGGCTTGAACTACAGGAATCCCCATATAAGAAAGTAGTTCTTTTGATTCTGCAACCATTTCTTCAGTAAGGCGCGAAGTTGCCTGTGCAGCTTTTCTTGCTTCTTCAAAATCTTCCTTGTCCAATGCAGCCATCCACCTGGCCTCTGCTTCTAATTTTTTGTTCATCCTCTCATAAAGAGTTGCATCTTTTGAGGAAGGCGGCTTCCCATCAAAAACGTAGATAGGTCGAATTCCGTTTTCTAGGAGGCGGCAATTTCGATAAAAGATTCCGGCCAGATGAGCAGTGATTTTTCCGTTCAGGTCATGTAAAGGAGTCCCATCGGGCTGCCGAATAGAAGAAAGAAACTGGTAAATAGTATTGTATGCGTCCACAGCAAACTTTTTGCCCGAAAGAGAACTCAATGGCGCAGAAGCTTTTGGAACATCGCCTAGGTCAACGCCCATTTGATTACCAGCCAAGAACGTATGCAAAAATTAACGGGGCAACAATTGTTGCATCTGACTCAATCATGAAACGCGGAGTATCCTTGTCTAATTTGCCCCACGTGATTTTTTCATTGGGCACTGCACCCGAGTAGCTTCCGTAACTTGTGGTGGAGTCTGAAATTTGGCAAAAATAGCTCCAGAATGGCACTTTTTCTTTAAGGTCTTGCAAAATAAGCGGAACCACGCAAATTGGAAAATCGCCTGCTATTCCCCCTCCAATTTGGAAAAATCCTATTTTGTGCTTTGCAGATTCAGCCTTATACCATTTGACAAGTTCATGCATATATTCCAAGCCGGATTTCATAAGTGACAGGCTGTGGATATTTCCTTTAAAGTGCTGGGAAACGAACATGTTGCCAATGGTGGAATCCTCCCAACCAGGCACAAATAGCGGAAGGTTCTTTTTTGCAGCTTCCATCACCCAGCTGTCACGAGGGTCGATTTCATAGTATTTTTCAAGCTTGCCTGAGAGGAGCAGCTCATACATTGATTCATGAGGGAATCTTCGCACTTTGTTTTTTTCATCACGCAGCCAAATTTCAAGCAGAGCTTTTTCTACCCGACGCATTGCCTCCTCTTCAGGAATGCATGTGTCAGTCACTCTGTTGTAGCCCTCCTCAAAAAGACGCTTTTCATCTTCTGCTGTAAGGGAGCGATAATTAGGGATACGCTTGTAGTGCTTGTTTGCAACCAGATTGAAGATATCTTCTTCAAGATTTGCTCCTGTGCAGGATATCGCATGTATTTTGTTTTGCCGTATCATCTCTGCCAAAGATATTCCAAGCTCTGCAGTGCTCATTGCACCTGCTATAGCAAGCATCATCTTGCCGCCTTCGGCAATATGCCTGCGATACGCTTCTGCAGCATCAAGAAGTGTAGCTGCATTGAAATGCTTAAAATGCCTTTTCATAAATTTTCCGATCTGCCCTTCCATGCTACACCACCGGCATTAATGCTTTGTATAAAATTAGAAAAAAAAATTTTTATAATGAAGGGGTAACATAGAACGCGCGCGTTCTGAAAATCAACTACTTTGGTTTGTGCTTTGCGGAAGAGAATTGAACACAAAAAATGCCCATACTAAAATTATTGGCAGAAGCATCAATATCCCTACAAGCAAAGAATCTGAGATTGCTCCATCTGTTTCTTGTGAAACCAGAGGCTCACCCTCAATAAGAAAAGCGACCGCTTTATCGACCGAAACCAGAATTGCCAGCCCCCAAAGCATGAGGACCAAAAAACCCAATTTATATTGTTTGCGAAGATTAGGAAAAGCAAAATAAAAAACAGAGGCTGCCACTGCCGCGGCCAATGAAGTCACAAGCCACATAAAATCAACACGAGACTGTGATCCTTTTTGTAACATCGCTATAGAATTGACGATAGACAAACTCAATCGCCAGCCAAGCAACAAGCAGTGCAATTGACATAGGTAGCCCAACAAGAAGCATTTCTTCCAGCATCACTGCAAGCGATTCTGGGCTGTAGGCTGCAGTAAAGAAAGGAGGCCAAGGAACAATTTCGCCATGAATTATATGCTCAATCGTCAGCCCCAAAGCACCTCCTAAAGCCATAGATGTCATCCAAGTTGGATGCAACGATTGAGGAAATTTCTTTCTTAGCATGTATATCAAACCGCCAATAACAGTTGGGACTATAAAGCATGCCAACCAATCACCTTATCCAATAAAGTCCAAAAAAAATAAATGGATTACCAAAGAATGCGCGGGGTGAAAAGAAGCAAAAGCCCAAGAAAAATAAGCAATGCTCCACCTGCAAGCTTGCACCAGCGAGCATATCTTTCCCCTACAGTTCCAGAAATGGCAAGTGCGGCCATCCCGAAAATCACCAAATCATCTGCCATAAAAAATAGGTCATAAAGCAAGATGTATCCGTAGTATTCTAGGAATGAAAGGTTTTGCAGAGCAAGTATTTGGGTGAAGACTGCAGGAATTGCTGACGAGCAGACAAATTCGACCGAATTTACCACAAATGCCAATGCAATTATTGAAAAAAGCAGAGAGATAGTGATTGGGGCGGATGCTATTGACTTGGCCTTGGCTGCGATTTTTGCGTGCTCTTGGGGGCTGCCAACTTTGCAAGTAAGCCCATCTTTTGAAGATTCGATATACTGGCGAAGACTTATCGCACCCCCAACCAGCGCGACCATGCCAATAAGGATGGTTACTGGTCTGGCGTAACCTACAAAAAGAAAGGCATTAAGCCAAGCAGTCATAAAAAGAAAGTAGAGCACTCCAGATGCAAAAACAAATGAGCCCACTATCATGAAAACTCTCTTTTTGTCATTCAGAGTCATAGTAAGCGAAATAAGATAAACAAGCACCCACATTGCACATGGGTTGAAGCCATCAATTAAGCCAAGCACGACAGCAAGCAGTGGCAGCGAGGCAGTTTTTCCATCCACTTGACCAAGCAGAGGGATTTCGTAAATGTGCTGCGACTGCTTCAGTTGAGCTGAAAGATTTACAAGTGGGTCAGGGCAGCCATTTTTGGTGCATTCTTTCACTTCTTCAATTATATTTGCCCCGATCTGAGGTGAATATCCGCTGAAGACTTTATTGCCAACTAAAGTCACCGGCACTGATGCAGGAAGGCCAAATGAAGTACGCACTTTTTCAAAAATTTCATTTTGAGTGGGCATTGAAACTTCATGATAAGCAATTGAAACGTTGAATTTTTCTTGCAGTAATGGATGGAGATAATTCATCTGCTCATGGCAGTGCGGGCATGAAGAGAGGTAAAAAAAATGATAGAATGTCTCGTTTTGAGCTTGAGATGGAAGGGTGGCTGCATAAGGCTGCAAAATATAAGCTGCAATCCCAAGCACTAATGCCACCGCTACAAACGCCTTGTTGAGATTGTCTTTGAAGAACTCACGTGTGGATTTGCAAAGCTCGAGAAGCACGCTTTCACCTATTTTTTCTTTTTACGCTCTATCTCCAGGATATCTCCTAGCGTAAGGCTTGTATTGGGATTAGATACTGAGGCTGTAGAAGTTTCAGTAGTGCTTGAGAGAAGCGTTATCCCGAGTTCCTTTTCCAGTTTCCTGCAGAGCCTCTCGTCGGGCAAGGTTTTTTCGTGCTCAATTCGTTCAAGAAATGAAGCTTTTTCGTTCAGTCTTTCTGCAAGCACCTCAATAGGTAGACCAAGGCGCCTGCGAGCCTGAGAAATCAGCTTTCCGTATCCTTCTACTATTTCAAGCTCTTCTTTAAGTACAGGTTGCTTTGCCTGCAAAGAAGGCTTGGGCGGTGGTCCTTGAAGTATCTTTCCAGAAGTGCTGCATTCCCGGCAGACTTTAAGCTTTGCTCCTTCAAGCAAAATTAGGTATTCGGCTTTGCCTTCACCGCAAATTTCACACTCCATCTCAACCGTTTTCAAGAATGCCAACATATGTTTTTATTGTTTTGCTGAGGCAAAAAGGCATGCAAAAACTGCAATGGAAAAAACTACTGTTTTCTTTACTTTTGACTGTTGCAGGGATTTTTGCATTCTGGCTGATTCTCTTCTCTCCATTTTCTGCTTTTGCGAAGTTTATATTTTCAATTATTGTGCTTTCGTTATCTGGTCTTGCATTTTCCAAGGCTTTTGAACTTGAAGGGTTATGGGGCCTAATTTTGCTGAGAAGTAAGTGGGGGCTCAGAGAGATTGAACTGCTTGCAAGGCGGCATCCAAAACTTTGGCAATATATAGCCGAGGTAGGAACGGTGGTTAGCTACGGTTCATTTGCACATTTTTTGCTTGGCAAAAAAGAAACAAACTTAAAGCACTTCATCATTGTTTATGGCATTGGCACTTTTTTTATGGTCACCTTTGCAACCTTGATTGCTCCGCTTGCAGTAACAAGTCTGCTTTCCATGCTTTCCGGTGCAGAAGAATTTAATGCTGCGAAAGCGAAAATGAGCGAAACAGTTGGGCAATTTGAATATAGCAGGCAAATATTTTTCATATTGCTTGTGTTCGGAGGCATAGCTCTTACAACGACTGCAAGCATAGTTGCCTATGGCCTTGGAGTTGCCTGGGCGATAATTTCTGCAATACTTGGAAATCATGCTGTGCTTGCAAGCACCGCTCCAGGAGGCTCGCCAATCATCCCTGGTATAAATCTGCCCCTGCTGGAGGGACTTGCAGCACTTTTAGTGGTGCTGATTGCACATGAGGGCTTCCACGGCATATTGGCAAGAAGGCACAAAATACCTGTAAAGTCGGCCGGGGTTGCTTTGTTTGGATTTGTTCCGATTGGGGCTTTTGTAGATGTTGATGAGAAACGTTTATTTTTGCAGAACAGGGAACACCAAAACTCTGTGCTGGTTGCAGGAATTTCTGCCAACTTCCTTGCATCACTTGCTTTTTTACTACTTTTGCTGGCTGCAGCAAACGTGACAGAGCCTCTGAGAGTCAGCGGCATATACGTTGAAAAAAGCACTGGGGGGATCCCAGAAGGGGCACTTATACAGGAGATAAATGGCAGGCCTGTTCAAACTTTGCTTGGATTGAAGCTGAAGCCGGAGACCGTTTACACCATTAAGACAAATGTTGGAGTGTTCAAGAAAAAAACAGATGAAAAGGGAGATTTGGGAATAGCCTATGTGAAAGCAGACAAAAGCGGAAAAACAGGGACGATAAGATATGCAAAGGAATTTAGCTGGATTTCTGCTGTGATGAGGTTTTTCATTTTGGCATTCGCATTAAACTTTATAGTGGGTGCAATGAATTTAGTCCCTTTGCCTTTGTTTGATGGTTATCATATTATGAGAACTGCCATAAAAGACAAATTCTGGCGCAAGGCAATAGTTTATTTGGTAGTTGGCGCATTCTTGCTGAACTTGTTCCCTTGGGTTCTGCGCTGATTACTGAAAACCATATAAATAAATTATGCAAAAAGCTTTCTGATGGATGAAAAAGAAGAAGCCCCTTCCAAGGCAGCATCCATAGCATCAAGGGGGATACCTGCAAAGGATTCTTTCTATCTGCCTGCGCACAATTCTCCTGAGCTTCGCTCATTTCAAGATAGCAATGAAAACCCCACGAGAAATGTTTGGTCTCTTGAGGAAGTAATAAACTTTGTCTTTCCTAAAAAGTACCAAAGGAAATACAATGAAGTTGCTTGCGCTTTCCTCAAGCTCATGACAGAAAAGCTCACAATCAGCGGAGAGGAAACAGGCAAGTTTGTTGCCTTGCAAGGAATATCAAAAGCTACATTCTACAATAGAGTGCTGCCCCGCCTAAAAAGGATAGGGATGATAAAAGTGGAGCGGCAGACTGTTGTAGCTGTGGAAAGTAAAAGGAAATATCGGCCGATGATAATTTCGCTTTCAAAAACATTTGGCAATTACCTTACTAAAATCGGAGATTCTTGGCTTGCAATAGTTGACGACGCTCGCAGCAAAAAAAGACTCGAGGAAAAAAACCAAAGCTAGCCGTCTTCCTGCAGCTCATAGAAAATAGTTTCGCCTGGATAAATTTGAATCCCCTTGCCTTCTATGAACTCAAACGGGCATAGTTTTTCCGAATGACGCTTGCCGCGCATCTTTAGTACCTCAATTGCCCGGTAGCGGGCAGACTGGTGCCGAGGATGATGGAGCACTATTACCCCATCTGCAAGGTATTCCATCCCAGACATGCCATGTTCTAAAATTGAGGGTTTTCCTTCTGCAGAAAGAAGGGTGGTGCATTTCCATTTGTGCAGAAGCTCAAAAAGCAAAAGTTGGGCTTCTCTTGCCTGATAGGCAGATTCAAAAAGCATAGTGTAGGAAGTCAGCGAGTCAATCGCAAGTCTTTTTGCGCCAATTGAAGATATAGTATCCCAAATTAGGCCTCCACCCTCTTCTACAAGCTTTCTTACTTCGTGAGGGCGGTAACTTATAGAAGCAAACAAGTTTTGCTGCTCAAGCGAAACAAAATCGAACCCGAAATTTTGCATATGCTTGAAAATTGTTGAACTTGGCTCTTCAAAAGACAAAAGCACGCCCGGGTCACCGTACTGGACTGCACCATTGTAGAGAAATTGACAAAGAAATGTGGTTTTTCCGCACCCAGGCCCTCCCAAGACAATAGTTGTAGAAGCTTCCTCAAGAGGGCCACCCATCAGCTCATCTAGCCCAGGAATCCCAGAAGGCACTGCGCCCTCAGGCGTTTCCTGTACGGCCTCGGTGGGCTGGAACTGTTCTGGAACAACTACTTTGCCTCTTTTTATTGGCTGCACTGTTGGCTTTAACTTGGAGGAGGAAGCCATAAGCATCATTCTGCTGAGAACTTTTATAAATCTGCAGCGCGCCTAAATGTCGCCGAACACCGTGATAAGATGCCAGCAGATCTTTTACTTCCAACAGGAATAAAAAATTTGGATGACATCTTGGGAGGCGGGTTGCCACTGCAAAGCAATGTCATGCTTTATGGCGACCCTCTTTGCGGCAAAAAGCCACTTTTGATGCAGTTCATATACGAAGGGCTTAAGATGAATATTCCTGGCATATTTGTTTTGGTTGATTACGGATTTGAAGAATGGAAAGGAATGATGGAAAGCTCTGGATGGGAGCTAAATCAATATGAACAGAATGGTCTGCTCCAAGTAATCGACTGCTATTCAAAACAATTTGATTCTTCATTGGAAGATGAGGGGATAGTTTCATATGTTGTAGGGAATGATCTTTCAAGCATTTCGATGAACCTGTCTGCCCTCCAAGACCAAATAGCTCAAATCGCTGAAAATCATCGCTTAGGCTTTCATTCAATTTCTTCACTTCTTGAGACCAACTCCCCAGAAGCAGTTTTCCGATTTATGCAATTCATCACTGGCAAGGCCAGAAGAAGCGGCTGCACCGCCATGTATGTAGTTGAAAAAGGAATGCACGACGAAAAGCATGTTAGAATGCTTGAGCATTTGATGGATGGCGTAATAGAGTTCAGCGAAGATAAATTGAGAGTTCGCGGGTTGATGGGAGCTTCCAGCTCCTACCATCATTATGAAATAGGACCAAATGGTCTGATAATCAAGGTGTGAGATGGAAAGTGGGAAGGAAGTTTTTGGACTTGCTGGCCTAATTCTGATACTGATTGGCTGGGTAATGGAAATCGGAAAAAAGCAAAAAATGCCGATAAAATTTGCAGCACTGTATGCAGCAGGCAGCCTATTTTTGACAATATACAGCCTTCAATAGGGAGTATAATTTTTGCAATTCTTAACGGTGCAGCTTGCCTGGTTGCTGCAACAAAAATCCTGCAAAGCCTCACGAAAAGAAAAGAAATATAAACACTTTATAACACTAATAAACACATATGCATATAAGATTTTTGCCTAAGAAAAAAGAAAACACTGCGTTTGTGCGGAATGAAGACCGCAAAATCGAATTCCTAAGGCATTTCTTGGAAAAAACATCTGAAGAAAACGGCCTAAGCCGACCCTATCTCGAAATAAAAAAGAGCGACTACGCTTTTGCGTATGTAAAAAAGAGGCCGTTAAAATATACTATCACTTTTACAACTTCGCTCATCCAAAAGCTTGATGCTGAAGAGATCAAGGCAATTGCTGCACATGAGATATGCCACAGGAAAAAGCACTCAGCTTCGATTTTTGATTTGGCAATAGCCCCGGTGATGATTATCAACCAGTTTGCAATGTTTCACTTGCTATTTTTAGGCCTTTCTTTCCAAGATATCAAAGAGGCAGCAGCGATTTTTGGAGTAAGCAGCGCAATCCTTTACTTAAATCGATACAGACTGCACAAAAAAGAGCACGAAGCAGATGCCTTTGCAGCAAGCATAGTTGCAAAAGACAGCACAATAAACGCACTTTACAAAACATATAACATAAACATGCACAAGAGGGCAGAAAGAATATTGGTTTTACATAGACTTTCTACAAGATTATTCGAGTTTGTCTCTGAGTTTGCAAAACGTGCAGTTCAAAATATGCCAGGCTGCTCAATACTTGGATTACTTCAAAATGCAGCTGAATCGTGCAGCAAAACACTTAGGAAAGTTTATGAGATTGAGATGAAGGCCGTCAAATGGCTGCTTGATGTATATGCGAAACTATATAGCTTAAGCCCATATTCCACCCATCCAACAATTAAAAAAAGAGTAAAGGAGATTTCAAAAATAGGGGAAAGCTGAGACAGAGTCAATACCTATTTAAGCCTTTCTTTCCTTATAGGTGCAGCTTTATTCTTCTACCTCTTTAAACATAAAAGAGTGGAGAATAGGCTTTTTGGAAATTCAGAGGCGATAGATATGGCGGCCAAGCACCCTGATGCCGAAAAGAAGGTTTTGCAGACTGGAACCACCACTGTTGGGTTGGTTTGTTCTGATGGGGTAATAATGGCATCGGATAGGCGCGCTACCATGGGCTACTTTATTGCGAGCAAGGATATATACAAGATTTACCAGATTGATGACTATCTTTCAATGACCATTGCTGGTGGAGTAGGAGATGCCCAGGCATTGATTCGGCTGATGCAGGCAGAAGCAAGCTTGTACAGGCTGAGAAATGGGAAAAACATGAGCGCAAAGGCGGCGGCAAACCTGCTTGCCAATATATTGCACAATTACAAATTTTATCCGTTTTATGTTCAGCTGCTTGTAGGCGGTTTTGTGGAGAAAAGCGAACTTTATTCGCTGGATGCACTTGGAGGTCTGACCGAAGAAAAGTATGTTTCAACAGGCTCTGGCTCGCCAATTGCATACGGAGTGCTGGAAGAATCCTATAAGGAAGGTGGGTTGGTCCGTGACAATTTGAAGGTTGCTGCAAGGGCGATTGCTGCAGCGATGAAGAGGGATGCTGCAAGCGGGGAAAATGTAGATTTGGTATCCATCACAAAAGCAGGCTTCAAAAGATATGAAAAAAGCGAAATAGAGAAGCTTTTGCAGTAGATGTTTAATTTTTTGCAAGAGGCGACTTAATTGGACCTCAAAGAGATAGAGAAAAAGCTACATGAGCTTGTGCCAAATGAATGCCGTCTCACTAAGGTTGAGGCAGAAGGGCTAGACATAGTAATATACCTAAAAGACATTGCAGCCTTTTATGCCAATGACCAGCTGATTAGAAAAATAGCCAGTGCTATAAGGAAGAGGATAGTTGTCCGCTCAGACCCATCTGCGTTATTGCCACCCGAGGAAGCACTAAAAGTCATAAGAGAGATTGTTCCCGCCGAAGCAGGAGTAAGCGAGGAAGGGATAAAATTCAATCCGGAATTTTGCGAGGTGAACATAGAAGCCTTAAAGCCTGGACTGGTGATTGGAAAAGGCGGGGCTACTTTGAAAGAAATCATACTAAAAACCCGCTGGGCACCAGTAGTTCTGAGGACCCCAACTATGCCTTCTTCTACAATTAAAGGAATCAGAAGCAGCATGCTGAAAGAAGCTTCTTCAAGGAAAAAATTCCTAAATGCACTAGGCAAAAAAATCTGCACTGCCTTTGACTCAAAAAGTGACTGGGTAAAAGTT
Source organism: Candidatus Anstonellaceae archaeon (assembly GCA_038891035.1). Classification (GTDB taxonomy): domain Archaea; phylum Micrarchaeota; class Micrarchaeia; order Anstonellales; family Anstonellaceae; genus UBA10161. The sequence continues at coordinate 69,647 of JAWAEW010000003.1, forward strand.
ACTGCTCTTGGAGGATTTAATGAGGTGGGAAGAAGCTGTGCACTTGTGCAAACACCGCACTCAAATGTGCTGATAGACTGCGGGATAAACCCTGAAACATTTGAGCCAAGCAAAGCCTACCCGTACTTAAATGCGATGAATTTGGAGCTGGACCAGCTGGATGCCGTAGTCCTCACACACGCTCACATGGACCACTGTGGCTTTGTACCCTATCTTTACGCATACGGGTATGAAGGCCCCGTTTACTGCACACCTCCAACCAGGGATTTGGCAATATTGCTGCAGATGGACTTCATTTCTATTGCAAACAAAAATGCTCAGTATTCCCCTCCATACGGGATAAAGGACATACAAAAGGAGCTTTCGCATATGGTTATAGTAGATTACGGTGAAGTTATAGATATAACTCCTGAAATAAAGCTTACATTTTACAATGCCGGCCATATACTTGGAAGTGCTATGGTCCATTTGCATATAGGCGAAGGATTGCACAATTTAGTCTTTTCAGGAGATATAAAATATGGCTTTACAAGGCTTTTCGACCAAGCCAACACCGCCTTCCCGCGGGTGGAGACACTTTTTTTGGACAGTACTTATGGAGGCAGAAATGACATACAGCCAAACCGGCATGAGGCAGACAAAAGACTGGTGGAGCTGGCCGTGCAAGTCTGTCAGAGAGGAGGAAAGGTGCTTATTCCAAGCTTTGCAGTTGGTCGCTCGCAAGAGATAATGCTGGTATTTGAGGAGTACGCATCCAAAAACAAAGATTTCAATTGGCCTGTATATCTAGACGGCATGATACTTGAGGCATCAGCTATACATACTGCATATCCTGAGTACCTGCGCCACAGCGTGCAGCGAAGGATTCTTTCTAATGATTCGCCTTTCGAATCTAGAATATTTGAGCCTGTCAAAAAGGAAAGACATGAGATTGCGGAAGGAGAGCCTGCTATAATAATTGCACCGTCGGGAATGCTTTCTGGTGGGCCGTCAGTTGAATACCTCAAACTGCTTGCAGACGACCCCAAAAATGCGCTCTTTTTTGTAGGATACCAGTCTGCACTTTCGCTTGGAAGAAAGATACAGCGAGGGCAAAAAGAAATTGCAATGATTGGTGACGACGGCAGGACTTTCCCACTCAAGATAAATATGCAAGTTGAAACTGTGGAAGGTTATTCGGGGCACTCGGACAGGAACCAGTTGATTTCTCTCCTGAAAAGCATGCGACCAAAGCCTGAAAGAGTTTTCACTCTGCATGGCGATGAGAAGAAATGCGAGGACCTCAGCCGCTCGATTTCGCATATAATGCATATCGAATCGCGCGCACCCATGAATCTTGATGCAATCAGGCTGAGATGAATCACGGCTGTGCTGGCTGTTCTGGAGGAGGAGAGGGGATTGCAGGGGGTATTTGCGGCTTTTTCCTTCTCTTGTCAATGTTTTCTTTGGTCTTTCGAATATACTCAATTATGAGTCGTGCGCTTTGCGCAAGATAAGCGCGTGCAAAGAAGAAAGCCACCAGAGTAGAAGTAAAAAGCACAGCAGCCACTACCACCATGTCATCCGTTTCCTGCTGCTTTGGCTTTACCTGCTGGGAGGACATATTAAGGTTTGCAGGGGTTGCCATCTGCGGCCTTACAAATGTCAGGTTGAGGGCCGCTTCAGCAGTTTCGTATTTGTTTGACGCGGTTATCTTGATTCTTGTATCTGCAGTGATGCAAACCTCTGAAACAAAAAAGCTGCTTGAGGTATTGTTCACCTTTAGCGCAGTTTGCTTTTGGCCCTGCACTGCAAGCATCCGCACCCGCAGAGAGAGGTTGCGAGGGTCAGAAACATTTGCGAACAAGTCAAAGCAGTTCAGCTGCTTTTTAGGTGCAGAATCTGCAGAGACAATACGTAGAAGTGGATGAAGCTTAAGCTCGACGGTTGTGTTGTTGCCTTCTGTAAGGTTCAAAGAAAAGCGGTAATCATAATCATACTCTCTTATTGTTATGTTAAGCGTTCCGTTCTTGTCGTACAGGAACCCTGCAAATCCATCCGAATCCGTATAAAGAGAATAGTTTTTTCCTTCAAAGGAAAACGAAATCCTTTTTTCTGCAAGCGGGGTGCCATTTAGGCTAAGGAAAACTACTGCCACACTGTGCTTGCCACTGCCTGCAACACTTCCCATCACCTCGCCTTCAAGAGGAGGAAGCTTTACCACTATTGTGGTTCGATTGTCTATCTTTGCTGCAGAGGAAGAATTGAAAGGAGTGCTGGCATTCATGTAGGATGCATAGCCTGAAAAGCTGAAATTCTGAGGGAATAGAAATCTTGCCCTTCCGTCTGCCGAAGTCTGCTTTTTTATTGGGATTTTGCCTGCAATCACCGCCTCTGCCCCACGCACTGGCTCATCTTTGGCTGAAAGCACCCTCACAAAATATTCCTCAAGCCTGAAAGGTACCACAAAAAGTATTGGCCTACTTTCTGATTCATTTATTGTGAACTTCTTTGTATCTCCTTGCCAATAAATTGTTGAAACCTTGACTTGGATGTTTCTGGAAGCATGCGGCTCAGGGACACGGTTTGAAAGCATCGCGGAAAATATCCCGTTTGGGTTGGTCTCCCCGCTGATGAAACCGTCGGTTTCGGAAACCTGGCTTGCCTTCTGGTAAGTGACTGAGACTTGCGCCTTATCCACCGGCTTGCCTGCCAAATCCACTACGGAAATATTAAGGCTTGCAGTCCAAAGCGGAAATGCAAGCCCGGATAAAACCAACAAAAGCAAAACAGAAGCCAGGCCCCTCATTTTACCTACTCCGAAGGCAGCTCTTCAAAGATTGGAGGATAAGCTTTTGCAAGCCTCAGCCTTGCACCGCAGTCCGGGCAATTTATGATATCCCCTTGCTGCAGATTGCTTGCTGGAATGTGGAAGGTACATACAGGGCATTCTGAAACAGTCATAGCAAAAAGACAGCTTGAAAGCTTAAAATGCCTCCGCTATTTTAGGCTTTGCAAAAATTCTGAAAGCTTCTTTGTGCTGACATCTTCTGATCTCACGATATTTTTCAGATCAGTAAACTTTTGTGTAATCCAACTGTTATCTTTTTTTGCTGCAAGCTCATTCAACTGCAGCACTGCAGAAAGGAAAGGCTGCAGAAAATCGCTTTTGTAGCTTGGATTAGAAAGCAATGCCCCAAATGAATCAATTGCAAGGAGCGCTGACCTTCCTTTGCACTTTGACAAAATCTCCAATATGCCTTTTTCGTAATCCGCAAGAACGCGGGGATTTATGTTCTTATTGTAAAATATTCTGTGGAAGTGGAGAAAAATATAATCTGGTGCGATCTCTTCATTGGTTGCAAAAAACTTGCTGGCAACATCTTTCTTAGTTAGGGAGCTGAAAAGTCCCACTATGCTGTCCAGCTTGCCTATAAAATCTGCATAGTCCTCCTTGCGCAGATTCTTTACAAGGATTTCTGCAATATCCTCACTGCTATATGGCCAGTGTTTTTCAAGCCTTGAAAAAATTCTGTCCAAGTCCCTCTTTATTGTCTGTTTTTGGAGGGATTCGATCCTTGAAATAGATTCGAATTTCTGCATGGAAAAGAAAAAGACAAACGGATTAATAAAGGTTGCATTGGGCGATCAGAGTAAAAACCCAAAAATGATCCCTACAACAAAAGAAGCAAAGTTTGCCGCCAAAGAGGCAAAAAATGCCTTTCCCCAAGAAATCTTCTCAAGCAAAATCTTGAATAGGGCAGCTTCTGCAACTACCACGAATATTTCGTAGGATAGCACAAGAATGGGATAGACGAAAAACTCTATGTGGATTAGAGGGATTTGGATGAGGTTTGGTGCTATTAGTAGAAAGAATATGCCATGCGTTAATGTGCTTGCAAACACGGAGCATGCAACTACAAGCGATTTCTTTTGCTCCTTAAGGATAAAGAGAAGTACCGCGGTTTCAACTACAAGTGTGGCAAAAAGCAAAAGAAGGATAATCATGCCTTCCCCCTCTTTATTTTCCATATTGCTACTGCACTTGTAATTAGCAGCAAAACGATTGCAACAGCCGAGAGGTTGTCAGAATGGCTTGGGAAAACATTATCCACTTCCTCAAGTAAAAGGGTGTGGCTTGTTTGATTGTAAATTACGCGATAGCTTATCCAAACTGTCCTGCGTGGGTCGCTGTTTGGAAGATAAGCATAATTCTTAAGAGAAGCGTTAAGTTCAGGCTTTCCAGGGACATCCATCACAAGATAGTATGAGTCAAACTTGTAGCCTCGGTCAAGCGAAATCCATTCGCTTCCGTAGATAGGCTCGCGGGTGGAAGGCCTGGAATCCGCTGGTTTGTGAACAAGATAAAATGAAGCTTGAGGATATTCATTAAGATTTACAAACCGCACAAAAGTGGAAACACGATGCGCATCTGGAATGATAACGTCTGCTGCAAAGATGCCAAAAAAGAAGAGAAGAATCAGAACATGCAACAGCTTCAATCAAACACCTCCATTTGTATTGAAAACGGAGAATATAAACATATTGTGGAGGTTGCATATTTTATGGCGCAAGCAAAATTAGAAAGATTCATAAATATAGTCCCAAAGTAAGTGAGTTAAATGAAAAAACCAAAATGGATGGATACAACTGTGGTTGGCGCAGGGGCAACCAGTTTCCTTTCTGACATGAGCCATGAAGCAGTCAGCGCTATGCTTCCTGCCTTGCTTGCGCTTCTTGGCGCCCCTACCTATGCCCTTGGAATAATAGAGGGAGTAAGCGATGGGGCCTCCAGCTTTGCAAAGCTTTTATCCGGATATTTTGCAGACAAAATAGGGAAAAGGAAAGAAATTGCAACTGCTGGGTATGTTGCAACTGGGTTTTTTCCTGCAATCCTTGCATTGGCAAACTCCTGGCCAGTGGTTCTTTTAGGAAGGGTGTTTGGGTGGCTGGGAAGAGGGATACGTGGTCCACCAAGGGATGCAATCCTAGTAAGCTCAATCCAAAAAAAGGACTTGGGGAAAGTGTTCGGATTCCATCGTGCAGCAGACACCTGGGGCGCAGTCGCAGGCCCTGTGATAGCGTTCTTCCTGCTTGGCTGGTTTGCGCTAAAGGAGGTGATTTGGCTTGCAGTGCTTCCCGGGGTTGCAGCTGCTGCAATATTTTGGGCTTTTGTAAATGAGAAAAAAAGAAATGTGCTCAAAACCGGTTTTGCTTTTGCTGGTTTCAACATACCTAAGCAATTCAAGAAATTTACAGCTGCAGTGCTTGCTTTTGGCATGGCGGACTTTTCCCACACCATGCTTATCGCATTTGCAATCGCAAGCCTCTCGCCTACTTTTGGGCTGGAAGCTGCCTCTGCTGCAGGCATTGGACTTTACACCATCAGAAATGCAGTGTATGCACTTGCATGCTTCCCGGTTGGGATATTGGGGGACAAATTTGGCAGGAAGAAAGTCCTTGCGGCAGGATATGCAGCAGCAATCCTAATGTTTTTGGGATTTGCATTTGCACAGCCAAACATGGCTGCTTATATTCTGCTTTTTTCCCTTGCAGGTGTGGTGATTGCTGTACAGGATACTCTTGAAAGCGCAATTGTAGGGGAGTTGGTTCCAGAAAAGGAAAGAAGCTTTGGCTTTGGCATACTTGCTGCTGCAAATGGAGTGGGGGATTTCGTCTCCAGTTTTGTAGTGGGAATAATTTGGTCGGTTGCAGGATTTTCTGCTGGGTTTGCATTTTCTGCTGTAGTTGGAACGCTTGGCTTAGCTTTACTTTTGAAGGAATAATGCCAACCTTCAGCTTCAAAGACAAAAAAGAAGATTATTTGAGCAGTACAAGATTTGCCATCCCGCGCCTTTTTCTTTCAATGATTCCTTTTTGCTCTAACTTATCTAAGAGGCGTGTAACTTTGACCTTTGAGTAGCCAAGTTTATTTTTTATATCAGACTGAAATACTGAGCCATCATTTTCCTTAAGGATATCTATTATCCTTTTTTCTTCAAGGCTCAAGGCAGAAATATCAATTGAGTTTGAGACCTTTTTCCCGCTTGAGCTTAGAGGTTGGACTTTTGAGTTGAAGGCTGGCATATCTGCGGGCTCTTTTTTGGAATATGCCTGATAAAGAAGCCAAGCTGCAATCATAAGGATAAACATGAGAAAAAGAATGATCAAATTCTGGGTTTCAACAATCTTTTCGTGAGGGCAAAAATCGCCCATATCCGTGCATGTGCTAGATGCAAGCTCACTTAGAGTTCTGTGGTAGAAAAAAATGATGGCTGAAAAAAAGATGAAAATGAGCGCAACCAGTAATGCGTAATTCTTATTTTGTGCAAGATGCATAAAAACCCCCTGCTGAAACTAGTTTCATAACTACTTATTTAAAGCGTTTCACTTTTGGCTTAGTAAAAACCCGTAAGGCGGTGGTCAGGATGGAAAAAGTAAGCCTGAATGTTAAAGGGATGCATTGTCGTTCATGTGAACGGCTGCTTCGGTCTGCGATCGAGTCTATCAAGGGAGTGGAGTCTGTAACTGCAGACGCCAAAAGAGGAAGGGTAGAAGTGGAAGGGAAAAACTTTGACATAAACCAAGTGAAAAAAGAGATTGAAAAGAATGGCTACAAAATAGAATAAGGGATTGTATATGGCTCAAGAAACAAATTCTGAAAACAAAGAAGCAGTGCAAAAAAGCAGCATACTATCATTTGAAGAGGAATTTTTGGAATTCTTATCGGCCCTGGTGAGTGGCAAGCCCAAGCTGTTGCTAGAAAGGGAAATACTAAAAACATCGGTATTGGTGGCTACATTTTTGGTTTTGGTAATCACTGGATTTGGAATTGTTGTTGGTGGTGAGCCTGATTTTGTTTTGAGCCAGCGATACCACTTTCTAATTTATACAGTTATTGCCTCTGTTGCTTTGAGTGCTACTGTTGCTTACTATAAAATGTACAAAACTGAATTTACTTGCATGGAAGGGATGATGATCGGCATGACCATAGGGATGGTGGGCGGTTTTCTCTTTGGGGGAATAATAGGTGCAACGAATGGAATGTTTGTTGGAAGCGTTATTGGCATGCTTGTTGGCATAGGTTTGGGTGTTTATTGCGGAAAATGCTGTGGGATAATGGGTGTGATGGAAGGCATAATGGCAGGTCTTATGGGAGGCACTATGGGAGCAATGATAAGCATAATGATGATTTATGATAATCTGGCTTTCTTCATGCCACTGCTTATAGTGATATGTATTACAATACTTGCAGGTTTGGGATATATGATATATACTTCGGTCCACAAAAGAGAAACGAAAACCTCTTTTTCTTTCATTGATATACTGAAGCTTACGTTTCTCCTTTGTGTTATATCAGTTTTGGTGATCATGTTTGGGCCAAGAGGCCCACTTACTGTATAGAGGTGTTTAAGTTGAGAGAGGCGGAAACTTTTGAAAACAAAAAAGTTCGCGGTGGCTTAGATGCCAAGAAGGTATTTTTTGGGCTTTTGATTTTTTCAATTGCAGGCCTTGGGGTCGTATCTACAAGCCTTTTTGGCGACCAGCAGGATAGCCTGAAGCTGCAAGGTGGTAGGAATTTTGGCTCAAGCCAAAAAGGAAAGATGGCTGACAGTCTTAAGCCTTCTTTGCCAAGTAAAGAAATCCAAGAGATAAGGATGACGGTAAGAGGAAACACGTATTATCCTTACCCGATAATAGTGAAAAAAGGAGTTCCAGTAAAGATAATCGGAGAATTAAGCGAAATACCGGGATGCTCAAGAAGCATTGTAATTCCTGAATTTAATATTCGAAAGACACTTCGGCCAGGAGACAATGTTATAGAGTTCTTGCCAACTAGAGAGGGAAGCTTTAGGTTTGCGTGTTCGATGGGCATGTATTTTGGTCAAATAATAGTCACTGATGCAGAAAATCCAACTACAGACCAAGCAATTCAAGATCCGTCAGCTGTGCTGCCTGAAAAACAATCTGGGAGTGCATGCGGTGTAGGCAGCTGCGGGTGCAACTGCGGAAGCTAAGTTAGGGGGAGCAGTGTGAGAAAGGATGATTTTACAATATTTGGCATGCATTGTGCAAGTTGCGCCAGCCTCATAAACAAGGAGATATCCAGATTGGATGGAGTAAAATCTGTAAATGTTAATTATGCAGCAAAAAGAATGCAAGTAGAGTACGACGAAAAAAGAGTGCCTCCCACGGCAATCATAAAGAGGATAGAGGAACTGGGATACAAGACGTCTTTGGGATTTGACTATGAGCGAGAAAAGAAGCAAAGGGAGGAGGAAATAAAAGAGCTAAAGATGAAATTCCTTGCCAGCGCAGCTCTTTCATTTCCTACACTAATTCTTGGGATGTTTTTGATGGACTTCCCCTATAGGCTCCAGCTGCTTTTTATTTTTGCAACGCCGGTGCAGTTTATCATTGGCAGAAGCTTTTATGAAAATGCAATTGCTGCTGCACGCAACCGCACCGCCTCAATGGACACGCTGATAGCCATAGGCACAACTGCAGCTTATCTTTTTTCAGTTGCAGCCCTGTTTGGGTTTGTAGAGGACCAGTATTTTGAAGTTTCTGCAACCCTCATAACCCTTGTTATACTTGGTAGGTACCTTGAGGCGATTGCAAAGGGGAAGACCAGTGAAGCGATACGCAAACTCATGGACCTTTCTCCAAAAACTGCGTGCGTAATAAGGAATGGGAAGGAAGTCAGGATTCAAACTTCTGAAGTGTTGGTTGGCGACCGCGTCCTTGTGAAGCCTGGAGAAAGGATTCCTGCAGATGGGATAGTAATTGAAGGCAACTCATGGGTTGATGAATCCTTAATCACCGGAGAAGCAATGCCCGTAGAAAAAACTAAAGGAAGCAAGGTAATAGCAGGTAGTATAAACAAACATGGCACATTCGTTTTCAAAGCGACCAATGTTGGGAGAGAAACTGTACTTGCACAAATTGTGCGCTTAGTAGAGGAGGCCCAAGGAAGCAAAGCTCCTATTCAGAGATTTGCAGACAAGGTAAGTGCTTATTTTGTGCCTGCAGTTATATTGATTGCAACTGCCACCTTTGCTTACTGGTATTTTTTTGCTGCTGAAGAGATTTCATTTGCCCTCATATTGGCAACTTCAGTGCTTGTCATAGCGTGCCCGTGTGCTCTTGGACTGGCAACTCCAACTGCTATAATGGTTGGGACAGGGGTTGGGGCCCAGAAGGGAATTTTAATAAAGAATGCAGAAGCGCTTGAAAATATGCACAAGATAAATGCAATTATCTTTGACAAGACTGGGACAATAACAGAAGGAAAGCCGCGCGTGGCAGACATAGCTTCCATTTCTGGTATTCCTGAAAGCAAGCTTCTCTCCATTGCTGCATCCATTGAAAAGCTATCTGAGCATCCGCTTGCAGAAGCAATAGTAAATGAAGGAAAAGCAAAAGGGGTACCTATCATGAAGGTTACAAAATTCCAATCAATCACAGGACATGGAGTAAAGGGAAAGATAGGCTCATCAATATATATTATAGGAAACGCTGCTATGTTTGGTAGGATAGGCAAAAAGGAATTGTTGCTGGCAAAAAAATTTGAAGACGAAGGTAAGACTGTGATGTTCGTAGGGAAAGGTAGAACTCCGATAGGGCTAATAACCGTGGTGGACAACATAAAGGAGAATGCAAAACAGGCAGTTGATGAATTGCGCAAAATTGGAATTGAAAGCTACCTTGTTACAGGTGACAACGAAAGAACGGCACAGGCGATTGCAAGAAAAGCAGGGATTTCAAAAGTTTTTGCACGCGTGCTTCCAAACCAGAAGGCAGAGCATGTGAAAAGGCTGGTTGCAGAAGGCAAGACCGTAGCAATGGTTGGCGACGGTATAAATGATGCTCCTGCTTTAGCAGCCGCACATGTTGGGATCGTGATGGGTTCTGGAACAGATGTCGCAATGGAGGCAGGCAATGTGGTGCTTATGCGCTCAGACCTATTGGATGTGGTTCGCGCAATAAAGCTTGGCAAAGCGACGATGAAGAAGATAAAGCAGAATATGTTTTGGTCTATGATTTACAACATATTAGGAATCCCAATTGCCGCGGGGGTATTTTATTCGAGCTTTGGGTGGCTGCTTTCTCCGATAATTGCAGGTAGCGCAATGGCCTTTTCAAGCGTCTCGGTTGTAACAAATGCTCTTACCCTTAAATGGGAAAAAATATAGCTCATGGCAAAGCAAACAGCAGAGGCTTAGCTATGAAAGCTTTGACAAATTTTACTGTTCTACATCCACTGAAAGCAGCCTCAGCGACTCTACTTTGCCTTCTATGGACTCTCCTGTATGAATCAATCGGGAAGTTGCCTGGCAGGAAAACTGAACTGAAATTACTGAGAATGTTATACCTGCGTAAATGTCGTCTAATCTGCATTCTGCTCCATCAAAGCTGAATTTGCTACCTTTTCTTACTGTGAATTTATTCACTTTGCCATTTTTCTCCTCAACTTCGAAAGTTGCTTTGAAAGTAGCAGAGGAGAGAATATCGACAAATTGCACTGAAACGCCACTTAGTTGCTTGATTTCTCCGATGTGCAAATTGTTACTTTCACCCTGAATTGATGCCAACAGCTGGTTTGCAGCCAAAGTGTAGTCCACATCAAGCCTTTCCACCTTGAATATTTTTCCGTCTTTTAGGCGTGCAACTTCCCCTTGAGGAAGCACCACAAGCTGGGAAGCTCCATCTGGATAAGAAACAATCACGTATGCTCTCTCTTTCTTGGAAGAAGAAACAGGAGTAGGAAGGATAAGCTCTTGCTTTAAAGTAGAAGTTGGCTTGTCTTCATCTAATGCCACATCGATTATGATGGTTGCATCATTGAATAGCACCTTCCCAGCAAGGAAGCGGAAGTAATTGCCGTCCTTGTAAAGTGTGATGAATTTTTGCTTAGTTGATTTTCCATAAAGTATGTCTGCAAGCAGGTAGGAAGAGCCTGCAATTGAAACAATAGAGCCAACCTTAAGGTTGTTGTATTCTTGTATCACTCTTCCTTGCGCATCGACCGCCCGAAGTTGGACAGACAATTTTGAAGGCTTCTCCAAAATGTCAAATGAGCCACTCAAGCCTGCAAACTCTTTTTGTCCGGCAAAGATAGTGTACAGTTGATCATTTATGACAAGCTTTGCATAATCAGGATCGCCTGATGTTATATAATTGAGGATTGCTTTTGTGCCAGTGCTCAAATTCGCCTGCTGCCCGGGAAGCAGCACCTCAAAATCCCGACCACCACCTATGTAATCTATTATCAGCAAAGCTCGCAATTCATCTGGTGGCAAAATTGGTTGGGGGGTCGGCCTTGAAGCAGTACTATCTGACAAAGAGAGGTTTTCAATTTTGACAGGCTTACCTTGCTGCTCAGCGTACTGTTGCGGCTGAGAAGTACAACCAAAAAACAATAGCAATCCAAACAATCCGAAAATAGCCAGTTTTGATGAACCCATGTATTCACCTTTACATCTAACAACACACATCAATATATTTGTTGTGAAATATAGGTTGAGGCATGACTGGCAGCCTAAAAGTAGCTGTGCCTATGGCCATTGCTTTTGGGGCATTTGCCTGGATTTTAGTGTTTGTTGAAACATACAGGCATTTCCCTAAGATGGAGAAGGCAAAAAGGATTGAGTACAGCGCAAAGCAGGCCACCATTCTTGTTGCCTTTTTAGTTGCTGCGGTTTTGGCTTCCTTGCTAATTTTGCAACTCTGAAAGTAGATGAAGTCTCCTTCTTTGTCCTAGATTTATGTGTTAGGAAATGAAAATACATGTATATTTAAAAACCTTTTTATACATAAAAAACCACATGGGTGGACATATGGAACAAAAAAATAAGGAGAAAAATATTTATAGTGAAAAAAAAGATGGTTCGACTGGCTTGAAGCTCTTTTTTAGATATTTTCGAAGCTCCGGGGCGATGCCTGAAAGGTTTGAAAACTCTGTCTACGAAGAACTTTTGAAATATTACGGCAAAAGCTGTGAAATACAATCCGAAAAAGACGCTGTTTCTGCAAGAAAAGAGATGATCGAAGTGCTCAAACCTAATGTAGAAATGGAAATCAAATATGTTAATTCCTTAGTTTGTAAAATTGAACAGATCGGTAAAGATCTTGAGCAACTCAGAACAGAACTGGATGATCTTGAAAAAGAGGTAGAAAGAAATATTGAAATAAGAAAAAGCAAAGTTGACAGAGCTCTATCTTGGATAAAAACAAAGCTCGCTGTTGGCATAGTGAATAAAAATTCTGATGAAGCAGTACTACTGACTCATTTGCTAAGAGAAGCAGAAAATGCAGTAAAACAAGGCGGATTCTATCCTCCTATGTTGAGATTCGCAATTGAAAAGAAGAATAAATATTACTTAGTAAAAAATAACGACTATCTTGAACAGCTAAACCTCCTGATACTTGAATATGAACTTGAACAAGCGCAATTAAATATCCTATACGACCTGAAAAACTCTATTTTGAAGAATAAGGAGATGATCGATTCTCTTCAAAATGTCTGGTTGAAGCCGGAAAAAAAAGAGAAGCTATCTAAATTGAGCGCAGATATGATTCTCGAAGAGCCTGAAAGATACAAGCTGGTGGAACTATCTGAAGCTACGAAAAAAACGATGTCAGCAGTATCAGTAATTTCAGCGTACATTAGCGACACACGCACCCTTATAGATTCACTTGAAAGAACAAATAGAACATATGATGCTAAGCTTGCTGATGAGTACGGATACTACGTCAAGACGAACAATGACCATCAAACTGCAAATGAAAAAACAAGAGATATAATAATCCAAATGCTTCAGACTTGGTACTATCAAAATCAAGAACTCCAGCAAAATATTGAAAAAATTATACAAATACTCCAAGAGAACGTAGCTTCATATAATCGCAGAATTGAAGAGCTTATGTAAAATTAAAGCCATCCAAACATTAAGCAGCACAAAAACTAACTCTTTCTTTCTTTTTTCTTTTAGGATAAACGTTTCAGGTAGAGAACTTTCTTGAAAAAGCTTTTGACAAATTGTTGTGAGCCTACTCGACAAGGGAGTCTGCGCGCTTCTTCTCAAGGCGGTAAAACGAGCGGAGTGGAACCACTGCTCTACTCTAATGCCTCAAGAGCTCTAAACCATTGGTATTTTTAGGCACAAAAACGCCGAATTGGCGGGTGCTTAGAGACGTAGGTTAAGTGCAGGGGGAGCAAGGCAAAACCACGCCTCAAAGCAGAACCCATTCAGAAATTCCCTTTAACGCACTACCGTGTCGTATTAGACATTTATAAGCACTGCACTGGTTTAGCTTCCGAGACGAGGGTGGAGTCGTTGATTGACTGAGATTAAAAAGCGAAGGAGAGACGGCGCGTTTCCGCGGAAAAGTTTTACCAATTGTTTCTTTGAGCCTTTGTATATATACCTAAAAACCGCCGCGATTCAGACAAGTATTCGGACAATCCAGAGCGTCGGGTCTGGAGAGCCCCAGTCAATAAGCAGCCGAGCTAAGAACGCATAAGTTCCTGCTAACGATTGAACCGCCGCGTTATCGGGTGCCAGCTTGCTGAACTCGCCTAGCATAAGGGCTCCGAGGATAAGAACAATAACTAACGCGAAGAAGGCATAGATTTCTTTGCCAACTCCTGATAAATCGTTTCGCATTAGATATCAACCATTAAGTCAGCTCGGAAGTGTTTGCTTAAAGTTTTCATACGAGTCAACCACACGGTAGTCAATGTCGCCCAACGCGGCGAAGTGCTTGAGCGCGCAGTCAATTTTGTCCTGTTCATCTTGCGGTATGGATCTGCGCGTTCCCTGAATTGCCGAGTAGCCGAATTTAGTTTCCCTAACGAGGTAGAGCTTGTTTTCTATTTTTCCCGCTACTCTTCGCCGCTGGTAGATAATGGCCCAGTCAGGTCGATAGTTGCCGGTCGGTGTTTCTATGTAATAGTTCTGCGGCAGTTTGCAGAAGACGTTCACCTGCTCGTCTTGCGTTAAATCCTGCGCAAACTGTCTTTCCGAAGGGTTGTCGCAAATCACCTTATCGTAAACCGAGCGCGCGGAGTCCACGACGTTAGTCTTGTAGGTGGATATTTCCTTGTCGAAAATCTCATCGGAATACTTTTCGTTCGTCTTGCGGTACTTGGACGTCTTAATCTCCATTCGAATCTTGTTTTCCCGAACAATGGTGGCTACTTTTGAGATAAATTCCTCTGGGTTGTTAAAAACATGATTAAGCTTGCCTGACTCCAATAGAATGCGCGCGATTGTTTTCTTTGTCAGGCCCGTTTCTTTGGCTATCCGCGTTACCATGTCGGGCACTGAATAGCGTATTTCAAATTGCTTGATTGGTTCGCTTTCTTTTTCTATTGTTTGAATGCCTTCCTTCGTGAACTCTATTTTGGCGCGCCTGACGTCGAGAATGGGTTTTTTCACCACTAGATTGTCCTTAATCGCCTGGCAACATGCTTTCACAAGCGCTTCGGAATCTATTTCGCACTCGAACTCTGTTTTGACTCGTAGCTTGTCCCAAATCTCGCGGAATTCTCCTTCGAACACTTCTTGCTTTAGCTTTGCGCTTATCTTCTCGCGGCGGTTTTCAACAGGCGGAGCCACCATAATGCCATCCGCACAATACTCCTCTTGAAGCTTTCTGGCAAAGTCTTCGTAGCTTTCGTTTGCAATTATTGTCAAAACGTTCTCGGGTGATTCAAACCGCGTTCCATCTTGCTTTACTGGAAGTCGCAGCCCCCTTCCAATAGTTTGCCTCTTGGTTATTTCTGAATGTGTTACGCGCAGTGTGCATATGTTGAACACGTTGGGGTTGTCCCAGCCCTCCCCCAGTGCAGAGTGCGTGAATATAAAACTCGTGTCAGAATCGAAAGAAAGGAGTTTTTCCTTGTCTCTGAGTATTTCATCGATTTTTTCTTTGTCCTGTGAAATGCTTTTGAAGGTTTTTCTCGCGGAGAAATAGGCTCCACGCACCTGCTCAGGCTCCTTGTCCTTCCAGTAAGGCCATTCTTTCTTGAGGCGGTTGAACGCCTCATCGAATGCTTTTTTCACGAAAAGGTATTTTTGCTGGTCGATTTTCTCGAGTTCCTCGGCGCCGCCTTCCTTCGCAAAGTCCAGTTCCTGGTAATCCGTTACCTCGTCGATGAAAAACAACGACAACACCTTGACTCCTTTGGAGCGCAGTTTCTCCTGTTTCTCGAAATGCGTTTTTATCGTGTTTTCGATCTGCTCCCTCGCGACTTGTAGATAGGTGTCTCCCTGCGATTCATTAAGCTTGATTTTCACCCCTCCATTGAGTTCCAGATAAGTATCGTTTTCGGTGTCGCTGATGTTGGCGACCATGGCGTCTCCGTAAGCCGGGTTCTTCGTCTTTTCATGAAAATAATCACCTTTTTGGACAAAGATTTGCTTTTCCACCACTCCTTTGGCGGTCTTGACTTTGACCAGTACTTTGGCCTTAATTTTCGGCTTCAGCACAACGCCCAACAATTTGATGAGAGGAAGACTCGCTTCGTTTTTCACCGTCGTTCCGATCACGTCGATTTTCTTGACTAACCCAAGATCATGAGCTTCCTTTGGGCCGAGCGAATAAACGAGGTTGCTCTTGTCCAAGTCACGGTGCGTCGCCGAATAACGCAATACGAACAGTGGGTTGAGGTTGTTGATGACGCTTGTCGAAAGCTCGGAACTCATTTTGTGCGGCTCGTCGAGAATCAGCACAGGGCGGGTTTGCGCGAGCATGTCTATGCCACTGTCGGCTATCAAAACGTCGTCTCGCCCCTTTTCATACAGCGTGTTAATGTCCTCCTTATTGAATGACTGAATGGTGATGACCATTATTTCCAACTGGTTACTCCTGCAAAACGCGCTCAAGTCCGTCAAGCGGTTTGAGGAAAAGACGCGAAAGTCGTAGGGAATACGGTCAAATAACTTCTGGAAGTGAGGTTTCGTGAGCTTGAGGTTCGCCAAAACGCCCTCGCGGATTGCAACGGACGGCACAACGATTATGAATTTCTTCAAGCCGTACCTGCGGTTCAACTCCAAGATAGTTCGAATGTAAACGTAGGTTTTGCCTGTGCCAGTTTCCATTTCCACGCTGAAATTCGGGCGGTCGTAAAGCCCTTCCCCGATTACGCTTGAAACCTTGGTGGTTTGAAGCCGATTGGCTTGCTGAATCCGATTGAGGTTTTCGTTCAACTTCTCCAAAG
>JAWAEW010000004.1:0-70832 GCA_038891035.1 Candidatus Anstonellaceae archaeon
TCAAAATATATGTTGCTCAAGGCAGTCCCGCAGGACATGGGCCATTTTCACAAGTAAAATCCTGCTCTTCTTCTCCATGCCAATATGTTTCTGGATTTAACAGTGGAGCATATATAGCGTATGCATCTGCAACGGATACTTCTTCAAATATAGGCAATTCTTCGTTAATAACTTTTACAGTTGTTTCCTCACAAGGGACAGAGCCACTTTTCATCATAACAGGCTCACTTCCGAAAGGTCAAATAGGTAAATCTTATATAGCAGAACTTGAAGGCAGCGGTGGAGAAAAACCGTATACGTGGAGGATCATTTCTGGCTCTCTTCCTCCTGGTCTTCAGCTTTCATCTGGCGCAGAAAAAGGCTTAATCAGCGGCACGCCAACTAAGGCAGGGGTGTATTCATTTACAGTACAGATGCAGGACAATCTAGGGCAAACTTCTGCAGGCAGAGGCTTAAGCATCACAATTGAAGGAAACGTATCAAGAAGCTGCCAAATAAATCCCTCCTCTCTTAATGTGGTTGCAGAGTCGACTCAAAAACTTTCAGTAGTTTGCTACCGCTCATCTTCAATTGGGATCGTTGATGAAGATGAATGCCCACCACTCTCATGGAGCAGCACAATAGGCTCGGTTTCTGGCAATTCACGCGGAGCGATGTTTTTTGCAGGACAGACTGCAGGAAGCGGAAGAATCGTAGCATCTGCAAATGGCTTTTCCTGCTCAATTCCTGTCTCTGTGTACTTTTCGACTTCAGGAGGTGGAGGCGGTGGCTCTGGTGGCGGTGGAACAGGAGGAGGTGGAACTGGCGGAGGCTCATTCAGGACTGCAATTACTGTGACTGCAACTTGCGCAGGAAAGCCTGTTGAGATTTTTGTCCGCTACCTCAGCAATGCAACAGTACAGCCCAAGGCAACAGTGGATGTATATCACTATTCTGAGGCTCAAAAAAGATACAACAAAGTATATACCAACACAATCAGCTCGACTTCCTCTATGTCTTTCACTCCAACTTTGGCAGGAAAATACGAAATTCGTGTGTCTCTTGGTTCAGATCAAACAACAGCAAACTTTGTGCTTTCTGAGTGCAGACCAGAAACACCACCTGAAAGACCAATTAATCTCACATTGCAGCTTTCGCCCAGCAAGGAAAATATCTTAAGCAAGCGGGTAACTTATTCAAATGGCTTCTCGAAAGACTTCCGTGTATATAGGATTACCGAAAGCAATTCAGTATACTATGAATCACAGGTAGAAGTCACATTCGTTCCAAACATAACCCAAAACTTAACAGTGCGCGACGCAATACCAAACTCAATAGTTTCAAACATGCAGCAAATATCTTTCGATGTGGCCCCAAGAAAATCTGAAGCAAGCCAGCCCGGCATGCTTGCATTCGAGTGGCAAGTTCAGGCAGAGGCAGGCAAAGCAATCCGCTTCAAGTATTCATTCAACCGCCAGCTTACTGACCAAATGATCGAGAGCATACCCGCACCGACAATTATAGTTCCTACATCACAAAGCCAGCAAGTAGGTCTTTCTTTGGAAAGTGCATTCAATACTGCATCTGCAGCTTTGGTTGGCAGCTTGGGCTCAGGCTGGATAGTAGTTGCAGGGCTTTTGGGATTGCTACTGCTTGCAGTAATATACCTTTTCCTCTTCGGATCAAAGAAGGAAGGCTAGCCTTCCTTCTCTTCTGGAGAGTAGGTAAAATCTTCAAGAAGCCTGCGGTACGCATAGATTTCGTTAGGAGCAAAAAAGCGCTCGATTTCCTTCTTTGCAGTTTCCGCAGAATCAGACGCATGAATTATGTTGCATTGCATGGAAAGGCCATAATCGCCTCTGATTGTTCCACTTGGTGCTTTTCTTGAATTGGTTGGTCCGCACATTGCCCTTACGGTTTCAACAGCCTCTTTGCCTTCTATTACTGCTACAATAACCGGAGTTGAAGACATGAATTTCTGTATCCCTGGAAAAAAAGGTTTGTCAGCGATATGTGCGTAATGCTCCTTGAGAGTTTTTTGGTCTAGCTGAATCATCTTAAGCCCAACAATTGAAAACCCCCTCTTTTCAAATCTTGAAAGCACTTCGCCGCAAAGCCCACGCTGTACGCAGTCCGGCTTGAGTATAATAAGGGTCCTTTCCACAAAATCACCGCTTGCCTTCCTTTTTTGCTGCTTCCTTTTCTTTCAGCTTTTGCTCTATCTCTTTTGCAAGCGCAGACTCATGTTTCTTTTCCTCCTTTTTTTCGCTTGAAAGTACCAGCGCCTTGCTGGTCCATTTAATCAGTCTCCCTTCACGCTTAAGCTTCAAATGGTTTTTCTTACATTTGGACGAGCAAAATGAAAGAACTGCACCATCACGCAGAACATACATCTCCCCACTTCCGACAAGGATTTCGTTGTTGCAAAAAGAGCAAAATGCCATTCTTCTCCCTCTCACTTGGCCTTTATTTCTTTGGCTTCTCTTTCAGTTTCCAAAAGCAACATTATGTCCCCTTTTTTTACGGGTCCTTTCACATTCCGCCTTATTACTCGGCCTTTATCTTTGCCCTCCAATATCTTGCACATCACTTGATATACCTCTCCATGGATTCCTGTTTTTGTTAAGACTTCAACCACTTCAACTGGAACTGCAGTATCTTGTTGCGCAGGCATTCAAATCACTCCTTCTTTTTTGCCCTTCCTTTCTTCTTTGGGGCTTGCTCTCCTTCATCAGCTTTTTGCTCCACCACCTCAGAAGGCTGCTGCTTTGGCGCTTCTTTCTTTGGCTCGTATTTGCCCATCTTTGCAAGCTTTTCAATTATGTCCCTCACCAGCTCTGCAGCATTTCCAGCCTTTTCTATTGCAACTGCAGAGCAAGCAACAGGAATCCCTGCTGCAGTGCCAAGCTCTTTTTTGGTTGCCACATAGCAAAAGGGCACATTTTTTTCTGCGCAAAGCAGAGGAAGATGCATCACCACTTCTTCAGGATCAACATCTTCAGCCATCACCACAAATTCTGCATTGCCTGCCTCTATTGCTTTCGTTGCCTCGTTTGCGCCTTTTCTTACACGCCCAGTATCCGAAGCAACGCTAATTGCCTCAAGCACTTTTGACTGAAGCTCCTTTGGAGTTTCAAATTTTACATAGCTTCTTGCCATCATTTCACCTCTTTCTGGTTTCTGCCAGAGGTTCATAGGCTCATTCTTTGAAAGAAGAGCTATTCCCTTTACGCAGGCATTTGTTTAAAAGACATTTGGTGTGCATGAATAAACTTTTATATTCTTTCGTGTTAATAAATGTATTATCGTGGTTTATGTTTCAACACAAAGAACTACCGCAAGACAGCAGCAAAGGCTGCAAGAAAAGAGGCCCTAGCATTTTTTATAGAAAAATGCTGGACATTGCAGCTTCTTACCGGCCTTCAAGAAACAGCAAAATAAGCGAGTTTTTCGACCGACTTGCAGAGGCTGAGCTTAACAAAGCAGAGCGCATCCAAAATAGCCGTTCATGGAAACTGGCAGAGAATTTCTCCTCAGCCTACATGAAATTTACAGAAAAGAAAACAAGGCTACTTTTGAAGTTGGGCTTAGATGAACAGCAGCTGATTGAAAATTAGGGATAACTCGGGCATTTGCCCTTGCAAAGCTTGGCTCAAGGCTGGATATCATCCAAGAGTGCATATCAGTATTAGTTGGGACAGTCATGGGGTTAGGTGCGGCAGGAATTTCGGCAGCAGCCATTTACACTGCGGCTGTGCAAAAAGATTTTCAGAATATAGAGCACATACTCAAAACAGTCGCCCGGTTAGTTATTTTCACCTTGCCAGTAGCCGTTGCTTTGGCACCTTTTTTCAAAGCCCTCAATTGGATTGGCAATACCCTGGATGTTTTGCAGCATGTGCTGATGGATTCAATTTCAAGGAAGCTAAACTCTCCAGAGGCAAGAAAGCATTATTCCAATTTCTGCACCGAGTCCATAAGAGAACTGATGGTTGATGTTCTTCTCGGCACCATACCTATTCCGCTCATAGACCTTCTGCGCCGCTTCCGCGCCATAAAGCTTGAGCTGCGTCAGCTTGGGCACATAAACAGGCTAGAAAGCTTTATACTTCGACACAGGCAAAAGAAGCTGAAAGCAAGCCGCTCAAAGGAAGCTCGCAGGTGCAGCATCCAGAATAGCTTTGTTTCAAAATTAGCCAAGGAAATTCCTTTTCCAAGCAGTCTTCATAATAGCATCAGTCAGGTTTGCTCGATTGTCTGAAAGCGCAATATCCATCACTTCTTTTGCAGCCTCGGAATAGTCCTGGTCAATTTGGCAGTCAAAATGTGAAATTACACTCATTATCTGCTTGCCTATGTCATGTGGAAGGCGAGCAAGATTTTCCTTGCAGATATATTTAGTTGAATCAGAAATATCTTCATCAAATGCAATATACAATGTCCGGACACGGTCAAGTTCCTTTTCTGTCAGTGCAGAAAGACCCAAAAGCTCTGGCGGAAGCCCTATTGAATACAGTGCAGCGCAAAATGGTATTGCTCTAGGCAAGCTAATCCCTTTCACAGAGCGTGCATAACCAAACAAGCCAATATGCAGTTTTCTTGATCTCCTCGAAGGAACATATTTTGCAAGAATAGAAATAAGCGGGGAAAGCGCCTCTACTTCCTTTTGATATTGCGAAATAGTTTTGTCAACAATTGCACTTATTGTGTCTTCGTCAACATGAAGGGGACTGCGCCTCCTGGTTTCATTTATTTCTTCATTGCCGCTCCTCACAACGCTCTCAGGATAATCATATTTGTAAGAAGACTGCAGTGTGAATGTTTGAACAGAGGGGTACTCTCTGAGGCAGTTTTGCACATTGGTAGGCTTCAGGTTGCCACGAAAAGGCGCAGAGCCAACTCCTATTATTGGAAGTATTTCAATAGAAGTTTCTTCCTGCAACTGATGAAGCTTTTGCAAGCAAAGCTTGTTCAAAAGTACTGCAGCAAGAGAGCCGTAGTTTAGCGCAGGGTCAGAGCGTGCAAGAAACACCCTCTGGTATTCTGGTTTTCTCTGCTTTATGAACTCTCCAACAATTTTGTCTGCCTCTGTAAGCGATTTTCTGTCTTCAACTAAAGGTATCACAGAAATCTCAGAAGGCGAAAATTCACCTACCCATTCTGCCACGCTTATGCCTGCAACCATAGCAGTTCTTTTCCCAACCACTATTTTTTTGTAATACTCATAAACCCTTTCAAGCTGCTCTGATGAAGTGCACATTGGCAAAATTATCTCCCATACAGGGGCAACATCGCTTCCTGTAGCAGCTGCAATGTCATAGTTTCTTGGTATAGTCTCCAAAGTTTCAAGAAGTATTTTTCCCTGCGTCTTTTCTACACTAGGGTTGGGCACGCGAAGCGTAAGGTAGACATCTTTTCCTAACCTGTTTTCAGAAAAAAACTGCGGGTATCGAGTTAGCAGTTTCTCGACTACGTGATTATCTACCTCTTTACCTTCACAATCCCACATCTGCTCTCTGATATTTAGGTGCGAAAAAACATAGTACGCTTCTTTTATCTCGGTTTCACCTGCAAGCACCTCAGTGTCGGCAAAAAAAGGGGAATTGACATTGTCAGGATGCTGCGTGCTCATGCAGCGGGATACTTGTATTTTTGGCATGCAATCTTCTTGTATGATTGGCTTTTTATTTTATTGCAACTTAAGTCCTAGTATCTGTTTTTTTAAACATTTATTTTCATTATTTATAACAGGTGAGTCAAATGTCGCCGAGATTATCCCAAAAGGAAGCGGTTTTCCTCCTTGAGAAATTTATGAGTAGGAAAGATGCCGAAGAATTAACTTCGCGCATAATCAATTCAAAGGATGGCATTAAGAAAGCGGTTGCAAGAGAGCTTCCTTTGTTCGTCTCTCCAAGCCCATTTTATCGTTATCTTCTTGAAGACCTTACAGGTGGCCTTCTGAAGACTCCAGAAAGGAAAATAGCAAAAATTCTTTATTCACTTGACCCAAACAAAAAGGAAAAGCCACTTACTTGGAAAGAAATAAACAGAAAATATTACCTTGGCCTTTCAGATGAAGTGGCTCAAAAACTTGACGATTTTGAAAAGGAGCCGCAAGCCAGAAGAAACTCTTGAGGCAAGATTTTTAAATCCATCCTTACTAATAGAAAGCCGCAATTATTCTGGGCGCATGCCCTGACATTAGCACCGGGGTGTTTCGGCTGCGATGCATAAAATATGAATAAACCTCCACCGCTTCTTTTTGCGGTGAGAGGGAGGCTCACCGCACAGAGCCGCACTGTTATAGTCATACCCTTATGACACGTCTTCCCCTCTTTGGGGAAGCGTAGCCTTAGCAAAAGGCAACTTACATGCAGGCTCTGCATGTATTTCATGAGGATGAAGAGAGGCAACTGAAGTTTGCCGGATATGCATGTTACGCCAATCAGTGGATGGCTAGGCTTCGGTAGTTTCACGGCCCCGTGGCAAGCTGCGAAAAGCTCCGGGTAGGAGCAGGCATCCTTTGATCCGGAGATCGGGCTGTGTGCCGAAAGGCACAGACTACCCCGGGAATTAAAACATTCTAGTACCGGGAGGAAAAGAAACCAATAGGGATTCGGTAAGTAAGGGTGACTGAAAGCCGAAAAGCGCAAACCGAATGCAGTGCGGCAACGCACTGTAGATGTGGGCGGAGCATCCGTTTCCAGATTCGAGGTCGGCTGGAAAGCCGCGCCATAGAGGGTGAAAGCCCCGTAGATTAATGGAGGCGGAGCGAAGCAAATAAGAGTAGTGCTCATCGAGTATTGGGCATGAAGATGGCGGGACTAACCGCCAACGCTAAATATAACCGAAGACCGATAGCGAATTAGTAACGCGAGTGAACGCTGAAAAGGAGTCCGAAAGGACAGTTAAAAGAACCTGAAACTGATTGGTGACAGGTTGATGCAGCGTGGAAGGGCACGACTGCCAAAGCAACCAGCCGAGAGGCTGGAAGCGAGGCAGGCATACCAGCGTTGCATCGTTCTTCTCGAAGCAAGAGCCAGGGAGTTGATGTGGTGTGGCGAGGCGAGAGCCGAAGCGAAAGCGAGTGGGCGCATCGAAAGAAAGGCCCGTCGTCCGAAAGGGCGACCAGTCACACTCATCAGACCTGAAGCCGATGTGAACTAAGCGCGCGCAGGTCGAAGCCAGCCTGACGGCTGGTGGAGGACCGCAACCGGTGCTAGTATATTCTGCTCGGGTGACGTGCGCTTAGGGGTGATAGTCCAATCGAACTCGGCAATAGCGGGTTCCCCTCGAAATGTCCCTCAGGACAGCCTCGATGGAGGTTGGATGCGGGGTAGAGCACTGATCGTAAGGATTGGCCCCGAAAGGGGTCGCCTTGCTGTCAAACTCCGAATCTGCATCCGCCGTAGAAGTCGGGAGTCGGGTTCCGCTGGGTAAGCTAGCGGGCCATTACGGGAACGACCGGTGCCGCAGTTAAGGTCCCTAAATTCAGGCTAAGTGCTAATCCACAAGGAGTGTCCGGTCTAAAACAGCTGGAAGGTAGGCTTAGAAGCAGCCATCCTTTAAACAACGCGTAATAGCGGACCAGTCTAGATCGCACATTCCGAAGATGATCGGGGCTAAGCCTGGTACCGAAACTGCGGAGTTGCCCCAAAAGGGCAATCTGGTAGGGGGGCGAGCTGGCTGGGCAGAAGCAGGGCCGTGAGGTCCTGTGGACTGGCCAGTTATGAATATCCTGGTATTAGTAACAGCATATCCAGGCGAGAATCCTGGACGCCGCATAGCACACGGGTTTCTGGGCAATGTTCTTCAGCTCAGAGTTAGGCGGTCCTAAGGCAATAGCTAATTGCGAATTGCCGAAAGGGAAAACGGTTAAAATTCCGTTCCTGCACAGGTAGATGCGGCAACGCAAGTTGTGTTCCTGACGCTTTGGGGTAGGGGTGGGGGAGGAGACTTCCCTTAAAGCCCATAATGCCTTGGAGTCTCATTATGAGGAGAAGAGGCATAAAGGGCCCAAATCGTCCTGATCCCTGGAGCCCATGAAAAGGGAGCGCAACCGACCCTGTGCATCCGTACCTAGAACTATTACAGGTGCTGCTGGCAGAACAAGCCAAGGCGTGTCAGGGCAATTCAGCTAAGGGAACTCGGCAAGTTAGTGGCTTAACTTCGGGAGAAGCCATGCCTGCCTTTCCGCAAGGATTGGCAGGTCGCAGTGACAAGGGGAGGTCGACTGTTTACCAAAAACACAACTCGCAGCCAATCGGAAACGATTAGTACTGCGGGTGACGCCTGCTCACTACTGGTACGTGAAAGCCTGTTCCAACGGGCTTAAGCGCCAGCAAAGAGCGGGGGTAACTCTGACCCTCTTAAGGTAGCGTAATACCTCGCCGCTTAATTGGTGGCTTGCATGAAGGGCGTAACGAGCCTCCCACTGTCCCTAGCTGGAACCTGGTGAACTTACTACTCTGTGAGTATGCAGAGGACTTCTAGGGGGAAACGAAGACCCCGTGGAGCTTTACTATAGCCTGATCTTGTGATACGAGCGCTGCTGCGGAGCGTAAATGGGAGCCGCTATGTTGCACCTCTCGGGGTGCAAATAGGCGCCGTTGTAACACCATTCAGCAGTGCTTGTATTGCTCACCGCAAGGGACAGGGTCAGGTGGATAGTTTGGCTGGGGCGGTACGCCCTCGATAAGGAAAATGCGCATAACCAGTTTTTAGAGGAAGGTTAGCGCATCTTCAAACAAGGGCGCCCAATGTTCAGCTTAGGCGGGTCAGAAATCCGCCGGTAAGGGTTAAAGACAAATGCTGGACTGACTGTATCCTTAAAAGCGTGGGATGCAGAGACGAAAGTCGGGCTTAACGAACCTTGGTGCCTTTTTAGTGAGGGCCCAAGCTGTCAGACAAGCTACCCCGGGGGTAACAGGCTCGTCGCGGGCGAGAGTACACATCGACCCCGCGGTTTGGTACATCGCTGTCGGCTTAGGTCATCCTGGGGGTGCAGGAGCCCCCAAAGGTTGGGTTGTTCATCCATTAAAGACCTACATGAGCTGGGTTCAGAACGTCGCGAGACAGTTCGGTAGTATCTCCTAGGAGTGTTACCGTTTGAGAGGAAGAACCCATGAGTACGAGAGGAACTTGGGTTCGGCGCCTCTGGTCTACCGGTTGTGTCAAGCATCGCCGGGCAGCTACGCGCTATTGGATAAGACCTGAAAGCATCTAAGGTCGAAGCCAATCTCAAAACTAGACGGTGTAGGCGGTCATAGCAGATGACTTTGATAGGGCGGAGGTGTAAGTGGTTAGCTTACGCGAGCCATTCAGCCTGCCGCTACTAAAGCCGTTCATGCTCAAGGCAAACTTCAGTTGCCTCTCTTCTTGCTTTCTTCTTCTAACTTTTTCCAAGTTTCTTCTGTCCTTCTTTCAAGAGAGGGTCTCCACAGCTCATTTCTTCTTTTTTCCAATTCATCTTTGATTTGTTGGCTGTGCGCATCTCTTTTCTCTTCCTTTATGCTGTTTATTTCCAATTTGAGAAATTCAATATTTTGTTCTATTTTAAGCTTTATTTTTTCAGCATCCTTTCTTTCATGTACAAACACATCAGTAACAGTTTTATAATCCGTCAGAAATGGGCTCCTTCCAACCCAATACTGTGAAGTCTCAGCAAGCCTCTCATTTTCGTATGGTGTCCCTTTTCCAAAAATCAAATCTTTTTCACTCGGGGCAGTGTAAAGCTCATATTCTGCGTCTTTGACAATATCTATCAGTTTCGATATTCTGTTATAGTTTTGCGGAGTAGCGGCTCGAAGCTCTGAAGAAAGAGTGCCAACCACATTTTTCAACTCAGCTGCTTGCTGGGAAACTGCAGAAGAATACATTCCCTTCTTCATTCCTTCTTCAATATTTTTTTGAATAATTGAAAGCATCTCCTCATCATTCCTTTTCATATTTTTCTCCCATATCTTCTCTTTTTCATCAACAGACATCTTTTTGTAGTCTTCCCACAAAATAGATTTATCCTCTTCTCCGTAAAGGCTGATGGTTGGCGGAATGCTTACCTTGCTGGTCAAAATAGCATTCTGCTTCTCAGCAAAACTCGTGTAAGGCCGAAGGTCTGATTTAAGTGCTTCCATGCTGTTTCGCATCTCTGTATTAAGAAGAATCAAGTCTTTGAACGGGTCCCAGCTTTTCTTATCCTCCCCCGGAACTTCTACTTGCTTTGTGACTTCTCTTGTTGCAGAAACAGTAATTGCATAATCATTACCATATAGTGTCTGTCTTATCATGCTTGTTTTTGCATTCCTGAATGTGAAATAAATATTGTTCTCTTTGTACTCTTCCTTATTCAATAAGTTTCGCAGATTCGTTTCATTTGTTTTAGATATGCCAATTGTTTTAACTTTACCTTCATCAACAAGAATTTGAATGTCCTTTATCTCATTTTTTATCGTATCAAAGCTTATTTTTCCTTCATCCATCATTTTAATTAGATCTTGTCCGGTTTTTGCGATAAAATCAGGCCGCTCGATTTTTACCTTTGCACCCTCATTCTCATAAATTTTGATTTGGTCATTTTCCTTAACTGCGACGTAAACCTTCCCTTCTTCCAATTGTACTCCGTCAAAAGTTTTTTCGCGCCCAGTAAAAACAACCACTTTTCCACTGTTCAATATTTCGTTTACATTAAGTATTTTCATTTCACTTTCATCTTTTTTCTTATATTTTTCATAATACTTACTGATATCTAACATTCTTTCAAGTCCATTCTGTGTGACAATCCCCACTTCTTTTCCTTTTATTTCATTGTTTAGTCCAGCATTATTTGCAACTTCAGTCATAAGAGCAAAGGAAAGAAGAAGATTATATTTCCATCCAAATGTTGCGCCATAATGTTCAGTTGGAACGCTTATCTTTATTACCACCTCTTTATTGTTGCTATCCTCTGCAGCATTTTTTATTTCAGTAAAAAGACCCGCATTTCTTGTACTTTCTACAAATTCTTTGATTTCTTTAGGATTTCTCAGAGTTGAAATATATTCACGTAGAACACTTTTAATTTCACTCGTAAAGGTTTCCGTTTTCGTTTCTAATTTCTTTTCCGCTCCCCCTCCTGTTTCTTTATAATGAATGGCATCAGCAACCAAACTTAAAGCTTCATTCAGATTTTTCTTTTGGTCTTCAAATTCTTGCTTTTGTTTATCTGACATATTTTCTACAAGTGAATCCACCCACATTATCCAATTTGAATTCATTGCAATTTTTCCAATCTCACCCATTATTTTTTCAGCTTTTTCAACATTAATTTCTTGCCCGTATTTTTCTCTTAAATATGTGGTGGCATTGTAATATTTAGAAAATTCTTCAGAATTTACTATGCCTTTTCGCATCTTCAAAGCAATTTCATAATCACAGTCTGCCAAATATACCATATTCTCTGCATATCTTTTTAGGTCATCAATCCACCCACTTAGTTTTTCACTCTCAATTAGATTTTTTGCCTCATTGAGCTGTTCTTGGCTGGCACCATATATCTTTTCTAGTAAAGAAAGCTCAAATTTAAGCTGCTCGACTTGCTCAGGATTATTTTTCATCTTTTCTTCATATTCAGCCTTAGCTTGCTCCAAAGCCTTTTTCCTCCCATCTTCGTTTATCTCCTGCGCTTTTGAAATATGATGTTCTAAGAATTTCATTCTCTGACCTACTTCAAGAAGATAAGCAACGCTTTCCACTCTTTCTTTTGCAGTCCTTTCAACAACAAATGCCGTTTTTATATCTTCGGCATTTCCTTGTCTGAGAGCCTTATAAGTGTCATGAAGGCTTTCTACATAGGCTGCCATAGCAGCAAGCATTCTCTCGTCTGCGCCACCAATTGACAGTTTTGTGAAAATAGCCTGATTGTAGCGCCACCTGTTCTTTTGAAATTGGGCAACTTCTTTGTTGTCAGAAGAAAGAATAAGCTTATTCCCGCTGGCATCATATAACAAAAATCCTTCCTTACCACGTTTGTCCTTTTCCAATTGTTCGATTTCCTCTATCTTTCCATTCTTGTCAATCAATAGCCCTTTACCTCCTCTGGTTTCGATATACAAACATTCTTTTCCGTTCTTCTCAACAATATTTCCATATATGATAACCGTATCTTTACCTTTAGAATAAAGCACAGTCTCTACTTCAGCATTTATAAGTTGAATCGCATTTTGAAAGATATTCAACCCCAATGGAAGCCGCGCAGGCTCATTTATATATGCTGCAATAAGAAATGCATCCTTACCTATCAGATTTTCTATTTTCTTCACCAATTTTTCAATAAAATCTTCACTTCTGCTCTTATTCCTAAATGCCAGCCACTCAAGAAAAATAGTAAAAAGTGTCTTTCTCCATTCATCAGATGAAAATGCTTTCAAATTTAACGATTCTCTCAAACCAAAAAGAAGTGCAGCTGCAACTCTTTTCAAAACTCCTGCGTTTTCACCTGCCCCAATAGATTCCATGAACTCTTTCATATCCTTTTCTAGTCTGTTAACTCTTTTTTGTTCTTCAGAACTGAGGCCCGTGAAAAAAAGTCGCACCGCTTCAAATATATCAGTTGCAGTTAAAGCTACAATTCCTGGCTTAGGGGGCAGTCGTTCGTCATCTTTGCTTCGTGTTTTTGATGGACCCTCACTTCCCTCTTTACCCTTACCTCCAACTTCAACTACTTGCTGCCTTTGAAGGGAATGTACTAAATTTTTATTTTGTAGTTTATTTTTTGAGTTTTCAATTTTTTTCTCCAATTCAACGATCCTTCCCTCTACTTTCTGTATTGTTGAATTCAGCTTTCCAAGGCTTCCTTTCAAATCATTTAGCTCTTTCTTTTCATTATTGGTCAGATTTTGTTTGCTTTCAAGCTCTCGAATCCTATTTTCAACTTTATTTTTCGTATTTTGGAGTTCAGAAAGAGTTTTTTTGCCTTCGTCCAACTTAATCTGTGTTTTGTTTAATTTTTCTGCATCGGTCAACCCGCCAGCTGCAAAGTACAAATACTGAGAACTTGTTTGCAAAAATTCCATAGCCTTAGCAAGTACCTTTCCTATAAGCATGTTCAGCTGCCCAGTTATGCTGATTTTACCCCCACTGAACGTATCAGCCATCTTGTCGAAGCCGATTATATATTGGATTATATCAAAGCTTTTTTGCTGAACTCTCATTGAGTATTGTCTGCCTCTTCCCATTCGCGGAGCAGAAAAATCAAAGAAAGAAAATGGATTTCTTCCTGCTGCAAATGACGCCCCAAGAAGAAGAGAAAAAATCAGCATGAGAGGCCAGCAAAGAGGAGCCATATCCACAGAAGGCGTATTGCATATGTAAAATTCGTTGTGAGAAGGCAAGTAGTTCAAATACTGAAGTGGTACCTTTCTCGTGCCGCATGGTGGAACAGCGGTATAGGTTTGAGGAATTGAGCTTAATCCGCTTTTGTTTAAGCATTCTTTCGTGTTTGCATCAACAGGACAAAAAATATACCAATAATCAATACATCTTTGGGCATTCGGATTGTATTCGTGTACAACTTTCCCTTCACTATCTGTCACATCATAGCATACACTAGGGTTAGTAGGCGGATCATTTTGCATTCCAGATAAGTTCACACGATACACAAGCGCATTTTGGATTGGCATCTTGTCATAGTTTCCGCTTATATTGTAGACTTTGACAATTATCTTTCCATATGTTTCATCCACTACTATATCCATGTATGAAGGTGTTGGTGTGGGAGGGCAAATAGGAGAAGAGGTTGCAAAAGCAACCATTGCAACCAATAAAAGCCCAACAAACGCTCTCATCACATCCCAACCTTATGATACTCTAGAACAGAATAAATGATTATTTGTTATAGGTATTTTAACATTGCAATATTGAAGTACGCTGGTGTCTGGCGCTCTTCCACAATCAATCCCCACTTCTCCTCTTCTTGGATATTGTATAAGTTCGTTCCTTTGCTTAATTGCTTCAATTTTGCTGTAAGTATACCTTATCTCCGAGCCCGTTCTGACATCGCTTGTATTAAGGCAACATTTGTCCTTGTTTGGCACTGATGCAAGTATGTCCCAATAATCATCCGAAAGGTCAGAGTAATTCTTCAGAGCTTGAAATATCTCATCCATGCTGGTTTCAATTCTGCAGAAAAGATTACTTTGCCCAGGTTGCGGCGCAGGCATCTGGCTGCATCTCGTGCATGCAGAAAAGTTTACACACATTGCAGGGCATCTGTAATACGAATAGTTCGTCCATGTCGGATCAGGCATACTACATTTTTTGCTGTCTAGGCAGTAAAGCTGTGGCAAGTCTTCATCACCAGGCTGGTAATCGACATTAGGCATGCAATAGCCACTTGCAATATCAGCTTGGCTGCAAGGCTCGCATATACAGGTTTTGTTTTCTGCATAAACTTTCTGCCCGTAAGTCATTTTGTTTATGCCCAAGATTTTCCTCGAGTGATTTTGCAAGGAGCAAAACACATCAGTCTTGCTTTGCATCCCAAGTCTTTCAAGAGTTAACTCGTTTGCAGAAATAATATCCGTTGTACCAGTTTTTACCCCATTGTCCCAGTTCGGTTTGCTATAATCTACATAAATCCCTCCGTCCTTAGTCAGCCATGCATCGTATATAAGCCCAATCACACCTGCATCCACCATATCCGCCTGGTGGTCGAACAAGTAGCTGAGAAACTTATCAACGTTACAATTAGTATTTCTTTCAAAATGAAATCTCCATATAATCGAAGGGCGAGAATAATTTTTCAGGAAATTCCTGCTAATGTTCATTCGATAATTGAATTCCATCTCTATTTTTTCTTCATCGCTCACTCCTCCTTTGTCGCACTTCGGCACCCATTCTTGAAGCAGCAAATCAACATAGCCAGGATACTCGTCAGGAACTGCATTTGCTATTCTCCACTCTCTCCCTCTTTCTCCAGGCTTGTAGAAAAACTCATCAAGGGTCGAATATACCTCAACTTCTCTCCCTTCTGGGTTGCCCACATCAATTGCAATAAGTGGTGGGTTCTTGCTTGTTTTCTTAAAGTAGACTGCAGTGTAGATGGTGAGGTTTTTTCCTCCATTAAGATATATTCTCTCATTATTGGACGTTTTTTTAATATTCAAATATTCCGCAAGATCCATATTGTATGCTCCATCCATAGACCAAATCGAGCCCCTTAAGCTTTCGTTTTTTATATGTGTCAGATTGGCTATAGCATAAATAACTGCACCATCTATGTATGGTATTTTTTTCGTCTGAGAAAACTTTATTTCAGGCCCATATTTAGTTTTAAGACCTTCTATTATCATCATGTGCCATTCGACGGCCGAAAGATACGGACCACCTTCGCTTATATCCAAGATAGGCATGACTCCTGCTGCAAGATAGTCCCTCGTCTTTTGAACTACAAATGGAAGAGACGGTTCTATCATGAGTGGCGTGTGCCATCCATGCTCAGAAGATGAAAATCTAAATTCCACGTTCCTTTCTGGATAAAACCAATTCCGCCCCCATCCATCAGTGCATATATACTCTGCGGTATGTCCATCAGCTCTTTGGTCATAAAATCCTCTTCCTAGCCAACCATCCTCGTCATTTCTTATTTTTCCTTCAACTACAAAATCTCTGCTTACAGGATTAATATCAAAAGCATTATTTCTTGTACTTCTTCCGTCAGCCATCATTGTCGGAATCTCTCCATCTGAGGCAGTGTAATTGTAATAGGCCCTAAAAGAATAGCAATTATATCTCCAAGGGCTCATTCCAAAGGTTATTTTTTGAACAGCTAAAGTTGCGTATGTGCAAGGTGCACACCAACCAAGAGTTCTCAGCTCAAGGTAAGGTGCTGTTGCTGCTTGTGACACGTCGCTCAGTTTGCATCTCCCAATCGCCCCCTGTCCGTTGATTGTAGTAAAATCAAGATGATATGCCGAAACATAAACTCTCCAGCCTTCTTTCTGCACTTTTTGTCCCGCAGCGTTATACGTCTCTTGCGTACATAGAGGCGAATCAGTAGAAGGAATTTTAATTGACGGAGAATTTTTAGAATAAAGTTTTTTGACACCAGCTGTGTCAATCATGCACATTTCAACTTGAACAAATACAGATGGATCTAAAGCAGCTTGCTGTATTTGGGCTTGTGAAAAGAATAGATCTGTCATCAGCGGTTTGACATCGCAATTCTTCAAAAATTTATTAGATTCATTAGGAAGTGCAGGTCTTGAAGAAGCATACTTCTGCGTTATAACATATATTGCACCTTTTTGCGGATTTATTCGTCCATCCAATACTAAATTGGACTTAGAAAGTTCAAAGCCAAATTCATTAATTGACTTATTAAAAGTGTTAACTACATAAAATGTCCCACTCCCTGCAAATCCATCTTCAATATAACCACAGTCTATTCTATCTAACCCTTCCCTTTCACATCCGCAATCAATTAACCCAGGACCCATAACGTCCTTGCAAGAAGTCCTTTTGTAAACCGTCTTATCGCAAACTCCAGATAAACAATCGATATCACTTTCACATTCAAAATCAGAAGCCTTTTGAGGATCGGATATTTGTTCTGCTAACTGCTTCTCATAATACTTGTTGTCAAGTTCAAGAGAAAATTGCCTATGTCGTTTCCACATCATTTCTTGTCTATGCCCCCCAGTCGCACCACTCCAAAGACATTCTCTTGTACCTTCTTTATCTAATGGACATGTATAAGGTGCCTTATCAGCACAGTCATGATGGAGATTGAACGTTGATCCTTCAGCCCTCCAATTTTCTTGCTTACAAGCTTCTTTATATGTTTGATCACAACTTGAAAAAGCACCGCACGAGCTTCGATAAGTATTTGTTCCGTATATATAATCTGCCTGAAGGACGCTTCGATACCTTGCGTCTGGCTCAAGGAAAGGGAATTTTTGAGTGTCGTTCGAGCAAGCGTCAGGATCAGAAAGTATTTGGCATTCGTTGAGACAAGCTTTCTTATCATCGTAAAGAAATTCTGTATCTATACATCGGTATTTTTGGCTTGCGCTTATAGGGCTGCAATCTTGGGGCGGAAGAAGTCCAAAGCAGTAATTTTGGCATTGCTGTTGACTTGAGAAGTTTAAGCCGTTTTTGCTGCAATGATAAGCAATACCACTGTATTCGCCACACCATGTTGAAGGAGCATTCAAATAATTCATGAATCTATCTTTCCCTCCCATACCAGTAAGTGAACAGAACCTGTCAGATACCGGAAAGAAATACCTTGCCTGCTCAAAATCAAAATAACTTCTCCCAACTCCAAATCTGAATGAATTTACCCAAAGATTCGTCTTAGCTTGGCGCATCTGATTGTAAAGCCTCTGGTTCATCTCCTTGAATGCACAGCTTGTGCCAAATAAGCCTCTGCCAGATAAAGCGTCTCCACCTGATGAAGAAATAGGAGCGGTCTTCTTGCTTTCATCAAAGTCGCTTGCAACAGGAGTAGGACCAACCTCAAATTTCGAATATCCACACACCATCGCGACACATTTTTCATTTATGCATTTTGAAGGCGTCGGATCTGCGCAAATTGGAAATATTTTGTATGCAAGCCCACCTTGGCAAATAGACTGTGTTTCATTCCAGTAGCAGCTGCTTGTCTTGAGGCATTCTGTTTTTGTCAGGCTAAGGCACTGTGTTCCATCGGTGCAATTTGCAGCACCTTTAGTGGTTGTTGCAACATCACAACTTCCATACACTGTGCCATTAGTGAAATTGCAAATCGGATTTGTAAGCATAACAGAAGGATCTGAACCATTCAAATCAAATATATACTGCCGCTGGCAGCAGGGGACATATTCATTGCTCGTGCAACCCAAGGCAAGAAACAAGAATCCAATTAAAACTGCCCATTTTTTCATTCAGCTCAGCCTCGCAATTGCCCTCATCAGTTCCCCCAAATCGCCGCCTAGCAAGGGCGTTGCAGACCTGATAAATATCAATGTTATTGCAAGAGCCACGAATGGGTAAAAGATAGAAGTGATAGTTATTTGATAGAGTAATTCTTTCCCTTGAGCTATCGCAAGCGCATTCTCATCTCTTTCCGCACCAATTTGGAGAGCAGTGTTCAGTATCACAGCTACCCCTCTAAATCCACTAAAGCACATACCTGCAAGCTTATCATCAAATTTCTTTTCATTGACTTTGATGAATGTTGGGTCTGTCAAAACAAAAAAGGTCGGCCACACAAAGTAAAACCCAATCGCAATTGCAATCAACAATCCACCAATTCCTCTTGTAAGTGGGAGTATCCTAAGCAAAAGGCCAAGAGGAAGAAACACTGCAAGCATATTTTTTTGTACATAATCAGCAAGGGCATACTGTGCATGCAAAGAAATCAAAAGGCCAACTATCTTATTGCAAAGAAGATGCGCCTCCTCAACTGCTTTATGCACAGCTAAATCCCAGTCCCAACACCATACAGGAAATCCGAAGATGCTTATGCAGGTTGAAGCAAGAGTCTCCTTTGCCTTGTTGGCCTTGAATATATTTGCGTAATGTCTGTCAAGCGCACTTACTTTTTCTTGTATCTTGCATTTGAATGCACCAATTGGCCCGCCTCCATAATCAGCAGTTTTCCAAATATAATATCTCCCGCCTGGCACAGCATTGCAAGCAAGACTGCCACCCGTGCCTATTAATTGCTCCATTATTCCAAAAGCTCCATAGTTTGATACTTCAAAAAGAAGCTCCACAACAAAAAGAATCATTAAAGAAGATGCAGAGACTTGCAGCATTTCGGTTTTAGCATACCTCTTGAGATTTTCTGCTTGAAGGGCATATCCTACCATATAAATCAAAATATTCAAAAACAAGCAAACTAGCACTGCATACCAAGCTATCCCTCTCCATTCTCCTGATGCGCCCATCTTGCTTTCGAATTTTGCTTTTTCAGATTCTGCTAAATTACTTACATCAATTGGATAAAGAAGCGAAAACAATGCAACTAATAAAAGTATTCTTTTCATATCATCTGCCCAAGCTTGCTTATATCTACTTCTTCTCCAAGCAAGTGCGCAACACCTCGCGCAACTGCAGCAATCACTATGAAATTGACTGCTGCAAAAAATACTACAGTGATAAATATTAATCCATTAGCGCGTATAACCATATCTAAAGAGGCAGGCACAAATGGAAGATCTGCAGTCAAACCTCCAAGGCCAAATCCAATCCTGTGGCCAGAGACAAGCGACTCTTCATTGTAGCATGCTTGAGACGGAGCACACATTACATTAGATGGTAAATCCTTATAGGAAAATATCTCTGCCCCCTTGCATCCACATGCATTAAATGATATTGGGCTTTGTGTGTTTGCCATCCCAGGCGCGATTGAAGCGTTTATCACTAACATTGTCGGGTACATGATATAAAGTGAAATGCAGATTGCAACAAGTGCTCCTGCAAATTGCCTCATAAAAGGCAAAGAGCGCAATACAATCGCAATCGGAAGAAAAACTAAAAACAAGCCGTTGAGTATATATTGAAGTACAAAATACTCAAATGCAGCAGTCAGATACGAAATGGTTGCTGTGTTTGCAAGGTTGTTAACTATTGCAAGATTTAAGGTCTCACCGCCATGGGTTGCCTCATTATAACCCGCAAGTGAAATAAAGCAAGAGCCTGTGCAAACCATTTTTGTATACGTAGTCCTAATCTCATAGGCACCTGCCAAATAGCGCAAAGTTCGCAAATTGGAATGTGCCACATCCATTAGCTTTTCCAAATAAATTATGCTGCCATCATAAATCGATTTTGTCTGGTAAGGTTCGTATATTTTTGGCAGTCGGGTAAATATTGAAGCAATCTCCCCTATTTGCAGGGTGCAGAAAAGTTGAATAGTCCCAAAAACCACTCCGACAATGATGAGACTTGTAAAAATTTGTGCCGCCTCAGTTTTTGCCCAAGTAGTAAGTCTTGGATTTTGGATTGCTTCTCCTGCCATATAACCCAATGCTACTATAATTGCAGTTGCAATAGCTGCCAATGCGGCAAGCCAAAAGGTTTCGCTTGTACTAGACGCGCCACAGATTGGAGCAGACGTAGCAGTGCATACTGCATCAGGCGAGCCTGCAGGCTCACACTTGACATCGGGTGCCCCACAGCATCTGTTTGGGGTAGCGGCACACTTTGAGCCCAACGAAAGGCATTCTTTGCATGTAGGAGGATAGGAATTTATGTCGCAAAAAAGAGCAGGGCAGCAAGGTTCTCCCTGGCATCTTTCACCCAAAGTTGCACACTCTGCCCAGATGCTTTGTGCAAAAGCCATCACAATAACAACTAATGCAAAAAGCTTCATCCTATTCTCACCAACCCAGACAAATCTATCTCGCTGCCAAGCACTTTGGCAAGGGATGCAATGAACCCAAGAGTTATTATGAGGCTAATTATCGAAGTAAAAATTACCTTAACTAAGACAACATAAGTAAGATAGTCTGCTACTGAAGAATGGCTTAGCGCCATAGCGTAGTTTTGGAACTGCTCCCTTGAAACAGATATATCCTTTTCATAAGGGTCGCAGGTTAATCCTGAAGGAATACTGGTAGATTGAGGAATAGGCAAAACTCCATCCTGTTCTGCAAGAAGTTTGATTCCTGCCAATATCACTAATGGATAAACAGTGTAAAAGCCAAAACCTATTGCGATCAGAGCCCCGCCTCCCTGCCTGGTGGGTTTGAAACATCTGAAAAAAAGGCCCAGAGGTATAAGCAAATTGAAGCCAAAATTTGCCCCAAAAGTAAGCAGAAATTGTTGAGCATACACATCTATCATGCCTGCAAGCACCGCAAACGACGCCGAAGTCAAGGTTCCCCTGAAAGCGTTAAGCGGGCTGCAGTTTACCAATGTAAAGCCAACTCCAAGCATGCTGCAATATATACCTTTTGAGGCTTCCTTTGCTACACGGCTGTTCGCATCCTGAATCTGCAAAAGTATATTTTGTACTCCCAAAGAAGAAAGGCTGTTGTATGCAACGGTATATATTTGGTTTGTTCCTGTAAGTGGAATGCTGGTGTCTCCAGAGATTGCAGAAAGAGAGGCAGTAAGGTAATCATTTATCATATAAGTAATCCCCACAAGCAGAAGCGCAACGATCCCGCTAGCAAGCACTTGAAACAGTTCATCCTTTATTATTTCCCCCCAGTGTTGTATTCCAAAAGCCTTGGAAAACATATAGGCAATTGCAAGTACTGCCAAAGCAACCAAAAGCGCATATATGATATATTGAAGATAGCTTCCTGCTGGAAGAAGCTGTGGGGGAGGATAGGGCTTCACCTCTGCAGGCTCGGACCAGTCTGATTCATTGCACTCCGTGCCAATGCAATTTCTTGTCTGAAGATAAATCTGCTGTCCAGGCATGCAATTTTCTGCAGTGCAGTTAAAGCTTTCGAGAATCCCACTCCATGCATAAGGCATATCATTTATTTTCCATCGATAGTCTGTTGCAGTGCATCCAGAGACACAATCAACAATGCCATCAGGAAGGACTTCAATAGGTGCTATTTGTGGTTTTTGTGGCTTGGTTGGATGTCGCCTTTCGCATCTGTTAGTATTTGGGTTGCAAATATAATTTTGGCAACAATCATCATTGCTAGTGCAAGATTCACTTGAGCTTTCATTTAGGCAACATTTCCCGCTTTGGCAGTTTTTGCTGCAGCATTGCACACTCTGGGTGCATTGGGTGTTTTTTGTATAGCATACGACACATACTCCACTTTGGTTGCAGAAGAGACCTGCACAGCATCCGTCAACACCAGGAAATTGATTGCAGCCATATACATTTTCTGGAATGCAAGAGCTGCAAAACCCATTATAGCATTTAAGCCCGCTACAACACTCATTATCTGAAGCACACGACTGCCCGCTGCTCTTGCATTGCGGAACACAGACATTTTGGCTGCATTTTCCTGAGCAGCACTGACTATCTTCAGTGCAGGATGAGCCTAACGGACCGCAGCCGCTACCACCTCCTCCATACTCTATGCAGTTACTCATACACTCATGTATACATGTTTCACCCCGGCCTTCGCATAGGTCCCTGCATTCATCACAAGGCACAGACACATCAGCAAATACCATGATTGACAGTACAAGCATTAGTGCAATCAAAAGCATTCTCATATTATCCTACTCAGGCCAGGTATATCAATATCTCCCCCTAAGGTGGAGGATAATACCCTTACAAACGAAATTATCATAACAATAGAAAATAGTGGAAGAACAACCGCAGGAATCATCAAAACTCCAATATTTCTTACATCAACTGCCCCTGTTGCAGAGCCAGGCAATGAAAGCAGCAATTCATCTACACTTGCTGCCTCAGATGTAAGATCTTCTTGGCTACACACTTCAGCGCAATCAGTGCGCAAGGGTGGTTCATAAAGGCAATCATACGGGCAATCAAAGCATCCGTCACAGATACGGGCTGGGACAGGCGACAAAGCACAACTTTGTTGCTGAGACGAACAGCTCACATAATTGCAATAGATTTCAGGCATAGGGTCTTGGTTGAGTCTCCTGCAGAGTACTGGGCAATCAAAATAAGGTAAAGAAGTTGGAATATAGCTTCTGCATTCTTGTGGTCCCCCTGACCTTTTGAGTGGAATGTCTACTCTACATTCGTTAGGGCAAGCGGCAAGGCTGCAGTCAACTTGTAAAGTCTTTATCTCCATATCCTTTATCCGCCAATTTTCTGGACACTGTTTGCATGAATCTATTTCGTTAAACGGATACTCTCGCTGTCCTATAGGTATGCGAACACTGCCTTTGTTTAACCATTCGCATTCTGTTCCTCTTGAGCGGCAATCTTCTTCTGAAGAAGCACCACCACACTCCCCGCTTGAGAAGTAATTTGATGTGTTATAACAACCCCACTCACCAATTAAGTCACGGTTTCCTAAATATTCACTACATACTAATCCAGTTGCAGGGGGGATCTTTACTTTGCAAGAATCAGAGCAATTTTCAGATGCGCATCCCAAACTGCTGCACCATAAAGCAAGCAATCCACTCCTAGAATACCCATATTTGTCAGTTCCCTCAAATTTTATCCGGCATTCAATAGGACATTTGCGGCACTGCCCCATTTCTCCAGAGGCAAAGTCATAATCTTGACATTCTGGATTGGTTTGGCTATTCGGAACTTGGATCACTCGTTTGCATGCATCACTGCAAGAAGAACAGTCTATAGTTTCTCCGTTTCTTTCAGCATAAAAGTTTGAGTTAAAAGCTGGCGGCCCAAAGTAATCAATATCCCCAGAAGAATTTTTATGTAAAAGCAGAATTCTTACTTCCTCTGGGCAATTCCTACAATATTCTGCTTGTCTATCAAACATATTTGATATCCTGCAGGTGGGTGGAAACTTCTGAGGTCTGCATTGGTTTTGGCATGCAGACGCGGAGCAGTTAACTCCTTCGGCTGCGCATTCCACTGGAATCCCGCCTTCACGCTCAACTGCAGAATATTCGGTTATGAACGAATAATCGTTGAATCTGCACATTTCAGGACAATCTGTGCAATTTGTAGATATGTAATTTTTCTGAGGATAAGGATAGCATGCGGGAGTTTCATCAAAAAGAGGATTTGAAGGAATTTGGATTCTGCATTCCATTGGGCATTTGCTGCAGGCTTCTCTTATTTGCTGATTGTTGCTGCAATAATTTTGCATGAAGTTTTGAATGTCGTATTTATCAAGCTGGCTGCTCCAGTTTACTCTGCATGGTTTTGGGCAGGACCCGCATACAGATGGGCTTTCACAATCAAAGGTTTCGCCTATCTTGCTTACATAAGAGCATTCCAGCGGACATCTGTTGCATGCATCGTTTGGAGCCTCTTTACAAAGTTTTTCATCTTTTCTTACAAGCTCCACACTACCGTCAGGATTCACTTTTTTAAGAAGACACCAATTTGGGCAGTCTTTGCATACAGTGCAATCTACTGTCAACTTTGCAGCTACTGCATTCCCATCAGATTTGACATAGCATTTGTTTTCAAATGGAATGCTGGCTTTGCATCCTTCCTGACAAAGGCTGGTCGGGCATTTTGAAGCACAATCGGTTCTAATTCTCATTACTTTACATCCAGGATTGCACTGGGCACAAGCTACAGGGTCGCATTTTGGCTTATTTCTTGGAAATGGAACCTCTCTGCATTCTTGGGGGCAACCGCTACAATCATTCTGAATACCATCCAACTCTTCACAAGCAACCAAGCCAGGAAATTCAGCTTTTCCATCTCCATTTATGTCCCCTGTCGCCCAATTGGTTGCATTTATGCCTGCACGCTTCAAATCTTCTTTCGTTTTGAAGAGTATCAGCCCTCCAGTTGTATTGTTTATATAAAATGCAACAGGTGGAGAAAGTTTGCACTCAGCAGGGCAATTTTCAGAGTCCTGCCCAACGCGCTCACCGTACACACTGATTTGGAGAGTGTACCAAGCAAACGCATATGTTAAAGGATAAACTACGAATATCGAGATTCCTATCGCAAGCAATAGCCCACCTAATCTTCTTGAAAAGAAAAAGGTGCGAAGCAATATCCCTAAAAGTAGAAGTATCGGGGCAAGCGCAAAGGCAACCACATCTATAAAGTAGCGCTGTGCGTATATGCTTGCAAGCATCCTGGTTGCGTTCTCAAAAATTATTCCTGCCCTTTCTGCTTCAATTGACCGACCTGCATTTGGCCGGATAATCACGCCGGCATAAGCCATTAGGGCTATATTTGCAACTGTATTTACACCAAGGTTGGCAGCTTTTTGTTCTTTTATGCTTTTTTTCAGCGCATCCTGAGCATAGGTTGAACCTATCTTGTAAATGCTGTCAAGATAAGTTTTGGCAGCAGTGATATAGCAAGGTTCTGCGCCACTACAAACTATAGGAAGATTGCTTGAAGCCACAACTGCACTTGAAATCTGGTCAAGGAAAATTATCACTCCGATTATGCTCAAAACTAATATTGCTGAAACAAATGCCTGTCCAAGTTCAATATCCACAAATGCCTTTATTTCATTTAAATTGAATGCATAGCCAACCATCGCAGCAATCGCAATTAGAAGGATTGCAATCATCACTCCTGTCAACGCAGAAACCTTCCAATCTGAAAACCATCCAGCCTGATATATCCCGCTTGTTTGCCCAATAGCACTTCCTTTTGTCCTGTTCCCTTCTTCAAGGGCAGTTATCATCTTGGTGATATTCTTCTGAGGTAGATAAGGCACAGATGGCTGATATACATATTCCCATTCAGAAGGGAAAAGCTCACAAATAAGTGATGGTGGCTGGGTACATTTTCCTGAAGCCAAATCGCATATTAGAGGCGAAACGCAATCTGAATTCTGGTTGCATGGCTGTGCATATGAACTTGCAGCAGAAATTGCCGGCAAAACCAAAATGAAAATCAACAATTGCTTCATCATATCACTACACT
The DNA here is from genome assembly GCA_038891035.1 of Candidatus Anstonellaceae archaeon. GTDB lineage: Archaea > Micrarchaeota > Micrarchaeia > Anstonellales > Anstonellaceae > UBA10161. The sequence goes on from JAWAEW010000004.1 coordinate 25,439, forward strand.
GCAATTGTCCTTAAAGCTTTAGAGATAGCATTCACACATGTTATCAGCACCACCAACACAAGATTTGGGATGAAAATTGCCTGCGGTAAAGTGGAGGAGAGCCGATAAAGAAGACTATCTTTGCCAGTTCCATCTCCAAAAGCTTGTCTGTCTTCAAACGAATGTCCTGCAATCTGATATGGATTTTGCATGATTTTCGCATATGTATACGCGCTTAAAGCATAAACCGAAGGAACAATTATGTATAGCCCGAAAAAAAGCGCAATCAAAATATTGCCATATTCGCGAGTCATTGGAAATATCCTCATGACAAACGCAAATGGCAAAAGCACAGCAGCACCTACAAACTCCACCATTGAAAGGAGATATTTTTGTGCATTTAGGCTTGCGATTATCGGAATATAAAGATCTATTAGAAATTCTTTATGTGATGAAATTGCTCTCCACGCGGCCATATGCGCCATTCCATAACCTTGATAAGGAGTAAATCCTACGAAAAGATAAGCAGTTGCATCAAGCTGATTGCCATAGCTGGAATAGACTAGCTCTCGCACTATCGCAAGCCCATTATTTACAAGCAAAGAATTTATGTACGCATATGAAGCTTCGAATGGGCTTTTGCCGATGTATTCCACTGCCAAGCGGCAAGACCCTGTGAAAAATGCAAGCAAGCCGACAAGCAGTATAACGGTAACTAGCAAATTCTGCGATTCATCCTTTGCATATGTTTCAGCCTTTATATTGTGCGCAAGCTTGCCATACATGTAAGCAATGCTTATCACAAGAGATGCAAGCGCAAGTGCATAACCTATGAATGGGAGAGCATCAGGATGGAAATTGCTTATCTCACATACATCTGCATAATCGGCTGCAGCAACAGCAGGCACAAGCAATGCTACAATAAAAACAACATTCATTTTTACACCAATTTGCTTAAGCCATAAAGCTGCGGCTCTCCTCCAAAATAAATTATGAAATTCCTTGCTGCAACCACCCCTATTATTATGGGAAGCAAGGAGAAAACTAAAGCAAGCACTCCATAAATGCTTGTTGCTGGAAGAGCATACTCTGTTACGTTGGCTATGGCTGCATCAATATCAACATAACTATAAAGTGAAAGAAAGGGATACATCATCATGCTAAAGCCTGCCTTTGCAATAGCAAATACATTCCTTACATCGGCCCAGCATTGAGTTAGTGGATAACCTGTAGTCACCTGAAGCACAGGGCATATCAACAAAGCCCATCCGTTTTCCCCACTTAGAATAACCCCTCCAAATCCCCCAACCAAGCTTCCGATCGACCCACCAACACTGGAAGATATAGCAGACACCACAACTCCAAGAGGGCTTTGGATGAAGGATTGCATTACAGGGTCACATACAAAATTTGTAAGTGGTGGATTTCTAATGTCTGGCAACACATTAATCCCTTCTATGTATTGTACAATCTGCGGGGAAAAAGTGGCATAGATTTCATGAGAAATTGCAAACGAGGCAGGATAAATCACAGAAGCCGCAATTGAAGCCCCTAAAATAGTCCCACCTATCTTTCTTGTGAGTGAAAAGCACCGCAAAAAGATACCCACGGGCAAAAAGATTGCGGCAGTATTGACAAAGAAGATTACAAATGATTTTTGCGCAGACAAAAACAAGAGATAGTTTGCAATTCCATCCATTGCAAAGCCTAATTCTGCAATCAATGGTGCAAATCCTGCACCAGGGGTCTGAGTAAAGCTTGTGCTTACTAAATGGAGATTCAACCCGGCAGTATAAGTATATGAAGCATATCTTGCGACATTGAAATAAGCTGTCGCAAGCTTAAGATAAAGGGCCCTTCCATCCTCTCTTATTTTTGCAATGGCATCCAAGGCGTACTGCCCTGCACCCATCTGTTTGCCTGAAAGAAAACTTGCCGCAGCATCCGCACTTGCAATCATTCCAACACAAAATACTGCAATCAGAACTCCTGCGAAAAGTTCCTGAAGCTCTACTTTGGTCCATGCTTCAAGCAGCCTAAGCTCAAAAAAAGAACCTACCATATATGTGATCCCAATAAACGAAGCCGCAATAAGCACTGAAAGTCCAGTCCAATAGTAAACCTCTGCCTGCCACCCAGAAGCGCTTGCAAAATTTGCCAATATAAGCAAAGAAGCCGCAATTTTTGCCAAACTAGGCAGCAGCCTTTGCATATTCGTCATTCTTCTTTTATTTTTATAAAGAGGTATGCTCTCAAATGCCTGTTATTTTAAAATTAGGCTGCCATCTTTAGTTGTGGTTTTATGGATGACGAAGAAAAGGCAAAAATGATTCAAAATTTTGAGAAGGCAGGCAGAATTGCAAGCAAAATAGCCTCAGAGGTTCACAAGATAGTTGTTCCTGGTGAATCATATTTTGACATCGCAGAATCGCTTGAAAAGATGATAGAAGATGCAGGAGGAAAGCCAGCATTTCCAGTCAATATCTCGGTGAATGATATAGCGGCCCATTTTACACCAGAGGCAGACAGCCAAGCTCTTATCGGAGAAAAAGATGTGGTCAAAATAGATATAGGTGTCCATATTGATGGATGTATAGGAGATACAGCAGTCACTGTCGACTTGTCAGGTGAATGGGGGAAGCTTTTGGAGGCTTCACAGGCGGCATTGGAGGTAGCAATTGCTTCAATCAAGCCAGGAGTGCCTATTGGCAAAATTGGAGCAGAAATAGAAAAGGAAATTAATGCTAGGGGATTTAGGCCAATTGAGAACCTCACAGGTCACAAAATTCTTCCCTACATGCTTCACGCAGGAGTTGAAATCCCAAATATTGCAAGCTCAGCTTCTTACGAGTTTAAAGAAGGGGATATTTTCGCAGTTGAGCCTTTTTCCTCAAGCGGCTCTGGAAGGGTCTCAGACACTACACAAGTCGAGATTTTTTCCTTGCAGGCAACCACCAAACTTCGCATGCGCTACAGCAGAGAATTGCTAGACCATATTGCAAGAAATTATTTCTCACTTCCTTTTGCAGAAAGATGGCTTCGTGGCGTGTTTAATTCAAAAATGGCCCTTTCAGCTGCTTTGCGCGAGCTTCTCAACTCTGGCGCACTTTATCCATACCCAGTCCTTCGCGATACTGGAAGGGGTATAGTTTCTCAGCATGAGCATACAATAGTAGTTGAGCATGACTCTGCAAGAATAGTCACTACGCATTAGGACGGTGCCTTATGAAGGCAAAGCTAGGCCAGCACTTTGTCGCAAATGAAGAGGTGCTTGAGCTTGAGGCCCGACTTGCACAAGTGAGCGGAAAGTCTGTGCTTGAGATCGGGGCAGGAGATGGAAGGCTGACGCAAAAGCTTCTTTCCTTTGGGGCAAAAGAAATCACCGCAGTGGAACTGGACTCTAAATTATGCAGCATTCTTAAAAGAAAATTTGGCAGAGCGGTAGATGTAGTCCAAGCAGATTTCCTTTCTTTTAAGCCAGGTCATTTCGATCGGATTGTAGGCAACATCCCTTACTATATCACATCACCAATCATTGTAAAGCTTGCAGAATACGATTTTGAGCTTGCTTTGCTGTGCATCCAAAAAGAGGTAGCTTTGAGGATGGTGGCCACTCCAGGTTCGCGAAACTATGGCAGGCTTTCAGTTTTCTGTCAGCTTGCATTCAATCCCAATGTATTGTGCGAAATAAGCAAACATGCATTTTATCCAGTCCCAAAAGTGGATTCTTGCATAGTTACCCTTACTAAAACAGGATTTGTCCCAAGCAAGGATTTGCAAAATAAAATAGCCGCAATTTTTTCACATAAGAAAAAGTTGCTCAAGAATGCAGTAATTGATGGGCGCGAAGCTCTATTTGGAGAGAAGGAAAAAAAGAAAGCCCAACAAATAGCACAAAACCTTAAATACGCAAAGCGAAAAGTGTTCACGTTATCTACAAATGAAGTGTTGGAAACTTTAGAAGAACTGAGGTGCGCTAATGAACGTTGAGCCCAATGCGAATATAAACAGGATTCTTCTTGCAATTGCAGCTCAAACATTTCTGATTTGTGCTTCATTGCTGCTTTTTTTTGTCTATATCAAAATGCCGATTGTTTCTGCAAGCGCTGCAAGCTTAGTAGTTTTAGTTACAGGCTCGATACTTTGCTGGAAAAGCCTGCTTGCATCAAAGCTTATTCTTCTTTTGTCTTTACTTGGTATCGAGGCAGTCGCACTCTCTTTTGAGCCTGAGCTTTTCTTGCCTTCAATTGGGCTGAATATAATTGCAGCGGTCCTTCTTTTTGTTCCGCGGCACTGGTGGGAATAAGCTGAGAAAGAAGAAACAATTTTTTCCCTTCCTGCTGTGCCTCAAGAGATGCAGGCAATAGGTGGCAGTTTTTTGGAAATTCATAGCTGTATTTCCAAACTGCGCCTGCTTTCAAAAAAGGAATCTCTACTAAAATTGATGACTTTGCGTGCATGCACACAGGGTCAACTATTTTTATTTTATCCAAACTTTTTCCGGCAACCACCACAAGCTGCACTTTTCCACCCTCAATTTCTTTGTAAAATTTGGTCTCTGCAAGAAAAGACCTTGAAATGTAGAATGCAGCAGCAGCCATGATAGCAACAAAAAGCAAGGAAAATCCAAATGCTACAAGGCCCAACTGCTCATTGGCAGTCTGAAGCTCAACTTTTGCATCAGGCAATTCAATCTTTGCTTCATGCATCAGGCCTCCACACTCAAATACGTAATCTCCTCCAATTTTTGGGTAAAAGCTCCCTTCGCCATACTGGTCCAGCTCAACAAAATGCAGCCCATCTGGGCCTGCAACTGAAACCTTGGATTGACCAGGGCAAAATATGCTTACCTTGCCTTCTTTAACCTGGCCTACTTGAAAGGAAAAAGTCAAGCACGCAACCATGAGTGCAATCAAGAGGTGCTTCATAATGCGGGCCCGACGGGAGTTTCAGCCAAACCTTTGGCTTTTGAACCCGCAGCCTTCTGGTGGCACCTGCCACACCCAGCCCATTTGCCGGGCGCATTCGAAGCCAGACGCGCTATCCAGGTTGCGCCACAGGCCCAGAAGTTTTTTGTGCATCAATTCTTATATTTCATCTTTCCTGCTTTGCAGGTGGCCTAACAAAAAGATAGTACTTTGAATTACCGTTTTCTTCCTCTATTATTCTGGTTTGGATAAGACTTGCAGGATCAGGAAGCAGGCTCACCCTTTCTTGTATATCCTTGAAACTTGCAAATGGCCTTTCCTCTCGGGCTTCCAAAATTTGCTGCAGATGCTTTTTCCCTACTCCTGGAAGAAGCTCAAGCTGATGAAGCCTTATCGAAATAGGACCTGCCTTGTTGAAGAATCGCACAAAGTCCTCTTCTCTGTCTTTGACTATGTTCTTCACTACCAGCGGAAGCTCATTTCTTGCAGTTGCAGAAAGCTCTGAAAATTCTATCCTCCTTTTTATTTTTTCAACTTCTGGCCTTTCATTTTTGCCTATGTAGAGGCGCTGGCCAAGGGTGCAATTTACCCCCTTTTTTATGCTGACTTCAAGCAAAGTGAAATACTTTTCTCCAACAAGCTGTGCAATAGGCTCGCGTTCTCTGTCAGTTGCCCTTCCTTCAGGCATAAAGTCAATCACACGAGCATAATCTTCCATTTCCATTTTTCCACCTAGTCCATTTCTCTTGCCAAGTATAAAATTGTATGTTTTTACTGTTCAGACTGCTGAGGCTCTTCTTTGGAGTCTTCCTTGTGCTTGGGCTCAAACTTCTTTGCTTTTTTCCTGTACTTTTCAACAATTTCCAAAATTGTATCGATTTTTTTTCCTGGAAGCTCTATCTTGTCCTTTGCCAAAATAAGCATAAGCTGCTGCTTAGTTGGAAGAATATCCACAATTTTGACTGCAGCCTCAGGTTTCAATTCCATAGCTAAAAGCTCTCCAAGCATCTCTTGGGCATCAGAAAACTTCAGATGAGCAAACCTGCGAGCATACTCCAGTGAAGTTTGTTGCTCAAATCCAAATTCCCCTCCAGTTCCCTGCCTTTTTTCGAGTATCCTTACAACTTCCGCAAGTGTAACAGGCTTCATTTCATAAGCGCCCTTACCTATCATCTAACCACTTCCCTTTATCAATCTCAAATGTACAGGGGGGATTATTAAGTCCTTTTCCATCCGTCCATCACGAATCCTTACTACGTAGGATTCCCCCCTCTTTTCTACAATCGTCCCTGTCCTTCCGCGATATCGTGGATGAGGCATTCCGCTGTATTTAACCTGGGAGTCAATTGCGACACGATCACCTATATTGTAGCCTGAAACCAACGCAGTCACTGACAGCTTTCGCAAGGAGGCACCCAGTGCTCTTCCTTTTTTTGATATTTTTCCAAGTGAGCGTTTCATTCAACCACCAATTGCAAAAAGGGGTTGTTTAAGGTAGCATCCTATTTAAATACCTTCCCTTTTTAAATCTCTCTGCCAATTTAAAAATCTTTTGGAAGGAGGGGTTTTGTGTCAAAGCCAAAAAAGCCAAAGCTTGTCATCAAACCTACTTATAGAATAGAAAATATAGTCGCCTCTGCAGAGCTTGGGCTGGAGCTTGACCTTTACACCATTGCATCAAAACTTTCTGATGTAGAATACGAGCCCGAGCAGTTCCCAGGCGCAATACTAAAGCTTAAAGAGCCAAAAACCTCACTTTTGCTTTTCAAGAACGGCAAAATAATTTGCACTGGGGGCAAAAACGAAGCAGAAGTGGAAGCTGCAATAGAAAAGACGCTAAAGATGCTAATCAATTACTCAAAGGTCAAGCCACCAAAAGGATTCAAGCCTAAATTCGTGGTGCAAAACATTGTTGCCTCTGCAGAGCTGGGAGTTGAGCTTGACCTTTACACGATCGCATCAGAAATAGAGGATGTAGAATACGAGCCCGAGCAGTTCCCAGGCGCAATACTGAAATTTTCTTCTCCAAAAACCTCACTTTTGCTTTTCAAGAACGGCAAAGTCATTTGCACTGGGGGCAAAAACGAAGCAGAAGTAGTGGCAGCTTTGAATCAGGCAGCCAAGCTTTTGGAGCCTTATTCTTCACCTCTCCCATCCAGCTGATGCAGATGATGAGGACTTTGTTTGTGGCATCAGGCAGGGTTCAAGGGGTGGGTTTTCGAGCCTATGTCTGCGGGATTGCAAATTCTCTTCAGCTGGTAGGCTATGCAAAGAATTTGCCAGATGGCACGGTTGAAATATTAGTTGAGGGAGATGAGGAAAAGACGCGAGAGCTTGCAGAGCGAATAAGGAAAACCAGGCTTCCGCTTATTTATGTACAGGAGTTGAAGCAAATAAACCAGGAAAAGATTACAAAATTGATATATCCTTCATTTTTCCCTAAATAAATGCCATTCCAGCAACTGCGCCAAAAAGTGAGCATACTGCATTGCTGGTTGCCTTGTTTCCTATACCCTTTTCTTCAAAAACCCCTACTATGCTGTCTGCAAAGCTTCCTCCAAAACCTACAAGCCCTATGAGGACTATGCGCCACAAAGTCATCCCAGGGAACATAAGGAATGCAGCAATACCAATAAGAGCAGCACCATCAAACGACATCAACAGCCCAAATGGAGTCACTGCACCATTGGTTCCTTTTTTGGCTTTCTTGAAATTAAGAAGATATATAGGCTCACCTGCAAGCACCCCAAGTTCAGAAGCAAACTTATCAGCAGTAATTGCAGCAACCGAACCTACAAATGGGCCCCACCCAACCCAAGGCGAGACCACTGCGCATATTGTTGGGACAAAACCATTTGCAAGCACATTTTCCCAAGATCTTTCATGCTCATATATTCCAAGCTCTCTTTTCTTTTCATACCCGTATTTTGTCACCATGACAGAAAGCCCAAGAAAAACAAAAAGTAAAATAAGAAACTCAGCCGAGCCAAAAATTAGCACTAAGGCTCCCATTACAAAAGCAAATGCCAATCCAGCAATATCAAGCAGTGCAATGTTTGCTTTTCCTGCCATCAAAGCACCTTTATTGTATTGCCTTCAATTATAATATTTCTTCCTGTCATCTGCTCAATTACATAACGGTTTGTCAAAAGGTGCTGGGTTGCCTGCGCAGCTGAAAAGCTGCTTTTCCCCTCTGCCAAAGCGGCATAAAGTAGAAGCTGGTCTGCAAGATGCCAATCCACACATGCATTGCCTTTGTACTGTTGCTCAAACTCTCTGCACACCTCCAAAGCCACCTCCTCAGCCATCTTTCCCTTTTTTCCTATTGAGCAGCTTCCGATAAACCCTTTCCACATAGTAACTGCATTGCCGGCACAATCTGCTGCAACCTGCATTATTTTTCCCGAAGGGGAAAGGTAGCCCAGTTGCTTCCTAATAATTGCCTGCTCTCTTTCTGCAACGTGTGGAGGAAGCCCAAAATAAACTATCTCATATCTTAATGGCTCTTCAACCTTCTGCATTATGCAGCCGTGAAGCTTGGAAGGCAGGGTTTTCAGATGAATCTTACCCCCACCAGTTGGATAAAAGCCTGCTTTTTTAAGCTGAATTTCAAATTTTGCACCAAACATGGAGGCAGCTTTTGCAAAAATCTCTGCCAAATACTCAAAAGTTGGGGCACCCTGCACATGAGTCCCACCAATAACTTCTAAGGTGCATTCTTCCTCAGCATGCAAAAGAACAGGAAGCGCAGCTTGCACAAGAAGGGAGCATGATCCCGCAGTGCCAATCTCTACCTTAAAGCTTCCTGAAGCTATCTTCCCTGGAATAAATTCAAGATATTTGGAGCCTATTTCTGCTCCTTTTATTTTTGCTCTACAAACTTTTGCAAGCAGGTTGCATGCTGCCAGATGTTGATAGGAAAGGCCAGGATTTTTTCTGCCTGCACGTATGTTTGTTATTTTAATTGGTGTGCCTAAAATGCAAGATATCGAAAGTGCAGTCCGAAGCACCTGGCCTCCGCCTTCTCCATAAGAGCCGTCTATTTCAATCACATTTTGATTTTCCCAAGAAGGACTTTTATTTCATATACTAGACCAAAAAGCACAAGCAAAACTAGCCCGCCAACTGCTGCAAATCCTTCAACCCTCCATTTTCCTTTTGCTGCAGGATATGCGGCAGGTGACACAGAATCATTCCCAAAGCGAATGCTGACCGCCTTTCTGTTTTGATCGTCTTGGAAGGGCGCAGGTTCACGCACAGAAATCGTGCTTTCAAATGCAAACATATCAGAAAATAGACTTTCATACAAAACAACTGCTTTCTTTTTGCCCACCTCTTGCTTGATTGAGGCAGATGCTTCCATGACCAGATAAGCTGCAGGAAGATCAACCAGCTGGCTTGCATACATTTCAGACAAATTCACCAAGCTCATATTTTGCCCATAAAATACTGGCCTGGCCTCAAGCTCGGCCTGTTTGCATCTGCCTTGCTTGTAATCAATTTCATAAGCAGTAAAATTTGCGACAGTCTTGCCATTTATCATAAATGCAACAGAGGCAGGCATCCTCCTTGCAAAAAATAACCATTCAAGCTGCTGGCTTGCATTAGTCATTTTTTGCAATGGCGGGTTTACCCAAAACCACTCTACAGGGCCGGTTTCGACCCAAATTTCCTTTTCATCTGAATGCCGCTTGCGGTATGTTAGCACCCCATCAGTAGAATGCGCCTTGCAAATGCAGGTCGAAGGGCACTCAAAGAAGTATTCAAGTTTTAAGTATCTATATTCCGCCTCTATCGCCCCTGAAAGGTGCAATCTGAGCGGCTCGAAAATCATACTCTGCAAATGCATCGGCCTGCCCAGTTCAAGCTGGACAGGGTTTGGACCAGCCATCCCAAGAATTGCCTGTCTGGTTTGGTTTCCATATTCATAAAAAAGCACCCCGTCAGAAAATCTTGGCTGCCCCTCTGCCCAAAGGTGTAGCTTGCCAGCAGGGCAACCTTCCGAAGAAGGAATTTCAAATTCTGCATATGTGGGATAATGTGCAAACCAGCTCCAGAGTACCTTTGGCCGATGCAAGTCTGAGGTAAGATTGCCTATCTGAGGCATAACTGCAACTATTTTTACTCCAGAAATATACGAAAGATCTTGTGGGGTCGGGCTTTTTTCAGGCAACATGCAAGGGTTTTCTGCACCAAGAAGGGTTTCTGCTATTTGAAGATTTTGCTTTTCTGCCTCCTGGATTGGGTGAAGGCAAAAGCCCAAACCAACCAAAACAAAAAATGCCCAGGTTTTCATTTCAGCACTTTTTGGATTTCCTTTTTGTCCGGGGCCATCAAAAATAGCTTCCTGTTTTGGATTGCAATTTTTATAAGTACGTCTTGTTCTGTATTTTGCCTAAGGCTTTCAAGAAAGTCTTCCTTTTGCTTGGCACTTTCAAACAGCACTGCCCTCCTTCGCTTGCCTAGTCCAACAAGGACCTTCTCCTTCCCTTCAAAAAGCACAATCTCCACTCCACCAACCAAATTCCTTTTCCTTGAGAATCTAAGTCCGTTTTCTAGCATTGCATCATGCAATATTCGCAATGCATGAAGCTGCCCACAAGTTAGCTTTCTCAGGATTTTTGCTGGGGCATACGCTTGTTCGTAGTTGGACATTTTGCCTTTTCGAACGAGGGTCTCAAGTACCTCATTTAGGCTGTGCTGGTCTATTGCAACTTTCTTTTTGGCAGCAAGTGCAGCTGCAAGCTCTTCAGGATAGACGGTAAGAAGGTGGCCTCCATTTTTTCGGTCAGCTTCATAGTAAGCCTCTTCCATTTCTTTCCATCTAACAGAAACCATTGCAGGAGGAAGCCGAGCAGTTTCAGGAAAGACTATCCTATATTTGATTTTTCTGTTTGCCCGCAGAAGCAAGTAAGCCCCTACAACCAATGCAATTGCAGGGAGTGCATATTTTGCATAGCTTTCAAAAAATCCTCTTGGCTCTATTTTGTATTCCAAGGTTGCCTTTGCGCCCTGGTATTCAAAGTTTATTGTCTGCGTAGGCTTGGAAGGATTTGCAAGCACAACTACCTTTCCAAAAGATGAATAAACCTGCTTTTTTTGCCCATCATCTAACCATGCAAAGACAGCCCCCTCAACAGGCCTTCCTCCAAAAGTAAGTTCAAATTCATGTCTATTTCCTTTCACTCCAATCGGCCTTGCGCTCAGCCCAACTACCTGCACATAAGCAGATGCCTTAAGGTTGCCAAACTGGTCTTCCACTTTTATGATGGCAGGCCCGCTTGTGCTGAGATTGACTGAAAATAGCCCTACCCAGCTTTCACCATAAGCCACTCCTATATCCTGCTTTCCAACCAGCCTCCTTCCTGAGAATATCTTTGCCTCAAGCTGCGCCCTCCTTTCATTTTCCAGTTCCAGCTCAAATTGTGCCTGCTGGCCAGCCACCACTTCATTTGGACCTTTCAGCCTCCCTTCAGGAGGATAAAGTTTGCCAGTATCAATCACCCGGCATTGCTGTCCGATATGAACTATTCTGCAATATGCTGGTGTGAAATTTACAGGGTAGCTAATAATTGAATTCCTTCCAGAAAATAGTTTGGCATTCTCGTCCAAAAGCGCTTTTTTTGCTGCTTCCTGCGCTGCTTCTGTTTCCTTTCCGAGGTAAAGCCGCACTAATTCAAATTCAGACCAGTTTTCTATTTGGATTATTTTACCATACTGGTCTATAGCCTTGCCTTCAAGAGCAATTATGCTGACTACTTTGCTTTGGTTAGCTTCATAAAGCTCAAGTGGAATTGCACCTGAGGCAGAAATCACTATTGCATTTTCCATTTTGGCAGCATCCTGGGGATATGCAAAAAGTGCAGAAATCCCGCATCTTTCAAGTTGTCTTCGGACTGCCTGCGCCAAGTCCTTGTTTATCCCTGGCAAAGGGTTGCTGGAAAGAACCACAAACTTGTTTGGAAATGGGCGATCTTTGCATTCAATCCAGCTGTCGCCTTCTTCTTGCATAATGTGAGCAAGCACTATTCTTTGCCCACCTCCCCAATCTACAATCTCTGCACCATAAAATGCAAAACCAGGCAAAGCTTCCTGCTTTCGAGTCTCTTTTTGCTGTCCACCGATTTGCAAAATGAGAATCAGTGCGATTATTGCTACTGCAAAAATGGCATACCTCATGTTGCCACTTTCCATACAGTGATTCCATCTTTTCGATCTTCGATTAAAATTCCCTTTTCCTGCAGGCTTCTCCTTATGGAATCTGCTAATGCAAAATCCTTCCTTTTGCGGGCTTCATCACGCTGGCGAAGGAGCCTTTCAATCTCTTCTGCAGGTATGGGAAGCCTGCTTTCTTTTGGCTGCAAGCCCAGCACCCCAAGCAGCTTTTCCAGAGTGGCTGCTGCAGATAATGCATCCATTTTGCCTGCAGTGGAATCTGAGCAGGCCGCATTTATTTTCCTTGCAAGCATGAAAAGCGCTGCCATTGCATTTGGAGTATCAAAATCATCATCCATATGCTCTACAAATTTGCGCTCAGTCTCAAGTGCGGCTTCAGAAAGTCTTGCAGTGCCGGTTGGCGGAAGGGGGTAAGATTTTGCAGAGCGGATTGCCTGATGCAAATTTTCAAGGGAGTTGGAAGCAGACAAAATTGCCTGTCGCGAGAAGTCAATCGGACTTCTGTAATGGGTGAGCGCAAAAAACATCCTTATTGCTTGTGGGCCGAACTCTGCCAGCGCATCCTGAATAGTGATAAAATTGCCCAATGATTTTGCCATTTTTTCTCCATTTACCGTGAGAAAGCCAGTATGAAGCCAATATCTTACAAATTTTTTTCCAGTTGCAGCCTCGGATTGGGCTATTTCATTTTCATGGTGAGGAAAAACCAAATCTCGAGCGCCGCCATGAATATCCAAGGTTTCGCCCAAGCAGGAGATGCTCATCGCTGAGCATTCTATATGCCAGCCAGGCCTTCCAGCCCCCCACGGAGAATCAAAAGTGGCCCCTTTTTCCTGTCCAAATTTCCAAAGTGCAAAATCTTGGGGATTCCTTTTTTCCTCATCAATTTCAACCCTCGCGCCTGCCTTTATCTGTTCCATATTCTGCCCAGAAAGAGAGCCATAGCCTTCAAACTTCATCACATCAAAATACACTCCAGAGGAAGTCTGATAGGCAAAGCCATTTTGCATTATCTTTTCTATCAGTGAAATTATCTGCGGAATATACTGGCTTACTTTTGGGGAGAAGTCTGGCTTTTTTATTCCCAGAGCTTCAAATTCTTGCTCAGATTGCGAATTGAACATAAAGGCAAGCTCAAGAGGCGCCATCCCCATTTCCTTTGCGCGGTTTATTATTTTGTCATCTATATCAGTTACGTTTTGCACGTAAGTGACTTTATACCCCCTAAACTCAAGGTATCTTCTTATGTTGTCAAAAGCTACCAGCGTCCTTGCATGCCCAAGATGGCTTCTATCGTACGGCGTAATACCACAAACATACATTTTTACCTTATTTTTTTCTTGTGGAACAAACTCTTCCTTAGATTTCGTCAAAGTGTTGTATATCCTCACCAAATCCCCTAGACAGCTCGCACCTCAACAGTCTTTTTGGCATAATTGAGTACATGTGAATAGTCGCGATAATGCTGGTTGATGGTCAAAACCAAAGCATACGTACCAGGCGCAGTCTGGGTGCTTGCGCATACTGAAAAGCTTGCAGTCTTGGTCTTTCCAGGTTCTATTTCACCCATCCTGATTTCTTTCATCTTTGCAAGGATTGCGTTTTCAAATCCAAGTGCCTTAGGAATCTCCAAGCTTGCAGATGCCAAAAATGGCTTATCTGAAACATTTGTGACTGAGACAATTACTTCAATGCAATTTTCTTTTCTGGCATCCAGCCTCATCGGCCTAAGACTGGTGGAAAAATTAAAAGGAAGTCCTGGCTTTGCAGGCTCCTGACCTTTTCCAAATATATCTTCAAGTATACCCATTTTCTCACCTTTTTGAGCGCCTCCTTTTGCGCTGCTGTTGCGGCTGATATTGGGATAGCCGCTGGAAATGAGGAACATCATCCATGCAAAGCTCAAAAAATACAAGCAATATCGCAAAAAGCGAAACGATCTCAAAAATAGCTGAGATAAGCTTTGCATTTAGCTCTGAGAAGCCAAGTTGCCCTCCAAAAAACTCCACTGCAAATCCTGCCGCAAACCCAAAAGATGCCACTCCCAAGGCAGTGGCATATCTAACCGCTCTCCATTTTGCATAAAAGAAATGCACTGGTAAATGCTTCCTTGCCCTATCCCAATTCAGCTTGTAGTATGCAAAAAGCAGACTTGCAAGCACTGCAAGCACTACTTTGACCAAAAGGACAGAAGAGATTATTTCTGAAGCCTCTGGCTGTGCAGCCATGCCAAATTTTTGGACGCTTTAATTAAAATTATTTGCCAATTTTGTCTGCTGCAATATGCGAGGCCACCCCAACAAATGCGGCAAGGCCTTCTTGCCAACCAAACAGCGCAAAGCCTGCGGCAAAACAAACCAAGGCAAAAATTAAAGTGTGCGTAATCCCCCTGTGCCTTGGCCTGAAAAGCACCCATGCAGCCCATGTCCCTGCCAAAAGCAAAAAAGCAACCAGCAAGCTTCTAAACATCAACCCTAATGCAATTGCTACAAGCACAAGGAAAAGGCGCATTATTTGAGAAATCTTGCTTGAGTCCAGGTCAATGTCTGGCAAAAGCGAAAAAAATCCGGAAATTGCGCAGATGCTGGCAAGCTTCCAGCCATCTGCTCTAAGCAACCACCCTAAAGCTGCACCGGCTACCAAACCAAAAAGAAGATGAGCCTGCCATTTCACTCAAAACCCTCAGTACTGCAAGCTTTTAACAAACCTCCTAAAGTGTTGCAAATAGCGCCTCATGTGGTGTTCTTGTTCAGATTGCGACATTTTTGCAAGCTCATAAGAAAGCCTCATAATTTCATAGTATGCCTCACCAAAGGCGGCATCTGAAGTTATTTCATCTTGGCTTGCTATTGAGGTTGCCTCGCACAGGTCGGCCAAATACTTAAGCTGCTCCAAAGCCTCTCTCCCTTTTTTAGTCAGCTTTAGGTGCTTCCTTGCTTTCAAGCGCTTTCGGATTGCAGAAAAAAGCATGACAAGATAATAGTATATTTGGTGCAAAATCGTCATTTTGGTTTCTGTCTGCCGCTGGACCGTAAGATCCACAACTATTGGTGCATAGGTTTCCTGCGGAACTATAAGAAGCGCCTCTGCTTTGGGATCAACAAAGCGTTCATCCATCAACCTGCCAAACTGGTGCCTTCTCCTTTCAACTGGTCCTTCTGGCTTTTTGAGAATTGGCTGAGGCTCCTGGAAAATCTGTTCCATACTGGTCGCTGCTTTTATTTTTGTGTCAAGATTTATATAATTGATTTTTCACGAAATACACTTATGTTCAAACAAGAAGACACCTCTGTCTATTTTTCTAAAACAACCACACCATATTACTTTACTAGCCTAAACAACTATAAGGAAACACTTAAGGGAACTTCTAATATAACCATCGGCTTAATTAAAGTAAAAGAAGGAACTCTCAAAGAGATTCTCCAGCTACGTAATTCGTTTGGTTTTACAGAAGATCAAATCAAATCTTTGGTACCTTTTGGGACTCCTGATAGATCTGCTCCAACAAACATAATTGAAAGCAAAGATTATCTTTTACAAAAATATGGCGATTCCTACAGGATTTTTAAAAAAAATGTAGATCCTGTAGAAAGCCTCCAAAATGCGCTTTCTCCTTGGCAGATAAAAATAGATAAAGATGTTGCATCTCAAATCGTCAACAACTTAATTTCTACAAAAGGAAAAGATTATTCAATAGGCGTTCAATCAAATGGTAAGGATTATGTACTTCGCTTCTCTTCTTTAAGTAATGGAACAACTTATTCTCTAAGTGTTTTTGAAACAAATATCCTCACAGAACAAATGCGAACTGAGATTGTTTCAAACTTTGAAAATTTTGAAAATCACTATAACTCAAATCCTGATTTCAAGAAGAAATGGGATAACTTTGCTTTGCTTAGGCCATTTCTTGTTGAAAAGATTATCACAGGAATGCAAAGTGAGATAAGAGAAATTTTTAGAACTTTTTCAGAAGGTCTTAATCATCACATCATTGCTGAGATCAACAAACCAATAATAACTGAAGGAATCGTTGGTTATGAACAAAAGAATTTGAACCTAAAAAGCAATGGTAATTACTATGATATTGAGTTTTTGTCTTCACCAAATATTAAAGCTTTTGAAAATGATCTAAAAAAATATGGATTCAAAGAAGACGAAATCAAAAAAGCCAAAAAGCTTGACGAAACCACTATTTATTACCTCAATAATAGACCCTATCGTTATTACAAGCACGGTTATTATGAAATAAGAAACGACGGTCAAAGTTCATTTATTGCACAAAGGACAAAGGACGGAGAATATGAGCTTATCTTAAGGATTAAGAAATCATACCTGGATGATAACAAGACCCTTAAACTGGGGGACTGGACTATTAGCAAGGCACAAAAAGATAGTGCAACCTTGAAAATCCCAATTTACGGCCAAAAAGAGGAACCTAACTTTTTCAAAAAGAACATTGAGGCCTACACACTTTATATTAGACCTTTAGATCCTAACTCAATCAAGCAGCTAGAGAAAGAAGGTGTAATATTTGAAGGAGAAGATCTAAAAACAATTGAACAGCTCTTATACAACTTATTAAAACCTTCTATGTTCGATTATTTATTAAGAAATAAGATCAAAACCGCAATCTCAAACATTAAAGATCCAAAATACGGCTTTTGGGATATTGATAGTGGTGATTCTAGATTACAGATTAAAAAAATAGAACAGGGTAGAAAATTCCAAATAATAGATAAGCTTTTAATAGGAAAACAAATCGAAAATGGAAGGCTTATAGGAAGCTTCCAATATAATGTTTCAGAAAAAAACGGCCGCGTCTGGCTTTCAACCTATCGTTATAGCGGGCTTTACTATTTAGATCCTTATGCTATTGGAATGTTTTCTACTGCTGTCAAAGGATTTGTAGAAGGATTAAGCGGAATAGTTACAGATCCTATTGAATTTTTCTTACCTTTTTTGAAAAGACCAAATGCTGTTGTCGAAAATGCAGTAAAGAACCCTACGCCTGAAAATATACGAAATGCAGCTTTCGCGTTGGATATGTGGATGGTAGATTCACTCTTGACATCAACAGGATATGGTATAGTTATAAGCAAGGCCGCTTTAAAAGTTGTTGGACGGAGCCTTTCAAAAGCAACCTTAAGAAAGTTAGGTGAAAAGATAACTAATGGGGGTATAATAGATAATCTTGCAAACCACCATGATGAAATCTTCAAAATTTTGATGGATACCAATCTAAAAAATGGGTCGTCAGTAGATAATATAATAATCAAGTACGTCGGCGAGGATATATATCGTAAAGATCCAATCCAAGCGATCCAGAAGTTTTTTGATTCTCCTGACCCTCTTTTGATGCCTTTGAAAAGAGAAGTAGCAGAAGCACTCGGTGTCGACCTCACATTTTCTAATCTTGCCAAAGGAGCTGCAACAGCTGTATCTAAAACTGTGACTAATGTTGAAAGATATGCAAAACCCCTCCATCATTATTTAGACGATTGGACAGAACACGTCGCACAAAAGTTGCTTAGCGTTGACAAGCAAGAGTTTTTACAGATAGACTTCTTACCTTCTATTCAGTCATCCCTTGAGAAACTTCTAAAAAATAAACTGCAGAATCTAAAGATTGATATCAGCGAAATTTTGTCAAGAAAAGAAGTTCTTGATGCGTATGAAAAAGCACTCAATTCTCTAAGTGCAGAAGATATTATAGAATATCTGAATGCAATTAAAAAGGAACTAATCAAAGAACTCAAAAATTTGAAAGCAGATAAAGAAATTATTGACTACGTTGAAAAAGGCATCACTTCTCCTCAGATAACAGGCAGGCCATTAGGCTCTGTTGGGCGGAAATTAACTGCGGAAGGTGCTCTCCTAGGTGAAATGTTAGAGGATATCATGCTGAAAGCGCAAATCAAAAGGCGTCTAATAAGCTCATTAAAAGACATTAGTGAGGAAGAAATCGGCCGTCAGGTAGATAATGTTTGTAAGAACATTAATTCTTGGAAAAGCAAGGAAGATTACATTAACCAATTCAAACAACATGTCAAAAACCTTGATGGAGTAAGCAAACAAATAATAGATGCAGTAAATTCTCTCAAACCACAAGAGATTCAAATCATTCCCATGGGTGCTCTTGTTTCAAAACAAGCAATTAAAAAAACTAAAAATTTACCCAGTAGTAGTGGAAAGCCTCAATTCCTCAATAGTATTCAAGATGCAAAAGACTCATACTCAATCCATATGTTTGGGGATGAACAAATCCTGCTTGGCTCACTTGCAAAGAAGGCAGATAAACTCGTCGACCTTCCAAACGAAATTATAAAAATGGAAGAATATCTTGCAAGATTCGTAGGCTTAAAAGACAGTCGCATTCTTAGGTTTATGAATGAAGACGATTTTATCTCCACTTTAAATAAAACTAAATATTCAGAAAAATACAAAGAATATTTAATAAAATCGTTTAAAGACCTTCGAGATCGATATATTCAATATACCTCAGGTAATTCTATAAGCGAAGCTTTCTTTATCGATTGCTCTTCCTTTGTTCAAAAAATGAAGAAAGCAAAGAATTTCAATTTCTTGAAGAATAGGAATCGACTGCAAACTATTATGCATGAACATCTATTCGATGCGATGAACGCAGTAAACGCTTATACAAGACGCCAAGAACTTATACAAAGTTTCATAAGTAAAATGGATGAGGCCAAAATTGAATTTAACAAGCAAATAAGAGACAAACTAGAAAAAGGGATAATCTCAGGTGAAGAACTAAAGAAGCTAGAAGATGAGATCATAAATAAGATAACTACTAATCAACAGTTGCAGCAAACACTCTCTGAGATCAGGAAACTCTCACTACAAATCGATTCATTTATCAAGGATACCATGTCGTATAAGTTCTTTAAACTCATGACTGATCTAGAATCATTCAGCAAAGTCGTGTCAGCTGTTATTAAGATCGGCAACTCTATCTTCAAGAGTAGTAAAGAATTTTTCACCTTAATAAATAACTATCCCGAGCTTAAGATAACCATTATGGGATTAGTAATGTCAGAATATATAGAAGCATTATCGCAAAAAAAAGTCCCCCCAATTGACGATCTCATCAGAAATGCAAACGGACAAGTTTCCTCTCCAACTATCCTAAATAAACGCGGAGCCAAATCTACAATACCAGAAGAATTGGAAACTCCAGAAGAATTGGAAACTAAAAATTCAGGTCAAGGTGAATCGAAAAGAATAGATATAGATCCCAATCAGAATAAATATCTAAAACCAGATTTTTAAATATTGATTGAAATATTGAATAAATGTGAAGAGGTGTTCATATGAATCAAAACACACAACAAAAATCTGTCAATCATATTGATGAATTTAATAGATATGCCAATTGGTGTATGTCCTTTTCTACTAAATATGGCAATTCTTTCAGGAAAGAAGGAGACAATATTGAAATAGTTGATAACAGAACTGAAAGCAATAAAATACAGATAACAAAAAAAGAAATCGGAGACTTATTTTATAATTTCAAGCAAGTCAAATATCATTTTGACCAACTTACCAAACAAGGTCTAAATAACGAAGAAATCAAGGAGTTATTCTCTACTCTAGAACTATGGAAGTATTTCTTCTTTGGCAACCTACCGTGGGATACTGATCACAAAGCCAAAGATGTAATTTCCTCATTTCAAAACATGAAAGATCTTTTTATGTATAAAACTTGGGTAACAGAATTCAAAGGTGCAAAAAATGACCAAGACAAAATAAATCTTTGGTACAATATCAAAAAGGTTTTCAACTTGGCAGATAAGCATGTGAAGGATAAAAACTCTACTGTTGAATCTCTCTCTAATCAAGTCTATAATGATATAATTAAAGATGTTGAGAAAATCAAAAATAGATATTTTAAAGGTCTTGATTTAAACACATTACATAATGAGAAAGAAAAAATCATAGATTCATATAATAAATCCGTAATAGCTTCTTCTCCGACAAGCAAAAAGACCAATCAACCAGCACCCTCAAATATAGTGCTAACAGCAGAGCAAATATACAAACAAAATAAATACCTCCAAGCAGCAGCAACAGTCGATTTCGATAATGCCCCAAATGCAACAAGAAGACTCTTGGTTTCATCAGGTCTTCTTACTGAAGAACAGTTGGAAAAACCAAATGAGACCATTCAAGCAATATTTACTTCGTTTTATACCATGAAGCTTGTTAGAGAAGAAAACGCTACAAAAAAGACGATACAACTTCTCAAATCCATCATGGAAAAGGACGGGGTTGAAATCACCCCGGAAAACATCCTCAAATATCTATGGAACGAACAAGAACAAAGATCAAGGCTTGCCGAAGCGATGGTAGGCCAGCAAATTGGCGATAAAAAAGTAAGTCAAGGGAATGCAAAGTGGTGGGAAGGCATATTTAAGATAGTCTATGAGCGTTCTGGGGCAACTCAAGTGCAAGTTCCGACTCTCCAAAGTGAGCATAATGCTCTTCTTCGCCAGGCAGAAGAGCTCATTAACAATGCAACAGACTACCAAAAACAGCAGCCAGCATTCCAGTCGCTCACTACAGTCTATCAAGCAAATAAAAATTTAGCTCCAGCAGACATTACAAAAGAGACGAACAATGCACTCAAGAATGCGATTGAAGAAGCCAAAAAGGTCCCACTTTCTCCTGAACAGAAGTTAGGGGCCCAGCCAAAGCGCGGTCTTTATTCCTACAAAAACGAATTTGCCAACATAAATCATCCATTGGCAAAACATCTCCACGAAGAGTTACAAAAAAATGCAGACTATCTTTCAGTCATAGCATCATCTCTGTACGGAAAGATAGACCAAGAAAGTAGGATAGCAGCGTCTATACTAGCAGAAGATTATGTAAATGCAGTCAAGTCAAACATTGAATTTTTTGCAAAGTTTTACGACCAGTCAAAGACTTTCGGAGAGAATGTAGTTCAATATTACAGAAATCTTCAAGTATTAGATTTGATTTCATTGCTTGGAAAAAGAGTGCCAATTGATAATCAAGGCAATACCGCACTTTATACTACAACAAGCTATTTCATTGACAGGGGATATATAAAGAAAGAAGGTGAAAAATTTATTACAACAGATGACGCCCCGCAATTGCTTAAAAATATGATGAAAAGAGGATCTTGGGTAGGAACCGCAGAGCAAATACTAAATCAAGACGCATTTGGGATCCTTGCGTATTTTGGGCTTGCGACTATTGACAAGAAAGGCAAAGTGAGTCTGGATGAAGCAGCATTAAATAAGCTCTCCAACGAAGAGCAAGAGATACTAAAGAACTTTGTAAATAAGTACAACTCTGACAAAACAGGTGCAATATACGAAAGTGAGCCAGGCAAGTCTTCACCCGCAGAAGTTATGGTTAAGCTTGTAAGGAGTCACATGCATTCCATTTCAACCCAGACAGGAACCGAAACACAAACCAAAAATGAAACCCCACCACAAGGAGGCCAACAAGGAAAGCAAAAGAAAGAACCGAACACATCGCCCTCTACTGGAGAGAAAGAGTCTATCTCAGGTGACGGGTGGTTCTATGGGTATCTTTATAGGTATAATAATGAGCTTGCAAACATTCCAGAGCTGAAGAATGTGCATGATATATTAAGTAATCAGTGGAATGAGTTGGTTAATGAAATCGTTAAGCTCAAAAATGAACCCACATATACACATGTTCAAGGCGTGGATGCGGATGAGATTATAAGACAAGGTGTATCTAGTCTTGGCAAGGTGTATGCTCTTCTCGACAAAGATTCAAAAGACCGTCTTAAAACGTTCGGACCAGGAGAGCTAGCGTCGTTCTTTGTTCTTAATTATGTAAAAGAAGGTAATTAAAATGTCAAACGGTCAAAAAATCATTATGCCAGAGCAACAATTCAAGCAGCAACATACCGACCCAATTTCTCTCATAAATGAGCTTCTTGAAGCCAAAACAAAAGAGCAAATGCTTAGTATTTTTTCGAAATACAGCAAAAATCTTAATATTAGCGATCTGCTAGAAATAAGTAACATTTTATCAGAAAATGTTGATATAAATCAAATTAAGTTGCATCTAATGAGTCTTAAATCTCGCATTTCAATAGCCCGGATTTCATCAACGAACCAAAACACTTCTGTTCAACAACCAACATCTAATGAATTTAAACTTCCGTCTTCCGAATTTTTCAGGGAAATATGGACACGCTATCGCCTTGGTTTACCTCTTTTTGAAGCATCATTGTGGACAAAATATTTTTTGATGTCAGGAGTTATACCTTCGCCTTATAATCCATCTAGTTTATCTCTCAGAAGACAAAATTCTCTTTTTATAGGAAGTTGGCTGCTCCGTCAAGAATATGAACCAATTCCAGAATGGGCCAGACGATTGTTTCTCTCCCCTCCATCAGTTGCTGAAAATCCAACTGGATTTGAGGCCACTTTTGGTTATAAAAATTTAACATTTTCCTCAATTGATAAAGAAGGGAACATAGGCGAACCATCTACATCTCCAATCAACGAACTTTTATTGGATCTTACTGTGTCAGGTTTAGGTGTTTCAAAGAATGTAATAATCAATAAACTTAATCTAACTACAGGTTATTATCAAAAAGTTGACGCGCAAACTTCCGCAGAACTTGACCTATTGTTTAAGCAAGACGAAAATAAAATTGTCGGAAGGACATTCGTTTTTCTTGAAAACAAGCGCTGGGGGTTTGCCCAGGGATACTACAAGGATGAAACTGGTTGGTATGCTTTGAATGCCTATATGCAAGATGGAAAAATACTTTATGGCGATGCTGCCGGCTATGTTGATCTTGAGAGTATAAGAGCAGCAGCGAATTATAAAAAAATTGGTCCAAACGATCTTTTCGTCACAGTTATAGAGGTTCCTCAGACGGAATCTTCAGTTGCTATACAAAAAACACCTCATTATAAGGAAGCCGTTGCTGAGCAGAAAGTTTTAGATAAGGTTTCAGTAAGCTTTGGTTATTTTGAGACTTCGCCAGGTTTCTTTGCTTCAAATAAGATAAACGAAGCAAAAGGCATAACCTTTGGGGGTGGCACTGATGCTTGGCGTGGTTCAATTTATCTTGCCACAGAAGATAAAGACAAAATAAAGCACCTCAATATAATTGGGCTTTCAGCAGCAATTCAAAAGAAAACCTATCTTTCCATTTTTCTCAGAGGAAACAACAATGGCAAACTTACTCACGCGAATACCAGTCTTTCCACTTCATTCAATATTTCAGATGATGTAGAGCTATCAACCTCAATAAATCAGATATTCACTGATGAAGGAAAGCTAAAGACCAAAGGTTCAATTCAGCTATTTTTAGGTTCTGGTCAAGATAAATCAAGGATAGGAATTGGTTATGATGACGTCACCGCACAAGATTTTTTCAAAAAAACAGATGATCTTATCTGGCGGGCTAGATACGTTCACGATATCCCCACTCTTCTTACGCAGCTTTCTAATTTTCTTGAGGAGGAGATTCATCCCCGGGCCCCATATCCAAAATACCAAGTCGAAATCGAGAACAATTTTCTTGGAGGCACGCTTACCATAAGCAATAATGGCATAAGTTTTACTCATAAGAAAACCAACACAAATGTCGCAGTTTTCACCGAAAATCTGAAAAATCTCGACAAACTACAGTTTAGTGATCTTAAAGTTGCATTAAGCAATAATAATTTCTCTGCGATACTCGACAAGGAGGGAGTTGATGTAGGTATAAAAAATGTGGATATTGGGAGTGTTGAAATTCCAACAATAGCAGGCCAGATTACTGTTGGAAAGAAGGGAAGTCGTCTGAAACTTCTCATCCATCAAAAAGACCACGGAATTGGACTTGGTGCAGGCGTAGTGCCGCTGACCTTTATTGTTCAAAATGAGCGAATTAATGTTAATAACGCTAATATCGGTGATTCCTATAGTCAAGTTAAGGTTAAGTTTGGTACATTTGAGTATAATATTTCTAATGACAGTGTTAAATTTTCTATCAACACTACTTCTATCCCTATTAGTGGTAATAGCATTTTTGTATTTAGTACTTCATTTGGGGGTGTTAAAGATATTGGAGGATGGAAGTTGGAGTTTGGTGGAAAGCTCTCTTTCTTGGGTTACAAAAATCAGCGGGATACTAATATTTTTTTGACTTTTGGGCTAAAACAATGATCTTAAACGCTTTCAATGGACCCGGGGGGATTCGAACCCCCGGCCTCCTGCTTGCAAAGCAGGCGCGCTACCACTGCGCCACAGGCCCACGCCAACGCTTGTTTTTTTCAAGGAAGCATTTTTATATCGAACTGCCAAACTTAACGCATGGGCCTGCTTGAGCTAATCAAGAATATGCTTAAGCCTAAGTCCCCACTTGCTTCCCAGAAGGCAAAATGCCCAAAATGCTCTACCCAGCTTGAGCTTGGCGCAGAGCGCTGCCCTTCATGCGGAACTCATGTAGAATCGATGTTTGCTATTTCCTGCCCAAAATGCAAGGAGCAAAATCCACTTAGGGCAGAAAAATGCTCCAAATGTGGCTTTTCGTTTGTCCAGCAACAGGTAGGAACTGGGAAAGTGATTTATATCTGCCCAATTTGCGGATACCGCGCCGATTATTTCATGCTTTCCTGCCCATCTTGCGGAGTAAAATTTGTAAGCTAATTTATAAGCCTAAATTTGTAGCCATAGTGTATAAGACCTTCTTCAGAATCTTCAATTATTCTTCTGAATACCATTTCAACTTTATCGCCTATACTGACTTTTTTTGCTCCTACAATCTGGGCAGTAAGCCGCGGTCCCTCATCAAGCTCTACAATTGCCAAAATATAGGGCACTTGCTTTTCAAATCCAGCAGGCCCGGCGGTCACCTCAGTAAAGGAATATATTTTGCCCCTGCCTGAAAATTGCCTGCTTTCTATTTTTCCTTTCCTGCGGCACTTTGGGCAAAGCTTTCTTGCAGGAAAGTAGCTGGTTTGACAATTTCGACAATATGTACCAACCAGCCTATATCTTTCTGGTATCCTTCTCCAGGTTATTGCAAGGTTTTCAGATGGCAAGTTCATCCCCCCTAAACTTTCCTGAATATATGCACCACCGCAGTAGCTCCAGAGCCGCCTACATTATGAGTCATGCCAATTTCGCAGTCTTTTACCTGCCTGCCTTCTGCCTTTCCACGAAGCTGCCAGACAATTTCCACAGCTTGCTTTACCCCAGTTGCGCCAACCGGATGACCGCAACCTTTCAGCCCTCCAGAGGTGTTTACTGAAATTTCTGCATTAAGTGCAGTTTTTCCCTCCTCTGATGCCTTCCCTCCTTCACCCTTTGGGAAAAAGCCCAAATCCTCTATTGCCATAATTTCAGCAATCGTAAAGCAGT
Source organism: Candidatus Anstonellaceae archaeon (assembly GCA_038891035.1). GTDB lineage: Archaea > Micrarchaeota > Micrarchaeia > Anstonellales > Anstonellaceae > UBA10161. The sequence continues at coordinate 50,911 of JAWAEW010000004.1, forward strand.
CATGAACCTCCACAACATCAATGTCTTTTGGGGAGAGTCCGGCTTGCTGATAAGCTTTTTTTGCTGCAATTTTCGTGCTTTTTAGCTCAGTCATGTTTTCCCTTGAGTGAAGTGCAAGCACATCTGAGGCCTGTGCAGATGCGACTATTTCAATTGGCTGCTCACAGTAGTGCTTTGCCTTTTCAAGCGGCATCAGAATTGCTGCTGCAGCGCCATCTGTAATGGGCGAGCAGTCAAAAAGCTTAAGCGGAGATGCGATGTATTTGCTTTTCATCACAGTTTCCACAGTTATCTCATTTTGGAAATGAGCATACTTGTTTTTGGCGGCGTTTGCATGGTTTTTAACTGCAACTGAAGCCATCTGCTCTTCTGTTGTGCCGTACTGGTGCATGTGCCTTCGTGCCATAAGAGCATAAATTGCAGGAAAAGTTGCTCCCATAAAAAGCTCCCATTCTTGGTCACCTGCTCCACCAAGTGCAGAGGCAACTTCATTGCCAGGGGTGTCAGTCATCTTCTCCACCCCACCAACCACTACGCAATCATGCATGCCAGAGGCAACTGCCAAGTATCCTGTCCGCAGTGCAACCCCCCCAGAGGCGCAAGCCGCCTCCACTCTGGTAGATGGGATGGGTGTAAGGCCCATAAAGTCTGCCACCAATGCACCTACATGCTCCTGCCCAACCAGTGAACCAGGGGCCATGGTCCCAATATAAAGTGCGTCAATCTCTTCCCCATGAAGATTGGCATCCTCTACCGCTCTTACTCCTGCTTCAATTATCATATCTCTAAATCCACGTGTCCATTCTTCCCCGAATTTACTCATCCCTACGCCAACTATTGCAACTCTTCTCATACAATCACATTTTCAGCTTGCCCCTATTCTTTACATAAATTGCATAATCCACATACTCTTTGTCATTTATGTAGTCTTGTAGGCGCCTTCCTTTGTACGCTTCCCTTTTCTGCAGCAGTACATCAGTTACTCGAATAGCAAAGGCATCTGAGCCTGCACCTGAGCCAAAAGACGTAAGAAGAATTCTCTGCTCAGGCTTTGCAATATCCAACACACCGCAAAGCCCAATCAAAGAAGCGCCAGAATACGTGTTGCCAATTATCGGAGTGAAAAGCCCTGGCTTGACTTTTTCTGGGTCAATTCCCATCTTTTTTGCAGCTTCGATGGGAAATTTGCCGTTTGGCTGGTGAAATACAAAATAATCATAATCAGCAGCTCGTGTTCCTGTCTTTTCAAAAAGAGCCTGTGTAGCCCCAATAACATGTCTGAAATAAGCAGGTGCTCCTGTGAACCTGCCTCCGTGCGAAGGATATTGGGCGTGCTGCCTCCTCCAAAAATCCGGAGTATCTGTAGTAAAAGAGCAGGTGGCCTCAATTTCTGCAATTATTTCCTCTCTTTGCCTTCCTATCAAAAATGCAGCCGCCCCCGCAGAAGCAGTATATTCCAAAGCATCCCCTGGTCTTCCTTGTGCGGTGTCTGAGCCAATCGCAAGCCCGTATCGTATCATCCCTGCACCTACCATTCCCATGCACATCTGAATGCCAGCCGTCCCTGCTTTGCAGGCAAATTCCAAATCAGCTGCAGTAAGATTGGGGGTGGCACCTATTGCCTCTGCCACAATAGTTGCAGTCGGCTTTACTGCATAAGGGTGAGATTCAGAACCAACATATACCGCGCCGATGGCTTCAGGATCCAGTTTTGCAAAAGCAATTGCATTTCTTGCAGCCTCAACTGCAAGAGTGGCAGCATCCTCGTCTATAGCTGGAATTGATTTTTCCATCACTCCAAGGCCCTTGGTTATTCGCTCGCCCTCTTCTCCCCATACACGGGCTATCTCTTCAGTTTTTATTCTGTATCTTGGAACATATGCACCATACCCTACTATTCCAACTGATTGCATGGTTTCACCTAAATTTTGTTGAGCACTTCCTTTATCTTTGGAACCTCCATAGAAGTGATTATAACAGGAATCTGCTCGCGCTCTGCTATCTTTATTGCAAGTGGGTCAACCTCCTTTATTCCGTGAAGAACCACCACCGAAGGCTTCATAGGTGTTACTCTGATTACTACCATAGGGCTTCTCCCTGTCGAAACCTGCGTGAATATAAATGCCCTCTCTGACATTGTCCCATAAAGCTTGGGAAATTGGCTGTAAGGCATCTCCAGGATTATCTTCAAACTCTCCATCAAGGTGTACCCATAAAGCTTTTTGACTTTCATCAACTCCTCATTTGCCACCACGCTTCCGCCTATCAGCTTTTGGAAATCTATTGCAGAGATGCTAGTTGCAAATTCATGAAGCTCAAAATACTGGTCGGTTTTATCCGCCCCCTGAAGCAGCTTGGATAATATCGGGCTTCCGCGCTCCAAGTCGATTTGGATAAGCGCATTTACGAATCTTTTTATTACTCCTGAACCAGGCGACTTGCGTCGGTTTCCTTCATAGTCGCTTATAGTCGAAGGCGAGATTTTCAGCACAGAAGCAAGCTCTGCTTGGGTAATTGCAAATATCTCTCTCCATTTTTTCATGGTGGAGCCGGGTGTAGGACTGAGAGTTATTTCCCCTGCTATCTCGTTTTTGAGTTTTTCCATTAGTTGCCTTTTTCATTCAAAGCATTTTAAATATTATCGAATTTGAATTTGGCATTTGTCGTATAAAATGGTTTTAAATCCTACCTTCATTCTCCTTAATTTATGGTGCTTTCCAACCAAGATATCAAGGCTGAAATAAAAAGAGGGCGGCTTAAGTTTTTTCCTAAGCTTTCTGAAGACCAAATAGGTCCTTCTTCAGTGGATCTGACTTTGTCAGGCACCTTTTGGGTGTTTAAAGGAAAATATTTAGGCAAAACAGTGGACCTTTCAAAAGTTGGATTTCAGCAAGCAATTCAAAAGCACAAAGGCAATTGCATAACCCTTGCGCCAGGCCAGATGTGCCTTGGCGTAACGAAAGAGCGAATTAGCATGCCAAACGACCTCATCGGCACCCTGGAAGGAAGAAGCAGATATGCAAGAATGGGGCTTGCAGTCCACGTTACCTCTGCTCTCGTTCATCCAGGCTCAAACAATCGCCAAGTGCTTGAAATAGTAAATTTTGCCCCTTTTGCAGTAACAATAAAAGAAGGCATGAGAATCAGTCAGGTGGTGTTTGAAAGACTGGAAACACCAACCTCGATGCCTTATTCAAAATATGGAAAAGTGGCAAGAAAACAGTAATTCTAAATCAGAGTTTTTTTGGTGAGAGAGATTATTTCATAAAGCAGCTCAATCTCTTCCTTTTCTAATTGGCCTTTAGCTTCAAGCTCCCTACCTTCGTTTGAAGTAATATAAGTATAAAGGTAGTCATGCTCAGAAAAGGATTTGCCACAAACTGCACCTTCAACAGAGATTGCTACCTGTTCTCCCTTCTTTGCAAACTGAAGCCCTTTGCCTTCCTTTTGTATCTCTCGCACTTCCCCTACAACCTCTCCAGTAGCAGTCATCAGCCTCACTCCTTTCTTTAACCTCCCTGCCACTACCTCAATTCCAAATATCGCAGGCTTGCTGGAGCGGAAGGTACATCCGGGAAGGACTAAAAGCTTTGCAGGCAAAGGCAACTTCTCTGCTGCAGCTTTTGCATGGCTTTTTTTTTGCTCTTCTACCCAGTTTAAATAGTCTTGGCAAAGCGCATAAATCACACTGGAAGAAAATATTTTTACTCCAAGCCTTGCAGCCTCTTCATAAGCTTCCTCCTCAGCTTCAATATTGAATACAAGTATTACTCCAAGATAAGGATTGGAGGAAGCCACCACTGAAGCATCTATTACATCCTTGCGAGTCACTTTCCCTATCCCTGCTCTTTTTATCTCCACTCCGCTGTTTAAAAGCAGCTTCCGCAGTGCCTCAAGCGAGCCTAAGGTGTCTGCCTTTATAATTACCCCGTTTTTTCCACTATCTTGAAGTATGTTTTTTATCATCGCATCAATTTCTGCCCCTTCGCCTTCCTGTCCTACAACCACAGGTGAGCCTGGGAGTGCATCCTGAAGCCCAGGCGCATATATTTTTATGCCGCAGGCTGCAACAGCCTCCTCTACATATTCGTATTTTTCTTTATCGGTTGGGCGAAGCTTGGGCTTAAGCAGTGCCCGAACCCTGACTGAGGCAGCCCCATTTATAGTCCCAAAAACTATCTGATCGTTTTTGCGAAGCCTTCCTTCATACAAGATTATATCCATGGTGGTGCCCAAACCTTTCTCCTCTTTTACTTCAAGCACAGTCCCTCTTGCAGGCTGGTCTTCCTTTCTGGCAAGCTCTCGCTCAAGGAATCTCTGGGCTAACCCTGCTACGGTAAGCAGAAGCTCAGGCACACCTTCAGAAGTCCTTGCAGAAACTGGAATAATTGCAACCTGCCTCGTAAAGTCCTTTATTCTATCAAATCTTTCAGCTGAAAACCCATATTCTGCAAGCGACCCTACTATTCGGTAAATCATCTCCTCCAGCCTGGCTTGCACTTGGGGCTTTTGCATTTCAATTGAGAAAATTATAGCGCATCCTCCGTCCTGGCCCTTCCATCCTTCCACCAAATCAATCTTGTTTGCAGCAACTACAAACGGGGTCTTGAATTCCTTAAGTATCATCAGGCTTTCCTTAGTTTGGGGCTGGAAGCCTGCAGTCAAATCTACTACCAATATCGCAATATCTGCAATGCTGCCACCGCGCTGGCGCAGATGCGTAAACGCCTCATGCCCAGGAGTGTCGATGAAAAGAAGGCCCGGTATGGAAAATTTTGGGAGAGTGGCCATTGCCCTACTGCAGGCAGCCTTTATGTCTTCAAGCGAAATTTCTGAAGCTCCAATATGCTGAGTTATTGCCCCTGCCTCTTTTTTTGCAACGTTTGTTTTCCGTATAGCATCAAGAAGCGTAGTCTTGCCGTGGTCGACATGACCCATTACTACAACTATCGGCTGGCGAAGAGGCATGCTTTCACCTATTTTCCCCAAGATAGCGGCCAGTATAGCCAAAGCTGGCTTTTTTGGACATTTTGACAAAGACCAATTGGGCAACTCTTGCATCCTTATGAAGCACAATCCCCTTTGGGTTATGCACTAAAAGAAGCGATTCGCTTCTTCCATGGTACCCGGGGTCCCACAATGCACAAGCCACATCTACCCCGCACCTCAAAAGAGAAGAGCGTGGGAATCCTAAGCCAGCGTACTCCAACGGAATCCTAACATATTCGTTGTAAATTATCTTGTAGCATCCTTGCCTTAACCTAACCTTTCCATCCTTAAACTCAATTTTTTTTGTTCTGCTTATCTTGCGCGAGGAGTTGTCAAAATCTATTTCTCCTTCAGTCTGAAATGCATGTACCTCCTTCAAAGTCAAATCTACGCCGGCCGGCTGGACTTGAACCCTTTCATCTTTCATTCCAACAAAGCAAGCTGCCTGCTTTCCTGTCAATATCATGCTCAAAGTTTAAGCCACACGTTATTAAAAATCTGCTCAAAATGCAGTGAATCCTAAAACGCACACTAATGAAATTAGTAAATTATCATCTCCATTTTGGAAGCTTTCTGCAACTGCTGCCAAGGCAGCAACCAAAAGCGAATGGGTCCCGAAAGCAGCAACTGGCAGACAAGCAGCAAGAAATGAAAGAGTACCTTCTGCAGTTTTGCTTTTGTTGTAAGGAAGCTTTATTTGTCCCTTTCTTCCTATCAGAGTGCTTGCGGCATCTCCTGCTCCCAATATGAAAATTGAGGCCACTATCTCTTCATTTAGAGGCAGAAGAGTGATTGCTGCAAGTGCGCCTGCAAAAAGGGTGATTGCCCCATAACCTGGAACAAGCGAGGGCCGGTCAAAGAGAGCAAGAAAAAAATCAGCAAAGCGAAATCCCGCAGTATGGAGCCATGAAATAATCATTCCTAATGCCAGAAAGACACACGTCAATACTGCTCCAAACGTTGCCCCGAAAATCCACACAATTGCAGCAATGCCTGCACAGGCTGCAAAATGCACAATTTGTCTTGCCTCTTCAGCTGGTGCAAATGCAGTCAAGCCTTTCGGCAGTGCAAAAGCGGCTTTATATATGTGCTGGGTAAGCATGCAAGGCAGAATGGAAAGTGCAAGCCCAGCAGCCACCTCAGTAAAAGTATGAACCCCAAGATAAATGCGGGAGAATGCAACTAACCATGCGAATGCAAAATAAAGCAAAAACAGTCTGCTTGGAAGGAAAGCAGCAGCCAAAGTGAATGCAACAAGAGAATGCATGGAAGGTAAAGAATAGTCAGAGGGACAGGCTACAAAAGAGGTCGTCTCTATGCAAGGCCTATCCTTTGCAAGCAGATTCTTCATGCCAAAACCAAGCAGAATTGCCACCGCTATCGCAATCACTGCAAAAATCGTCCTTTTCCTCTCATTAAACAATAAAGAAAGTGCGACAAGCCCGGCAATAATAAACGCAAAATTATGAAGCTCATGCAGTAGAAGAGAGAAAGTATGAACTAAGTCCAGCATATGGTTTAGCTTTTGGCTGATGGCTTTTATTATTTACCTTCTAAGTAAAGTCATGGCACAAAAAAAGCCTCGGCAAGCAACCTTGACAGAAATGCAGGAAGACAAGCCAGACCAAGTGGATGCATTGGTGGCAAAAGCGTTTGATTCAGACCCTTCAGTGCGGCTTCAGGTTGCGCGCGAGCTTGGGAAAATAGACGACCCGCGGTCAGTATTTGCTCTGATTGAGCTTTCCTCAGATAAAGATGAGCAAGTCAGGCAAGCAGCACAGCAGTCGCTTGACAATTTCAAGGACGAAGAAAAAGAAGCAATCGTTTCACTCGAAAAGCTTCTTGCAGAAAGAAAGGAATCCAGCCAGCAGTCATCCTCCTCTTCCAAAGTTTCACAGCTTATGGTTCCTACAATTGAGAAGCTATTTTCGCATTATGAGCCTCAAAAAAGAGAATCTGTCAAAAAGAAGCTTTTTCCCTCGCTTCAAAAGCTTTTTGGGTTTTCAAAGCAAGACTTAGACCCGCTTCAAGGGTTGGACAAAATAGGCACAGTTGAAAAGGAAGAACCCCTAAATGAGGAGCCAAAGCCGCAAAACGCATCCAATTTCCCAATTGGTCAGCACCAGGAGCCAGCACTTCCGCAAAGAGAAGAAACGCCAGTAAAGGAGGAAGAGCTGGACGAAGCCCCAGTTGAGCAAGGAAGGCTTTTTGAGATTGCATACAAACTTGCAACTACTCCAGGAATTGGAAAAGCTGATCTTAAGCGTGAGCAAAACAGGCTGCTCTCAAACTTCAAAAAAGAGCTTTCGCTTGCATTCAAGTTGGCAGCTGCAAAAGCAGCCCAGGAAGGCCTTGCAAGCTTTTCTGGCCTCAAGCCAGGGATGAAAAATCTATCATTTGCAGAAATGCAAATAGTCTCAATTTCTGATGCTGGGCACTTTGAAGGGACACGAAAGAAACCATATGCAAAAATCAAGCTAACTGATGGACACAGAGAGCAGTCAGTCCTAATCCCGGTGGAACGAGCAGAAGGTTTAAGGCCACAAGACAAAATTATCCTAAAAAATGTTTCAGTAGATTTCCTTGTTGAAACCCAAGAAGTAGTTCTGCTTGTCAAGCCAAAAAGCAAAATCCTTTTAGTCAAGTAGCCTCTCCTGCTCTTTCATCAGCCTTTTTACTTTTGCAATCCTTTTGAGCAACGATGGGTGGGCGCTCAAAGGCAGGAGATTTACAATCTTTTCAGCCAGTCTTGCGTTTTCCCAGAAATTTTCAAGTACTTCAAGCAGCTCTTTCCCATAGCCCATCATTACTGCAAAGCGATCAGCTTGGTATTCCTCTTTGCGTTTGATTTTTTTTGCATGCAAACGCTTCAGCAAGTCAAAAAAGCAGGAGGCAAATTCTATCATTCCGCACGCTTTTTGAGATATATTGCTCCTCCAACATCGGCGTATTGCATTTTCAAGATGCTTAAAGCTCAATAAAATCTCCAAATTTTCATCATCGTTTTTGTCGCCCAAACCTATGTGTCCAATCTCATGAGCTATAACTGCAAGAAGCTGCCCGTCATTTGCTTCCTTCAGCAAAGGGGTGCTGAGGAAAATGTTCATGCTTTTTGAAGTAAATGCATTCCATCTGGAGTCCTCAAAGCTCAAAAAGAATATTTCTTCTGCTTTTGCCACCTGTAGCATCCTCTGAACCTCTGCAAGGATTTGCGGGCGATCTTTGGCGAGGTTTACAATGCTTACGCCAACTGCAGAAGGAACAGTCCTTATTCCATCAGCCCCAAATATAGGTATCTTCTTCCATTCATTTTCCTTTCTTGGCAAAGTTGGCTGCTTGCAAGAGTCACTCTGAATCGGCTGGTTTGGCTTTTGCATGCTGATTTTATGCTACAAAGTGTTTATAAGTTTGTGTTTAAAAGTGAATTTACACGTAAAATGGTCATTCCACTTTCCTTATTTTAAGATAAGGCGAAATCCAGTTGTAAAATTCAAACCCAAAAACCACAAGCTTTCCCCTTTCCTTCTTAACCCTAAACCCAAGCCTCAAAAGCACAATCTCATCAGTTGCATCCCCTTCAAAATAGCAGATCTTTCCATTTTCATTTTCCAAAACTGCACCTGTGCAGTCAAACAAGCCTGCAAAATAGGATGCGGCAAATTCATTTTTGTATTTGAGCCTCTCCTGTCTCTTTTCAAGCTCTTGCTGAAGCCATGCTCGCACTGCGCTATTGTAAAAGTAGCATTTCTTGCCACTTTCTTGGTCATATTTTATCTTATTTGGCTGGGCGAGGCCTTCATCCAAGCAGATTTTGATAAATACCTCGCAGAGCTGCTGGCTCCCCTCCACTCCAACCCCTTCCTTCGTTTTTCTGCCTTTCCACAGCCCTAAGATATAAGCTCTGGCAGGATTCATTACAAGCTTCATGCAAAAATAGCTGCAGGCAAAATTAAATAGCATTTTATACATTTATGCATATCAATTTCTTATGCCCCCAACATATTCTGAGCACGGGCAAACTCTTCAAAGCTCTTGTTCTTTGCTGATAAATCAAATAGACTCAGAGCTAACAAAATCCCAGCAAACAGGCTCACCTGCATACAAGAATACTCTTGCCAAAATCAAGGATGAGTTAAGCAAACTTGACTTTTCCAAGGTCGATGCTTCAAATAGGCAAAATTATGAGAGGCTGCTTGCCTCATATAAGCTGCTTTTTTATCTGCTGAAGCTAAGGCAGGAATATTTACAGTCCAATGACAATGGATTTGTCATGATGAAAAATCAGAGAAATTTTGAGGCTAGCCTGAACGTGCTTTGCGACAATCTGCTTCCTTCCTTAGTTTCTTCTGCCACCAAGTCTTTGTCAGATGGCGTCTTTTTTGCTCCACAGAATCTTCATCAAAGAATCATGTCAAATGTGGTGATTGCGTTTTCCGGTCCTCGTAGAAGCTCTATAAGCCCGCAAGAGGTTGCAGATGCGCTTCATACTTTAGGAATGCAGGATTTTTCAGGTGAGTATTTTTTCGAGCGCCCACGAGGAAGAAATTTCAGCGGAGTGTGGAAAGAGGCAACAGAATTTGTGGATTATGCGATAATGTACGGAAGCGGCAAAGTGAAGGAAAGCAAATCAGTGCAGATTGCAAGGACCACCATTCACGACTTTTTCAAGGATACATCACTTTCAATAGGTGAAAGATATGCATTCTACCTCTCACTCGTCGAGCTTTTCTCCAAATCCTCAACCCTTGCCTACAAGATAATTGCACAAGCAGATGGAGCAACTCCAAAAGAAAAGCTCCTTAATGCATTTGCCGACTTCAATCAAACATATGGAAATAGATACGGTACTATCTCACTTCCAGATGCTAATTTGGGCGCATTGCATAATGTAAGCACTACATTCTATTCTTCCTTGCAGGAATTCAAGCAGCAAAACAGCGCAAGTCTTGCTTCACTCTTTGGGGAAAATCCAGATGGGAAATTTGATGCATATATAGATACTAATTTCAGGGTAAATCAAGAAGGTCCAAATAAAGGAAAATACTCGGTTGATCTTCTTAATTCTGCCCTTGCAAGGCTGAATACCGCTTCAAATTATTACTATTCAACCTTAATTTCAGAATTTGCAGGCCCTGCTCAAAATGGCAGCTGGATGATAAACGGCAGATCAGTTCAGGATTTGAATGGCAACAATAAAATAGATGCGTTTGAGCTTCTTCCAGTATTTTCTGAGGACGAGTTGAAATCCACTGCAAGCTCTCTTTTCCAGAAAAGATTGACCTTTTTTCAGCAGTACGTCTCAAACCTAAATCAGCTGATAAATAAATTAAAAACCTTCAATCCAGAAGCCAATGGCAAAGAAGAAGCAACCTCAAGAATGGCAATTTTAGTAAGTGCAGGCTTTTTTGAAGAAATTACTCAAGAAACCTATGAAAGTTTGCAAGACAAATCACCTGCATTTAAGCTTGGTGATAAATATTATCAGCTTACAGAAGTTGGCAAGCAGGCAATCAATCAAATCGATGCAAGCCAAGATCAAACAAAATATGCAACTGCAGTTAAGCAAGTTAAGGACGGACTTGATGAAAGACTTATTTCTAATGGCAAGATGAAGGAAAAGTATGCCTGGCTTGGCAACCTCATTCTTTTTGTAAAAGAACAGCTTTCTCCCTTCTCACAAGAGCCTTACTGGATTAAAGGCGATGAAACAAAAGGAACCGAGCAAAGAAAATCCATATATCAGCAGTCACTGTTGGATGTAAACAAAATAAACAACCTTTCAGAAGAGTACAGCCCATCTTCTATCTTTGAGCTTGCCTTTTACAATGCTTCCAAGCAGCAGCCAGATTTGAATTTGCAAAATCATCTGTTTTATAAAAATGGGAACACACAGACCCCTCGTACCAGCGAAGAGCTTAAAGCTTTGTCTGCAAGGCTTGCGAACTCAGAATTAAATTCGCAATCATTAATCCAGAAGATCAAATCATTTGATTCAGGTGAAATCCAAAAAGAAGAAAACCAACAAAGAACAGACCAGGAAAACTCGCAACAGATTAGCCAAACCATCCCAGAATCATTTTTAACCTCACTAAATGAGGCACAAAGACTGCTTGGCAATCAACTGCAAACAATTAGAAAGTATTTGAATGATGACATGACCATTAAGGAGGAATATACAAAGACAGAAAACAACCAGCTAGTGCTCGACGAATCAAAATTCGAGCCTGACGAATATCTTCGTCTGCTTGCTTATATTAACCTAAGTACTAATGTTGCATATATGATAAACAAATATTTTGAGATATCTCAGTCGAAAGTAATGCCTAAAAGCGGGGTAACTTTTGACTCTGCAGACCAGCAGACATTAAACGAATCACTCAAGTTTTTCAAGGATCATTTTCCTGAGCAATAACTCAGCTTCCAAATTTCGGTCCATCGCGTTGCCACCTATCATCGGGCTCGGCATGAATTAAAACCTCGCTTATTGATGGAAAGCTCTTGCGCAGTCTTGCTTTGACTTTTCTGCAAACTTCATGCGCTTTTTTGATGTTCATCCTTGGAGAAAGCTGGATGTGAACATCCAGCTGGATTTTGCCAGAAGCGCTGCGCGCCCTCATTTTGTGAAAAGATCGCACTCCCTTTACTTTCATTATTTCGCGACCATACTTTTCCAGCTGTGCAAGAGGAGGGCTTTGGTCAGTAAGTTCAGCAATTGTTTCCTTGCCAACTTCAACCACGAGTCTGTACATAAACAATGCTACAACAACTGCGACCAGAGGATCAAGCCAATATACGCCCCACATGCTTGCCACTAGTCCAAAAAGCACTAAGCTGTTTTGTGCTATATCGCTTGTGTAGTTGCCCAAAAATGCAGAGATTGCAGGTGTTTTGCTTGCAGTCTTTTTGATATACCAAACCAAAACTATATCCACTATTACAGTTATTAGAGCAAGCAATATTTCTACTGCTCCAACTGCAAGGACTTTCCCCTCGATCAGCCTCTTTATCGCCTCAATCAAAATCCAGCTTGCAGCAGCGGCAATCAGCGCAAGTTGAGCAATCGATGCAAGGGCATCATATTTCCCATGCCCAAAGTGATGATCCACATCAGCAGGTGCATTTGCCTGCCTTATTCCAATATACGCAAATGCATTCCCAAGCAGATCAAATAATGAATCAACCAACACTGCAAATACTGCAATCGAGCCAGTAAGTGCTAAAACTGCTGCTTTGATTAAAATGAGGAAAACGTTTGCAACAAATACCACACTTATTGTGCGCAAATTTCGCATTGCAAAGATTTTTGCCGCACAGTATTTATTTTGCACGCTTCAGGCGAAAACCGCAACAGAGACAAAAAAGCCTCACCCCTTGCTTCAAGACGCTCCATTCTTTATTGGAGGTGATCTATCCGCAGGTTCCCCTACGGATACCTTGTTACGACTTAGCCCCCCTCACCTATCTTTGGTTCGACAGCGCCAAGAAGCGCCGCCTCACCAAAAACAAGCTTGGGTGACTTGACGGGCGGTGTGTGCAAGGAGCGGGGACGTATTCACCGCTCGATGATGACAAGCGATTACTAGGGATTCCAGCTTCATGAGGGCGGGTTTCAGCCCTCAATCCGAACTTAGACCAAGTTTGTGGGATTAGCTTCCCCTTTCGGGGTCGCAGCCCATTGTCTTGGCCATTGTATGCCACGTGTAGCCCGTGAGATTCAGGCCATACTGACCTACCGTCGCCCCCTCCTTCCTCCCACTTAACGCGGGCAGTCTGAACAGGGTGCATCTCCCCCGGAGGGGAAATTAGCAACTGTTCACGAGGGTCTCGCTCGTTACTCGACTTAACGAGACAGTTCGCACCACGAGCTGACGATGGCCATGCAGCACCTCTCGGCTCGTCTAGCAAGATCTTTAGTCTGGCCTTCATCCTACCGTCGCTCACGGTAATATTCCTGGCGTTGTATCCAATTGAACCGCAGCATCCACCCCTTGTGGTGCTCCCCCGCCAATTCCTTTAAGTTTCAACCTTGCGGCCGTACTCCCCAGGTGGCAGACTTAACACCTACGCTACAGCACTACAGTGGCCCGAAGCCACTGTAACACCACAGTCTGCATGATTTACTGCTAGGGCTACTCGGGTATCTAATCCGATTCGTTCTCCTAGCCTTCGACCCTCACTGTCAGACGCGTTTTGGTCAGGCGCCTTGGAGGTTTGCCAACCATCTGCTAAAAGTTGGTTGTCAAACTTTCGCCACTGGTGGTCCTTACAGGATCAACTGATTTTACCCATACCCCGTAAGTACCCCTGACCTCCCCCGCTCTCAAGCCCACCAGTATCCACTGCGCGCCTTGAGGTTGAGCCACAAGATTTCACAGTGGACTTAGAGGGCCAGCTACGGTCTCTTTAGACCCAATATTCGTGGACACCACTCGTTCTGCCAGTATTACCGCGTACCGTGCGCCGATGCGAAAAGCGCATGGCGGCTGGCACTGGTCTTACCCAGAACTTATTCTGCGAACTTTTTAGGTTCGCCAAAAGACAGTCGACATAAGCCGGCTGCCACTCAGAGTCCCCCTATCACGCTTTTGCACCATGCAAAGCAGGATGCAAATTGCAAAGCCTGCTTTGCATGTTCGCGCATTGTAGAGGTTTCGCGCCTGCTGCATCCCGTAGGACTAGGGCCCTTGTCTCAGTGCCCTTCTCGGGGCTCCAACTCCCATTGCCCCTACTGATTATCGGCTTGGTGAGCCGTTACCTCACCAACTACCTAATCAGAAGCAGTCTCATCCTTCGGCGGACGCGCTCCATTTCACGCGCCTTTTGACCTATCAAGCATTCCAGCATAGATAGGCTATCTGGAATTAGCCTCAGTTTCCCGAGGGTGTTCCAGTCCGAAGGGCAGATTGACTACTCGTTACTGAGCCGTACACCGTCCGGCGAAGTCGCCGGGCAGATTTGCATGGCTTAGTCGTACTCTGATAGCAGTGTCCTCCAGCAGGATCAACTGGAGTCGGTCTTGCAAGTGGAATTGCGGTAAAGCACTTCCTTGTCTCTGTTTTGTCTGTTCCCTGAAGCGTGCGTCGAACGCGAAAGAATCGCATTCCCATTGAAAGCATTCGCTGATGCTTAAAGTTTCGGTGTGCCACAAAGGCATCAGCAAACTTTTGGCCATCAGCCGTATTCGGCTGATGAAAATGCGCAACTCCTATCTTTGCCCAAAAGCATTTATAAATCTTTTTCCTATACAGGCAAAGTCACAGTTACCGTAGTCCCTTTAAGGACTTCTGATTCAGCGCTGATGCTTCCGTGCAAGGCTGCAACTATCTTTTTGACTAGGTTCAGCCCGAGCCCATGGCCCCTCTCCTTGAAAGTTCCTAATGTTGAGACGCTGCTAGTTTCGTTTCCGAAGATCTGGGCAAGCCTTTCTTTGGTCATCCCGACACCGTTGTCAATCACTCTTATTTTGACATGTCCATCGTTCTTTTCCGCCTCCACTCTTATCTTTCCTTCATGATTTGTGAATTTAACAGCATTTGAAAGAAGATTCCTTACGATTGTACCTACAATCGCAGAATCAGAATGCAATATAATTTCTTCAGGCACTGCATTGTCGAAATGAATCTTTTTTTGGCTGTGTTTATGCAAATCTATCTGCTGTTGGACAATAGTCCTTAATGGTGCATCTTCATTTTGTGCCTGGCCCTTTTTTATTTTGTACCAAAGAAGGACATCGGAAAGCACTTCGTTTGCTTCCTCGACTTGCTTGTAGATAGATTCAGCAAATATCTTTATTGTATCTGACCTGAGTTCATCGATTTCTTCAGCCATCATCTGAGACATCCCAAGTATGCCATTGAAAAGATTTTTCAGGTCATGTCCTATAACCCCTATTGCAATATCCTCAAAAACAGCCTCTTGCTCAAGATTTTTCAAATCCTCCTGAAGCCTTTGGATTTTTTCCTTCAGCTGCGTGATTTCAAAAATCAAAACCAAATGGCAGCTTTTCTGCCAGCAATCAAGTTTCCTCACTTCTATAAGAAAATCACCTCTACCGCTTCTTGCAGTTTTGATTCCTTCATCCTTCAATTTTTCAAAATTCAGTTGCTGTTCATGCGTTTTGCCCTCTTGTTTTAGAAGAAAAGAAAAATCAATTATGCAGGAATCTTTTTCAATTCCAAAAAGCCTCTTGCAGCTTCTGTTTGCATAAACAAACGCTCCTTCCTCATAAACTTGAACTGCGACAGGGAGTTTTTCAAGTCCTGCCCAATTATTTTCCAGCTTTTTTTCCAATGCTTCAGCAGCAAAATAAAGCTTAGGGTGAATAAGTTTTTGATAAAACTTGTAAAATCCCCCTCTTTCCTTTGCCTTAGAGTAGGAAGTATGATAGTAATTCTCAACCTTTTCAAGTTTAGTCTTCATATTTCCACTATGTCAAACTTAATCAAAACTTGATTATCTCATTTTGGAAGAAATGTTTATTAGGCTATGGTTTTATCCGCACTCTATCTCTTGGAAACACAACCGCTTCTCGTATATTGCGAAGGCCGCAAATCTTCATAGTCAGCCTGTCCAACCCTATTGACCATCCTGCATGGGGTGGCGCACCGCTTCTGAACGCATTTACATAAAACTCAAATGCCGCAGGAGAAAGGCCGCGCTTTTTTAGTTGCTCCACCAGCAAGTCTGCCTTGTGCACCCTTTGCGCCCCAGAAGAAATTTCCAACCCTTCAAAATTCAAATCATAAGCATAACATATTTTTGGGTCATTTTCAGCAGGCATGGAATAAAATGGCCTAATTGCAGATGGCCACTCTGTAATGAAGTATGTGGAATAACCCAAAATTTCAGAAAGCTGTTCCTCTACTGCTCTGCTGAAATCCTGGCCCCATTCAAACTGCACCCCATTACTTTGGAGTTTTTCCACAAGCTGACTGTAGGTGTGCCTCGGAATTGAAGAAGGAACCTCAAGATTTCTTCCAAGCACCGCAAGCTCCTCTTGGCAGTCCTTGCGAACCTTTTCCAAAATATAAAGCACAACTTCCTCCAAAGCATCAACTGCATCCTTGTGGTCTGCAAATGCAATTTCAAGATCCATCTGATAAGCTTCATTCAAATGTGTAAGTGTGTTGTGCTTCTCTGCCCTAAAGACAGGTACAGTCATATAGACTCTGTCCATGCCACCAATTATTGCAAGCTGCTTGTAAAGCTGCGGAGATTGGACCAAAAAAGCTTCTTTTTCAAAATACTGCACTTTGAAAAGGTCCGCCCCGCCTTCAGTAGCAGCCTCTACTATAGTGGGTGGATGAAGCTCCACAGCCCCCATCTGCTGGCATTTTTCACGAAAAGCCTGCGCAGCCCTGCTTCTTATTTTAAATATTGCAAAAGTATTGGGTCTTCTCAAATCAATGTAGCGATGATCTAGTCTTACATCAAGCTCTGCACTAACTTGCCCAGTCACGTCTATAGGCAGCTTGCCTTGTATTTGGTTAAGCACCAATATCTTGGAAGGGATTAGCTCGCATCCTGCCTCTGCTATCTTGCTTTCAACTACGGTCCCTTCAACGCAGATTACTGTTTCTTTTGGTAGGTCCATGCGTGCCAAAACCTCTTCAGGCTCTCTTCCTGCCTTTGCAGTAACCTGGATTATGCCTGTATGGTCGCGAACCTGCAAAAATCGCAATTTCCCCAAATTGCGGGCCTCATGAACCCAGCCAGCAATCTTGACTTGCTTGCCTATGCTTTGCTTTGCTTGCGCAACAAAATGGGTGCGGTACATTATCATACACCGCTTTGATTTGCTACTGCATTTTAATAAGTTTATTCAAACACAAGCTTAACCTCTTCCTCAAGAAGCTGGCAAAGCACCCTCTCAAGAGTTTGCAGGTCAATCGGAAGGCGTGGCAAATCTTTTTTTGGCAGCCTAACTTTAGTAAATTCTTTACCTTGGCTGAATACTTTGTTTATCCCCAGCAAACGCACAGGTGAAATTATATCAGCAATTGTCTTTTTTACATCTCCTTGAGCCTCAGCAATCCGTACTTTCTTACCTAAAGCAGAAGAAATTTCTCCTACAACTTTTCCATCCTTACCTATAAGTAGACCTACTTCCCCTTCAGTAAGAATCAACACCACCTTGCCTAAATCAAGCGCTTTGGTAAAGCTTGCATTGGTGATGTTGTGCTTTTCATTTATTTTGTAAAGGATCTGTGCTACCTCAAAATCAAGCTGAGTTATCTTTCCTGCCTGTAGCTTTTTTGCGCACAATGAGCAGAGGCTTCCGTTTATAGCATCTTGCTCGCAGACAGGAGTTTTCATCCTTCATCACCTGGCAGGTGATGGATACAGGTGAAGGATGAATTACTTGGCCAATTTTATTTCTATTGCAGAAACCTTGCTTTTTGTGCCGTCTTCTGAATCAAGCTCCTCTGTTTTGGTGAGGATGCTTGCAATTTTTACATCCGGCAGGAATCTGTTGCGAACTATCTCCGCAACATCTACTGCGTGGGAAATTAGTTTCCCTCGCGCTTTGACATAAACTTCCTTGGCTCCGCTATTAAATTGCGTCACCACAGCAAGAACATATCCCATAGTGGATTTTTTCCCAATGTAAATGACATTGCTGTCTTTTTGTTGTGTTGTCTGTTCCATTTATTCCACCTCGCTATTCTATTTTTCTTCCTTTCCTGTATTCCATCACCAATGCCTCAAGGTCGATTTTTTCTGCATCCACATTTAAAATCTGATTGCTTGCAGGTTTGTGTTCCCTCTGCTTTTCCTCTTTGCGCAGCATATTTTCAAGCTGCCTTATTCGCAAAAACGCAGCCTCCAGCCTCGATTTGAGCTTTTGCACCTCCTTGTCCCTCAATATTTTCTGCCTTGCCTCGTTTTCAGCAAGGCGAAGTCTCCTTTCTGCCTCTCTTTTTTCGATTTCAAGCCGTTCCACCATCAATTTGAGGTTTGCATTCTGCCTTACAAGCAAAGCATACCTCGTCCTTATCTCCTCCAAATTTATTGCCTGCGTCTTCTTTTCTTCAGAGGAAGAAGGTTCTGCAACCTGCTCTTCTGCAAGCACTTCCAAAAGCGCATCCTTTAGCCTGTAGCCTTTGAGGACCAGGTGCTTTACAATCTCCTTGTCTTTGCCTTCAAGGTCTTCAAGCGCATCAATCTGTCGCAGCTTGTTTGCATATGCCCTGTGAGCCAACACTGCAGCCACATACGCATCCCGCTCATGCGGGCTTGAAATCTTCTGATTTCTCGCATACGCCCTTTTTTCTTCTTCTCTTACTACTCTGTTCGGGAGAAAGAGACGGCATGCAAAATATGAGGCTATTTTGTGTGCAAGTTCTGGAGCAGACCCTACATCGCATGCAATTAAAGAAGGGGTGCCGTATTTTTGGATTGAGGCAACCAAGCTTCTGCTTCCTCCATCAAGCAAACTACCCCCACCGATTCTTTTCCCTCTCAAATCCAATATCGAAAACCCGACTGTTGCCCCTGGATCTATGCCAACTATTATATATCTCCTTTCAGTCGACATGGTTTTGCCCGATTTTTTTCTTTGAGATTGCTTGATGCAAAATCACATGGGTGTGTCTTTCTACATTTTCCTTAACCACCACTCCAGCGTCAATCCAGCATCCATCACCTATCATTCTCCCAGGCATTACTGCACTCAGCACACCCATTTTGGTGTTATCCCCTATTATTGCTCCAAGCTTGGTTCGCTTTGTGTCTATTACAACATCATTCACCAGCGCCTTTATGTTCCCTTCATCAAATCTGAAATTTGCAATCTGGGTGGCTGCTCCAAAATTGCAATTTGAGCCAACTATTGAGTCGCCAATATATGTCAAATGTTTGGCATTTACTTTGTCAAATATTATGCTGTTTTTCACAGTGGTGGAATCACCAATATCGCAATCTCTGCCTATCGAAGTAGTTCCTCGAATATATGCGTGTGGGCCAATGTGAGTATTTTGCCCTATATACACATCCCCTTCCAATACTGATTCGTGTATTTCTGCGCCGCTTTCCATGTACACTTTACCTTTTATGATCGAATTTTCTATCTTACCCTTCTTTTCAGGCAGCTTTGAAAGTAAAAACTCATTCGCAGAAAAAAGCTGCCATGGCATCCCCATGTCTAACCAGTAATTTTCTATTTGAACTGCCTTTGCTCCAATCAACAAATCCACTATCTCATATTCTCCTCGAGGCGATTTTTTCACCTCTTTGATTTTTCTAAAAACAGTTGGCTCAAAAACATAAAGCGAACAGTTTGCAAGGTTGCTTTTTGGATTTTGCACCTTTTCTTCAAAGCCTGCAATTTTCCCATTCTCTACAACCGCAGTACCATACTCCTGCGGCTCATCCACCCTTTTGAGCGCAGCAGTAATCTCACCTTCTGCTTCAGCTGCAAGCTTCTGCAGCGCAGCAGCCTCAGTGATTATGTCCCCTGCTACCCCAAAAAATACATCATCTGCAAAACTTTCTGCCTCCCCAAAAGCTGCAGCAGTTCCGTATTTTTCGCCTTGCTGTATAAAATGAAGCTTAAGCGAGGGTATAGGATTCGCTGCAAAATATTCAGTTATTGCCTCTTTTTTGTACTTGACAATTACTGCTGCTTCTCTTACCCCAACCAAGGCAAGATTTTCAAGCACATGCTGCAATATAGGTTTTCCTGCAAGCTGTATCATGCACTTTGGGCGAGTATAAGTCAAAGGCCGAAGTCGCCTCCCCTCACCTGCTGCAAGCACAACTGCCTTTCTTATTGCCATGTTATTGCGTTGGTGCGATTAGTTTATTAATGCTCTTGCGTCGCAATCCGGCCTTTTTGCTTTTTTTAGTTGCGCTTTACCCTACTTTGCCTCAAAGTGATTTTAGTTTTTGTGTATCCCCTCCAGTATTATCTTTTCTGCCCTCTGTACCACTTC
>JAWAEW010000005.1:0-66888 GCA_038891035.1 Candidatus Anstonellaceae archaeon
CTTTGAGAAAATCATATGTAACCTGAGGCACTAGCCTGCCTGAAAGAAGGATTGGGATAGTACCAATCATTCCATCTTCAATAGAGGCACCATCTGAAATGATAACGCGCTCTTGCGGAAATTTTGAAAGCATAATGCGGACAAGCTCTACATTATCCTCGTACTTATCTTCACCTTTCCCAATCCTCTGTGACGAAATTGGACCAAGTTCTTGGAGGACTTTACTTCCAAGATATCCGTAAAGTATGACTTGCTTTCCTGAAACTATTTGTTTCACTTTATCAATGTTCGAAGAGTCTGCAAAAATTACATAGGCTTTGAGTGCATAAGCATACGGAAGCACTGAAATTGCACTATCTGAATAAGCAGAATCAACGATAATGAAAGTATTGGCTCCGCTTTGCAAGGCAAGTTCAAGGTTAGTTTGCCCACCATCGGTTGACAAAAATTTTTCCACTTGGTTGTTCCTTGCTTTAAGCTCACTCTCAATAAGTCCTGAAAAAGGCTGGTCGGCTGATTCTATTAGCAATATTTGCTTATCTGTTCCGATTTTTGCCAAAAAGATATCTGTTCCAGTAGCCGAAGTCATAAAATGAACAGGTAGACCTTTAACTCCTGCATAAAAAATCCCAGAGAGCACATCCCGGCCGTCCTGTGAATTTATTGCAACCAAAGGCTCAGCAAAAACAAAATGAAGAAACAGTAAAAGCGTCATCAAAAATGCAAAACGACTCATTTTTAACCTCCCAAGACCAATTAAAATGGAAAAAAATAAAAAAGAAAGGGGGGCAAAAGCCCCAAACCGGCAAGCTTACGTGTCAAGCTCAAGATAGAAATAGTAAGTTTCTGCTGCACCAGGAGTAGTTGGAACCATTATTTCGTAGTGAACGTCGCTGTTTTGGAAGTTTTTGCCTGAATTGTTAATCTGAGTGCAGAATGCAAATGCATTCTTTGAAGATGTAGTTGAGTTAAAAAGTGCAACTACTGTGAAAGTGCTGCTTCCTTGAAGCTTTGCGGCAGGAGCACCAGAAACCACTTGACCTGAAATGTTGATAGAGCTGGTTGTGTTGAAAGTGTTTGTTGCATTATCTATAGTTCCAAGATTCCACAAAGAATTCATTGCAGAAAGGTTGGCGCCTGTGAGGCTGGTTATAGGACCTGGGAAAGAATTAGATGATGAAAGGCAGACTTCACCTGAACCATTGGCTGGACTGTAAGACCAGCTATAGACAGTTGCGGTGCTGCTGCGGAGTGCTATAGTTGCAGATTGGATAAGACCATAAAAGCTTGCCCATTTAGAAGTAAGCTGAGTTGCACCACTGATATTTACATAGGTAATGTTTCCCCCTTCGGTTACGGAAGATGCCGCTCCGGAAGTGCCGGTCCATCTGCTTTTAATCTCACTTCCAAGAGTAGCATTGATAATTGCATTTGCTGCTCCTGCAAAAAGCAAGGAAGCAAACAACAGCACAAAGAATAATCGCATACGATCGCCTCCACGAAGAAATTCGAAAGTAAAATTTAAAAACGTGCAGTTTTGAGAGGATTAAAATTTTTGGCTCAAAAATATATGCGGGGATTTTTTGTTTGCCGAATTAAAAAAGGAAGATGCATTTGCAAATGCTATCATAAATCTTGCTAACCAAAAGCTTGGCTTGCCTTATGGGAAAGACGGGTATAATTGCGTTACATTAGTTTTCAGTGTTTTAAGAGAGGTTGCAAAAAATGAAGGAAAAGAGTTCCGTGCGCCTTGGTTTGTTAATGGAGGAACTTTGGTGAAAACCTTAACAGAACCTACGCCGATTTATTTGCCATCTCAGCTGAAAACACAGAAAGGAGATATGCTAATGAGAGTGACTGAGGCAAAAAGCTTTCGAGAAATAATGCAGCATTATAAAGCCGGGGATATGGCTCTAAGAATTATAGATGGAAAGGTACATGCAATTACGCAAGAGGAAGCTAAAAATATGTTTCTGAGAGGTGAGAAAGTTTATCTTGTAAAGCACTATCTTATTTCAACTGGAGATGCAGTAATTCATGCTTCAAGCTCCAAAGATAAAGTGGTAAAGGAAAAGTTGGAAAGATACCTCGAAAAGAACAGACGCTCGTCTTTTGTTGTAATTAACCTACATGAAATATATATGTTAGGTGCCAGCACAGTTGCCAAAGCACAGCCAGGGTTTCTGGAGTGAAAGGATGGTGGTCCCAAAAATAGGTAAAAAGGCAGTAGCACTTCACAAGAGATTGCGAGGGAAGCTTGAAATCCATTCCAAGCTTGATGCTTGCAACAAATCCGGGCTTTCGCTTGCTTATACTCCCGGAGTAGCATATGTTGCAGCAGAGATTGCAAAGGACTTTAACAAAGTTTATGAGATGACAATAAAGTGGAACAGCGTGGCTGTAGTATCAGATGGTACTCGTGTTCTTGGACTCGGAAATATAGGGCCTTATGCGGCTTTGCCTGTAATGGAAGGTAAAGCGCTGCTTTTCAAAGCATATGCAAATATAGATGCGTTCCCGATTTGCCTTGCATGCAGCAGCAGTCAAGAAATAATTGCTGCAACAAAAAGCATTGCTCCTTCATTTGGAGGAATAAATCTCGAGGATATCGAATCCCCTAAGTGCTTTGAAGTGGAAAGGAGGCTTCAGCAAGAATTGGACATACCAGTCTTTCATGATGACCAGCACGGCACTGCCGTAGTGGTGCTTGCTGGGCTGAAAAACTCGCTTAAGCTTGTGGGCAAGGACAAAAAAAGGGCAAAGGTGGTAGTGGCTGGAGCAGGCGCGGCAGGATATGCAATTGCAAAACTGCTGCAAAAGGATGGCTTTGGAAATATAATTGTCTGCGACCGCAGCGGGATTTTGTACCCGAAGGAAGGCTTGCCTGCACATAAGCAGGAACTTGCTTTGCTCAATAAGGAAGGGGTACAGGGTTCTCTTTTTGATGCACTTGATGGAGCGGATGTCTTTGTTGGAGTTTCTGCCCCAAATATTTTGAAGGCAAAACACATCAAAAAAATGGCAGACTCGCCAATAGTTTTTGCGCTCTCAAATCCTATCCCCGAAATTTCTTCTAATGATGCAAAAAAAGGAGGTTGTGCTGTCTTTGGCACTGCGCGCGCAGACCTTCCAAACCAAATTAACAATGTGCTTGGATTCCCAGGTATTTTCAGAGGCTCACTGATGGTGAGGGCAAGAAAAATAACAGATGAAATGAAGCTTGCTGCTTCTGAGGCAATTGCGAATGTAGTAGGAGAAGAAATCAGCAAAAGCAAGGTAGTGCCTGCAGCATTTGACAGAAGGGTGGTTCCTGCGGTTGCAAAACAGGTTGCTCTTGCTGCAATAAGCTGTGGAGTAGCTCGCCTCAATAAAAGCAGAAGTGAGATAAGAAATGATTTAATAAATCTGGGATTGATATAGTAGCGGTGGTAGTAATGCGATGGTTGATGCTGCTTTTGCTTGCATCTCTTGCAAGTGCCAATTTTGTATATCTTTGGACATATAATGGGACGAATCCGGATGAAAGTAATGAGAATCTTCTTTTCTCTCAGCCTTCGGCAGTGGAGGTGCATCAGGGAAAACTTTTTGTTGCAGATGATGGAAGACGGCGCATTTATGTAATGAATGCAACTGCTCCAGAGAACACAACTCAGCGGATAAGAATTGTCGACCCGCAAGGGGAAGAAGCTTTTGCCAATCCAATTAGGCTACAAATGGAAGGCGGCTTCCTTTACGTTGCAGATGGTAACAGTGGCAGGATAAAATACTATACGCAAGAGGGCTCTACTGTGTATGTTTGGAATACTGCAACAACCATCAAGAAGGCAAGTGGGGTAGTATTTGCTAAAGATTTTGCGTATATTGCAGACCAGGAGGAAGGGAGGATAGTTGCATATTCTCGCCAGACAAAATCCTATTCTAATATAGTGGTTGAAAAGGGAGAGTCCGATGGTTTGCTTTCTTCGCCTTCTGACGTGCGCCTTTACAAGGATAGGTTTTATGTTTCAGACAGTGCAAAAAAAGCGATATACGTTTACAGCAAGGATTGGGAATTTGAGCAAGCAATTGGAAGAGGAAGAGGGGGCGTTGGCCTTTACTTGCCCAGAGGAATTCGGCTTTATGAGGACAAGCTTTATGTAGCAGACAGGAACGGCAATAGAATAGTGGTATTCACTTTGGATGGCTATCCAGTTGCAATTTTGAATGCAACTTCGTCAATAAACTTTTCATATCCTGAAGACATTGCAGTTTCAGATGGCAAACTGTATGTTGCGGACACCGGCAACCGCCTTGTGCATGTGTTTGCCATAAACTTCACAACAGAAAACGACACAGTTGCGCAAAGCCTTGCGATGGCAAAGCAGGAAGCAGAAAAGCTTTATGCCCTTTATGATGTGGCAAAGAAAATTGGTGCAGAATATGAATCCTTATCTTTTGACGCAGAATTGGCAGAAGGAGAGGGATATTACAAAAGGATGCTTTATTCATCAGCAGAAAACATAGCATCCAGAGTTTACGCACAGGCAAAACAGGCAAGTGCAATCCTTGCACTTAAAATTGACGTAAAAATAAGGCAGGTAGTAAAAGGAGCAACCGATAAGTTTGCAGCAGTGCGCCAGAAAGCAAATGAAACGGTGCAACAGCAAGTGGATTCGCAGGCTTCAAAAATTCTGCAGTTGCTTAATGCAAAAGACTATGCCGCTGCTTCGGCTTCTGCTTTGGATTTCAACCAAACGGTCGCATTGCTTGCAAAGGAAATCGAAACACAGGTGGCAAACCAGGCTAATTCTGAGTTTGAAAAGATGGTGCAAACTTTGAATTCCAGAAAGGCAAACATTGAATACCGCCTAGGCAATGTGAAGGATATGGCTCAAAAATACAGGCAAAACATAAATGTCACCAACCTTGAAAGGCTGCTTGCGCAGGCTTCACACGAGATTTCATCTGGTCTTTTTGAGGCTGCGATGCAGACGCTTGAGCTGGCTGAAACTGAAACAAAAGTGTTTGAAAATATGCTTCGCACTACTTCGAAGGAGATAGATGCTGTGCTTCAGAACATAAGCTTGGTCGAGTTCAATATAAATAGCAGTTCCTCAAAATCGATGCTAATTTCGCCAAACCTGGCAGAAGAGTTTGAAATGCTTAAGCAGGCAAAGGAGCTGGCTTATTCCAATCCAGCAGTTGCAGCAGCAACTGCAGCAAAAATAGAGGTGGATGCGCAAAACAAAATCAAGGAAGCCCAAACCCTTTCCATAGCTGCAGTTGCTATTATTATGATGGTTGGGCTGGTTGCTGCAATCTCTGCTGCAGTATATATTTACGTACGCCAAAAGAAAAAGGAGAATAGATGATTTCTGATGAGCTTTTTTCAAAGGCAGAACTTGCAATTGCTACAATTGCGGCAGCCGTAGGGATTTTAGGACTAATCTTGTCTGCCGTGGGCTATCTTTTGTTTTTTCTTTTTGTGCAGCAAATTGAAAATGCGGCAAAGTCGCAGATTGACTCTCTTGCAGTGCAGCTTGAGGACGCACGTCAACTGGCAAATCAAGCTGCGGCATCCACAGAAAGAGTTTCTATGATTGTAATTGGTCTTGGAGAAGGGGTTTCGCACTACTCTACTGCAACTAAAAATCTCTCTGATTCTATGTCTGATATTGCCAAAGTTCCTCCTTTTTCACTTGATGCGAGGTTTGGTTCAGCTGTCTCAAATCTGAAGTCAGCTTCGCTTGCGCTTTCAAAAGCTGCTGTAGCAGCAAACGAAAGCAGTGCTTCAATCATCAACACTGCTGCAACTTTGAATAAAACTGCAAGCGACTTAGGAAATGCTAAAAATTCGCTTATGGAGGCAAAAAAACAGCTGAAAGAAGCATTTGGCATGCTTAATTTGGCGGCTTTAGCGGCATTTTTTGCTCTTGCCTTGGTTTTCTTTTCTGTAATTTTGCTTTCTGCCTTGAAAATTGCAAAGCAGTATGTAAGGAAAAAAAACTAATCATCTGCAAGCATTTGAAGTATCCTGCTGTGCTGCCTTCCATTTGAACAAAGCATTCTGGAAGTATAAAGCGACCAGGTCTTCCCCTCGAAATCTGTCACTTTTGCCCCTGCCTGCTGAGCTATAAAAGCTGCAGCTGCAAAATCATATGGCTTGAGCTTGAAAGAAAGCTGTGCATCCGCAATCCCGCATGCTACATAGCCTATTTCATATATTGTAGAGCCAAGGAATCTGGTATGCTGGCTCATCTGCTCAAGCTGAACTACCTTTTCCAAAAGACCCTGTTGCTTTATGACATGAAGCCTGCTGTCGCAAAGCAGGAAAAAATTTTCCAAAAGAGCAGTTTTTGAGACAGAAATCGGCTTTCCATCCATAATTGAGCGATTACCTTTTTCAGCAAAAAGCAACTTTTTTTGCGGAATGAAGTATATGCCACCTGCCACTGGTTTTCCTGAGGAAAAGTATGCAACTGAAACACCGTAGATGGGAATTCCCCAGATGAAATTGTGAGTTCCGTCTATTGGGTCTATCACAAAAAGAGAGTCAGCTTCCAAATCTTGCGATGAAAAGCTTTCTTCGGAGAGGATTTTTGCATCTGGAAACTCCTTTGCTATTCTGTCTACAATGAATTTTTCTGCTGCCAAATCTGCTGAGGTTGCCATGTCGCGCCTGCCTTTGAGCTTGATTGAAAGCTTCTTTTTTGACTTTTCTATTGTTTCTGCAGCACCGATAAGACAAGAAGTGATGAATGCTTTTAGGCTCATGACCTCAACTTGCATGCAAAAAATAAAAAGGCATTATTTGCTGTAAAGCATAAAGAGGGTCTGATTGTAAATTCTCTGAGCATGATTGCGAAGACCTGCCTTTTCATAAAGCCGTTCTGCTTCTATAAAATAAATCATTTTTCTTTGCTTGCTGCAAGTGAAATTAGCAGCATCTTCAAATGAAGCTGCCGCTGAAATAAAATCAAGCTTCTTCATAAATGAAGCGGCAGCATGGATTTGCAATTTTTCAAAAGAATCGAGCTTGTCTTCATCTAACGACTCAAGATAAAGGATATATGTGCTTGCCCATTTTTTCAAGCTTGAGACCAAATAAAGGTCTGCAGCAAGCTTAAGTATTCTTACTTTGTAGGGAGGATTTAGAGCTGAAAAAGATACTAGCATGTCTGCTGCTTTTTTTGGCATTCCTGCTTGAAGATAAAGCAAAGCTGATTCAAGATGAAGATAAGGACTGCTGTGCCCCAAGGATGCTTTGCACTCTTTAATTTTGGCCTTCAAAAAATAAAGCGGGTGAAAAATTTTCCTTTGGTGTTGGGTTTTAAGCTGATGAAAAGTGGATGCAAGCTGTTGGAGTTTGTAAGATTGGTTCATGTGCATGCAGAAGGCTTTGGAGAGGAAAACTTATCGCATATCCAGGATTTGAGCTGCTCTTTTGGCATCTCACCTTCTGTTTTGTATTGTCCATTGATTATGAAGGTTGGAAAGCCCCTAAACATACCTTTTTCAGTATAAAATGAATACACTTGAGCAACATCTTTGTTAGTACCTTTGTCTTCGTCTCTCCATCTTCTTACAACAAAGCGAGGGGACTGCAATTCTTTTTCAAGCTCTGCAAGCACTGGTTTCATTTTCTGGCAGTGCCCGCACCAGTCAGCATAAAGGAAATCCAAGGTGACTTCTGCTATTGGCTCAAGGTTGGGTGAGAGTTGAGTTTCCTGGGCTTGATAAGAAAGGGAAGGAGAGGAAGATGTAAATGAAATTGATCTTATGGATTTTTGTATGTTTGAAAAGCTAATGTAAATGGATGCACTTATTAGAAGAGCTGCCAAAATTATTGCAATTGCAGTCACTAATCCTTTTTGCCTCTCATGAAAAGGAATGGGATTTTCTTCCTTAGCCACATGCACCACCTGCTACTGCGCCACTTGCCTGATAAGTAAAACCGAATCCTGGCGCATATGCTTGGTTGGAGAGGGTCTTGGAACACTCAGATGGGGGAGTCGTGAATGCAGCGCAGACTGTCTTTAGTATGCTCTGCGGGTCTCGAGCTTGGTTTTCCACAACAACCCCATTGACCACAAAAGTGGGCGATCCCCTCACGTTGTATTTCTTATTTAGCTCATCATGAATAAGAAATAGTGGGTATCTTCCGCTGAGGTATTTTGATGGATCCTTAAGATTTGCTGTAATGTTGAATTCTGCATCTGTCTTGTTTGTACATTCCTGAAGTTGCGTCCTATCAACTCCAATTGCATTAAGGCATTCTTCTGATTTTGAATTGTTAAGGAAGCAAGAAAGATACTTGAAATAGAGGCTTTTGTTTTGAATTTGGAGACAGTATTGAAGCTGGTTTTCGTATGCTTCAATATCCTCATGCATTATATAGTTTACAAATCGGATGTTCCAGTTGACTTTGTCCCCTAGCAAATCAACAACTGGGAGCATTCCTTTTTGCATTTGTGTCCCAAATGGGCAGTAGGACATTACAAAAAGCTCAACTGTTGGCTTTTCTGTTTTCTGCATGCATGAAAAGTGGGACTTGCATGCTGCGTCCTGGCAATCTGCTGCTCCATTTCCATCATCATCCAAACCATTCCCGCAGATCTCTGCTTTCGGGTCAAAAAAACCTAAAGGCAGAGAATAGTAATTTCCAGCTTTGCTTAGATACTGTGCTAGTTGGGGATAGGCTGAGGAAGAGCGCACCGAATCGTCAAAAAGAAAGAGTGGCAAAAGTTCTCTGCCACCTGCACTTTCGTAGAGTGCTTTGCCTTTGGAGTCAGAATAATCATATTGCTCTACATTAAGGTTTGGTACGAGAGAATTCAATTGTGGGAGAATCTGCGATACCGCCTGCGGGCATTCATCACAGCGCTTATCGCTAATAATGTAAAGGTTAACCTTGGAAGGCGCAGAAGATGAAACATTTTGCACAGGCGCAGCCTGAGGAAGCCGAATTCCTGAAATGGATTTTTCTATTCCACCTGAAGAAAAATAGATGGATGCCGAAACCAAAATAGCTGCCAAAAGTATAGCAATCCCTATGATATATTCTTCATCTGCCATTTTGCACCTCCGTGTGCAGATTTTCATAACAAGATTTTTAAAGCAGCCTACATGCAAAGCTGAGTCTTTGCAGTAAAGTTTTTATTTGAAGATAAAAAATTGTTAGCATGACGCTTGCTCTTTCGGCTTTTGACCTAGTGCCTTCTTCGGCAAAATATCTTGAATGGCTGATTGCAAGTGGAAATGGGGCATATTCGTCTTCAACTGTAATCGGGATGAACAGCCGCAAATATCATGGTTTGCTTATTGCTCCGCTTGAAGGCCATTACAACAGACACATAATCCTTTCAAAGCTGGAAGAAGAAGTGACAATAGGGGAGAAGACATTTCCAATCTCAACAAACTCTTATCCCGGAGTAATCTATCCAACTGGGTACAAATTCCAGGTTGGATTTTTCTTTCGTGCCCATCCAACTTTTGTGTATGCATTGGATTCTGTTAAGCTTGAAAAGTCTGTAAGAATGCTTTACGGCAAAAGCACTGCAGTAATTTCCTATAGAATTGCCCAAGGCAAAGAGAGTGTAAAGCTATCCATAAGTCCTCTTCTTGCACCTAGGCAAATACATGCCGATTTTGCAAATACTAATGTCGAGTTTCAGAAAGAAAGGGGAGGGGTTCGTATAGTGCGTCCAATTTCATTCAGGCTTTGCGCAAGCCATGGCAACTTTGAGGCAAGCCCCCAGCAGTATTACAATATGACATATGAGATTGAAAAGGAAAGAGGATATTATTATACTGAAAATTTGTTCTGTCCTGGAAAATTCATTGCTGAGCTTGGACCGAAAGAGGAACTTCATGTGGTTGCTTCGGTTGAAGGGATTTTGCCTTCTGAGGCTCTCGAAATTTTAGACAGGCAGCAAATTAGACAAGCGCATCTTTTGGAAGGATATTCTAGAACTTCTGGCGTTGATTTGACTGATTTTGCAGAGACCCTAAATTTTGCAGCAGATACTTTTGTGATTGGCACTGAAAGCCACAAAGGCATTCTTGCAGGCTACCACTGGTTCCATGAATGGGGCAGAGACAGCATGATAGCTTTGCCTGGCCTGCTTTTATGCACCGGCAGGCATGCACTGGCAAGAGAAGTGCTCTCATTTTGGGCGCGGATGATGCAGGATGGTCTTATTCCAAATTACATAGATGAAAACAATTTTGCACACTACACCTCCTCTGATGCTTCTCTGTGGTTTTTGAATGCGGTCGGGCATTATCTTGATGCGACCGAGGATGAGAACTTCGTTAAGGAACATTTATGGAAATACATAAGAGAGGTTATCAATTCCTATGTTGAAGGCAATAGACTAGCCAGAATGGACAGCGATTTCCTAATTTACGTATTTGAGCCCGCATCCACGTGGATGGATGCCAAGGTGAATGGAGTTGCAGTCACACCAAGAAAAGGAAAGCCTGTTGAAATAAATGCGCTGTGGTACTCTGGCTTGTCGCTTGCTTTTGAGCTGGCAGAAAGATTTGAGGATAGAAAAACGTATGACCTTGTCAAAAATATAATAGATGAAGTGGAATTGAATTTCCAGAAATTTGTCTCGACCGAAGGCTGGCTTTTTGATGTAATAGAGCCTAATGATGCCTCTTTTCGGCCAAATCAGATATTCTCAGTTGCACTTTACAAAAGTCCGCTCAATTCACTCCAGCAAAAATATGTATTCAATACAGTCAGATCCAAGCTTTATACCCCTTTGGGGCTGAGAACTCTTTCACCTGATGACAAAAGATATTGTGAGCATTATCGTGGAAATCAAGAAAGCAGAGACAGGGCTTATCATCAGGGAATGATTTGGCCTTGGCTGCTTGGTCCATTTTATGATGCTCAGCTGAAAGTATATCCTGAAAGCTATGCACAAGTTCTTTCAGCCCTAAGGCCCCTTGCCGAAAAGCTGAAAGAAGGGTGCATAGGCAGCCTTCCTGAAATGTATGAGCCTGCCTCAGGAAAGCCGGCAGGTGCTGCAAGCCAAGCATGGAGCGTAGCTGAGATATTAAGGATATATACAAAAGTAAAGAAAGCAATTTCTCAAAATCCCAGGATAGCAATCCCGAACTACAATTACAGCAACTTCAGATGACCCAGATATTTGTCCAGTTTCTCCTCTTGCGCCGGACCTACTGCAAAGCAGGTAATGGTGCCGGGTTCAACTTGCGTGTATCCTGCATCCTTTACAAGTGCGCAAGGAAATTGGGTGCGCACGCTTTCATAAAGTTCCAACAGTTCTTTTAAGCTTGCAACTTTAAGTACTATCTTTTTTTGCCCTTCATTTACCCATTCATCCGCAGACTTTTTGTCTTTCTGCTGGCAGGCTTGAAATGCCAGCAATGATGCATGTGAAACTTGTGCAGCTAGCTTGCCTTTTCCCATCTTCAAGTCAGATCGCACCACGATAGCCTGCTTTAGCCCCATCTCATCACAGCGCAAATAAAAACCATAACTTATTATTAAACCATTATGGAGGAAGAGATTGAGGCAATTGCAAGGCAAATCCAAAGCATTTCTTTGGAGAGGCAGCAGTTTGCAAAACTTCTTAGAGGCGAAAATTGCTGCTTTGAACAGATGCTAGAGAAACAGCTTTATTATAGAGTAGAACCCGCCAAAGCCGAAGGAAAAGTTGCTGCAGTGGATTGTGGAATTGTTGGGCAAGAATTTCATGGCTTTGATTTTCTTGTCTCTAGAACTGTTGGTGTAGTTTTTGAGTATCAAGAAAACAAGCCGAAGAAGCATTGGTATTTTCCATCTGCTTCTCCTACCTTGAAATACGATATAAGGGGAGGGCTTGAAAATTATGAGCTTGCTTGGCATAAAAGCTTATTTAGGCTCAAAAATGAGATTTTGTGTGCTGCTGAACTAATTTCAAAGCATAAACCAGAATACCTTTTTTTGGACGGTTCGATAGCCCCACTTATATCAGACAAGCCTTCCGAAGAATCGCAGATGCTGCCACTTTATAAGGAGGTGATAGAGCTTTACAAACACTTATATGAGTCGTGCTTAAAATCAAGCTGCACTTTATGTGGGATAATCAAAGATAGCAGAAGCAAAAGATTTGTAGAGATAGTTAGCAAGCACCCGCAAATTGGAGAAAAGCTGAAAAACACCGCTGACAGCAATTTTCTTTTTTTCCTGCTTCAGCAAGGTGAGAGGACATGCGCATTTGAATACTCATCCTGCAAGCATCATGTATTGAAGGATCTTGGGGAGTGGGCAGACAAAATTATCTCGTTTTATATTAAGCCCGTTGAAAACGATCGGCCACTACGTGTAGAATTTCTTTCAAATTCTCGCTCATTTTCTGAAATAGCCTCATTTGTGCATACTTTATCTTGCCTGCATAAAGCTTATGCCTATCCTGCAATATTGATTGAAGCTGACTTGAGGGCTGCACTTTCTTATGAAGAGGTCGAGCGAACCTATGGGCTTTTGTTTTCCAAGCTTAAAGGAATTCCCGAACTGTGGAAGCTTAGAAGGAACATGCGTCCTTTTCGCTAAGCCTTATATTGCTCTAAGTCAAAAACGCAATTATGGATTGGATAGGAAGACCTGTGGCAGAAGGAGAAGAGTACGAAGTAAACATTGAGGCAAAAGGGGCAAGAGGCGACGGAATTACGCATATCGAAGGCTTTGTGGTGTTTGTTCCAGGCGCAGAAGTGGGAAAGAAGGTAAAAATAAGAATCAAAACAGTAAAGAGAACGTTTGCAGTAGCTGAAATAGTATAAGTATTTATTAAATTTTCGCAAATGCCATAGGAAATATTTAAAAATAAATTTGGCAAAAGCCTGCATGTGTGCGGGATAATTGGCTATGTTGGCTTTAGAAAAGCATCGCCTATAATTCATCAAGGCTTGCTTGCGCTTGAATATAGAGGATATGACTCCGCAGGAATTGCGATTTTGAATCAAAATGAGTTGAAAGTTGTAAAGGATGCTGGAAGAATTGAGCAGGTGAATGCACGGCATCGCTTTGAGCTTGTTGAAGGCAAAACAGGGATCGGACATACTAGATGGGCTACACACGGTGGGGTAAGCCAAAAAAATGCTCATCCTCACCAAGACTGCGAAGGCGAAATTGCCCTGGTGCACAATGGAGTGATTGAAAATTTTGACGAGCTTAAGATGAAACTGATTTCGCTGGGGCATGTATTTTCATCCGAAACAGATACTGAGGTTATTGCGCATCTTTTTGAGCAGGAACTTAAGAAAAAAAGCACCAAAAAAGCCTTTTTTAGGGCAATCTCGCTTCTTTCTGGCAGCTGGGCTGTTGCAGCAATAAAGAGAGGGGAAAATGCAATATATTTGGCACGAAATGGCTCTCCACTAATAATTGGGATTGGAAATGGTGAAATGTTTTGTGCAAGCGATGTGCCTGCCCTTTTGCCTTATACCAACAAAGTAATATACCTTGAAAATGGTGACAGAGCTGTAATTACTCCAAGCAGCTACCGAATATATGGCAAAGACGGGAATATCGTACGCCGAAAAATACACGAAGTTGAATGGACCCTCTCAATGGCGCAAAAGGGAGGATACTCACATTTTATGCTTAAGGAAATATACGAGCAGAAGGAGAAGGTAAGTGAGGCCTTGGCAGCAGATGTTGCAGAAGCAATTCAGCTTCTCAAAGGTCAAAAAAGTATATGTGTGGTTGCATGCGGAAGCTCTTATTATGCAGGGCTGGCTTTGAAAGGACTTCTTCAGCAAAATGGGGTAGTTGTTGATGTAATTTTGGGCTCGGAATTTGCTTATCTTTGGTCAAGAAAAGAGAAAGTAGTAATTGCGATTAGCCAGTCAGGTGAAACCGCGGATACTCTTTCTGCAGTAAGGATTGCAAAAAGCCATGGGGCAAAAATAATTGCAATTACCAATGTCGCTGGGAGTTCGCTTTACCGAGAAGCTGATGTAAATGTCCTAATTGGGGCAGGGCCGGAAATAGCAGTGGTAGCAACCAAGTCTTTTACTTGCCAGCTTGCAGTGCTTATTAAGATTGCAATGTGGCTTTCCTCAAAGAAACATCAGATTGCTAAACTTCATCTTCTTGCCGGGAAGATAGATGAGATAATAAGGCAGATAGAAAAAATAAAGGAAATTGCGGATTTAATTTCTGAAAAAAGAGATTTCTTTTTCATAGGGAGAGATCTTGCCTTTCCGACCGCACTTGAAGGAGCGCTAAAGCTAAAAGAAATAACCTATCTTCATGCAGAGGCTTATGCAGCAGGAGAACTTAAGCACGGCCCTCTTTCACTTCTTGATGAAAATGTAGTTGTGGTGGCACTTGCTCCAGCAAATCAAAGCCTGCCGAAAATGCTTTCAAACATTCAAGAATGCAAAGCTCGAGGAGCAAAGGTAATTGTATTTTCCGATAGCAAAGAAGCTCTTGCCGAAGGAGAAATTGGATTTAATATGCCTCCTTGCCAGCCGTTCGAAATCCCAATAATTTATGTTGTTCCTTTGCAGCTTTTGGCTTATTTTGTGGCAGTAAAACATGGGAAAGACCCAGACAAGCCAAGAAATCTTGCAAAGTCCGTCACTGTAGAATAAAGGTTTTTAAATTGTTATTAAAGATAAAAACATGTGGGTGAGCTTATGTTCAAAAATAAAACGCAAAAGTACGAAATAGAAAGACAGCCATTTGCACATTATGTGAAAAAGGAGATTGTAAGAGGCGTACGTGTCAAGCTGCCTGTTTTCAAGGCTTTGATAATTAGGAGATTCAAGTCTAACCCGCACAGTGCTGCGGAATTTTATGAAAGAAAAGGCCTGGATTCAAACAGCCTGTATGCTCTTTACTTTGCCACATTTGCATACGAAGAAAAAAGGCAGGAAGCAGAAAAAAAGATTGAAGAGATGAAGAAGGAGCATGAAAAGGAGATACACTCTTTGATGGAAAAGAAAACCAGCATAGAAAAAAGAATTGAAAACATGCATAAGGTTAACTCCTCTGCCAAGGATGAAGGAATGTCTTACGATATCTATCTTTTGGAAAGCCTAACGAAAAGGTTGGGAATGGTTATAAAAGAGAAAAAAGAAGCATTTGAAGAAACTTTAAAACAAAAAGCAGAGGAGTTTCAAAAAGCAGCACTTGCTGAAAGCGTTGAGAGGCTCAAAAAACTGCTGGAGCATGCAAGAAAGATAAACAAAGTGTGACTCCGAAAAGGCAACAATTTTAAGTGCATCTTCTGATTTTTTAGTTGGTGGTTTAGTGGTAACTATTAGGAGAAATTTCACATGCAAGTGCGGCGCAACTGCATCATTTGAGTTCAGCTCAGACATGCCTGTGGATGAAATTTCAGTTTCAGGTAAATGCCAAAGATGCTCTTCGAACATACACATAGCATTTTCTTCATTATTAGTTCAGCCCCAGCAAAATCAGCCTCCATTGGGCTTGAAAGAAGAAAGTAAAGAAGTAAGTGAAAATATTGAACAGGCTGTAAGGGATTTGTTCAGGTAGCCTTTATTTTATATTTGTTTGCTTGTCTGACCAGATTATCCATCTCAAAGGCAATTGTGCCAAGATGCCGTTCTGAATTTTTTGGTCGGCTGCTGATGCGCTGAGACATCTCTCCAGCCTCATTTACCAAATTGAGTGCATTGCTATAGATTTCAAAAAGATCGTTGTGGAATGACATTTTAGCAGTTTGCCTATCATTTATAATATTTTGGATCTTGTCAAAATCAGAATAAATCTTTTCCAGAAGCTGCTTTCTTGCATTTTGAAGGGCGTTTGGGGGATTAATGGTTCCTTCCATTTTTAATTTATTGGCCAGATTGAAAAGCTGATCTGAAATTGAAGGTATACTATAATTTTGGGTGGAATCATACTTCTTAATAAGAAGTGGGTTGAGGAGGGTATCTAGCTCGCGTGCTGCTGCAGCTGACAATTTAGTGCTGAACTTCTTGAATGAAAGATTTAGGAATATTAGATTTGACAAAATAGCCACACCTGGTTTGCTGGTTAGTGCTTTCCCGACTACAACCAAAACTGAGAATACGTCTGTTATAGCCTTTGAAAAGCCTACTATTATATTGCTGCCGATTGAAGAATAAATAGCACCTGCCGCAAAAAATACTCCGCCGATTACAAACAATTTCTTGTATACTCCATATACTGCTTCTTTTATGCCCTTTTTTATACCATCAAAAAGCGAAAGGAGTAGAAAATTAGATTCTGAAGTGGGGACCTGAAATTCCTTGCTTTTTCTGATAAATGAAACGATGTTTTCTGTAAATAGGACTGCCGCAAGCGCTATAAAGGAAGAGATAGGATTGTTCCAGATTAATTTAGCTATATCCTGACCGAATTTTGCAACATTTGACAGTGACTGATTGACAAGAATATCTACAGCACCTACTATAACCGTAGTTCTGATTGCAGTTTCTGCAATGTTTTTAACGGTAGTTCGATTGACTATTACCGAAGTCACACAGCGAATAGATTCTTTGAGAGAATCAAATAGAGAATCAGATTGTCCATTGTTCATTTTGGCTGGGAATTTTGATTCTTCTTCAGCTTTGTTATATTGGAGAGTGTTTTCATCGCTGGCTTGCTGATTTGTAGTCTTACAAAAAATTTCTTCATTGTCGCTACGAAATTGATTTTCCGGTTCTTTCTTCTTACTAAAATGATTAAAGAACTCCCAGAATCGTTTGCGAGACTGCCTTTCATTTGTTTCAGGGTGGCTAGAGGAATTATATTTCTTTCTGAATATGGACATAAATTCACCTTTATCTAAATTTTAGACGAGAAACATTTAAAAATATTTCACGAAAATTCATTTTTTATAACATTAAAAGCCAAAAAGGGTGGACAGCTCTGCTGCGCTTTCAATTACAAAGTTTGGTTTGTCAGATGAAGGGGCACGAAGCACATCTTCTTTTTTTGCAATTCCAGAAAGCACGAGAACAGATTTCATTCCTAGCTTGTTTGCCATCCGTATGTCAATATCCAATCTATCCCCCACAAAAACTGTCTTTTTTGGGTCGAGCTTGTGTGAAGAAAGCAGAAGATGAAGAAGATAGGGCGATGGCTTCCCGACTACAAAATCTGGCTTTCTTCCAGTAGCAAAAATAAGAGAAGCTGCAATTGCGCCACTTCCTGGTGCAGGCCCTTCTTCAGTAGGCCAGGATGGATCGTTGTTTGCAAGCAGAAAAAATGCTCCAGCATTCAGGCAAAGTGCGGCTTTTTTCAGCTTTTCATAAGTAAGATGCCTGTCAAGCCCTGAAACTACTACTTCGGCATCGATGCTTTCCGTAAGTTTTGCGCAAGCAAACGAGGAAAGTTCCTCCTTCAGGCCGCTTTCTCCAATCACAAATGCCTTCGCCCCTTTGCCGAATTTTTCAAGCACAAAATAAGCACAGCCAAAAGAAGAAGTCATTACATTGGTTTTTTGCGTAGTTATACCGAATGATGCAAGATGGGAGACCAAGGATGCTCTACTTTTTGTGCTGTTGTTTGTGAGGAAAAGGATGGGCAACTGTTTTTGCAAGTAGCTTATTTCCTGCGGAACTCCGGCAATTGGCTTCGAACCTATATAAACTACTCCATCTAAATCAAAAACTATTGCAGAAGGTTTAAGCTGCTTGTGTTGCTTTAGATTATGCTGTTGCATTGCTTCACACTTTGCTTTTTCCTACCGCAAAACCTTTAAACCAATTTTGCTGGTGCTTGACTTTATCCTAGAGAATAAACGTGCTGTTTTATTTTGTATGTTTTGTCAAGTTGTTGGTTTAAGTCTGAAAGAAGCATCTCTTTTACTTTCAGATACTGGTCTTTTGGAAGCGGGCAATTCCCTACTGCATAGGAAAGATTTTTCACATTGAAGCAGAGTATGCAATTGTGACAGTTTTCAATATTGTGGCAAAAATAGCAATCCGAGCAGCTCCTTCCGGAATCTACTTCAAAGCATCGAGACAGATTCTTTGAAAAGTAGCATTTTATGCAAAATGCCGAAGAAAGCCCACATCCGTAAGAGCCAAAAATAGCCTCTGAGTTTCTTGGCCAAAAGTTATAAGCGCAGTATTTGGCCTTTATGTTGATTACATTCATGAAGCAGTTGGAGGAGTCTATTGAGGTTGGACAGTCTATGCAATTTTTGTTATTTCCTACTGTCCAGATTGGGCAAAAGAAAGCAATTTTGCTGATTGCAGATGCAGCATTTGAAAGGGAGATACGGTTTACTTCTTCTTTGGATATCGAAAGTTGTGCAGCGATTTCTGCCTCATGCTCAAGCAGAAGCCTTTCATTTGGAAATTTGAAAAACAATGCATAATCTGGCACCAATATCCTTTTGCCGCTGATGCAGGATTTTTCTTCCTTGAAAAGCGCGCCTTGCTCCAAAAGCCAGCTTTCATATTGCCTCATTGGGCTTCTGGGTTTGCCAAGCACTATTTTGCATGCCTCAGCAAAAACAGAACTAACAGAAGATAAATCTTTTGCTTCGGGAGCTAATTTTTGGTTTTTTTCCATTAATTTTTCCAAACCATCTCGGTTTGGTTCATGCAAAGAGGCGATCTCAAACAAAGATGGAAGGCTTTTTGTCTCAGAAAGCCAATCGCGCATTTCTTCGAGCAGCTTGGCTTTGATTTTGTAATATTCATCTTTTGTAAGCTGGAGATTTCCTATGCAGTAGCTTTTGTTTTTCAGCCCAAAGCAAAAAATACATTCTCTGCATCCTGAAAGACTGTGAGAAAAGTAAATGTCGGATGAGTAATCAACCTTGTGCACTTCCATTGTCCTCTGGCAAAGATAATTGTTTGAGCGTATTCCAAAAGAGGAGGAGGCACATTGGCAGCCAAAAAGGCATTCTGAATAAAGGCAGTGTGTCGAATAAGCGACATATTTGGATTCGAAAATCTGCTCAGAACGATACACAAAATGAGAATCTACTACATAAGTTGATGATTCTACTTGGTTGCAATTGCCAAGTACAATACTTCCAGCATATACGATATTTTCTTTTACTGCTTCAATAAGTGAGTCCAGATCTTTGCACTTGTTTATTGAAATGGATGGGCTTCTTGCATCAAAATTTATGTCTTCAAATGCAATCCACTTCGAGCCCAAGTATGGTATTGCGCCATATACTGCAGTCTTTCCATTTACTTGCCTTTCCAGCGAAGGCCTCTTAAAGGATGAAAGCCATTCTGAAAAATCTTCAAGTTCACCTACTTCTCCTCCAAGAAGCACCTTGCAAGTCTCTTTCCATTTCTTGTTCAAATGAGAATATAATTTGCTTTTTAGCTCATTTTGCATGTGACAAGTTGTTTGATAGTTAGAATTTAATAAGTAGTAGTCTAGTATAATACTACTATGGAGGAAAAGGCTTACCAAAATCTTGAAAGACGCATTTGCGATGCAGGACTAAGCATGATGGAAAGCCGTACTTATCTTGCACTAGTCCAGCTTGGCCCTTCCCCTGCGTCTTCTATAATTAGGCTTGCTGGAATGCATAAGGCTACAGTTTATCAGGCACTTCAGTCGCTGATAGAAAAGGGGCTTGTCTCGTTTACAATTGAAGGTAAAAGGAAAGTTTTTCGCCCTGCTGAACCAAGACTCCTTCTGGAGAAGCTTGCCGAAAAAGAGTCCTCTCTGGAGCAAGCCCTTCCTGACCTTGAAAGGATTTACAAAGCACATTCACTTGGAAAACAGCAAGTGAGCGTATATGTTGGGAAAGAAGGGATTAGGTCTGTGTTGAATTCCATGATAAGAGAGATTGGGCCTGGCGGGTTTTATTGTGATTTTGGAGTGTCTGGCCTTTTTAGGAAGGTGATGGGCTCATATTTTACATTATGGCAAAAACTCAAGCGCAAAAAGAAGATAACATCATATGTCATTTTCAACGAGAAGCTGAGAAAGGACAAGGAATTTTTCAAAGAATATTTTGGCAAAGCAAGATTTTATCCTGAAAAGTACGAAAGCTTGACAGACACTATGATTTACAATGACACTGTAATACTGCTTATCTGGACTGCAAAGCCTCCGCTTGCGATTGTGATAAAAAGTAAGGAAAATGCAAAAAGCTACCTCAATCAATTCTGGCTGATGTGGGAAAAGGCTAAGCCTTAAGCAGACTAATTGTGCAGGACTAAACTTCTGCGTTAGAATATTAACACTTATTTCCAAAAAATAAGCATGGCTCCTCTAAAAGAGATAATCAGAAAGCACACACTGAAAAATGCGTATGACCACGGTCAGGCTATTCCATCAAAAGTTATAGGGAAGGTTCTTGGGGAGTGGCCGCAAGCAAAAGAAGACTTGAAAGCTACGATGAAGATGATTGAAGAAGAAACAGCAAGAGTAAATGCTCTTTCAAAAGAGCAGATTGAAGAGGAGCTTGCTCAATTCTCCTTTGAAGAAAAGGTTGAGCAAAAAAAAGAGCTTACATTGCCTGAGGCAAAACAAGGGCAGGTAGTGACTCGATTCCCTCCAGAGCCTTCAGGATACCCACATATCGGACATGCCAAAGCCGCTTGGCTGGATTTCGAATGCGCGATGAAATACGAAGGAAAGATGATATTAAGGTTTGATGATACCAATCCAGAAAAGGAAAAGCAGGAATTTGTAGATGCAATAAAGGAAGGACTTTCATGGCTTGGAATAAGATGGCACATG
The DNA here is from genome assembly GCA_038891035.1 of Candidatus Anstonellaceae archaeon. Lineage (GTDB taxonomy): Archaea > Micrarchaeota > Micrarchaeia > Anstonellales > Anstonellaceae > UBA10161. Next base: position 20,666 of record JAWAEW010000005.1, read on the forward strand.
GAAACTTACACCTCGGACTATATGGAACTGCTTTACGGATATGCAGAAAAACTTCTTGAAACAAGGAAAGCCTATGTTTGCAGCTGTAGCCCACAAGAGATAAAGAAAGGAAGAGAAGCAGGGCAAGAATGCGCCTGTAGGGGCAGAACTGCTAATGAGAATTTGAGGTTATTTGAGCAGATGAAGATTGGCGATTTGGAGGAGGGAGCAGCAATCGTCCGCTTCATGGGCGACATGAAATCTGAAAATACCGTAATGAGGGACCCGACTCTACTCAGAATAGTAAAAACATCGCACTACAGACAAAAAACAAAATACTGCTGCTGGCCTTCTTATGACTTTTCAGCGCCGATACTTGACTCAGTAGAAGGAGTAACACATGCAATGCGCACCAAAGAATACGAATTGAGAGATGCGCTTTATTTTGCAATCCTGGAAGCACTTGCTCTTCGCAAGCCGCATATGATAGAATTTGCAAGGCTGGAGATAAAAAATGCTCCAGTCTCAAAGAGGCTGATACTGCCGCTGGTCCAAGAAGGGAAAGTGGATGGGTTTTCTGACCCGCGCCTGCCAACCTTGGCAGGATTAAAAAGGCGAGGAATTTTGCCTGAGGCGATAAAGGAATTTGTGCTTGAGTTTGGACTGTCGAAAGTGGAAAGCAAGCCAGGGTATGACAAGCTTCTTTGGTACAACAGAAAATATCTGGACAATAAGGCGATCAGAAGGTTTTTCGTGCCTGCACCGGTTCGGCTGGTTGTAGAGGGTGCGACCCCACAAGGAGTCTCACTTAGGAACCACCCCAATCTTGATCTTGGCAAGCGCACTATGATAGCAGGCAAAGAATTTTACATTGCTGGACAGGATGCATCATCAATTGCTGAAGGAGAGGTTTTCCGCCTTAAAGAACTTTACAACGTAAAGCTTGTATCAAAAACAAAAGATGGTCTGCTTGCCTCCTTCGTCAGCCAGGAAGGCGCTGTTGAGAAAAAAATCCAGTGGGTTCCTGCTGAGGGGGCAGTCAGCTGCACTGTCTACAAGCCTGGAAAGCTTTTAGACGAAAATGGCCAGTTCAACCCAAAAAGCATGCTACAGGAGGAAGGCTATTGCGAGCCTTCGTGCATCAATCTTGCAGAAGGATCAGTTGTGCAGTTTGAAAGATATGGCTACTGTAGGCTAGATAGGAAAGAAGCTAGCAATCTGGTTTTCATATTCTCATGCTGAGCTTCTGCAAAAAACAAATAACTCAAATATGAGTAATAAAGATAAAAACAGCCAGTTCGGAGTTTGAGATGGTGGTTTGGATGCTTGCTGAAAATCAAAAGGTCCCAGAATTCTCTTTACCTGACCCAACAGGAAAAGACATACGGCTTTCTGATTTCAAAGGAAAAGTGGTTGTTTTGTACTTTTATCCAAAGGACGACACTCCTGGCTGCACCACTGAGGCTTGTAATTTCAGGGACATATACAGTGAGCTTAAGAGTTTGGGGGCCGAAGTGGTTGGAGTTTCTCCAGACAGCCCGAAATCTCATTCTGCATTTGCGTCCAAATACGGCCTTCCTTTCCTACTACTTTCTGACCAGAAAAAAGAGGTTGCAAAGCTTTTTGGAGCGCTCAAGGATGACGGCTCGATCCTTCGCTCCACTTTTATAATAGACAAGGAAGGGAGGTTGAAGAAGGCATTCTTTGGGGTGGATCCTGCAAAGCACCATCAAGAGGTACTGAAATTTTTGAGAGAATGAGTCATTTTTGCTGTGCGACTATTACTATATCAGCAGTATTTCGCAGAGCAACCGAAAAGCCAGGCTCGCTTCCGATTACAATTGTCTCTTTTCCGAGCTCTTTTGCCTTTACAAGCACTGGCCTAAAATCTATATCGCGTGTCATCAGAGCAATTGCCTGGATGTGTGGATTATAAACTTGAACCATCGCTTCTACTGCCATAGTTACATCGACATCACCAGTAGTTACTACTGGCTCATAGCCCTGATTGGTCATTGCCTCAATCAGTTTATCTGAGGCGTACTGGTCAAGAAAAATCTTGGCCACTTTTATTTGTCCATACTGTTCGACTGCCTTTTTTACTTGCACTAAATCCAATCGGACATCCTTGCGAATCACATTCGGTCCATCAATAAAAAGGGCGATGTTTTTGTCTTTTTTCTTTTTTTGCAGCATGGATTTGATTTTGTCCAGCATGCTTGCCATACCATCACCTTTTTCCTATATTGAAAAATGAAATTGTATTGAATAAAGTTCGGTATTTTGCTTCTTCAACCGACCAATTCTTTGCCTCTGCAATTAGCTTTATTGACTCAAATGTGTCAGATGGGGATTTGCCAATTGCAGGCGCATCAGATTCTGCCAATATGCGCTCTGGAGGAATTAGAGAAATCAGTTCTTTTCTCCTACCACTTCTCAGTGGAGGCACAGAGATCCAGCCATTTTTAGAAGTAGCTTGGGCTGCAGTTGCGGCATCTCCTGAAAAGCAGTGCAAAAGGTAGTGAAGGTTGAAGTTTTCTAAGATTTCCACGCACTCTTTTTCAGCCTGCCTGCTGTGCACCACTACAGGAAGCCCTAGCCTTTCTGCAAGCTGAAGCTGAGATATGAAGCACTCGTGCTGTAAGTACTTTTCTTCTTCTGTTTTGCCCCAATAGTAATCCAGTCCAATTTCACCTATGCCTACAAGCTTGCCGGCAGGGGCAATTTCCTTTTCTATTGCCTCCTCCCACTCAACAAGCGAAACCTTTATCTGCTTGTGTCTGATTGCCTCCTGCGGCGAGATTCCAGCACAGATATACACGTTTGGATGCTCTTGAGCTATTTTGGCATTTCTTAAGTTGGTCTGATGAGAGGTGCCACAGCTAATAATCAAAATATCTGGAGGGATGGGACCACTGCAGGATTCTACATGGCAGTGCGCATCTGCAAAGGTGTAACCTTCCATTCAATCACTACTCTACATCAGAAAGCCTTGCCCTGATTCTCTTTTTCACTAGATGATCATGCGCAAGCATTCCATGGCGTATCTTTCGAATTGCCAGGAGCAAAAGCAGAAGGAAAACGAAAAAAAATGTAGAATCAACCAGGCGCTGGCTTTCTTGCTCAAGCAACCTGAAGGTAGAAGCAAACTCTGCAGTGAAGAAGAGCAGCAAGGCTGCCACCATTATCTGAAATGTCTTTGAAAAGGAGCTGCTTCGATCCCTCCAATACATAGGAACAATTGTCCAAATCAAATAGGCTGCCACTGCAAGATTGGCAATGCGTATCAAAAGCTCAAGAACGCTTAAATAGTCGGTCATAATCAGAATTTGCTTTTATCCCTTATATTCTTATCTGCTCAAACTGCTTCATGAGGCTTTTTGTTGCAATTAGAGTGCCAAAGGATGCATTGCCTCAAATCCAAAGAGTATCTGCCCCGCTTGAAGGCGCACTTGGAGTAAAAATGACAAAGCCTGAAAATCTGCACATTACTCTTCGGTTCATAGGAGAAGTAGAAACCCAACAGGCAGAAAAGATAGCTGAGGCTTTAAACCGGATTGAGTTTGAGCCTTTCGAAGTTAAGCTTTTCTTAGCAGGGGCATTTCCAAACAGACATTTTCCAAGAGCAATATGGATAGGTGGAAGCAGCCAGGAAGCAAGCCAACTTGCATCAAAGATTGACTCAGTCTTGTCCTTTCTGAAGCTTCCGCAAGAGGAATTCAGACTGCATCTGACTGTTGCGCGTGCCCCGAAAAGTGCTGCGGATATAGATGACTTCCTCAACCAGCCACCGTTTTGCATTTCCTTTCCAGTAGATGCATTCTTTTTGATAAGAAGTAGACTTACACCGGAAGGCCCAATCTACGAAGATATAAAAAAATACAGTGCCAACAAGCCTGCGTGATGCCATGAGGCAAATAAAGATAGTTCCAGCGATTCTTTCCAAGACAAAGGAGGACTTTCAAGACAAGCTTAAGAGGGTGCAGTCCTTTGTGGATATGGTTCAAGTGGATGTAATGGATGGTGTTTTTGTCCCAAACAAGACTTTGGAACCTGAATTTTTTCCTAACTTTCCAAAAGGGATGAAGGTTGAATACCATCTAATGGTAAATTCTCCTTTGGAGTATGTCAAAAGGATCGGGCACAAAAAAGCAATATACGAGCTTCATGTAGAAGCCTTGACGGATATAAATAAGGCAATAAAGGAGGTGAGGGGAATGGGAGGAGATGTGGCCCTTGCTATTTCTCCAGATACCCCCTCCTCTACAGTTGAGCCTTATCTGGACCAAATTACGCATGTACTTGTTATGACTGTTTACCCTGGCTTTTCTGGGCAGAAATATCTGCAAACGATGGAAGATAAGATAATGAGGCTTGCCAGGTTAGGCGCAATTGTTGAAATAGATGGTGGTGTTGAAGTCGGAGTGGTAAAAAGAGCGGCAGCAGCAGGTGCAACCATGTTCGCAGCAGCCTCTGCAATATTTTCCAAAGGAGACGTAAAGCGCGCCATAGATGAGCTTATGCAGGATGCCCAAATTTAGCTTTAATTTTAAAGTTTGCCTTGCAAAGTTTGAATGGGGGCATTTTTGTGCAGCCGAGGCTTAAGACGATCAAAGAATTAAAGCTTATGGCCAACACTATCCGCTGCGACATTATCAGAATGCTTGCGGCAGCAGGCTCCGGCCATACGGCAGGTCCACTCGGACTTGCAGACATCTTTTCCATATTGTACTTTCATGAGATGGAATACGACCCTTCCAATCCCAAGGACCCAAATCGAGACAGGCTGGTGCTTTCAAATGGGCATTGCGCACCCGTGCTTTATGCTACACTGGCTCGTGCAGGCTATTTTCCAATAGAAGACACACTTTCTTTGCGCAAGCTCGGCTCGCGCTTTCAGGGCCATCCAAGCAGGCATTGGATGCCTGAAGTAGAAACTTCCTCTGGCCCGCTGGGCGAGGGACTTGCTATTGCATGCGGAATTGCGCTTGCAGGAAAACTGGATGGGCGCAATTTTCGCGTTTTCTGCATCACTTCTGATGGAGAGCATCAAGAAGGTGCTACGTGGGAGGCGGTTATGTTTGCATCAAAATACAAGCTGGATAATCTAATTGCAATTTGCGACAGAAACTACATCCAAATTGATGGGCCTACTGAAGAAGTTATGCCGGTTTTGGATTTGACAGAAAAATATCGTGCTTTTGGATGGAACGCTATCTCTGTAAATGGGCACGATTACGAAAATATAATTTCTGCTCTCAAGCAGGCAAGCAGCACAAAAGGCAAGCCTACCATGATTGTGGCCTATACCACACCAGGCAAGGGAGTTTCATTCGTAGAAAACAAGCATGAGTGGCACGGCAAGGCTCCAAAGCCCCAAGAAGCTGATTTGGCGCTGAAGGAGCTTGAAGAAGAAAGAAAAAGGATTGAGGGAGAGCTGTGAACATTTTGCCTGAAATGCACCTTAAGGATATAAATTTTCAGCTTGCCTCTGCGGCAACGCGAGAAGCATTTGGGGACGCGCTTGCAAAAATAGGCGAGCTTGATCCAAACGTTGTCGCCTTATCTGCGGATGTTGCAGGCTCAGTCCAAATTGCAAAATTTGCCTCAAAGTTCCCAAACCGCTTTTTCAATGTCGGAGTTGCAGAGCAGAATCTTGCCTCAGTTGCTGCAGGGCTTGCATATAGCGGCAAGATTGCATTTATTGGCGCCTTTGCGGCATTCTCTCCTGGAAGGAATTGGGAGCAAATAAGGACAACCATATGCTACGGCGAAGCAAATGTAAAAATTGAGGGCTCACATTCTGGATTAGATGTAGGCGAAGACGGAGCCACCCACCAGATGCTTGAGGATTTGGCGCTCATGCGCTGCTTGCCAAATATGGTAGTTGTTTCGCCGTGCGATTATAATGAAGCTTACAAGGCAACGTTTGCTGCATGGAAAACACCTGGTCCTTTTTACATAAGGTGTACTCGGGGCAAGATACCCATCTTTACTACCGAAGAGACGCCCTTTGAGCTTGGCAAGATCAACCTTCTTTGCGAAGGAAGCGATCTTGCAATTGTTGCAACTGGAAATACGGTCTATCCTTCTTTAGTTGCGGCTTCTATGCTTGAAAATGAAGGCTTCTCGGTTGCAGTCGCAAATATGCATACGATCTCAGACCCTGACGAAAACATGCTGGAAAGGCTTGCTAGAACCTGCGGTGCAATTTTGACTGTGGAGGACCATCAAGTAAAAGGAGGATTGGGAAGCGCTGTGTGCGAGGCTCTTTCGGCTCGCTATCCTGTTCTAATAAGAAGACATGGGGTGAATATGGCCTTTGGCGAGTCTGGCAGTGGAAGCCAAGTGCTTGCAAAGTATGGATTGGATGCTAAAGGCATTGCATCGGTTGCAAAGCAGCAAATTGAGGTGAGAAAATGAAGATATTTTTGGATACTGCAGAAGTGGAAAAAATTAAGCGCTTTGCGCAGCTTGGTTTGGTGGATGGGGTTACCACAAATCCGACTCTGATACTCAAATCAGGAAGAAAGCAGAAGGAAGTGATTGAAGAAATTTGCAAAATAGTAAAAGGACCAGTCTCGGTAGAAGGGGTGGAAGAAAAAGCTGAAGGAATGGTTAAGGATGGGCGAGAATTTGCAAAGTGGGCAAAAAATGTAGTGGTCAAAATCCCTATGACTGCTGAGGGGATGAAGGCTGTAAGGATGCTTTCTGAGGAGGGGATCAAGACTAATGTGACTTTGGTATTTACTGCAAGCCAGGCACTGCTGGCTGCAAAGGCAGGGGCAACCTATGTCTCTCCATTTGTTGGTAGGCTAGATGACATCAACATAAACGGGATGGATTTGATACGCCAGATTATGAAGATATATGGCAACTATGGCTTTAAGACTGAAGTAATAGTTGCTTCTGTCAGAAGCGAGAGGCATGTTTTGGAGGCGGCAGAAGCTGGTGCACATATTGCAACCGTTCCACCAGAGGTGCTGGAAAAAATGTTTTACCATCCACTCACAGAAAAAGGTATAAAGAAATTTTTGGAGGACTACCTTGCTGCAGCAAAGAGCAAATAGGGGTTTTGATGAAGTGCGCTCACCCAAATAAAGCTCAAGAAGTATTTTCCAAAGTCTTGCTCAAGATAAAACCTACTCCCAAGGAAAATGAAAAGAGTTTAAAGGCGGCTTATGTATTAATTGAGAAGCTTAAGAAAGTGGCTCCTTCTTTTGTGCGAATAGAGCTTGCAGGTTCGCTTGCAAAAGGAACCAACTTGAAAGGCAGAAATGAATTTGATATTTTCATTTTATTTCCTCGACACTACTCCCATCACGAGATAGCTTTACTGGGGCTATCTTATGCTCGCAGGGCTTTTGCCGGAATGCATTTGGAGTCACGCTATGCAGAGCATCCTTATATTCAGATCCAAACGCCTTATTACAAAGCAGATGTGGTGCCTGCATACAACATAGAAAGCATAGAGCAAAAAGGCTCATCGGTAGATCGTTCAATACTTCATACTAGATATGTAAATGCTCACCTTTCTTTGCAACAAAAAGACGAAGTAAGACTGTTAAAACGGTTTATGAAAAATTTTGGCATCTATGGAGCTGAACTTCGGGTAGAGGGATTTTCAGGCTACCTTTGTGAGCTTCTGCTAATAAAATATGGTTCGCTGCTTTCATTGATGGAGGCTGCCTCAACATGGAGCCAGCCAACAATTGTATTTGAAGGAAGCATAAGCGAGGAAGAGGCCAGGAAGAGGTTTTCTTCGCCTCTGGTCGTAGTTGACCCTGTGGACCCAAGACGAAACGTTGCAGCAGTTGTATCTCAAACGTCTCTTTCCAGATTTATATTTGAGTGTAGGAGGTTTCTAAAGGCACCGTCCGAAAGATTCTTTTTCTTGAAAAAACCTCGCAAAAGCCCATCAGGGATAGTAAAGCACATACAAGAGAGAGGAACAGAATGCCTTGCAGTGATATTCCCTGCTCCAAAAACTATTCCAGATGTCCTTTGGCCTCAGCTGAAAAAAACTGCGCATGCGATTGTTAGGAAACTTCAAGAGCAAGATTTCGGGGTCTTTGGGTTCTACTATTGGAGCGATGGCAAAGAATGTGACATACTTCTTGAGCTTGACCGCTGGAAGCTTCCGAAAATCAAAAAACTGCAAGGCCCTTCTGTACAATTTGCCTCTGATGTAGACTCATTCATAATAAAGCACTCGAAAGCGCTCAATATCCATTTGGAACATGATAAGATAGTAGCAGTGGAAAAGCGGAAGGAAACTGAAGCAAGAAGATTTCTGTTAAAGTCTATTTCAAATACTGCTGGTATGGGTATTCCAGTTTTAATGGAAAAGCAATTAAGGTTGGCAAAAGTCCTACCTGCATCTTTGATTGCAAACAGAAAAAGGCTTGAATTTCTTTCGGACTACTTTTTTGCAAAAATAGCATGACATTTTTTATTTTTGAACTTGATGAAATTTGAAAATGGCTTGCCGAAGGCTAATTTAGGGTGCTACTGAAATGGATTTGCTGGATTCTGTTCTTCAAAAAGCTTGGGCTTCCACATGCCGTGTTGTTTTGAGAAGAGAGCTTGGAAGTCTGGATCTTTTTCGCCCTTGGCTACTGGAACATATCCCAAAAGTGGCTTGCAGGGATTCGGTTTATGGAAAGGTGATTCTTGCAAGGGATTGCTATCCAGAAGGAGCATCTTGCGTCCCACAGGATAGGGTAACAATCAACAAAGAATTTACTTTGAGCATAAATCAGATTAAAGACATAGATTCTATTATTAGCGCATGCCTTGAAAGGTTTGAATATGTTGGAAACAAAGTTTTAGGAAACAGTGCATTTGTCCGAGACTCAGATATTGTAATTGATTCGCAATACGTAAACAGTTCAACAAACATCGAGGAGTCCTCATATATAGATTGTTCTTTCATGGTTAGGAAAGGTAGCAAATACTGCTTTGGCTCAGGCTATTGTGGCCAGTCAGAATTTTTGATACGAACAATTGGCACCTTCAACAGCAAATACTGCTTTGAGAGCTATTTTGTCACAGATTCCAGCTCTGCATACTTTTGTGAAAGCTGTCATGGGTGCAAAGAGATTATGTTCTGTTTTGGGCAGAGAAACTCTTTGTATAAGATAGGCAATCTCCAGCTTCCAAAAGACAAATATTTTTCCTTGAAAAGCAAGCTGCTTGAGGAGGTTTGCGATGAGCTTGAAAAGGAAGGCAGGTTTCCTGCACTATTTGAAATTGCTAAGGAATCTTCTGAGAGAATGGAAAAGTTGGAAATTGAAAGCAAAACAATCAAGCAGAATATGAAGATTATTGATAATGGATTTGAAAAAACTTCTAGGATCATACTAAAGCGCGGCCTTGGACCTATAAAAGAATATGAAAATTGGCTTATGAACAATAGCCAGAACATTGCAAAAATTAAGAGTGCATTTGGAATGGAAGTAAGTATACCTTTATCATTTGCTTATTTTTCCTTTCTGCCAAAAGACAGAATAGTCAGTTTTGACGAGATGGAAAAAATAGGCCAGCAGTCGCTTTCCCAACAAGATATAGCAAGCATAAAACAGTTGAAGCAAAAGATAGGTAAGATTGCATATTTCACCTCTGAATTTTATGCTGGCGAAAATGCAAACTATATCGACTCGCCAGTGGTCTTCTATGCAACCAACGTATACAAGACTTATGATGCCACATATGCAGACAACATAGGCGCATCCTTCCTTGCCTTGAACTCGAAATTTATCTATGGAGGATTCCGCATACTTGAATCCCAGTTCTCTATAAAGTGCTATAATTCACTTTACATGAACCGCTGTATGGAGATGGATTCGTGCAGCAAATGCTCAGATTCATACTTTTGCCACAATTGTGAAAGCTTGGCGGATTGCATGTTCTGCTTTTCTGCAAAAGGAAAGAGAAATATGATAGGGAACATGCAGCTTTCAAAAGAAAGATACGCAAAAATAAAGGATTCTCTTGTGCAACAGATGGCAGACGAGCTTGAGAAGACGAAGAGGCTGCGTTTTAGCATATACTTTGAAAGGGGAAAAGATTAGATTTTTATATGTTGAATAGGAATCTGCAAAAGAGGCGAAAGTGTGAAAGCGGCAACTTTGTTTGCAGCGGTATTTCTTTTGACGGTTGGATTCGTATTTGCAGGGACTGCAAGCTGCCAAGATGGAACCAAGCACGGCAGTTGCTCAAAGGTCAATCCTGGACTTTACTGCATAGACGGAAAACTTCATCCTTATGTTTCGTTTTGCCCTTGTAGTGCGGTGCCTGGATGGAAGCAGCAAGGAGAAGGCGAGAATGCAGTTTGTGTTCAAGAAAAATGTGCTGATGGGACTGAATCTGGCAAATGCTCTTCTGATAAGCCGAAGCAGTGCGTAGGAGGTCGGCTGATTGACAACGCAACTGCATGCGGCTGCCCGCCAGGCAAAATTATTAGCCAAAACGGACTTACATGCGTATTTTTGCCATGCAATGATTCTGGAGTGAGCGTGCCAGAAGGGACCTGCTCACCAAAATCAGCAGGCAAGAAATGTGTTGAAGGCAAGCTAGTAGATAAGGCTTCTGAGTGCCCGTGTGGCGCTGGAACAGTCAAAAAAGGAGAGCGATGTGTGGTGCTTTGCGAGGATGGAACAGAGGTTGGAAGCTGCTCTCCTTCTAAGCCAAAGGAATGCGTGCTTTCTGGGCTTGGAGTTGGAGTTTTGCTTGATAACGCTTCCAAATGTGGCTGCCCCCCAGGAATGGAGACACAAGGAAACAGGTGCATAGAGGCTGGCGCAAGTTTGCCTTCCTTGTCGGGAGGGGCAGAAACTTTGACAGAGACTCTGAATGGAAGTGGCACTGAACCACAGCAAGAAGAAGCGCAGCCGCTTTCATGCTTCTGCTGCCCTTCTGCATTTGCAATCCTGCTTTTGCTTGGGATGATATACAAAGCTAAAGATAGCCCCACATTGTAAGTCTGTCTCTGTCCTCCGCCCATCTCTTGCCAATGTCTGTGCGATAAAAAAGGTTGGGAATTATGATGTTTTTGACTCGATTGTATGCCACTTTTCTTGCTTCTTCCATGGTGGTTCCTGATCCGGTGACCACCAGTGCATAGCCGCTGTTGCCTGCAAGCTTCCAGTCGCCCTCATCCAGCTTGACATCTCCAAGATGTATGCCTTCAAAGCTTGGCTTTTTGAATATGATGGATGCATCCTCCGAATATCTCTTGAATGCATCAGGGTCGCGGAAAGGGAAGGGTGGCACTGCAATCACCACCCCAACTTCAAACGCCCTCTTAGTCCGAAACTCTGGTCTTTCACCCTTTGCAATACCATAAAGGAATTGCCCCCATTCAGAAAGCACTCCTTCCATCATTATGCTTATGTGCGGGTATCCAAACCTGCTGGTGAATTCAAGCGGATAAATGCCGCGTGAGTTTACAATGCAGTTCAAATCAATGTAACCAACATATCCTGATTGCGCAAGCTTTTCTTTCATTTTGCCCAAGGTAGCATTAAATAATGGGCTGTTTTGCACAAAAAACATGGAAGTCCCCATTTCACCTGTGGATGGCCCTATGTCTCCAGGAAACATCCGTTTGTGCTCAAAGTTCACATTTACAGGACTTGCAAATTCCTTTCCATTGAAAAAGGCCCCGACTGCAACTTCCACTCCGGATATGTATTTCTGAAGCTGAAACTCCTTTATCTTCTTGCTCCATACTTTCTTGTAGCGATTGAGCATTTCCAATATATCTTTGCCGTCATCTTCTTGCCCAACAAAAAGTAACTCTTTTTCATTTTGTGCAAGCCCTGAAGGCTTCAGGACATATCTGTCTGGATTTGATTTTATGAATTCTATTGCATCGTCAAAAGAGTTGAAAATCCATTGAGGTATTATTGAAATGCCAACAGATTCCAGCTCTTTTTGGCCAAATTGCCTATCCAGCTCAAGCTTGTCAGTGTATGCGCTTCCACCTACAACTAGTTTCCCCTCCTTTCTAAGCTCATCTGCCTCTTTTCCAAATCCAACGTCGTCAAAAACAATCACGTCTGCCCAACTGACTTCGCTTTTCCAGTCCTCGCATTTTTCCACAAATCCGTCGCAGACATCCTTTTGCTCCTTGTGGTGAATGTAGTATTTTGCCTCGTACCCTTCTTTTTTTATCTGCCAGGCCAAATCTCCAATTAGTGCATCGAATGAGACAAAAAGAAACTTCAACTTCTTCTTTTCTGCATTGTTGTTTGTCACTTGAATGATTTTGCAGAAATTGTTTTTAGTGAGTGTGTTACATTTGGAACTTGTCGCCTTTTTTGAAAATAGGTGTTAATTTGGTATTAACATTTAAAAACCCTATGTTAATATGATATTAACAGTAGCATCTTGCGGAGGTGAGAATATGGTTGGGCTAGTGAGGTGGAAACCGTTCCATGACTTTGGGCTCGAAAGATTCTTTGAGGATGACTTCCCGTTCTTTCCTGGAAGATCTGGATTTACCGACCTTGCAACTGATGTCTATGATGATGGCAACAACATCGTTGTCAAGATGAATGCACCTGGCTTCCAGGGAGATGCGATTGACATAACCTTTGAAGGCAACTATCTGAAAGTGACTGGCCAGCGCAAAGAAGAGAAAGAAGAAAAGCAGAAAAATTACTACTGCAAAGAAATCCACTCTGGCTCATTTGAACGCCTAATAAGACTCCCAACTGCAGTAAAGGCAGAAAAGGCAGAGGCAGAATACAAGGACGGGGTACTCAAAATAGTCGTCCCAAAAGAAGAGCCCAAAGGCACTAAAGTAAAAGTAAAGGTCAAAAACTAAGCACCCCCTTTTTTTATTTTAGTTTTATTTAACACGAACAAAAAAGCATGTCTGGAGACTGAAATTCTGCTTTCTCTACTCTTGTTCAGGCAAAGTTAGGAATTTGAAGGACATTGGCTTGCTTGCTGCTTTCTGCCAACTGCTCTCATAGGCAGCAGAGTTTGCAGCTTTCAGAAAAAAGTAGCAACCCAAAACTAATTTATATCTAAAATAGAAAAAGAATCTTATGTCCAAGCGAACTTTTAGGATAAAAAGTGCCACTTTTGGCATTTATCACCATGACTGCCAAACATCGGAGTCTTCAGAAAAATTCCCAGGGATAACACTGAAGCAGCTAAGCCCAGTAGTATATCTTTCAAAAAAGAACTCTAAGCTGGACTACAGCCTTATTTGGGAGGTAGAGGCAAACTCACCATCAGAACTTGAAGAATATTTGCAATACGTGAAAAATGACCCGAGGACCATTCGCCTTCGCATACTTGAGAAAGGGAGGAATAATGCACTTATCTTGCTTCGCTTTCTTGGTACAAGCTCAACTTACGGCACAATAATTTCCAACAAAGTAACTCTTACTTCCTTAGCCAGAGCAAAGGAAGGCTTTGAAACTTACAGTATTATCTCTGAAAAACCAAACTTCGTAAAAAAGATGCTTGAAGAGCTATCGTGCATAGGCCAGGTAAAGATCTTAAGAGTCAGTGATTTTGACCCCAAGAAAGATCTTTTTGTGCCATCAATCACTGAGAAACAGGCAGAGGCGCTCAAGATCGCTCTTATTAACAACTACTACTCTTGGCCGAAAGGAACTACGCTGGAGCGCCTTGCTTCAATTGCAAAAATAAGCAGAAGGAGCATGCAGGAACGCCTAAGAAGGGCAGAGGCAAAACTACTTCCAGTCCTTCTGAAAGACTATCTGAAAAAGAAGCTGTAATTGGACATATGCCCAAAATATCATTTTAAGTGCCGTTGGCGTTTTATTTTATGTGAAAACATGGAGAGGTCAGATGATATTCAAGATATTATTGAAAAAAGATGGAGCGGCACCTGCAAAGTTGTTTTTGGGCAGGAAATTGGATCTATCAGGGATTACACCCGATGGCTAAAGGAAAAGATTGAGCCTATTGTAATTCGCACCTCGTCTATATCTGGAAAGAAGGTTGCATATGCGATTCCGAACTATTCAGAAAACTCAAAGTGGATTGGACTTGAAGAAATAGGAAACAGCAAATTTCCTCCTCTTTCCATAAATGAAATAAAAGACATAGAAAGTATTGTGTCTGCAATCAAAGATAGGATCTATTACACTGGCAACATAGTCCTTGGAAATTCAGGCTTTATATACGAAAGCTCTAGCATTTCAGATTCATTTTACATGTACCATACAGGAAAATTTGGAGATTCTAAATACCTCGCATTTTGCACCCTTGGAAGGCTTTGTGAAGATTGCTTTGGATGCAATGGGATTGGTGAAAGCCACTTTTGCATTAAAGCATATGAAACTTTCAGAGTCAAGCGGTCATTTGAATTTTGGATGGGACAGAATTGCTCGGACTGCTACTATACTCATAATCTTTCTGGATGCTCTGATTGTATTTTCTCGTTCAATCTGAAAAACAAACACTTTGCAATTGGAAATTGCACATTACCAAAAGATAAATACCTCAGCATAAAAAATTCTCTTCTTGAGCAGCTGAGAGATTGGCTTATTAGGAAGAAAAGGGCACCTTCGTTGCTGGACCTTATTCCACTTTCAATCCCTCCAAAATTGCCAAGACTGGCAGCAGAAAGCAAGAATTCAAAAGTAAGCGACCTTGGACCGATAGAGGAAGGGTTTGCGAAAACTTGCCAAATAATCTTTGGAAAAAGACTTTCAGGCAAGCTGGACGATTATGCTGATTGGCTTTCCAAGCATGTCAGAAAACACCAGAAACTTCACTCTGCAATAAGCGGGGAGCAGGTTTGCAGATGGGATTACTCAAATTATTTCATGCTGCCCCAAGAAAGAATTGTTTCCCAGGGTGAGGCTCTTGCGCTCGGTGAAATCCTTGCTCTTTCAAAAGATGAGATAGATACCATCTCTCTCAACAATGTAGGGGGAGTTTTAGGCAAAATTGCATTTTTCTCAACAGAATATGCAGAAGGGACAAACATAAATGTAATAGATTGCCCTACTCCAACTCAGTCCTCAAACTGCTACCGCACTTCCCCTGTTGTCTATTCGAAATATTGCGCTTATTCTTTTTGGCCAAGAAGCTCACAGTATATTTTTGGCTCAAATGCAATATTTGACTCTGAGTTTTGTATCCACTGCTACCATTCAGTAAAGCTTAAGCGTTGTTTTGAGATGGATTCCTGCAACTCATGCTATAACTCATATTTCTGCCACAATTGCGAAAATGTAAGCGACAGCATGTTTTGCTTCAACGCCAAAAACTTGCGCTATGCAATAGGAAATGTAGAGGTCGGGCAGGAACAATTTCTTAAAATAAAAAATCTGCTTCTCTCAAAGATTCTTGCAGAGCTTGAGGCAAAGAAAAAATTCGATTTAAACATATACAATATAGGACAGAAAAAATAATAATGAGCGCCTCGACCGGGAGTTTCGCTCGAAAGCTATCTGGCTTTTGTGGTTCGAACCCGGGTCGCGAGATCGACAATCTCGAATGCTGACCACTACACCATCGAGGCGCACCCACAATCCCGCCAGTGTGATTTGAACACACAACATCCTGATGACTGCCAGCCCGATTGCTGACCGCCGTGCTTTTCTACAGCCAGGCGCTCTACCAGGTTGAGCTATGGCGGGATCGTGCTTGAAAGCTCTTATTTTCAATCTTTTTAAATTTGTTTCCTTGGAGCAGATGGGCTTTGCATGCATGAGCTTGAGTCCAATTTTGTATAAAAATATACATTTTTGTATCTTTTTATAAATCAATGCCATTAAAAATGCAAAGGATGAGAATGGAAGTCAAAATCATTTTGGATGAAAATCAGGTTCCAAAAGATTTCTACAATATAGTGCCTGATTTGCCTGGCAAGCTTGATCCGCCACTTCATCCAGCCACAGGCAAGCCGGTTTCGCCATCTGATTTCGAGCCGATATTTCCCAAGGAGCTCATAAGACAGGAAATGAGCCAGGAAAGATTCATCCCAATACCGGCACAAGTGCGCGATGCGCTTTTGGCTGCTGGAAGGCCAACGCCGCTTTTGAGGGCAAAAAGGCTGGAGAGATATCTGAAAACTCCTGCAAGGATATACTTCAAGCATGAAGGGCTTAACCCTTGCGGCTCACACAAGCCCAATACGGCGATTGCACAGGCTTATTATAATATGAAGGAGGGTGTGGAGAAGCTTTGCACTGAGACTGGGGCAGGTCAGTGGGGAACTGCGCTTGCATATGCAACCATGCTTTTCGGCTTAAAATGCGAGGTATTTATGGTTAAAGTCAGTTTTTCTCAGAAGCCATACAGAAAGCACATTATGGAAGTTTATGGGGCCACAGTACACCCATCCCCAAGTACCTACACTTCTTTTGGAAGAAAGGTGTTGGAGAGCCAGCCAGACCATGCAGGAAGCTTGGGAATAGCAATTTCTGAGGCGATCGAGAGGGTAGTTTCTGACCCACAGAAAAAATCCAAATATGCCCTTGGGTCGGTGCTGAATCATGTTCTGTTGCATCAAACTGTAATAGGGCAAGAAGTTTCTTGCCAGCTGAAGCTGGTGGATGAGGATCCGGATTTTGTGATAGGATGCATTGGGGGTGGAAGTAATTTCGGCGGGTTTGCATTCCCTCTGCTTTATGAGAAAGCAAAAGGCAAAAATAACGCAAAGTTTATTGCAGTCGAGCCTGCCTCTTGCCCATCCACCACTAAAGGAGAGTACAAATATGATTATGGGGACACCGCAGGCATGACCCCTCTTTTGAAGATGTACACACTTGGAAAAGATTACATGCCTCCGTCAATTCATGCAGGTGGACTGCGCTACCATGGCATGGCCCCAACTGTTTCGCTCCTTATAAACAAGGGTTTGGTTGAGGCCCGTGCTTATGAGCAGAGGGAGGTGTTTGAAGCCGCGGTCTTGTTTGCACGTACCGAAGGAATTATTGCTGCTCCAGAATCTGCACATGCGATAAAGGCTGCAATTGATGTTGCACGGGATTGCAAAAGAAAAGGTCAGAAGAAAACGATTGTATTTAATCTGTCAGGGCATGGGCTGCTGGACATGTATGGTTATCAGCAATATTTAGAAGGAAAAATGTGAGGTGGAAAAATGCAAAGCCAAAAACAAAATTCGTCGGCCAGACAACTTCCTCAGCAAGCAAAATTTTTCAGAAAGCTGCTTGAAAAGGAAGAGTGTGGAGAAAGTGGCAGGCTGATGGAAGGAGTGCCAAGAAACCAGGTTCTGTATGAAAAGATGGCTGAGATAGTCAAGAAGAATCCTTTGCTTGGATGTTAAGCTAGCGAATAGCGTATGCAGAAGGAGAGAGGCCAAGCCGCTCCATTTGCTCTGCAGTATTGCCAAAAATCACAATTTTTGCCTTGGAAAGCGCACTCAAGTCCTTTGCTCCGCAAAGAAGCATAGTGGTTGCAAGCTCCTGCTTCCAGGTTGCAATTTCAAGTTGCGGGTTTTTTGATTTGATGAATGGGAGCGCAGCTGCTGCAAATGAAGCACCAAGGGCGATTGCTTTTGCCGCATCCAATCCGCTTCTTAAGCCCCCGCTTGCAATTGTAGGCAAAATGCCTGCACATTGTGCAACACAGATTGCAGTTGGATTGCCCCACTCTGCAAATGTTGGCCTCTGCTTGCTTCGCAAATATTCTACCTTGCTCCAGGAAGTACCGCCTGTTCCAGAAACATCTACCATTTTCACTCCTGCCTTTTTGAGAGCATCGGCAGTCTGGCCAGAGATTCCGGCGCCTGTTTCCTTGACGATTACGGGCAGGCTGATTTCATTGCAAAATTGCTCTATTTTTGCAAGAATACCTGAAAATTTCCTGTCTCCTTCGGGCTGCACCATTTCTTGAAGCGGATTTAGATGGATGGCAAGTGCATCTGCTTCCACTTTGTCCAATACTTCCTGCACTTTCGCTGGCTCGAAAAATGAAAGCTGGCATGCCCCAATATTTCCAATTATTGGAATGGATGGGGCTACTTTGCGCACTTTGTAGGTCGAAGCAGTTTCTGGATGCTCAAGCATAGCTCTCTGTGAGCCAAGCCCAAATGCGACCCCTTCCTTTTCTGCAGCAGCTGCAAGAGCAAGATTAATTGCCTTTGCACGAGGATATCCACCAGTCATGCCAGAAATTACAATTGGTGCAGCAAGCTTTTTGGAAAAAAATTTGCAAGTAAGGTCTATATCATTATAATCAATCTCTGGTAGTGAATTGTGCACAAACCGAATCTCCGAAAAGCCGCTGCTGGTGAAATATTCTACCTGCTTTTTCATTGCAGCATCCACATGTTGCTTCTTGCGAGTTTTTATTTTCATAGCTTCAGCCAACACATAGGAATTTTAAATTCCTTTGCAAATTTGGAAAGTATGGCGAAGGCTTTTGAACTAATTGAAGAAAGAGCGATCTACATTTTTGTGGTTATCCTTCTTGGTTGCATAATACTTGTAGTGTGGTTATTTCACAGTGGAAAAATCGATGTGGAAGCTGCACGAATATACCTTCAAGCCTTGACCGGCATTGCCACTCTTGCGCTGCTTTATTTTGCATATTTCAATGTGATGTCAAAAAAAGAAGAAGATACTGCACGGCTGGAGCTTGCAGTCAGGCCAATTCTAGTATGGGAACTTCAAAGCAAAAATAGTGGTGCGGAATTCATCTATAAGGCACTAAAACATCCAATTTACGATTTGCAGGCAAGTATCCAGCTTAACAACGAGATAATGCGCATCGAGGAGAGGCATTTGGATGCCGCAGATAGCAACCCTTGGGCAGAAAGGAAAATTGAACTTGGCTCATTTATTTTGAAGGGATTGGGAAAGAACAATGAAGGCACTATTAGGATTAGGTTTTCGTATCACTCAGAAGTTGGAGGAAAATATGAATTTTCATTCACAAAAGAAGTGGTGCGCAAGCAGAAAGGATTTCTGTTTCAGCATCGCAAGATAGTATCTGCAAAATACCCTTGGAAGCAAAAGGAAATAGAATTTTCCAACGACTTATGAGATTGCAAGCGAAGCATAAGCCACTACGCTTTCGAAATCACCTGAGGTTTGCCCGGAGTTTGTGTAGTTGAGAAGCTCGCATTTTTTTGCGCTCGCATATTTTGCATAATGAAGCGCTGCAGCAATAGGTCCATGCCCGCAAATCGAAAGGTTTTCTCTTTCCACTATCTGCTGAAATCCTGCTTCGTCAAGAGAAAGCAGGAATTTGATTGCTTTCATGTCTTTGTTTTCTGCAATCTTTGCAGGCTCATAATGCGTAAAATCTGAGGAGGCAACCACTAGGATGTCTCTTTTTGTTTTTTTTGCAGCCTCAAAAATTGCCCGTCCTAAATCCTGCGATGAGGGCAAATCCTGCCAACCCATGCAGATACTTACGATCTTCGAGGAAGAAGAGCAAAGCTGCAAGAAAGGAATCTGCACTTCGCAGGAATGCTCATAAAAATGCGCCTGCTCGTCTTTGCGTGCGATTTTGCTGCAGGAAACGATCGCCTGCGCAAGCTCCAGGTCGCAGCCTACAACCCCAAGCGGGGTCTGCCAATCCTCAAAAGAGACGGAAATAGGAAGCCCAAGGCCTGTGTGGTTTGGGCCAATGATTACAACTGAGAGGTTCTTTTTGGACCAATTAGAGCAAGCAGCGTAAGAATAAGCAGCACACCTGCCAGAATAGATATAGCCTGCATGCGGAGAAATGATTGCGATGCGTTGTGAAGGTTTAACTTCAGCCTCCTCAAGAAAGTTTTTCACCATTTGCCTCAGCTGGTGTGCGGAGGATGGATAAAAGCTTCCTGCAACAGCTGGATGCCTCATAAGAATAATTGGAATCGCTAAATTTATAAGTTTCAGACAAGAAAGGCAAGCATGGCAGAAAATATCCTTTCTTATTCGCTTAAGGCATATTTGGAGAATATCAAGCTCATATCGCTTTTTTCTATCCCTGCCTTAATTGCATTTCTTATCCCTATTTTAGTCAACACTCCGGTTTTCATTGCACTTGGCGGAAGCTTCCTTAGGACAGGTAGCATACCAGACATGAGCGCGTATGAAATCGCTTTTGTGATTTTTGCGCTTCTTGCAAGCCTTTATTTGATTTCATTTGCGATAGTCAACATTAATATCGTGATAAAAAGCCAGCGCACAAAAACCAGCATAAAAAACGAGGTGCTGAAAGGCATCACTGGACACACATTGAATGTCTTTTTGCTTTTCTTGCTTGGCAGCATTATGCTTTTGATAATTCAGCTCTTGACATTTGAAATTGGGGCGCAAAGCTGGCTTTCGCCTATGCTTTCGCTTGTGGTATGGATGCCACTTTTTTATGCACCTGCAGCTCTTGTAATAGATGAGCTTCGCCCATTTAGGGCAGCTGAGAAGTCTTTCAACATGATTTTCAGCAAATTCCACTATTTTCTGCTTTGGAACATAATTGGGATTACTTTGCTTTCTTTGGTTAATGTGATATTTTTGAGTATGCTTCCGCACAAATTGGGCTCGCTTGTAGTTTTAGTGATAAACTCCTTGGTAGTTATGCCGTTTTTGGTGGTGTTGCAGACTCAGATGTACCTAAGCAAGTACACTATATTGGATTGACTACTTAAGCAAAGTAGAGGATTGCTCTGCGATTAGATTGGCAGCACCGGTTATTGCAGCAACCACTATTCCACCTGTAATCAAGGCATAAGCAGTAGTAATGAATTTGCCTCGCTGGTCTGCAGGCTGTATTTGAGCAAACCCGTACGAAAGGCCGCCAAGCACAATAAGTATCACAGAGATTATCGGTCCTATATCAAGAAGTGCCCCTTCAATACCAGCTAAAGTCTCAACAAGCGACATTTTCATTCCTCCCAGCAGATTCTCCAACACTGAAATATAAAATCATGACGTCACATGCCAAATCCTTTTATATATTTTTCCATTTTTATACCTGCCAAGAGGTGTGCTTATGGCAAGCCCGTACAAATTTCCGATTTACCGTATAGACGAAGAAGAGGAGGAGGAAGAGGAAGAAGACGAAGACGAAGATTTTGATGAGGATTGGGAGGAGGAAGAAGAGGAATAAGTCTGCTTTTTTGAGTGGCATCCTAGTCTGGATTGATTTAAATATGCTTGGATGCCACTTCTTTTTATGGCCAGCGTGGAGGAGGAGATAGTACATTGGTGGAAAGATGAAAAAGGAGAATCTCACAGAAATGTGCTTAGGATAGAGTCCGAGCCTGCTTGTGAGTATGGTGGCTTTCCGCGCGACGGCATAATTACTTTGAGGATAATGAACAGTGCATCTCAACAGGCGATAAAGCTTTCTCCTGAAGAAGCACTGCGCATTAGCACCCAGCTACTGGCAGTAGCAAAAGACCTTTTGAACCAAAAAAGACAGCTTTGGAACCACCACGATGATTAAAGAATGGCAATGGGTCTTCTAATGTTGGGCGTAGCTAATTTTATAAGTCAATTCAAGCAAATCTACTGCAATGGAAACTTTTGATATAGCTATAATAGGTGCTGGCCCCGGAGGCACTTATGCTGCGTATTGGGCTGCAAAGCTTGGCTGCAGTGTTGCAGTATTTGAAGAGCACGAAAAGGTTGGTGAACCGGTACACTGTGGGGAATGTCTTTCCAAGCTTGCAGCAGAAAGGCTGGGCCTTCAGCTTCCGCAGGAAGCAATCTCCTGCGAGGTGGAAGGAATCAAAGTCATATGGCCAAGCAGAGGCTTTTCATTCATTAAGGAACCAGGATACACACTTGAAAAGGACAAGTTCGAACAATATCTTGCAAAGCTTGGAAGCGAAATGGGCGCATCTTATTTTATGAGGCATCGGGTAACTGGACTCAAAAGACAGGACAATTGGCAAATAGCAACTACGAAGGGAGAGTACGGCGCAAAAATAGTTATTGATGCATCTGGAGTATCTGCAGTGGCTTCAAATCTTCTTAAGCTTAATCCTCCCATGAAAACTGTAATTGGGCTGCAATATGAGCTTTCTGATATTGACTTCGGAGGATTTGTTGAATTTTTCCTTTGGCCTTCCTTTGCGCCACACGGATATCTGTGGATAATACCAAAAAGCAGTAGAAGGGCAAATGTTGGATTGGTGACTGATGACCTGCCCAACACAAGAAGTCGGCTCGAGAAATTTGTTTCAGAATATGGTCTTGCTCAGAAAAGCAAAGTGGGGAGGATCGCCTTCGGAGGTAAAATTCCTGCTTCAGGGCCAGTACCCAAGACTTACGATGATGGTTTGCTTTTGGTTGGAGATGCTGCTGGCTTTACTTCGCCAATGTTTGAGGGCGGCACCGCACTTGCAATGACTTCAGGCAAATTTGCAGCAGAAGTGGCATCGCAAGCAATAACGAAAGGAGATATCGGCAAGGCTTTCCTTTCGAAGTACGAAATGCTGTGGAAAGCCGAATTTCCGGATTACTCTGCCCTTCTGAATGGGAAAGAAGCAGCTTACAGATACAGCGATGGTGAATGGAACAAAATCGGCATGCTGATACCGCAAGATTTGACTGATCTTTCTGCTTTGCAAAAGCTTGCAATTGGTGCAAAGGTGCTCTTTCAAGCACCAGGAATTTTCTTTAAAGGCTTCGTTCCTGCTATGGAAGCCCTCGGAAAGTCGCGCGCAAAATATTACGGCTGGTAACGCTGTCTTCTTTGTGCTTTAATTGGCTTGCCTTACACACTTTTATATTATTTATAGGAGAAAGGTAGCTTTATGGAGGCACTTGAAACTGACTTTTCCAAGATAGGCATTATACTTTCAGGGCTTTTGAATGACAAAAAAGTAAAAATTCGTGGGTGGGTTCATCGAAGCAGGACCTCTGGCGGTGTGTGTTTTTTGGTAATTAGAGATTCGACAGGAATTATTCAGTGTGCCATCAAAAAGGATGTGGTTGGAGAAGACAGCTTCAAGCAGGCCACTGAAGCTTATTTGGAATCCAGCATTATGGTTGAAGGGATGGTCCGACAGGATGCGCGAGCTCCTGGAGGATATGAGATCTCTGCGACCCAGGTCAGGCTGATTGGAAAAGGAGAACCTTTTCCAATTTCAAAGGACCAATCAGTTGAGTTTTTACTGGATAAGCGGCACCTTTGGCTGAGAAGCCAAAGACTTACTGCAATAATGAAAGCAAGGCACAAAATAGTTTTTTATCTGAGGGAATTCCTTGAGAAAGAAGGATTTTGGGAACTTGCACCACCGATAATTACTGGAGCTGCTTGTGAAGGCGGAGCCACTCTTTTTGAGCTGAATTATTTTGGACAAAAGGCCTTTCTTACCCAAAGCAGCCAGCTTTATGCAGAAGTATTCACCACTGCTCTTGAGAGAGTATATGTTTTTGCGCCATCCTTTCGGGCTGAGCCCTCTCGCACAGTAAGGCATTTGTGCGAATATTGGCATCTTGAGCCTGAGATGGCGTTTTACAACCAAAAAATGAATATGGAACTTCAGGAAAGGATGATTGAGTATGTTGCACAAAAAATGGCAGACAACCATACTGATTTACTTATTTTTTTGGGAAGGGAGCCTGAGAAGCTTAAGGCTGTGAGAGCACCATTTAAGAGAATGACATATGAGGAAGCAATTGATCTTGCTGCAAGCAAAGGGGCAAACATAAAAAGTGGGCAGGATCTGGGCGCAGATGAGGAGGCCTTACTCACAGAAGGAGAAGATAAGCCGATTTTTGTTACAAACTTCCCTGCCAAAATAAAAGCCTTCTATATGAGGGAAGACCCACAAAATCCTGGCACTGTGCTGAATGCAGATATGCTTGCACCAGAGGGGCATGGAGAGATAATCGGCGGTTCTGAAAGAATTTGGGAGTATGATGAGCTGATGCGCAAAATAAAGGAGAATAATCTTAATCCGAGAGAGTATGAATGGTACATTGATTTGAGGAAATATGGTCCGGTTCCGCACTCTGGATTTGGGCTTGGGATTGAGCGGTTGGTCAAGTGGCTGCTTGATTTAGACCATATAAGGGATGCTATCCCATTCCCACGAACTATAAATAGGGTGTATCCATGAATGCGCGCCAGCTTTATTTGTGGTGTGTTGAAAACAACGGCCTTTCAGACCATGATATGGAAAAATTAAGCCCAAATCAAAGAAAGCTGCTAAGTAGAGGGGAAAATGGTAAATTTTGGCTTTCAAGAAAAGAAAGGGAAAAATTCACAGTGGCTCTTACTGGTGGTGCATTTGATCTTTTGCATATGGGCCACATCATTACTTTGAGAGAAGCAAAAAAGCAGGCTGATTTGCTTGTGGTTGTGGTTGCCACTGATGAACGCGTGAGGGAACTGAAAAAAAGGCCGCCGATACACAATTGTGAGTACCGCACTCAGATGGTTTCTGCGATAAGATGGGTGGATTTGGCAATTCAAGGCTCGCATGATATAATGGAAACCTTTTATCGGGTAAGGCCAGATGTGGTTGTGTTTGGCTACGACCAGCAGCCCATGAAGCTTCCTGTCCCAGTAAAAATAGTGCATCTAAAAGATGTTGTATTTGATGAAAAGCTTGCAAAGACCAGCAGGCTCCTCAGCCAGCTTGGCTTGGGTAAGGATTAAAAAACATTATCACGAATTAGAGGCAGTGGGGATTGAGAAGGTGACGCACTCAGCTAACACCAACATCCATCACAATATTTCTAATTCTGCTGATGATTTTACCAATGCGATAAAGATGCTTAAGGAAGCTGAAAAAGTAGCAGCAGAAAAAGTGCAGCAGGCGATGAAAGAGGCGAGCCAGATCGAGGCGCAGGCGCGTGAAAAGGCAGTTGAAATTTCCTCGCGGAATGCCGAAAAAATTGTTCAGGCAAAAAATGAAATCCTGGCAGAAGGAAGGGCAAAGACAGAGCGCGAAATTCGAGAAATAATTGGAGAAGCAAACAGGTATGCGGGCAGAATCAGGGCAAAAAAGCTGGATGCACAAGAAGCAAAGGCTCTTGCAGCGCAAATTTTAGAAGGTTGATAGGATGCTTAGGCCAGTAAGAATGCGGAAAGTCAGGCTAATCTGTATAAAATCGGTTGCTTCGAATCTAATAAAGGAATTGCACCAGCTTTCTGTTGTCCACATTAAGGATGCAGAGCTTCCGCAGACATTCAAAACAGGCCCACTTGCAACATATGACGAAATCTCCTCGCGTTTAATTCGCATAAGGTCTTTGAAAGAGATGCTTCAGAATGTATATCATATTCAGCCACCAAAAAAGAAAATCACATTTGAAAAACTCATAAAGCAGGCAGATGAGCTTTTGGGCCAGGAAAGCACATTGCAGGAGATCCTTCAGCAACAGCAGCAAGCATTGGAGCAGCTTGAAGCTATTTCAGCATCAAAACATGCTCTCTCCGACATCGCAAATCTGAATGTTGATTTTTCTGAGCTTTACTCAGAAAGCCTGCAGTTTGTTTTGCTTAAGGCAACCAAAGAGCAGGCAAGCAGGCTCGTGAAGCTGTTTTCGGAGAGGCAAAATTGCCAACTTCTATCCGCACCTTGCAAAGATGGACATGAAATTGTTCTTGTTGCACTCCAAAAATCTGATGACCCAAGGTTTTTGGAAAAATTTGGTTCGCTTCTGCAGCTTCCTCAGATTGAAGGCAGACCTGCGCAGCAGCTAAAGCAGCTTGAGCAAAAGGAAAATGAAGTCAAAAAAGCGCTGGAACAGGCAAATACCAAGCTTGCAAAATTTGCACAAAAATACGGCCCGCTTCTGATTGCTGCGCAGGAGGCATTGGAAATAGAGGCAGACCGCGCGCGAATTGCTTCATTTTTTTCTGCTACGGATACCCTTTACATAATCGAAGGATGGGTGGAAAAGAAGAAGATGGATTTGTTGAAAACCAAGATTGAAGAAAAATTTGGCAAAAAAGTGCTTATAACTGAGGCAAAAGTAGACGAACATCATGAAACTCCCCCCACGTTGCTTTCCAATCCAAAGCCTATTCGCCCTTTTCAATTTATTGTTGAATTCCTTTCTACCACTCATTATAATGAGATAGACCCAAGCCCTCTGCTTGCACTTTTCATCCCTATTTTGTATGCAATGATATTAGGTGATGCAGGTTATGCAATAATATCGTTCATGCTCTCATCTTATCTTGTAATTATTTCAAAGCGAGGAAGCCTTTTGAGGCAGGTTTCAAGAATCTGGCAAATATCCTCAATTCCTGCTTTCTTGTTTGGGGCTGCATTTGATGAATGGTTTGGATTCACGCATGCTGCGTTTTTTGAAAAGATTGGGTTTGGCAAAGTGAGCTTTTATTCTGCTTTGCTTCATCGAGTTCACCAAATTGAAACACTTATCTTGCTGGTAATAATAGTTGGAGCAATCCATCTTGGCATAGGATTTTTGCTTGGCGCAATAAATGAATTTGGGCATTCTCGCAAGCATGCAATTGCAAAGCTTGCTTGGCTGGGAATAGAAATAGGTGGGTTTTTTTCAGTTGCTGGGCTGATGTTTGGCACATTTCCGGAATTGACTGCGCCTGCCTTGGCTTTACTTGTAATTTCAGCTACTGTAATGATTTTGAGTGAAGGATTTATTGGGGCTTTTGAAATACCTGGCCTTGCTTCAAATATAATGTCTTATATCCGTATTGCTGCAGTTGGGGTTGGGGGAGTGATACTTGCAGAAGCAATAAATGAGCTTCTGTTTCCAAAGTGGGATTTCAGTCTAGGTGGCATAATTGCCTTTGTAATTGGGATGGTCGCCTATCTTGGAGTTCACCTTCTGTCTTGTATAATTGCAATGTTTGAATCATTCATACATGGGACAAGGCTTAATGTAGTGGAGTTCTTCGGGAAGTTTTACAAAGGCAACGGAATAAAGTTTTCTCCGTTCTCGCTTACTAGGCTTTATAGCCGTGAAATTTGATGCTAATCCGGGCTTGCTGCCCGGCCAGAGAGGTGTAAATATGGTATTGTTGGAAAACACAGGTGCGCTTGGAATTGCAGCCGCTTTGTCCATGGTAGGGGGGGCTCTTGGAACCGCATGGGCGCAGGCATCCATAGGATCTTCTATCATGGGGGTGCTTGCAGAAAAGCCGGAAGAAGCATTCAAGCTCATAGTATATATTGCGCTTCCTGAGCTGATAGTGCTTCTTGGTTTCGTCATAGCATTCCTGCTGGTAGGCAAGATCGAAGGAGTAGCGCACTAAGGAGGCTTCAGATGGGATTTGAAGAGCTTGCACAGCAAATTCAAAAAAACGCAGAAGCTGAAGGCAGGAGAATAATCCATACTGCACAAAAGAACGCAGAAAAAATAGTTGAAGCTGCCTCCAAAAATGCAGATGAAAACCTCAAGAAGGCAAAAGCTGAGGCGGCAGCCTTAGTGAAGCAGGAGCACGCAGAAAGAGTTACTTCAGCAAAGCTTGCGGCAAAAAAGATAATAAGCGAAGCAAAGGATGATGCTGTAGAGGCAGCTGTTCAAGAAGTGTGGAAAGAATTTGTTGCTACTGCAACAAAAAAATCCACCTACCCTTCGCTGCTTGCAAAGCTTGTGCAAGAAGGACTTAAGGAGCTTGGCACAAAGGAAGCAGTTCTTTATGTAAGAGATGAAGATCGCTATTTAGTTTCAGGCTATCAGCTTGCTAAGCTTCCTTCTGAGTACGCTGGCGGCGTGATTGTAGAGTCAACGGACGGCAAAGTGAGGGTAAACAAGACCTTAGATGAGATATTTTTGAGAAAGAAGGACTGGTTGCGTAAGCAAATATACGAGAAGCTTTTCTGAGGGGGGTAGATGCTGAAGCTTTGGAAATTTGCCGACAGTATTTGCCGGAGGCTTGCCTTCAAGCCTCTCATCTACGGTTATGCAAACGCACGCGTTCGGGCAATGCGTACTGCCTTACTTAGCCGCAGGCAGGCAGAAGAGCTCATCAGAATAAAGACGAATGCTGGGATAGCAGAATATCTAACTAGAACTCCTTATAAAGAAGACTTTGCCGGGATACCTCCAGGTATAAATGATGAAGAAAGGATTGAAATTGCAGTTTCAAAAAATTTTGCAAGAGTTGCGCAAAAGCTTCTGCGCATTACCCCAAAACAAGCAAAGCCTCTAATGCTTGCTTTGCTTGGAAGATACGACGTGCACAATATAAAGACCATATTGCTTGCAAGAAAGCTTGGAAAATCCAGGCAGGAGACTGAGATGCTTCTTTTGCCTGCAGGAAGCATAAAGGCACACGAACTCGAAAGAATGATGTCTGCGAAAAATGCAGATGAGCTTTATGATGCCATAAAAAGCACACATTTTGGCAAGAAATTTCTGGCGTCCGAATTCAGCAAACATTTGACAAAAGCGCAAATCCAGCATGCTTTGCAGGCACAAGAGGGTATGTTGGAGCTGCTTCTTTCGGCAATTGATTCATACCATTATTCTGTAGTGTCATCTGAAATTGTGCCGGAGGATAATGATTCAAAGGTGGTGCTTGAACTAGTGCAAAAGGAGGCAGATGCAAAAAACATAATGACAATAATGAGGCTCAAGCAAGGCAAAGCAGACAAACAAGAGATTCCTAAGATGATGGTTTGGGGAGGAAGCCTGCCACCAAAGCAGCTTGAAAAAATGATTGCAGCAAAGGATGTATTAGAGGTTGCAATGCTTGCGGCAGATTTTTTTGCTTCACACACAGGAAAGGAAGAGTTTGAAAAGACGCAAAAAAAATATGAGCAGGATCACAGGCTTTCCCACTTTGAGGTGGCATTTGAAAGCTCGCTTGCACGAAAAAGCCTGAGAGCTCTTCGAAGAAGCATGATGTCGGTTGGAACTATCGCCGGTTTCCTGTTCCTAAAAGAAGAGGAGATGAACAACATACGCAAGATTGTAAGAGGTAAGGCACTTGGGCTTTCTGCTGACCAGATAGCACAAATGCTTGTATTGGTGGAATAATGAAGGAAAAGATTGCAGTGATTGCAGATTCTGCCACATGCGCAGGTTTTCGGCTGGCAGGGGCAGAACATACGTTTGCTTTGGCGGGAAAGGAGGCAGAAGAGAAGCTTTCCCAGCTTTTAGCTGATCCAAGCTTCGGAATAATTATTGTGACAGAAAAGTTGCTTGAGGGCTGTGACTGGAGACTAAAAAAGAAGGTGGAAGCGACCGCCAAGCCTATTGTAGTGCCAATTCCAGATGCACAAGGCCCAATAGAGCAATCAGAATCGCTTTCTGTTCTTATAAAAAGAGCCTTAGGTTTGGATTTAAGCAAAAAGAAGTGAGGGATGTGTATGGGTATATTGCATAGGATTTCTGGGCCTGTGGTGCAGGCAAAGGAGATGACTGGTGCAAAGATGTATGACCTTGTCAAAGTCGGCTATGAAGGCTTGACTGGGGAGATTATAAGAATTGTTGGAGATACCGCAACTATTCAAGTGTATGAGGAAACCAGTGGCCTGCGGCCGGGGGAGCCCGTAGAAAGCACTGGCCAACCTCTTTCTGTGGAGCTTGCACCAGGACTGCTCACCTCAATTTATGATGGCATCCAAAGGCCGCTTAATCTGCTTGCAGAAAAAGGCGGGGATTTCATTACCAGAGGGCTGAGCGTGCCTGCAATTGATAGAAACAAGAAATGGGAGTTTGTGCCTGTTGCGAAAAACGGTCAAAAAGTAAAAGTTGGCGACATAATAGGGACAGTCCAGGAAACTGAAATAATAACGCATAAGATAATGGCTCCATGGGAAGGAGAAGTGGCAAATATACGAGAAGGGAACTTCACTGTAGAGGAAACTATTTGCGAAATTGGTGGAAAACCCATGCAAATGCTTCAGAAATGGTTTGTGAGGAAAAGCAGGCCAGTTGCAGAAAAATTCGACCCCAACATCCCGCTTATAACCGGCCAGCGGATTGTGGATATGTTTTTCCCGATTGCAAAAGGAGGCACTGTTTGCGTTCCGGGACCATTTGGATCAGGCAAAACTGTCACCCAGCACCAGTTTGCAAAATGGTCTGACACCCAAATTGTGGTGTATGTAGGGTGCGGGGAAAGAGGAAATGAGATGACTGAGGTGCTTACAGAGTTTCCACATCTTGAGGATCCTTACACCAAAAAGCCTCTCATGCAGCGCACTGTGCTAATTGCAAACACTTCGAACATGCCTGTTGCTGCACGTGAAGCATCAATCTATACGGCAGTTACCATTGCAGAATACTACCGTGATATGGGATATGACGTGGCATTAATGGCAGATTCCACAAGCAGGTGGGCAGAAGCAATGAGGGAAATTGGTGGAAGGCTGGAAGAAATGCCTGGAGAAGAAGGCTATCCAGCTTATCTTGGAAGGCGCCTTGCTGAATTTTACGAGAGGGCAGGTAGAGTACAGTGCCTTGGCTCAGACAAAAGAATTGGAAGCATAACTATAATTGGTGCAGTCTCCCCTCCTGGAGGAGACATAAACGAACCAGTCTCACAAAACACTTTAAGAGTTACCAAGGTGTTCTTGGCTTTGGATGCGGCGTTGGCGCAGCGCAGGCACTTTCCTGCATTCAACTGGCTAAGAAGCTATTCTCTTTATACAGATACCCTTGAGCAGTATTATATAAATAATATCTCATCTGATTGGGTTGAGCTGAGAAAGGAAGCGATGGCGCTCCTTCAAAAAGAGGCAGAGCTTCAGGAAATTGTCCAGCTGGTTGGTCCAGATGCTCTTCCTGAAAAAGAGCAGGCTATTCTCCTTTCTGCAAAGATGATACGTGAAGACTATCTGCAGCAGTCTGCCTACCATGAAGTGGATACCTATTCTTCCATGAAAAAGGAATACCTGCTTCTGAAAAACATAATGAAGTTTCATCATCGGGCGCTGGCAGCAGTGGAGATGGGAATTCAGCTGAAAAAAATTGCTGAGATGCCAATCAGGGAAAGAATTGCAAGGGCAAAGGAAATTCCTGAAGACAAAATAAAGGAAATTGAGACGATTGCAAATGAGATAGATAAGGCATTTGACTCTCTTGCCAAAGGGTGATTATGATGAAAGAATACAAAACAATTACTCAGATTGCAGGTCCTCTTGTATTTGTAGAGGGCGTTACAGATGTTGCTTATGGAGAGATAGTGGAAATAAAGCTGCCTTCTGGGGAAACCAGAAAAGGGCAGGTGCTTGATTCGGCAAAAGGAATAGCAGTAATTCAAGTTTTTGGTTCAACTGCCGGGATAAACACCACAGATACCTCAGTTAAATTTCTAGGAGAAACCATGAAGCTTGGCGTCTCAATTGAGATGCTGGGAAGAGTATTCAATGGGCTGGGAGAGCCGAAGGATAAAGGCCCTGCAATCATTCCTGAAAAAAGGCTTGACATAAATGGGGCTCCAATCAATCCTTACGCACGCGATGAGCCTCGTGATTTCATCCAGACAGGAATATCTACAATTGATGGGATGAATACATTAGTGAGAGGGCAGAAGCTGCCGATCTTTTCAGGCTCAGGTCTACCTCACAATGCATTGGCAGTCCAAATTGCAAGGCAGGCAAAAGTGGTTTCAACAAAGGAAAAGGATGAGCAGTTTGCAGTGGTGTTTGCTGCGATTGGAATAACGAATGAAGAAGCTCTTTTTTTCATGAGAGATTTTGAAAGGACGGGTGCTCTTGAGAGGGCCGTGCTTTTCCTCAATTTGGCAGATGACCCTTCTGTGGAAAGGCTAATTACCCCAAGGCTTGCGCTTACTACTGCAGAATTCCTTGCATATGAGAAAGATATGCACGTGCTTGTTATAATTACTGACATGACTAACTACTGTGAAGCGTTGAGAGAAATCGCAGCTGCAAGGGAGGAGGTCCCAGGAAGAAGAGGCTATCCAGGATATATGTACACTGACCTTTCCACAATATACGAGAGGGCAGGAAGAATAAAAGGCCGAAAAGGAACGGTCACTCAGCTTTCGATTTTGACCATGCCTGGCGATGACATTACTCATCCAATTGCTGACCTTACAGGATATATCACAGAGGGACAGATAGTGCTGAGTAGAGATTTGCACAGGAAAAACATATATCCGCCTGTAGACGTGCTTCCTTGCCTTTCCCGGCTGATGAATCTTGGTATAGGAAAGGATAGAACAAGGGAAGACCACAGGGGGGTTGCTGATCAGCTTTATGCTGCGTATGCAACTGGCAGAGACTTGCGTTCGCTTGCTGCTGTGGTTGGTGAAGAGGCTCTTTCTGCAACAGACAAGCTTTACTTGAAGTTTGCAGACATATTTGAGGAAAGATTTATCAAGCAAGGACCGAACGAAGAGAGGACAATTGAGCAGACTCTTGAGCTGGGCTGGGAGCTGCTTTCGATGTTCCCAGAAAGCGAACTGAAGAGAGTCAAAAAGGAGTTCATTGAAAAGTATGGCAAAAAGTACAGAAAATAAATGGTGCAGTATATGGCAGAAACCCCCAACCCGACAAGGATGGAGCTGCTGAAAGCAAGGACAAGAGTTAGATTGGCAAGGAAAGGTCACAAGCTTCTCAAGCAAAAAAGAGATGCACTAATAATGGAATTTTTCAAGATTCTCTCCAAAGCTCAAGATTTGCGCCATGAGCTGAATGAAAAAATGAAGCAGGCCTACACTGCACTTGCAGTTGCGCAGGCATACCATGGCATGCAAGAAATTGAAGCGGCAGCTCTTGCAGTAAAGCGCGCCCCAGGAGTAAAAGTTGAGGTGCGCAATATAATGGGAGTGAAAATACCCTCACTTGAAGTTGCAGAAAGCAGAAAGCAGCTTCTTCAAAGAGGGTATTCAATAATAGGAACCAGCGCGAAAATAGACGAGGTGGCAGAAGCTTTCGAAGGGGCATTGGATATTGTCTTTAAGCTGTCCCAGACCGAAAATGCAATTAGAAGGCTCATTTTGGAAATAGAAAAAACAAAAAGAAGAGTAAATGCACTGGAATATGTGCTAATACCGCGGCTGGAAGGTCAAGCAAAGCTGATCGCATTTCGACTTGAAGAGATGGAAAGAGACAACTTTGTGATGCTCAAAAGTATAAAAAGGAAGCTTCAGAAGGAGCAAGGAAGCTGAGAAAATGAATGGCAAGAAAAAGATGATATACCTAATGTATGATTTTGATGAGTTATGCGGAGTATTTTCTTCGCTTGACCTTGCAAAAAAAGCAGTAGATCAACATCTTCTTCATATAAAAAACTATGTCCAAAGGAAATCATTGCAGCTTGGCTTTGGAGAAGTGGATTTTGAAATCTTTGAAGAAAAGAGTGAAAACAAACACATCTACGCTGTGCTTGCAAAGGCAAAAAATGGCAAAGATGTCCACAGAAGAAAAATAGTGGTGTTTGGAAGGCAGCAGGACACGTATGATTCTACCATAAAAAGGCTCTCGGAATCAATCTAATAGGGATTTCCTTTTTCTTTTTGAAATTCAGCTTGCAGATCCTTCCATGTGCGACCTGAAAATGACTCTTCAAGCTTATGTCTGCATCGTCTGGCAGCCTCTGTCTGCCCAAGCTTTTCAAAAAGCTTGAGTGCTTTTTCAAAATCACCGCCTTTTTCATATGCTTCTGCGGCTTCTTTTTCCATTCCTACCGAAAGATAAACTTCTGCTGCCTTTACAAAAAACTGCTTGTTTTCGAGCCTGCGAGCCTTTTCAAGAAGTGCTTGCTTTTCCATATAACCGAATAAAAACCGAACAATTTAAATGGGTGCTCATTCACAAGCCAGACGGTGAAAACATGCGTAAGGTTTTTGTGGTTTCATTGACAATTTTCTTTTTGCTATTTGTAGGCTGCCTCTCCCCTTCAAAAAATGAAGCACCTCTCAGTAGAATGTCTTCTGCAATCCATAAATTTTCTTCATGGGATGAAATTTCTGATTTGCTGCGGCTTTCCTCGGGTGGAGTTTCCGGAATGCCGCTTGTCACAACCACCATCCCTTCAGCAGTCGAACGTCAACTTTCGCAAGGTGTTTCTGTGCAGAAAACAGAGGCCCAAGCAGAGTATGCAGGAAGATACTCTCAGACAAACGTGCAAGTTGAAGGGGTGGATGAAGCAGATATCGTAAAAAATGATGGCAAGTATATTTATTTTGTATACAACACACCTGTAGATTTTGTCATTGCTGGGATAAGCGTATATGAAGCGGTTGGAAATATTGCAATCGTTGAAGCCTATCCACCGCAAAGGATGAATAAGGTTGGGCAGATAAGCATCCAAGACGCATACATCCAGCAGATATTTGTAAATAAAGACAAACTAGTAGTTTTTGGAAGGAAGGAAAGCCAATATTTTAGGCCGATGCCCATTGGCATCTGCCGAAGCTGCATAGTTCCGCCACGTTACTACCAGCCTCTTTCTTTTATAAGAGTGTACGACATTTCGGACAGATCAGATCCAAAGCTCCAAAAAGAAATCGAGGTGAAAGGAGATTATTTCAACTCCAGAATGATACAAAACCAAGTTTATGCGATATTTACAGATTATCCGACTTATTATGACCCTTTCCCATTTTATCGTGTGGATGGAGTTGCTAAAAAAATAGAGCCGCACGAGATTTCATACTTTGATATTCCTTCTGAAAATTATGTATACCACCACTTTTTTGCAATTGATTTGGATAATCTGCAGGAAGAAAAAAGGCACAGGATAATTATGCTGGGCTATGGTCAGACTATTTATGTCTCATCGGAAAATATTTACATTGCGGCTGCAGATTACCCGTTTTACAGCCCATATGAAGAGGCAGCTATTGACATACTCTACGACATCCTTCCAAAAGAAGAAAAAGATGAAATAAATAAGATTGAAAAACAAAATATTTCTGCGTGGCAGCGCAAGCTTGCAAAAACGGAAGCGATAATTGCAGCAAGCAAAAAGCAGATACGGAAGATGAATGAAAGTGAGATTAGAAGGATTAATGAGCGATACGAACAGAAAGTAGACAGTTTGCCCAAGGATTGGACATCTGAGAAGACGAAAATATACAAGATCTCGCTTTCTGATTTTGAGCCTTCTGGGTGGGGCGAGGTACCAGGAAGATTAATCAACCAATTTGCAATGGATGAACAGAGTCCATATTTGCGAGTTGCAACCACTAAAACTGGGCAAGTAAGCACAAGCGGAGTATATGTCTTGGACGCAGAGTTAAAAGTTGTAGGCAAAACAGAAGGAATAGCCCCTGGAGAAAGCATTTATTCAGTAAGATTTTTAGGAGATAAGGCATACTTAGTGACGTTCAAAAGGATAGACCCGTTTTTTGTGATCGACCTGAGCGATCCTACATCTCCAAAGGTTAAGGGGAAACTAAAAATACCTGGGTACTCAACTTACCTTCACCCATACGATGAATACTACATCATAGGCATAGGAAAGGAGGCTGTTGAGGCTAAAGAAGGAGACTTTGCTTGGCAGCAAGGGATGAAGCTTTCTCTTTTTGATGTGAGAGAACCAGAAAATCCCGTAGAGGTTGCAAAAATCGAAATAGGTGACCGTGGGACTGAATCTTATGCACTGACAGACCATAAGGCGTTTTTGTTTGACAAAGAAAAGAAACTGCTTGTGATGCCGATTCTTTTGGCAGAAATTGACAAACAAAGATATGGAGATGAAGTGCCATCTCACATCTATGGGGACTATGTATTTCAGGGAGCTTATGTTTTCGAGGTTAGCCCGGATAAAGGATTTGTTTTGCTTGGAAGAATAACACATACAACTGAAGAAGAACTTCTAAAAAGTGGGCTGTATTTCTACTCTGATGCAGAGGTCAAAAGAAGCATATACATGGACGAATATATTTATACAGTCTCAGATAGAATGATAAAGGCAAACAGGTTGCCGAACCTTGAGGAGATTGCAGCTGTAAAGCTTCAGAAAAACTGAAACTATTCAAGTATCTTATTCAAAGAAAAGAGTGTTGAACGCAGGCTCTAACGGTAAATTTGGATTTTTATTATGCTCTTCTGCACTTCTTAATAGCTCAACAACATCTAGTTAGCCTGCCACTAGATGCAGTATGTGGACCCTTTCTTGAAAGCTGCAATTGGATTAAAAAAGTGCTTGCAAGATGAATTGCTAAAAGAGAATCCTGCTTTGCCGCATGACTAAGTGAGGCCGAAACATAACCAAAGTTGAAAATTTTCCAGATGCCATGCGTGTAATGATCCAGTGGGTAGATACCGAAAGAGGCTACCACTACTTCTAAGCCAAGACAGATTCAAATGGAATATTTTCCTGAATTCGCCAAACATACAAAATCTGCAAGCATCTTTCCTAATTCGGTTTTTCGCATAAATTCTTCGGTTTGGATAGAGGAGGAATCTGGCAAAATAAATGCATCAAAATGCCTTACTTGAGCATTATAGGCAGAAGTAGCCCCGGACGGATTCGAACCGCCGTTCCCGGGTCCAAAGCCCGGTGTCCTTGGCCGCTAGACGACGGGGCTAGTATTGCTTTGCCACATAGACTAATGCAGATGCCTTTTTGCCGCAAATTATGCATTTGCCTTCTGGTTTTTCTTCCTTTCCAAACCTTATTCCTCTCACATCTCCAGAAGTGCCTTCTTTGAGGTTTGATGCACAATCCTTTCCATCATTTTCTATAGAGCAAAATGGTACTGAAACCAGCTTTCCTGCCTCAAGCAAACTCTTTAAATGCTGCAAATCAGAAGTAAAAGCAAGGCGCGATTCGAATTCTGCGAGTGCCTTCTGCTTCATATCCGAGATCTGCTGGAGGGCCTGCTGGAATATGAAAGATGAAATTTGGCTTTGTGGAACTTTATATTTGGTTCTGGTATCACGCCTAAATACGGTAAATATGCCACTTTCAACTTCTTGCTGCCCGACTTCAATTCTAAATGGAACTCCTTGCAGTTCCCACTGATTATATTTGAAGCCGGGGGTATTTTGGGACAAATCAGCCTCTGCTAAAATACCTTCAGAAGAAAGTTGGTGTACAAGTTCAGAGGCTTTCTTCTCAACCTCAGCTTCATTTCCTTTTTTGGGTATGGGAACTACGATTACTTGGAGAGGAGCAAGCTCAAACGGCAGGACAAGCCCAAAATCATCTCCATGTGTAGAAATCATTGCTGCATAGATGCGGGAAATTGCAGGGCCATAGCAAGTCTGCCAGCAATATTGGCTTTTGCCAGTTTCATCAAGGAATTTGACGTTGAATGCCTTGGCAAAGTTTTGCCCCAAAAAATGTGTAGATGGCAGCTGCAAAACCCTTCCATCTGGCATCATGCAATCTGCTGCATATGTATGGACAGCACCAGGAAACTTATCCCATTCTGGGCGCTGGAAAAATATGAACGGAACTCCGAACCTTTCGAAAATGACATTTTGGCTCATTTGCATATCTTGCATAACTTGAGCCTCGGCTTCTTCTTTGGTGGCAAAGGCATCGTGAGATTCTATCCAATAAAATTCGCGAGAACGGATAAATGGCCTGGTTGCTTTTGTTTCATATCTCCACACCTGGGCTGAGTGATAAACCTTAAGTGGAAGGTCTGACTTGCCTTGTATCCAAAGAGAAAACATCTGATACATTGCAGTTTCTGAAGTTGGGCGCAGTGCCAGTCTCTCCTCAAGAACTGTATCCCCTGCTTTTTCTACCCAAAAGACTTGCGGAGTGAAGCCTTCCACATGTTGTGCTTCCTTGTAGAAGTTGCTTTCTGGAATAAGAGCTGGAAACCAAGTTGGCCTGTGTCCTGTTCTTTCCAGCTCCCGCTCATAAATCGAGTACATCTTTTTCATAGTTGAAACTGCCCAAGGAAGAAACACTACAAAGCCTTTTACATTATAGCGGAGGTCGCAAAGCTTAGCCTCTTTTAGAAGCTCGCTGTACCATTCGGAAAATTCAGCTTTCTTGTTTTTCATGAAAAACAATGGAAGGATAATGAATAAAAATAAATGCAGCCTCCATGATACTGCTTTATAAAATTGCAATGAGTTTGGAGAGTGCCTTGATTCTGCCTTAAAGGCAGAGGGGTTGATTTTCTGCCGACTATTGCAAATGTAGTAAGGCTTTATCTGAAAAGAAGACCGCAGATGCTTTGGCTTGTAAATAATGGACTTTGCAACTATTCTGCGCTTGCAAGAAAACTTCAAAAGGAGCTTTATCCTAACAAAAAGAACGCCTTTGTCGCAATAAAGGCTGCTTTGCTTCGAACAGCAAAAGAATACGGGGAACTTGCGCAAAGGGACTGGGAGAAAGAAGTCGAAAGGATACTTAAGGCAAGTTCTGTTGAGATACGAACGCATGTTGCAGTTGCATCAAGCAAAGGCAGCATAGGTGTGCCCGTAATTGCTACTGCAAGCAGCAAATCAGGAGTGATGAGTGTAGTGGATGCTGCCTACGTGCCCCAGCTGAAGAAAAAAGGGGTTAAAGTGACTGACGATTTGACGCTTGTTATACTTTGCAGCCCACCGCAGCTTCAGGAGACTCCTGGTTGCGTTGCTGCAATACTTGATGCAATCGCCACTGAAGGGATAAATGTGCTTCAGTTTATCTCTTGCCATACTGATACTTTGATGGTAATGCGTAACAGCGATGCTATGAGGGCATATGAAATATTGATGGAATTGACTGGAAAGGTAGACTAAAGCGGCACCCCAAAAAAAGAAAGCAGCAGAACAAGTAGCACTCCCAGTACTCCACCAAATGCAGCAATCAAGAAGGTGGCAAGATCAATTGGGACCTGAATAATTCCAAGAAATGAAAAAAGCCAAAAAATTGCAATCCCTGCAATACCATGTAAAACCAGTGGGAGAACTTTTTTTAACAAGTGGAAAATAGAGGCCGCAATAAGAACTGAAACAACTAATGCAAGAATAATACCCCAACTCATGAAAGAAGAAACGGAAAAAAAGAATAAAGGCTTATTGGGCAAGTTTTCCAATTAGCTTTGCCTCTAAAACCAAAATATCCACTTTTGAAAAGCCATGCTGCCCTACAAATGCAACTTCAAATTTGTCAGGAGAACCGCAAAGGGAAGAAAAGACAGACTTTCCTCCGGGATGCTTCGGGATGAACTCTGTTATATCAAAAACTTCACCTTTATAGACTACCCAGCAATCGGTAAGTGAAGAATGCTTTGCAAGTTCGTCTGTGGAAATCTCTGGCTGCTGCGAAAGGGAGGATTGAGGTTTCTGTTGGTTTTGAGTTTGCTCAGATTGGATTGGTTGATGCCCTTTTTCATCTAAATTTTGGTTTTCTTTAGTATTGCCCATCTTGCTTTCAGGGATGCTGCACCCTGATAAAAGCAGCATGCATAAAACTATGAAAGTCCAAAACAAAACGTCACCTCAGATAGTTTAGGTTCTGAATAGTGAAAAATTTTAAATATCTTTGCTGGGCTGCTGATATTTTAACTACTGCAAAATTCCAATGTGATGCAACCAAATCTCCGACTTTTATATTTTGTCCAATGGAAACATCTTTACATTTCAGCTTCCATGCCTTTTTTGTGGGGACAAGCCTGAACCCTAACTTGTCTTTGACTATCTTTTGAGAATCAACATAAAGTAGATCTTCTTTCTTTTTGAGAACCTTGCCCCAACTGATCCTGCACAAATCAGCAGTTTTCAAGCTTGAAGGAAGTTTGCCACTTATGCTGCGAATGAAGAAAACGTGAAAGGAATGGTGTGGAAAGATTTGTTCAGGTAAATCCAACACTAATTTTTCAGCCTGTTTTCTTGAAAGAAAGCCAGGTGCGCAAAAATCATGCAAGATCATCTCTCTTACACTTTCTTTTTTAACATTTGAAAGGAGACTGTTTCCTATCCAAAAGGCTTCACAAACCTTAAGGTCAAAAGGTTGAAGGCCATTTTCTTTAGCAATGAGACGAAGATAAGAATAATGCGCTCTGAATTTCATAAGCTGCAGCTCAAGCGGCCTACAAAAAAGTCTTTTATGCTTAAGGAATGATTTAAATGCTGGTAAAAATGATTTTGTTCCGCAGTATGAAAGGATATTTGGCGGCAAAGCAAAGCGCGCAGCCAGTTCTACTCCAAGCATAACATCATAACCGAAGCACTGCCTTTGCCTTCTGCTTCACCCAATATGCTGCTGAGAGTGTTTCTGCTGCACCTATGCTAACCACTGCTCCAAACGCAAGCAAAAGAAATCCTGCCGCCTGAAGAGGGAGAAGGGCCTTGCCTGCAAAGGCAAAAGAGAACAGAGCGCTTATTGGGCCTCCTAATGTTAATGCTGCAGTAGCAAAGATGAGCGATGTGCTTGCAAGGGCAGAGTACCACAGAGTGACAAATAGAGTAAGAAAACCTACTGAAATTGCTATCCATCCCAAAGAGGATGGGCTAATATCAAGCAGTGAATCTGCTTTGCCCTGCGTCAAAACCACTGCAAGCAAAAGCAAAGCCCCAATTCCCATTCTGGCTGCCGCAACCGAAAGAGGAGAGAGGGTGGCTGTGAGTTTCTTGGAAAGTGCATATTCAAAGGCCCAAATGATTGTTGCTGCAAGCACCAGAAGTGAACCTGTAGAATAGCTCAGGGGGGAGGAAGGGCCAAGCAAAAGAAAGTTCCCTAAAATTACGCTGAACGCACCTAAGGCGATTTTCCAATTTATTTTCTCTTTGAAAAGAACTACAGCTGC
Source organism: Candidatus Anstonellaceae archaeon (assembly GCA_038891035.1). Lineage (GTDB taxonomy): Archaea > Micrarchaeota > Micrarchaeia > Anstonellales > Anstonellaceae > UBA10161. The sequence goes on from JAWAEW010000005.1 coordinate 61,178, forward strand.
AATTATAGAGAAAATGAAAAGCAAGCGAAAAATGAATGAGCCTTCTGCCCCGCTTATTGAAGAAAGGCCGCTGAAAAATAGAGCAAAAGCAACACCACCGCCAAACAAGCCTACAAACAAAAGCATAAGCAACTGCTTTATGTCCAGAAGCAGAAATTCCTTCCATCTTCCCCATAGGATGCAAAGCGAAGCAAGAATGGATGCTACAAGTAAGTTTCTAACAAACGCATAGGAGGTGGCATCCATGCTTACCACACCAAAACTATTTACAAAAACAGAAATGCCGCTTACTAAAGCAGCAAGATAAGCCAACGCTACGCCATTGCTCATGTGCTGATTTAAAGGTTTTTGATTTATAAATTTAAGTGCAAACCAAAGTATGTGAAAAAGCTTGCCATCTCTTGGGTGACATTTGCCTGCTGTGAGGATTCCACTATCCTTTTTGTTGAGTTGCTAAACAAACATTTCTTTGAGTGGAAAGACAAAATAGAGTTTAGATATTGTCCTTTCCTAAAAGGGAAAGGGAATGATTTTGAGGGAAGCGACGTAACTTTTGTTGAAGGTGCAATTGCAACTAAGGAAGATGAACAGTTGCTTTTGAAAATTCGACAACAAAGCAAAAGAATAGTTGCAATAGGTTCCTGCGCATGCACGGGTCTACCATCTGCCCAGCGAAATACGTTTGACGAATCCACCAAGCGAGAAATAATGATGATTGTAGAACGCTTTGGACATCTGGAAAAAGTGCATCCAATAAAGGATTTGATAAAAGTAGACTACCAAGTATCTGGCTGTCCGATGGATGAGAAGCTCTTTCTTTCCACTTTGCAAAAGTTGTTTGATGAATTTGGAGTAAAATAAGGTGATAGATTGCACAAAGAAGGAGAATTTGATATAGACATAAAGCATCTTTCAAAAATAGAAGGCCACACTGACCTTGAAGTAAAGGTCAAGAATGGAGTAGTTCAGTATGCACATCTGAAAATAAGCGAATCCAAGCGGTTTTTCACTCAGGCGGTTAGAGGCAAATCATGTCTTAATGTAGCACAGCTTGTTTCAAGAATATGCGGCACCTGTTCAATTGCGCACCTGATCACTTGCATTCAAGCAGTGGAAGATGCCTTAGGTATAGTTCCTACAGAGCAGACAATGACACTGCGGCATCTTACGGAAGATGGGTTGATGATTCGTGACCATGCTATGCATCTTTACATATTTTGCTTGCCGGATATTATGAATGCTGATTCCATCCTTGAGCTTGCAGAAACCCACAAGGGATTGATTGAGAAAGCATTGGAAGTCAAATCTGCAGGAAATGAGCTTTCCAAGCTGATTGCAGGGAGGGCTGTCCATGCGCCCTATCCAGTAGTTGGTGGGTACACCAAAATTCCAGATAACCAAAGTTGCAGGGAGATGGCCCATGTTCTAAGCCATGCACGTGAGCATGCACTCGAATTCGTTGATCTTTTCAGGGAGACCCTTCCTTCGTATGAAAGGAAGACACATTTCGTTGCTCTCAAAAATCCAAAGTACGAATATATTGGAGGTGAGATTTGTTCTTCTGAAGGATATTGCGTTTCAAAAGAAAACTTTTGGAATCATCTATACAGAGTAGTAGTCCCATATTCTCAGTCCACGGGATTTGAATTTGAAGGAAAAGAATATATGGTTGGTGCACTTGCAAGGATGAATCTGAACAAGGAGGCGCTTCATAAAGATACGAAAAAAGATGTGAGTGCCTGTTTGCCATTGTTCCCCTCGAACAACATCTTTGCAAATAATTTGGCTCAGGCAATAGAAATAGTAAACAGCATAGATCATGCAATTGAGATACTAGAAAGCTATGATTTTAAGGCAGAACCATACAAGACTCCACAGGTGAAAGCAGGGACTGGCATAGGTGTAACTGAAGCTCCGCGGGGCACGCTTTATTATGCCCTTAAAATAAACGAACAAGGACTGGTAGAATATATCAACCTTGTAATACCGACTGCACAGAACATGGTAAATATAGAAAAGGATATGGCTCAAATAGTGCAGCGAGGAATTGATGAAGGCAAAGAAAAAGAAGAGCTTTCTATGGAGGTAGAACGTCTTGTGCGAGCATATGATCCATGTATGAGCTGTGCCACTCACTTTTTGAGGCTAAGAATAAAAGAAACTAAAAGAAGTGGCAGACCAAAAGATTATATACGGCCATTTATCCTACGCTGAGTCGACCATGCTTTTTATCAGCTTTTCTACTTTTTTGATGTGTGTAAGCGGCTTTTTAGGAGGAACCCCGATTATAATGGCCTCTTTCAATTTGCCAAGCTTTTTTAGCAAGAGCAGATTCCACAGCAAATCAAAGCCATGCAAAGACAATGGAGCATCTGCAAGCTCAAGCTCATCAATCTTAACAACGCGTGGCTCTTTTAGTCCAATCACCACATCAAGGAGTGTAATTCTTTCTCCTTCCTTTTCTAAATCTTCTGAGGTGTCAAAAGGCACAAACTCAACCTCTCTTAACCTACTGGAAAGTCTCTTCGCAATTTTTATTGCAGCAGAATCTTGCAAAGCAAGTGGGTTTCCAAAGACAAGAACTCTCAGCATAATGACACCTAAAGCCGCGAAGCCTCAAACCCTCTTGCAGAAAGTGAAAGTGAAAGGCGCCGAGCCTTCCTAAAGCAAGCATGAAGTACCGGAATTATAATTGCAATGATGGAAAATGAAGAGCAGCCTCTACATCTTTGAGCAAGGTATGTTTTGTGTATCTTTCTCATTATGAATGGCACAGAAATGAAAGAGAGTGAAAACAGGAATGAAAGCCTTTTTGAAAGCCCAAAAGACTGTAAGGTAGATGCAATTTGGGCAGGCGAGGTGGTGAGTGCAAAAATCAGTGGTAGAAACACGATTGAAAATGCGAAAAAGAAATTATGGAGGGCAAAATAAATATTTGCAGGAACAAGAACTCCAAGCAGTTCTACCTTACCTGTCTGTGTAAGCAGACGCACCAGCGCCGGAAAAAGAGGTAAGACCAAAAGATAGGAATGAAGTCGAATCAACTTCAGTATGCTTAATGATGAAAGCCTATAGATCAAAAGAGTAAAAAGAAAAAACAGTGCACCATATTCAAGAGGAAGAATGATTTGAAGCAGTATGAGCAAAATTAATAAGCCGAGCTTATACCGCGCATCGATCATATGAATGATTGAATTCTTCTTGGAATAAATATTCACTAAACCTACCTCACTGGCATCCTCAAACCCAAATTTTGTAATTTCTTGCTGAAAAGCAAGGAAGGCTTTCCTTGTGCAACTAACTTGCCGTCTGCCAATACTACTATTCTGGTTGCGTACTTTGCCAAAAGGCAGGTATCCTGCTCTGTTATTATTACTGTCTTGCCCTCTTTTGCCATTTTTGAAAGTATGGAATAAATCTCGCATGCTGATTTCCAATCAAGGCTTGCAACAGGCTCATCAAGAAGTAAAATTGGGCTTTCCTGCGCAATTGCACAAGCAAGAGCAACTTTTTGCTTTTGACCGACAGAAAGTTCAGTTGGATCTGCATCCGCAAGATTGTCTAGACCGATTTTTTTGAGTGCTTCGAACGCTTTTTGCTTTGCCTTTTCTTGACTTATTTCTTGAGTGCAAAAAAGGCCAAAAGCTACTTCGTCAATTACAGTCATGTTGAATATCTGATCGTCTGCATCTTGGAATACCATGGAAGAAAGCTTTGCAATTTCCCTGAACGGTAGGGAAGAGACCTCTTTGCCAAAAATTTTTACACTTCCGGAAAACTTGCCTTTAATTTCTTTTGGTATCAGTCCGTTGCAACAATAAAGGAGAGAGGTTTTCCCAGAGCCGACAGGCCCAATAATGCCTACAAACTCCCCTTGAAAGAATGAGAGCGATATGTTGGATAAAGCTTGTTTTTCTTTGCCTTCGTATGAAAATGACACCTCTTTTATTTCAAGCACTTTTTGTGGCATAAAATCAACAACTGGAATACTTCCTTGCAAACCCAAGCTTGAAAGCAATCAGCCACGCCAATCCAAGCTCGACTGCTGCCTGAATTGCGTTGAAGAAAAAGATTGCGATATACCATATTGCACCTGAGCCAAAAAAAAGCAAGTCAGATGAGCTTACCAATTCAACAAATTGCTCCGTGGTCATCTTGAAGTAAAGTGGGCCTGCAAAATAAAAATTGGCAACCACCATGGAAATCCCGCGGATAACGATCGCAATTGGCGCAAGTAGAAGAATCGTCTTTGAATCTTGGAAAAGATGGCTGAAAGATTTTGATTTTTGGTTCTCAAACAGAGCATAAAGCAGAAACATAAGAAGTGCCATCGAAATTATTGGAAAAATACCTGCAAGAAGCTTTCCTTCTGCCCAAAGAAGAGAATATGAAAATGCACCTAAAGCAAAGACCAAAAGCCCAAAAATAAGTGAAAACAAAAGTACAAGCACAAAGGGGTGATTGATCTTTCTTGAGCGAAGGAAGGAGTAAAGTCCGAAAACTAGCAGTGTAGGGGCAGTTGCCCCAAATTTCATAGAGGCCCCGATAGGACCTGATGAAGCAAAAAGCGCAATGAATATGGTTGAAAGGAAAAGCACCTCTAATGAAGGCAAAAACCCAAATAGAAAAAGAGCCAATATTGTAGGAACTGCTACAAGGTCGATAGTCATACCAAACCCAGTAGGAAGACCTACGAAATTATTTGAAAGCTGAAGCACAAAAGCTGCAGAAGCAAGCATCGCAGTGGCAACTAAAACATAATTTGACATGTTCCTCCTTATTGCCAGGAACTTTTATTTAATTTGGCTTAATCAAATTGGGTAGCTTATATTCAAAAAAATCATCCCAAGGATTTTCAAGTTCCATCATTTGCTTTACTGAAAGGCCTTCAAAATATCTTCTAATAGGGCGCATTGAGTTGCCGTGCGCTGATATAGCAACATTTACTTTGTATTTTTTCATATACTCGATCAAATCTTTTATAAATGGAAGAACGCGCTTTTCGACCGTCTTGATGCTTTCCCCACCTGGTGGAGCAACAGAATAGCTCCTTCTTACTTTGCGAAGCTCTTGTGGAGTATGTGTCCTTTTAAATACCTCGTGACTGCGTCCTTCAAGTTTTCCATAGCTTCTCTCTATAATTCTGTCGTCCACAAACACCTGCTTGCATTCTGGATGAAATCTCAAGACCTCGCGAAGGGTTTCCTTTGAACGCGAAAGTGAAGAACAAAACGCAATATCTATCTTCTTATTCTTGAGCTTTTTGGCAAGCAACTTGGCTTGCTTTCTTCCAAAAGGAGTAAGCTTTGAATCTTTCCAGCCTGTAAAGTAGTGGTTCTTGTTGAAAAATGTCTGAGCATGCCTGAAAAGATAGATTGTCGGGCTTTTTCTTTTGCCCTCTACAGGAATATTTTTCCAACTTCCGCTGAAGTCAAGCTGGCTTTTTTTCATATTTCAAAATGGCATGCCAAGCTATAAATTAATTGCACAGCCAAGAAAAAACCTAAAAACCTTTATCGAGAAAAAAAGATTAGTGCGGATGTAGTATAACCTGGTTAGTATCTTGGCCTTCCAAGTCAAAGGTCCGGGTTCAAATCCCTCTCTAGGGGGCATTTATCTTTGCCATATAGCCCCCTGAGGGTTCACCCCCAAAGGCACACCGCAAAAATTTGGGGGGCAAGGCATCTTGCCCTAGGGGGCACTAAAACAAA
>JAWAEW010000006.1:0-66472 GCA_038891035.1 Candidatus Anstonellaceae archaeon
TGTTTTTGGAAGGTGAATTGTCGATTGCAGATGCATAATATACATAAGAGCCTGGTTTGAAGACAGAAACATATTGGCATGGAGAAGAAGAGCAGGATTTTACTTGTGAAAATGGCCCATGTCCTGCAGGACTGCCTTGAGCAACATATATTTTGATGCTTGAAATTCCGCTTGGGTCAGATGCAACAGCAATAAGTGAGACGATGCTTCCATTGACTACGGCTGACAATGAAACGGATGGTGATGTGGTATCATTAGATACTTGGATAGTGAAAACTCCTGGGGCAGAGCTTACGGTGTTTTTGGAAGGTGAATTGTCGATTGCAGATGCATAAAAAACATAATAGCCTGGATTGAAGACAGAAACATATTGGCATGGAGAAGAAGAGCAGGATTTTACTTGTGAAAATGGCCCATGTCCTGCGGGACTGCCTTGAGCAACATATATTTTGATGCTTGAAATTCCGCTTGGGTCAGATGCTTCCGCAGTAATAGTTGCTATATTTCCATTCACAGAAGCAGATACAGATATTGTCGGGGGCGAAGAATCGCCTAATGTAAAACTCTTTTCTTGGGAAGTTGCTTGATTTGCAAGCGAAGAGCCATCAACTGCTTTTGCATAGAAGAAATATGTTCCTTCAGTATCTGTGTTGGTGTATGAACAGGAGGTGGAATATTGGCAGGTTTTTACTAAGGTGTATTGAGACTGTGTAGGTTTCTTGACGTAAATTTCAATAAGCCTGACTCCACTTGGATCAGAAGCAGAAACCGAAATTGTATAAGTATTTCCTGAGATAGAAACTGAAGCAGAAATCGAAGGCGGAAATTCGTCTTCTAGTACTGGGTCTTCCGTTGGAACGCTGTCATGAGCATTGAGCAAGGTTAAGCTCAATACAAGAAAAAGTGCTGCCAACACTTTTCCAACCATGTTCTTCACCGACAAACATTTTATTACTCATTTTAACACAGAGAATTTATATTAATTTCTTTGGAAGTGGAAGGCTATGGCACAGCAATACGATGCAATAGTGGTTGGGGCTGGGCCGGCAGGCTCTACGTGTGCTTATTTGCTTGCAAAAAAAGGCTGTGAAGTGCTTCTGCTTGAAAAATCTGTTTTCCCGAAAGACAAGCCTTGTGGGGATGCTGTTGGCGCCAAAGCCTTGGGAATTTTAGAGCAGCTTGGAGTAAAGGAGCAGATAGCGGCAGAAGGATTCAGAAGATACCAAGGTGTGGTCTTCTCTTCACCTGCTGGAAATCAGGTTGAAATTTCTCTTTCTGAGTTTGAAAATGCGGCTGGTGGCTATGTTTGCAAAAGGCGAAAATTCGATGAGATTCTTTTTGAAAATGCAAAAAAGGTGTGCCAAGTGCGCCAAGGAATCGAAGTTGTTGACTTGGTTTTTGAAGGAACGGCCGTTGCAGGAGTGGTTGCAAAAAAAGGCTCAAATGAGGAGAGAATAAAGTCAAAGATAGTAATCGGAGCCGACGGTGCCTCTTCGGTTGTTGCAAGGAAAACGGGATGTGCAAAATACGAATGTTCTCATATGTGCTCTGCAGTAAGAGGCTACTATGAAAACGTAGGAGGGCTTGGGGAAAATATAGAGGTTCACTTTCTGCACGAATGCATGCCTGGCTACTTTTGGATATTTCCAGTATCAGCCACTGAAGCAAACGTAGGAGTGGGAATGCTTCTTTCAGACATTAAGGAAAAAAAAGTGAATCTTTGGCGCGTGCTTGATTCTTGTACAAAAAGCCGGAGGTTTGCAGAAAGATTTGCAAAAGCCAAACTCAAATCTGAACTTTCAGGTTGGATGCTTCCTTTGGCCTCAGCAAGAAGAAGATGCGCAGGGGAAGGATTTGTGCTGATTGGAGATGCTGCTTCGCTGGTAGATCCTTTCTCAGGTGAAGGGATAGGTAATGCAATGAGAAGTGCAAAGATTGCGGCAGAAAAGCTTGGTGATGCGCTCGCGGATGGGTCATACAAACCTCAGCACTGTCTCGAATACGAAAGGGCACTTTGGTTAGAAATGGACAGTGAAGTAAAGTATAGCCATTTAATGCAGAGATTAGGAAAGTACAAATGGCTGCTTGATTTGATAATCAAAAAAGCGCAGCAAAGCCAAAAACTAAAAAGAGAGCTTGCGGAAATGATTGCAAGCAGAGCAGCAAAAAAGAAAGTAACTGATTTAGGATTTTATTTGCGGCTTTTATTCGGTTGAGCAAAAAAGAACAGCCTATTGCTGACTTTTACCTCAAGTATCTGGCCTTGGCTGAGGCTTCCCATTATTTTGCCATCTACGAAAAAGTGGGCTTTGGGATTTCCTGAAAGATGAAGCTTGCACTTACTTGAAGGAGACAGAATTATAGGCTTAAAAGTTCGCCTGAACGGACAGATTGCGACTGCCTGATAAGAATTGCTTTCTTTTGGCATTTGTTTACCGCCACAAGAATAGCAATATGCAGGAGAGCCTGTGGGCGTGGAAAAAAGAATTCCGTCTGCTCTGAACGCATATTTTTTCTTGCCTACAAAAAGCTGAAAGGATAGAAGTTGGGGCTTTGTGCTTCTCACTCCAACCTCATTTAGAGCGGGTGGAAATTGTTTTTTGCCGATTTTTGCCTCAAGAAGTATGCGTGGCTCCTTGCGGAAACCTTTCAACACACGCAAAAGCTTTTGCTTCCAGTCGGAGAAAGTTGCCTGACAAATAAAGCTTGTTTTGCTTCCAATCGAAAAGAAAGGTACGCCATAGTATTTTTTTGCAAAAAGCACCGTGCCATCTCCACCAACTGTGACCACAAGCTGTGGCAAGTTGTTTGTAATCAGGATATTGAAAGTGCTCAGAAACCTTTTCACCTGCTTTGCAATATCTTTTGCAGCCTGCTTTTTTGGATTCGAAATAATTACTGCCCGTCTCAACATTTTGCCACCTTAAAGTTTGAATTTACTCATAATGAATTTTCTTGAAGGCAAGGATTGCGCACCTTTGCGAAGTACTTTGGCTGCAGCTACTGCATTTGCAAATCTTACTGATTCAAAAAGCGAGCGCTTTTCCAAAATTCCTGCGATAAAGCCTGCACAAAAAGCATCACCTGCCCCCAAAGTATCTACGGCCTTTACCTTGAAAGGCTCCACTGAAAATGATTGCCCGTGGTTAGTTTTGACTATTATTTCTTTGCCCCCCTGCTTTATCAGGCAAACCAGATTGAACTTTTTTGCAAGACGGCTTGCCTCGGCTTCCTCTCTGCTTCCAGTAAGTGCATAAAGCTCTTTGCGGTTAATGATAAGAAAGTCGCATCTTTTCAGCACTGAAGAAAGCATTCTTTCTCCAAAATGCGATGCAGACCTGCCAGGATCAAAGGATATAGGAAGCCCATACGAGTAGGCGATCTTGCTTGCAGACTCAAGAAGGTGCTTTGCACAGCCGCTTAGATGCACAAATTTTGCTTCTTTTATGTAATCTTTATCAATTGCCCTTTTTCTGTCTGCCACCCCATAATCTTCCAGAATCCTAACCTCGCCATGCGAATCTATTATTATGACCGAAAGACCACTGATGCCATTGAAAACCCTCACTTGGGATGTATCTACTTTGAATCGCGCAAGCTCTTCGAGTAGGAATTTGCCATGCCTATCTGAGCCGACATTGCCGATTACTCCAGAAGAGAAGCCCAGCTTGCGCAAATTTACTGCTATATTTGCTGCTGATCCCCCGCCTCCTACCTTTGGATGCATTCGCATTACAGCAGTTTGATCTGGCTGAGGAAATTCTACTACGTAATTTCTTATATCATAAATTATGTGGCCTACAGTCACTACATCAGGCATGCAGGTATGACTACTTTTACATTTTAAAATTTGGTGGCAAAAGCTTCAATATGGATATTGAAGCCCTCCTGCAGCAGCATCTTGGAAAAAAAACAGAAGAAGCAATTCGCCACAAGATCGAGGAGTTTGGAGGGCTGCTTACAAGAGAAGCGGCAATTAGGCTGCTTTGCAAACAACATGGAATATACATTCAAAATCCCATCAAGCTTGCTGATGCAAGTAAGACTATTTTGCCTTTCAGCTTCCGTGCAAAAGTTAGAAGGATTTTTCCTGTTCAATATTACAATGACAAGGATTACTCCGTGAGAATACATGTATATGACCATACTGCTGAAGCTATTGTAATCTTGTGGAACGAACAGGCAAAGATTGCATTTGAGCTTTGCCAAAATGACGAAGTAGAAGGGAAAGAAGCATATTTCAGAAATGGCGAGATATGGATAGGAAAAACTGGCTTTTTGAGGCTGTTGCAGCCTGCGCCACGCATGCAGGTAGAGGAACTTACTGCAGGAGTTTGCACTGTGGAAGGAAGAGTGGGCGAAATTGAGCCAGATTATTTTTATGTTGATAAAAAGACAGGAAAGGAAAGGAAGATGTCTTCTTTTCAGCTTTGTGGAAGACAGCAGTGCAGACGGGTGGTGATCTGGATAGATGATTTTGATTATTCTTCTTATGGACTTTCTGTTGGGGACTTTGTGGTGCTAGACGGAGTGATATTCAAAAGTGGAGAGATACACTTCAATTCTAAATCAAGGCTGATAAAAAATGCAAAACGCGAAGAAGGCAGGGTGAAATCAGTATATGTTGAAGGCCAAGAATGCATACTTGAAATAGAGAATAAAAGATTCAAAATATCATTGCCGCAGGCTTTGCAGATCTTTGGCATAATGCAAGTTCCGCAAGGTGTAAGCCCACAGACACTTATTCAAATAAAAGGAAAAGCAATGCAAGGCAGACAAGTATTGTATACAGCAAAAGAAGAAAGGTTGATCTGGATAGGTGAAAAATAAAAAAAAGAAGAAGAGTTTTTTAGGAGTGGTATTTGCCAATCAGTGGCTTCATTCCGTATTGTGTTTGTGGGAGCCCGTTTGGAGTTGTGTAAGATATTCGTACATCATATTCGTATGTCCCACCTACAGAGCCAGCGCCCGCACCTGAAAGCGGAATTATCCTTTGGTCTCCAGATGCGAGTACTGTCGGAGTAGAATATGAAGCATTGCCAACTGTAATGTTGGTAATTGTAAGGGTGCCAGCTGCATCTCTGTTTACTATCAAGATGCTCCCATTTCCAGAAGAGTCAAACGAGTGCTCAAGAATTCCAAAAGGCATGGCTTCTCCGCGCCAGTATGCATTTGACTGCGTAATTTTTGCATCAGATGCAAGCCCTGGGAAAAACCCAAGAAGAGCTATTGACACCAGTGCAATTATCAAAACCACTGCAAGCAACACAAGATACTCAGTTGCACCTTGCCCTTTCATATGAATATTCATCTCATCCCTCCTGTTCGCCTTCGGGTTTTTAACCCTCTGTAGCAACATTCGAAAGTAGAATATAAAAAGCTTTTCGTTTGTCTTCAGCCAAAATTAAATAATAGCATGCAAAAAAACAGCACATGAAATATTTGTTGATATTTGGTCTGTGCTTGCTGTTTTTTAGTGGATGGCTTCATGCAGGCTATACGCAAAAGCTGCTGGTGCAAGTTTTTGACCAAGCACTAAGACCAGTAAGTGGTGCAGAGGTATATGTGGAGTATCAAGTAAACTCAGTGATCGGCTATGCCAAAACAAAACCAAAACTTACATCTGAAAATGGAACTGCTGAGATTACATTCACAAGCTGGGAAGAGCTTGAGTCTCAAACAAAATATACCTACACTTTGTATGTAAAGTATGGCAGTGAACTTAAGACTGCTAATTTGGTGGTGGAAAAACCGCCAAGAGATAGGACCTATAGCATGCAAGTTACTGCGTTTTTTGCAGTTGTGCATGTGCGCGATCAGACTGGCAAGCCTCTTTCTGCAAAAATTACCATAGGTAATAAGACATTGATGACTGGTATTGGAAAGGATGCTGTTTTTCAGCTTCCTCCAGGCAAGTACAATGTGAGGGCGGAAATAGATGGGACTGTGAAAAATGCTGATCTTATTCTTGACAAGGACCAGACAGTGGTAATAGAGATCCCACGCTACAAACTTGAAGTGCAAGTATTGGATGATTTCGCAAGGCCGCTTGAGGCTGAAGTAGAGCTTGAGACACAAAAGAAAAACACTATAGAAGGGCTAGTACGGTTCGAAAACCTTACAAACGAAAGACCGCAGCTTACTGTCCGCTATAACCAAAGTTTCAAGCGCATGACTCTTAATTTGAAGACCGATGACAAAGTGCAAATAGTATTTGATAGGACTGCACCGAAAATTGCAGACATGTATCATAGCATACAAAAAAGCGGGGAAGCTGTGGTGAATGTTTACGTGCAGGAGCCTGGATCAAAGGCAAGTGGAATTGCAACCGTAGTTTTGTATTATGAAATTGGGAACATCACGTCCTCGGTTTCAGCTTACACGATTGGCTATAATACATATGAAGCCAAGATTCCTCCTGTCCCAAAGGATATGCCTGTCAGATACACAGTAAAAGTCACTGATAGGGAAGGAAACGAAGGAATTGCAAGCGGAACTTACACAATCCCAACTGAAAAGAAGAAGGATGAGAAAAAGAAGGAGGAGGGCTTATTTGACATGAATTTTGGTCTTGAACATTATGGGGCAGCATTTCTTTTCGTGCTTGCCATCATGTATGTGATAAAATATTATCAGAAAAAGAAAAAAGAGAAAGAACTGGAAAGAGAAATGGCAGAGATAACCTCGCCTCCGCCATCCTAATATTTTTTATGCTTCTAAATATTTTTGCAGGGATGGCGGAGCCAGGTTTAACGCGCCAGACTCAAGATCTGCCTTATGGCAATAAGCAATCTGGTGACTTTAGGTCATCGGGAGTTCAAATCTCCCTCCCTGCATTCCCTAGGGGGCACTAAGATAAACCTCAAAGCCCCCTGAGGGTTCACCCCCAAAGGCAACCGCAAAAATTTTTTGGGCACTAAAAGAAACTTTATGGTTTTCTGAGAAATAACATTCAAAAGAGAACTGAAAGAGAGAAACGTCATTTAAAAATGAATAATTTTTCCTTCTTACTCTTAATGAATATTCAGATGGAGGTAGTGTTCTTCTTCCTGTAAAACTTCAACCTTTTTGTGTTTGCTCTTCCTAACGCTTTGCAATTTTAAGAAAATTAGAGTATATCTGGCTTCCGTATTGTGTGTGTTCTACTTCTGGGTGGAATAGGCAGCCGTATATAGGGGCAGATAAGGATTTGAAAGCATGGTTAGAGCAGTCTTTTGAATGAGCAAGTATGCGGAAATTAGGAGTATTTACTACTTCATCATTGTGGCTTGCCCAAACTGTAAATTTGGACGGGAGACCTTCGAAAATTTCATTGTGATCATCTATGAAAAGCTCCACTTGTCCATATTCTGGAACTTTTGATTCTTGAGCGGTTCCTCCAAAATAAAGTCCTATAAATTGCTGGCCTGCACAGATCCCCATTATTGGACCTTTAAACTCTTTCAAATATTTTGCGGCATTACCTGTTTGTGTTGCATCTCCCAGCGCTATTCTAATTGCACCTCCAGAAAAAATCAGAGCATCAAAATCCATGATCTTTTTTACAGGGGTAGTGACGGGGAGTATTTCCGAATTTGTATTCAGATATTTTAATGTGCGATGGATTCTGTGAGTCCATTGCGAGCCAAAATCTATGATTGCGACCTTCATGTTTTCACTCCCATTCTATTGTTGCAGGTGGCTTACTCGTAACATCAAAAACCACGCGATTGACATATTTTTTCAACTCGCGTGTTATCCTATTTGCGATTGATTCCAGCACTGCCGGCGGAAGTGGTGAGGCTTTTGCAGTCATTCCGTCTATGCTTTCTACAGCACGTATTACAACGGTGTAACCATAAGCGCGGGCATCCCCAAGCACCCCAACTGATTTCATTGGGAGAAGCACTGCAAAATATTGCCACGGAAGCTGGATTGTTCCTTCTGATGCAGCTTTTTCAACTTCTTCTTCAACAATTGCACAAGCTTGTCTGATTATTTCGATTTTTTCTTGCGTGATTGGTCCTAAGATTCGCACTGCCAGACCGGGTCCTGGAAAAGGCTGACGCTTACATATTTTTTCAGGCAAGCCAAGCAAGAAAGCTACTTTCCTTACTTCATCTTTGTAAAGCTCACGGAGAGGTTCTATAAGGAACATGCCCATCTTTTTTGGCAACCCACCTACATTGTGATGAGACTTAATAGTGTCTCTAAGACCTGCTCCAGATTCTATCCAGTCAGGAGCAATCGTGCCTTGCACTAAGAATTTTGCCTTTACCTTTTTTGCTTCTGCCTCAAAGACTTTGATGAAAAGCTTACCTATTATTTTTCGCTTTTTTTCCGGGTCGGATACACCTTTTAGTGTCGCAAGAAACTTTTGGCTTGCATCGATTATCTTGACATTCACACCTGCTTCGGCAAGAGATGATTTGACTTCTTCTGCTTCATTTTTTCTCATTAGACCGGTATCTACAAAAATACAATGGACTTTTTTACCCAAGGCTCTTGTCGCAAGGACTGCAGCCACTGATGAGTCTACTCCTCCCGAAACTGCAATTATTGCAGTTCCGTCCTTTGCCGATTTCTTGATTTCTTGAATTGCTTCTTGGATGAAAGCCTCAGGATCAAACATTCGTTTCACCTTTTGTGCTTCTTGTGGTGTTGCTTTCTTCTAAGTAAAAGTAAAAATGCTGCTATTGCAAAGAAAAGTCCTGCGCCAAGCAAGGCAAAAATCAAATTGCTTTCAATATCGGACTTTAACCTATTTTCCTTTGTTGGCTCCTGCTGCTGTTGCTGTGGCTGGGTTTGGTTTATTGCCAAGCTGTCTTTGTCGTTTGAGATTTTGGATTCAGACATTGGTTCTGTAGCTTCGTTTTCTATTATTAGCTCGTAAGATAGGTTCTGATATGAAAAAATATATTTTCCTGCTTCTGCTGCATTCAGATACGCTGTTCCATTTGAAGATGTAGTTAGAAATATTTGCCCTGATGGAGTTTCTGCCTGGATTTTTTCGCCTTCAAGAGGCTTGCTTCCATTGAGAAGCTGTAATGCAATAAGTGAGTGCGTTTTGTTTTCAGATGTGACAATTAAGGCAATTTTTGGCGGCTCTTGCGGCTTTGCTTGCTCAAGCACTACATTAAGCTGTGCAAAATCTGACAAATAAAGCTGTTGAATTTCCTCTTTTGGAATAAAGCCTTCTGCTTCAAATGCTATCCTATATTGCCCCTCTGGCAAAAAAGAAATTAGGAAATATCCGTCCTTGTTTGGAATATTGTCCTTTTTGTGGTTGAGTCTTGCTATCACTTTTGAATCGGAGTACAATGTGATTGAAGAATTGGAAAAGTCTTTGGGTCCTTCTATTCTGCCCCAAATACCTGCATATGCGATCTGCTCGCGCATGATATAGGTGATGTTTCTATTCATATCTATCTGAACGAGATGGACGTGGGTGGGGTATCCACCTCTTTTCAGAATTACAAAATAGCTCCCAGGCAATACTTCAAATGTGGCAGTTCCGTCTTTTCCTGCTTTTGAAGAGGCAATTTCTACTCCTTCGTGAAGGATGGAAATATTTGTTCCAACTGCAATTGTGTCAGGAGGGACAAGGACTTTTATTTGGAGAGTGTAGGAAGAAACCAAGGATAGAAGGCAAAGCACTAAAGTCACCCATAATCTATTCACGAAACCACCTATCGAATCTAATTGTGCAACCAATAAAAGGCTACTGCCTCCAACATGCAATAGTAATTGCCTCTGCATGGCTGTTTCTCCAAACTGGAAAAGTAATGCTGGTCTTGCTGCCTCCTAAGTACGCGCAGGTTGAAAGCTCTTCTGCTTGAAAGCAGATGCCAGAAAGATTGGAGATAAGATGGAGCCTTTCGTTCAGAACTGCTTCATCTGAGAAAGATGAGGAATCGATTAGCACTTGCACGGCATCAAAGCACAGGAAAAGGTCTGGCTCGCTGGCGGTTTTGGCTTCAAAGGTATGAAGTAAAAGGGCAGCCTGCACTAAAAGGATAAATGAGGCTACTGCTTCTAATGACATTGCAAATGCTTTTTTCATGACACACACACCGTAAGAAGTGCAATTTTTCCTGAAAGAAAGGCAAGCCTTTTTGTGCAATAAGCTTGTTTCCCGTCATTACCCGCAACCCAATCCATCATTGTTTCATCCTCAAAAGCAAGGGAAGCTTTGACTGATGACAGACCAAATGCATCTCTTATAGGCCTCAAATCAAAGTCTGTCTTGCCTTCATAAAGAGAATCCAAAAGGACATACGAAATCCTTATCGAAAGTAAAGTGTATGATACTGAATTTGAGTAATATGAGAAACTTTCTGAAGCAAAATAGAGAAGCTGTAGGAATGTCAAAAAGATGATGAGCGTTGAGAGGAACGCAATCGAGGCATCCAAAGAAAAAAACGCTTTAATGAAGTTTGATTTGCACATAAAGCTTTCCCTCCGCATCCACTGAAGCGTTGTGAAGGAGCCTCTCACTGACATTTTTGTTGCCACAGTGAAAAATTTGGCTCATATTTATGCAAAGCCACGAAAAGTCTTCATATGACTTTATGTGCGCCTTTGAAACGGCAGCAGTATCAAGCAAGAAAGCAGCTTTGGCAAGCTGGATTTTTTGGTAATTTGCATTTATCTTTTGGGCTTCGCTTTCTACAAGATGATTTGCTGAAAGAGAAAGTATAGAGATGGCTAAAAGTAGGGCAAAAAAAGAGACAAGGGCTTCAATTGAGGATTGGCCACGAAATGTTGGCTGCATTAAAACTTACCTCCTCTTCCGGAAGGCGAAATGCTGCACCTTGCCCTAAATGTTCTACAAAAATGGAAAAACCAATCGAAGGAAGATGAATACTTTGCTGGCTTAAATCTATATAGATTGACTTTAGGCATTCGCTGCTTGAGATGTGATGGGTGCTTTTTGGTAGGACTGGTTCTTTGAGGCTTTCCATTTCTTCTGACACTAGTCGAATTTCATCGAAAGAGGGTTGGCCGCACCAAAGCTTCACCGAAAAACCTGCTTGTATTATTTCTTGCTCAAGATTTATGAGTGCTTGGTGCACTTGCTTTTTTGCTTCCGCATATGAGTCAGTTCTGGCGGCAAAGGAAATTAAGATGCCTTTTTCTGCAGCTTCCGATGCTGCAGCATATATTGCTTTTCTGATGGCAAATGCCTCAAGCTCCACTAATTTATATTTCTCAACAGAAAATGCTGGCTTTTTTGCCTGAAGCGACAGTGAAGCAAAAGAAAGCAAAGTGAATAGGAAGATAGAGGCAACAAAAAATGTAAACAGACCTCTTGTCATCTCCAACCTTTACGCAAGCTCTTCTACAAGCTTTATAAGATAAGAGATTGTTTTTTCTATATCTTCAATCGCGCATACTGCAACGTTTGAATGAATATAGCGTGTTGGGACATTAATTGAGATTGAAGGTATCCCTCCTTTTTCTCCATATACTGAAGCCGCATCAGTTGCACCACCCTCAATAACTTCAATTTGGTATGGTATTTTGTTCTTCTTTGCAACAGAGATGCATTTTTCCTTCATAATTGCATCAGCAACGTTGCCTCTTCCTCCTGCTTCTACCAAGCAGATTGCCGGGCCTTTAAAGAGGTGTATTAGTGCTTCATCCTCTGTCATTTCTGGATGGTCTCCGGCAATTGCTGTGTCAATCGCAATAAATGCAGAAGGTTCGAGATTGTAGGCCGCAATCATCGCTCCTTTTCCGAAGGTTGATACTTCTTCTTGTGCTGTACCTACTAGGACTACGTTTTTGTGTTTGACTTTTTTGGCCACTTCAAGTAAAATATAGCATCCGACTCTGTCATCGAGTGCCTTTCCTGTGACCAGCTTGTTGTTGAGCATTTTTGTGCTGATGTCAAAGCAGATTGGGTCGCCAATTTTGACGCCCATTTTTTCAGCTTCTTTTCTGTTTTTTGCCCCAATGTCGATAAAGAGGGATTTGTTATCATATGCCATTTTCATATCTTCTGGTTTTTGCATGTGAGGAGGCTTGCTTCCGATCACGCCGTATATATTACCCTTTTCAGTTTGGATGACCACACGTTGGTTGACAAGCACGCGGTTGTCAATTCCACCTACTTTTATGAAGCGAATAAATCCCTTGTCATTGATGAATTTAACCAGCATACCTATTTCATCCATATGGGCACCAAGCATAAGCGGTTTTTTCTTTGCAGCTGGAGAATGCGCAATCACATTGCCGAATCTGTCGATTTGCGCCTTATAGCCTAATTTTGAAAACTCAGAATGCATAAGGCTTGCAATTTCTTTTTCATTCCCAGGCACGCCGAAGGATTCAGTCAGTTTGCAAAGCAGGTCCATATCTATCATAAAACCACCCGAATATGTGTGAAATGGCAAAGAAAGTTAAAAAACACTAAAGCTGAATCCTCATGCCGTCGTAAGCAACCTCGGTTTCTGGGAATATTTTTCTTGCTTCTTCTACTAAAACTGATGGATCTTTGTAGCGCCCTGAAATGTGAGTAAGTATAAGTTTTTTTGCCCTCGATCTTTTTGCAATTGCAGCTGCTTCAGCTGAGGTTGAATGCTTCGCTTCCTTTGCCTCTTGCTGCAAATCTGAAGAGAAGGTGGCTTCGTGAATCATTAAGTCTGAGTCTTTTGCAGCTTTTGCAAAATCCAAACATGGCGCCGTGTCTCCAGAGTAGGCTATTTTTTTGCCTTTTTGAACATAGGTTATATCTTTCAGCTTCACCTTTTTACCCGCAATCAAAAGTTCGCCTTTTGCTAATATATCGGAAAACATTTTTCCTCTAAGACCCGCAAGGTGTGCTTTTTCCTCATAAAATCTGATTTTTTCTTTTTCCTCAATGATAAAGCCTAGGGAATTTTCTGTATGAAGCACTGGGATGGCGCGCACCGTAAAGCTTCCAAAGTCAGCTACAAAGTTAGGAGAAATTTCGGTAATCTTTACAAATGGGTGAAACTCATATTTTGCACCTAGAGATTTCTTTATTCCTGACGGACCGAAAATTTCAATGGTTTCTTGCCTGCCGTTCAAAGCCATTGTTTCAATCAGCCCGAATATCCCTAAATAGTGGTCAAGGTGAAGATGTGAAATGAAAATCGCCCGGACTTTCATGTAAGATACTCCAAAGCACATCATTTGCCTTTGTGTCCCTTCACCGCAATCAAAAAGCAAAAGGACGTTTTCTCTTCTAATTGCAATTGCAGGCATCCCTCGTTGAGGGGTAGGAACACCAGATGAGGTGCCAATCATTGTGACTTCAAACATAAAGAAAAGGATAGGTAGAATATGTTAAATAAATTGCTAATCTTTGGAATTGATAAGGTAGGCGCCCGTAATTAGGATCACTATTACAAGAGCTGTCAAGGACACGAGAGGATTTTCTTTCAAATATTCTATTGGATCCTTGTGGTTTCCTTGCGGCTTTAGAGCATCCAAAAAATCTGGGCTTGGATTTGGCTGGCTGGAAAAAATTTCGGGTGGTGAAGTAAAGTCAAGCTTGACTGATGTTACATTTTCGATATGCAAGTCAAACTTTGAATTTTCAATTTGCTCAGTAGGCAAAATTTCGGATTCGATTGAGATGCTTGCTGGTGTTGAATTCCCAACTGTAATTATGGCAGGAACTTCTGAAAAAAGAACTGAATCGTTTGAGCAGCCGCTATTTTCTATTTTGCAAAAAAGAAATACCTCTGCCTGCTTGCTTTGCGTTGAATTAGTTATGAATTTTAGGGATTCTGAAGATGAACTAATTTTGACTTTTACTAATAGATTTTCTGACTGAAGCTTATGCAAAGATTGGTTTGGAATGGCCCAATATATTTTTACACTTCCGCTGTATGGCTGGTTTGGTATAAGACCTTCGTAAGCAAAATCAAGCTCATAGTCAACTAACTTATCTAATGAAGAGAAATTGATTGCCGTTTCTGAGCTGAAAGAGGCAATCATAAGGTATGGGAGGAATAAGCTCGCTACACTGGTCATAATTGCTAAATTGCCTGATGAATATTTAATAGTGCGCGTGCACTTTCTGCGACCTAAGCCATCCAACTTTGCTTTTGTAAAACTCACGAATATCATCTATATCATAAAGAAGCATAAGCGGTCTCTCAAGCGAAAGCCCCCAGGCTAAGACTGGATAGCGGTCGCAAAGAGGGATGGAAACTTCTGGTCTGAAAATTCCTGCACCGCCCAACTCAATCCACTGCCTCCTTTTTTCGAAATAAACAGAGATTTCAAGTGATGGCTCTGTGTAAGGGAAATATGATGGCTGAAAGCGAATTTTGTCAAATCCGAGCTTTCGATAGAATTCCTTTAAGCATCCCAGGAGATGTCGAAAGGTCGCCCCCTCCCAAACTACTATGCCTTCAACTTGGAAAAATTCTGCAAGATGCTTGTAGTCCGTTGCTTCGTTTCTGAAGACTTTTCCTATGCAGAAGTACTTCTTCGGCTGCTTTTCTTTGCAAAACTGATAAAGATAGTGGGCTGAAATTGAAGTGGTGTGGGTCCGCAATACGAGCTTTGAAGCAAGGGAAGGCTGCCAACTTCCACCCCAGTATTTCTCATGGACTTTTTTGACTCTTTGGACTAAATGTGGATCTGAGGGAAGCGCACCTTCTTCTTTTAGATAAAATGTGTCTGCGAGGTCTCTGGCAGGATGGTCCTGCGGCTGGAAAAGTGCGTCGAAATTCCAGAAGCTGGACTGGACTTCGTCACCTATCATCTCCTCAAACCCCATTTGAGCAAAAATTAGGCTTATTTGCTTTCTGAGCTGCGATATTATGTGTCTGCAGGCTACAAATGGTATTTCTACAGGGGTATGAACATCGTAAGGTCTGAAAGTTGTGTTTTTCCAGCTTCCAGAAAGAAGCATCTCCCGAGTCAATGCATTAACTTGAGAGAGTGGCAGCTCCTGTGGAGGTTTTGCTGCCGTAGGCTCAAAAAATATCACTTTTGAGACTATAGTTTCCACGAGTTTTCTTTTTATTAGAATGTCAAGCTGTTGGGGATGTGGATTGAGGCCGAGCTTGGCCTGTTCTAATGCGTGCCTTGGAGGATATGGGCTTGGCGGGGAGGAGACCAGGATCAGTTTCTGCCCATCTATTTTTATCCATCCGTTTTTGATAGCCCATGGAAGCCCTATCGATTTTTCTTCTTCAGAAAGTGATGAAATCATTGTATTTTGCATTGCTTTTATTGCAACTTTTTCTTCTGGAAATCCAAATGAAAGGAAGCTTTCCCCTTCCTTTGTAAGCCTTATGTGCTTTTGGGTTTGAACGGTTATTGAAACCAGGCCCTTTTCCTTGAGTACTTGGCCAAACGAAAGTATCGCGTCTTCTGGAAGTCCTGACTCTGCTGCAAGCTCCTTTGAGCTTTTCTTGCCAGAAAGCAAAGACAATATTTTAGATTCAATTTGATGGAACATGAAGATAGCCTCATTTTTCAAGCCGGTTGAAATAATATAAGCTTGATGCAGCTGCTGCAAAAAGCAGGAGTGCTGCAAGCCCGTCTGGCCCAAGGAAAAGCCGCAAGACCACTGCCTGGGCTTCCTTGAAGAATTCTATTGCTTCAGTTTCAAGTGGGAATTCAATTTCAAAGGTAAATTGGAATTTGGAAAGCATGTCCCCCTTCCAACTGAATACTCTTTCTTTGCCTATGTAATAGCGCAAATTGGAAGTATAATCATACCTGAATTGTGATTCGTCTTCTTCTGGCACATTGGAAGGTAAGCTGGAAAAGTAAATCTTTTCTGCAAGTGGAGGTATTGCAAATGCAATGTTGGTGTTTGGTGGCAGAATCAAATCACCTGTTCTAGTTTGTTCAAAGGATAAAGCAGGAGTTTGTATAGAGTATTTGGCGGTTCTTGGTTTGTACCAATCAACTCGGACAAGGCCAGAGCCTTCTTTTGATGCAGGAACCTCATAAGCCAAAATCAATGTTGCATGACATAAATCAAGGTATGGGTTGCAGCGCTCTATCGGTTGAGGAATCACACGCAGGTTCTTGATATCTGCATAGGCTCTGCTTATATGGTGCCTCATTTCTGAAAGGCCGGTTCTTTCTCTCCAAGTGGCCAAATCTGAAAATACTGCTCTTGTGTCTTCGTAGATCTGCCTGGAAGACCCATTCATCATAATTGCGAATTTTTCTTCTACATTTGCACTTCCATCCTGGTTTATTCTTATAAAAACTGAAATAGAGCGCATAGTAAAATCGGAATGTATAGGTGAAAGGATGATTAATAAAAGTAGAAAGACTTTCACAAAAAGCTGGAATTTTTGCCTCATGTAAGGACTATTGCCACTATTTATTTAAATTTGCGGCGTGCCAAATGCAACTGTGAGAGCCGTAACATACTTAGGACACAACTCATTCGAAGTGCGATTAGGCAATATAGTTATGCTTTTCAGCCCTGTGGTTGCAGAGCAGATAGGCCAGCACAGAAGACTGATCAAATCTGCTCTTAATCCAAGAAATGTAAGGGAATGTGATATGATTTTCCTCCCAAACGAGGAGCCGACGAACTGTGAGCCGCCTACGATAAAAGAGGTTGCTGAAAGATGCTTTTCGATTGTGATTGCCCCTAAGCCTGCACTTTCAAAAATCGACATATCAGAAAGGTTTAAGGTCGAAGTTCATGTGCAAGATAAATTTACTTTGAAAGGGATAGATGTAGAGGTTATTAGGGCAGTGCATCCCCAGTCTCAATATCCGGTTGGCTATCTTTTGAAAGGAGACGGACTGAGCCTTTATTATGCAGGCGACACCTACAGCTTTACGGACATGGGAAGAATTAGGTGTGATGTTGCAATTGTGCCTATTGGTGGCGGCGCGACTATGGACCCTTTTGCTGCAAGCAGTGCCGTAAAAGAAATGAGACCAAAAATTGCAATTCCCATGGGATACAACACGTTCGAGAAGAATATGCAAGAGCCCAGCGAATTTGCAGATGATTTGGGAAGCGGTACAAAAGGAGTGGTGCTAAAGGTTGGGCAGCAAGTTCGGCTTTGATTTTTAATATTTTGCATATCAATTCAGAACAAGAGGTTGGTTTTATGATAACAGGAATAAAAATAAACAAAGTGGAAGCAAGGCGTGACAGCGAAAGCGAAATTATTGGGCTAAATATCAATATTACGATTGACTCGCTTAATGTAAAAAATAACCAAATTGAGATAGGCTTTACTTATTCTGCAGCTTATACAGAAGGCGTAGGGGAATTAAAAATGAGTGGCATCTTATATGCTACAGAGGAAGCAAAACTTGCCAAAGAGATAAGCGATAAATGGGTAAAGGAAAAAAGACTTCCAGACGCTTATGCTGAAATGGTGCTGAATGCGCTTAATTATGCTTGTGGGACAAATGGAGTATTTGCAGTAAGAATAGTGAATCTTACTCCTCCTATTGTTCCTCCGAAGATAACTCTTAATCCGCAGCCACCGCAACAGCCGAAGAAATAAATCAAAGCCTGCTGCCAACTGAAAATGCCTTAACACCAAGGAGCATGCTTCTTATTGCAAATGCAAATGAAGGAAGTGAAAGAATAATAGAAAGGGAAGGCGGTGCAAGGGTATAGGCAAGGGCGTACAGACCGGAAAGAAGTAGGAAGGAAAAGGCGCAAAGAAAATATATTAAAATTTCATATTTTTGGCCGGTGCTCGAGCGCCCAACCATCTTTGAAATCGACGAAAATGAAGAATATAAGTTGACTAGAAAGACTGCAGAAAAAAAGAAAAAGAGCATGAAAAGGAAAATGAAAAATGAGCCGATTATGCTAAAATGTGGCTCTTGCATCAAAAATATCCCACCAAAGCAAAGTGAAGACAAAAGTCCTGCTATTGCAGCATTTTTAGAGGTAAGTGCAAGTTGCTCGCGAGTGGAGACTGCTCCTGAAAGCTGAGAAATTGAAGGAAGCTTTTCCACTACACGATAATAACGCGAGGATTCTGTAAATGCGCGCCTCATGCCTAATATTGTCATTCTTATCATGCGCATATTTTTGATTAAGAGTGGTGGGCTTAGGCGCAAAAGGACGCTGTAAATTTCGTTCTCTTTATTCAAAAGCCATGCTGAAAAAAATGAGGAAATAATTATTGAGAAACCAAAGACTCCAAGAAGCTGAGACTGCAAAATGCGATCTGACACTCCTTGGCTTATCAAAAGAAGCGAAAGCTCAGAAAGAGGTAGCATCACTGCTGAACAAAGACCTGCACTGCGACCGGAAAAGCCGGCAAAATACGAAGAGATACCTGCCGAAATGAATCTTATGACTAGAGAGATAATAAGGAAAATTGAAAGCAGAAGCACGTCCGAAAATAGAGAAAAAAGATTTATCATCAAACCTATAGAAAAGAAGAAAAAGGATGCAAAAAGGAAGTTGAATGGCTTGATTTTTTCTTCTATTTTTCTTGATTCAAATGAACCTGCGATTGTACTTCCAGCAAGGAAAGCACCTACAGAAAACGAAAGCCCGATTGCTTCTGAAATATAACCTATCATAAGTGCAAGACTTACTGTCCCTAAAATCAAAAGTTCATCTGAATGAGAAATCATGGAAAGGAAGCGGGAGATTATGCGCGAAAGGACTAGATATGCAAAAACAAAAGTTGCAATGACGCGTATGAGGGAAATTGCAAGGGCATAGTCGCTTTGTATTGTGGGCCTTGCAATCAGACCCAAGATAAAAACAGTGAGCAAGTCCTCTATTATAATGATTGAAAACACTAGAAGGGTTTCTGGTCTTCTCATCTTGCCTGCAGATTCAAGCAACTTGACTATTATTGGTGTAGATGAGAATGATAGCGCAATTGCGATTAGAGTGGAGGTCTGTGCTGGAAAACCTATCATAAGCATCAATGTATTAGTCACAATGTAAGTGATGCCTATTTTCAGTGCAGTTGCAAGGAAAACTAGCACGCCTGACTGTGTTAGGCGAACGATTGAGAATTCTAGCCCTATACCAAAAAGAATCAAAGCTGAGCCAATCACTGCAAATACTTCTACTGTGGCAGGATTTGAAATCAGAAGGCTGCTAAAGCGGAAGCCCATCCATTCTAATTCTGCAAGAGGGGAGTATGGGCCAACCAGCATTCCTGCTATAAGCACTCCCAAAATGAGAGGTAGACCTAGCCTCTCAAAGATCAAAGCAAAAAACATAATCACAGTAATGCTAATGCCTACTGCAAATGCAGGCTCCATAGCATTAGGTTAAATATCAAAAATTTAAAAACAGGCTGAATTAGCATGAGATGGTAGTTCCAGGTGGAGCAAGAAGTTGCAAGACTTTGGGGGAGACAGTTGCAATCAAAATGCCTATCAAAGCTCCTGTAAGGCAAGAGGTTGCCCACACATTTGCGCGAGCCCGCGTTTCTGCTCCCATCATTTGACCTGTTGCATAAATGACTGCAGAAAGAACAATCATCGTCATGGCGGCAATAGGTATTAAGTCTTTAATTCCGGTGCAAAGTTGCTGTAAGGCGTCTTTGAGTTTCTGTGTGGGTGGTTGAGAGGTAGCAACGATAGTTGCCACTAAAAAAACCAATATGATAGCTAACACTTTTTGACGCATTTATACACCAATTGTGTGTTGGAAAAAACAGTTTTTAAAGTATGAAGTCTGAGGTTAAGCTATGAAAGTCAAGCTCGATATAAGAAAGAGCCTTCAAGAAAACGCCGCAGTGTATTTTGAGCTTGCAAAATCCTTTGCAAAGAAAGCAGATGGTGTAAAAAAAGCAATTGTAGAGACTGAAAAAAAGCTTTCTCAATCAATTTCTGAAAAGGAGATTTTGCAGGCTCCAAAGATGAAGAGAAAGAAAGATTGGTATGAGAAATACCATTGGTTTTTCACTTCTGAAAAAAAGCTGGTAGTTGCAGGGAGAGATGCAAAGCAAAACGACCAGCTTGTTTTATCGGTGATGAAGGGGCAGGACTTGTTTTTCCATGCAGATATCCAGGGGGCTCCTGCAACTATACTTTTTGATGGGAAAAATTCTTCTGAACAAGAAAAAAGAGAGACCGCACAATTTGCAGCATCCCATTCATCTGCCTGGAAAATAGGTGCTGCGTCTGTTGATGTCTATTTTGTGCAAAAAGAGCAGCTTTCCAAAGCAGCACATGGTGGGTATGTTGGAAAGGGAGGGTTTGCAATAAGCGGAAAAAGAGAGTGGATTCGCGCTGTTCCATTGGGACTGGCGATTGTTGCACAAGAAAACAGAGCAGTGTGTTTACCACTGTGTCATCCTGAAGCAAGGAAAGGTGTGGTGGTTTTGCCAGGCAAAACAGAGAAAGGCAAAGCTGCAGAAACCATAGCAAAGCTGATTGGTGTGGAAAAAGAAGAGATTTTGCTGGTTTTGCCAGCAGGCAAATTCTCAATAAAGTGAGAGGATGTTTGAAAGGATAGAGAGGGATACGTACATGCTTTCTTCCAAAGGCAGGTTGTGCAGCACAATTTATCTAATCCAAGAAGACAAAAGACGCATTTTGATTGATTCTGGTGATGGTTGGGTTCATCTTGATTTTGTACCTGATTTATGCATTCTTACGCACGGACACTTTGACCATACTGGAGGAGTTAAAAAAAATTGGAAGAGGGTGCTTATTCATAGGGATGAATTTGGTTTTTCTGGCCCTTATATTAGGATTCCGCCAAATGCTGTACCAAATCCCATGAGGCCTATTAGGTTTGGTTCGCATCTTTTGGAGTTTATCCACACACCAGGGCATACTGCAGGAAGCATATGCATATTTGACAGAAGCACTGGTGTTCTTTTTTCAGGTGATACGAAGTTTGCTGAAGGTGGATTTGGAAGGGTGGATTTAGGAGGTAACTGGGAGAAACTTCAGAAAAGTCTGCAAAAGATTGAAAAGATACCCTACAGGCTCCTTTGCCCTGGCCACGGAGATGTGGAGGAGAGACATGATTGAAGGATATTTCAAAAAAAGAAAGCGTATATTGGAGCGCATTTCACAGTTTCGCAGTATGAAGAAAGCAGGCCCAAAAAAATTGTTTGAGGAGCTTGCTTTTTGTATATTGACCCCTCAAAGCAAAGCGCTCCTGTGTCATCAGGCGATTTTGGAGCTTAAAAAGAGAGGATTGTTGTTTGGAGGTAGTGAGGAAGAGATTGCCAAAGTCCTGAAAGGAAAGGTAAGATTTCACAACAACAAGGCCAAGTTTTTGGTCGCTGCGAGAGAACTTTTCAGAAAGGATAAGTTTAAGAGTCTCAAAGAAATCACATTTATGCAAAACAATAAGAAGGCAAGAGAAAAGCTTGTTGAGAAAGTAAAGGGAATTGGTTTGAAGGAAGCGACTCACTATTTGAGGAATGTCGGACGTGGTAAGGGACTTGCAATATTGGATAGGCACATACTCAAAAACCTCTTTTTGCATAAGGTAATAAAGGAAGTGCCAAAGAATCTGACAAAATCAAGATACATAAAAATAGAGAAAAGGATGGCCTCTTTTTGCAAGAAGAACAGAATTCCAATTGAGCATGCTGATTTGCTGTTTTGGGCGAAAGAAACGGGCTTCATCTTCAAATGACAAGCAAAGATTTAACAATTGTTATGTGAATATGCAAGATTATGCTGCCTTGCTCTGAGGTTCATTGGAAGATACTGCCAGCAATCTCCAGACATGTGGCAGTTGCAATGGAAAAGGAGGGAATAAGCAGATCTGAAATTGCTCGGCTTCTTGGCACCACAGAAGCAGCAATATCACAATATATTAACAGAAAGCGCGGTACAGCAAAGATATCCGATGCGGTCAAGCAGGCTTGCATCCGCCTTGCAAGAAAAGCGGCAAAAGGCAAAATGAATCCTTCTGCAGTTGACTTGGAGCTGGCAAAGATAGTTGGGCTTGCAAAAAAATTAAGGAAGACTTCTAAAAATCTCTGTCTGTTTTGTGTGAAGTGGTAATATGACTTTGATGAAGCTGGAAAATTTTTGTGTTTTTGCAGGTGAAAAGCAAATAGTAAAAGATGTCTCGCTTGAAATTGGTGAGGGAGAAGTTCATGTAATAATGGGGCAAAACGGCGCAGGCAAGACTACGCTTCTTTCTGCATTGGCAGGAAATCCAAAATTTTATACACAAGGCACTGCAAATTTCGACGGAAGAGATTTGGCTTTGATGAAGCCTCATGAGAGGGCAAAGGCCGGGTTGTTGATGGCCTTTCAATCACCGTATGAAGTCCCTGGTGTCCCATTTGCATCTTTTCTGCGTCGAGCTTATGTGGAACGCTTTGGAAAGGAAATTTCAGTTTCTGATTTCCAAATGCTTCTTTCTGAAAAAATGAAGATGCTTGAGATGAGCGAGGAGTTCGCTGAGAGAGCCTTGAATGAAGGCTTTTCAGGAGGAGAAAAAAAGAAAAGTGAGCTTTTGCAGCTTGCAGTCCTTGAGCCAAGGCTTGCGTTGATAGACGAGCTTGATTCTGGATTAGATGTAGATGGTGTGAAAAAAATCTCAGAAATGCTTGGGAAAATAAAAAAAGAGAGCAATTCTCTTTTGATTGTTACGCATTATGCACGTCTACTTCGAAATCTCAAGCTTGATGCGGTCCATGTTATGAGGCATGGTAAAATAGTGCTTTCAGGAGACGAACGGCTTGCAAAGAAAATTGATGAAGAAGGCTATGGGTGGGTGAATAGAAGTGTCTGGGACTGAAAAAAAGTTTGAACAAGAAAATAAAGAAGATGAAATGTCTGAGGCGTTTGTGAAGCAGCTTAGTGTAGGCTACAAGGCAAGCCAAATTGGTCTGACGCTTGATGTAGTGAATGAGATTTCAGATGTGAAAGGTGAACCGGATTGGATGAGGAAAAAAAGGATTGAGTCCTTCAAAATATTTCAAAGCAAACCTATGCCATCTTGGGGCCCAAGCCTAAGCGGCCTGGATTTTGGGCAACTTGTGGGATTTGTAAGGCCGCATGGAAAAACGCCCGGGCAGCAGATAAACAGCTGGGAGGATGTGCCTGAAAGCATAAAGGAAACCTTTGAAAGGCTCGGAATTCCTGAAGCTGAAAGAAAATATCTTGCAGGTGTCTCTACTCAGTACGATTCAGAAGTGCTTTACAAAAGCATAAGGAAAAATTTGGAAAGCATTGGCGTGATTTTTACCGATATGGATAGTGCAGTGCAAGAATATCCTGAATTAGTGAAAAAATACTTCATGACTTCTTGCGTTCCACCCTCAGACAACAAATTTGCTGCTCTGCATGGGGCATTTTGGTCTGGAGGAAGCTTTGTTTATGTGCCAGCTGGAGTTGTGGTTCCACAGCCTCTGCACATTTATTTCATGATGAATTATCCTGGATTTGGGCAGTTTGAACACACGCTCATAATTGCTGAAGAAGGTAGCCAAGTGCAATACATTGAAGGCTGCTCAGCCCCGCGCTACACTAAAAATTCACTGCATTCTGCTGTTGTGGAGATATTTGCAAAGAAAGAAAGCAGAGTACAGTACATCTCTATACAAAATTGGAGCAAAAACGTCTATAACTTGAATACAAAAAGAGCCATAGTAGAGGAGAACGCAACTATGGAGTGGGTTTCTGGAAGCTTGGGTTCAGGTACTACTATGCTTTATCCTTGCAGCGTTCTTGCAGGAAAAGGCGCACGCGCAGAGCACCTCTCAATTGCTCTTGCAGGTGAAGGACAGGTTAAAGACACTGGCGCAAAAGTTATACATCTTGCAGAAAATACAGCTAGCAAAGTGTTAAGTAAAAGCATTTGCTATTCTGGAGGAGTAGTACGGTATCGCGGTCTGGTGCATGTTTCAAAAGAAGCACATGGAACAAAATGCAGTGTGAGATGCGACAGTATGATGGCAGATAGCCTCTCTAAGGCTGAAACTGTTCCTGTAATGGACATCAAAAACTCAAATTGCACAGTAGCACATGAAGCCTTTGTTGGAAGGATATCCGAAGAGCAACTTTTCTATCTTCAAAGCAGAGGGATAAAACCTGATGAAGCAGTAGGAATGCTTGTGCGAGGCTTTGTAGAGCCTATAGTAAGGCATCTTCCTTTGGAATACGCTGTTGAACTTGACAAGCTAATTGAGATGGAAATGGAAGGTGCGGTAGGATGAAAATGCCGCTGAACCAGCAGGCAGAGGCCATTTCATCTTTTCTTGGTGAGCCTGAATGGATAAGAGCAAAAAGGCTGCAAGCAGTACAATTGCTTCAGAAAAGGAAGGGAAGAGGCGAAGTTGAAGGCTTTAGGATGGAAAAGGGAGATGTAAGTGTAAGTGCCGAATGTGAAGGTCGATGTAGAGTTCTTTCTTTCGAAGAGGCAATTTCTGAAGGAAATGCGCTCAAGGAGCAACTTTCACGGCCGTTTGACAGGCAAGCTCCGGATAATTACCTTTTGTCTTTTGCACTTTTTACTGATGCTGCTGTGGTGGCTTGTGGAGAAGGCAAAAACAAAGCAAGGATAAGATATTCTGGGAGGCCTTCAGAATATTTTGCCTGGTTTTTCCTTTTTGAAGATGCAGCGGAGGCAGAAATTATTTTTGAAAGCACAATCCAGTCTGATGTTTCTGACTGCAGGTCTTTTTTTGTAGGCCAAAAAGCAAAGCTTGAGTTGGCCATGATACATCAAGAAGCCGAGGCCAGTAAAATTGAAATTGCGAATGTGTTTTTGCTGGGCAAAACAAGCCAGGTAAAAATTTTTGATTTTGATCTTGGGGCATCTGAGAGACTGCACAAAGAAGTAATTTTCCAAGAAAAGGAAGAAAGCCGGTGTGAGAGGCACGGACTTTCTGTGATGGCCGGGAAGCAGAACTTCAAAAAAGAGATTCAAATAAACCATTTGGCAAGAAACACCTTTTCACGGACAAATTTGAAGCATATCTGTAGCGGCAGCTCGAACAGCTATGTTGAAGGTAAAGTTTTTATATCGCAGGACGCAGAGGATGCAGACGCGTTCTTTCTTGCAAGGTCTTTGCTTGCATCAAGCCAAGCAACTTCCAAGCTTTCCCCACAAATTTTTGTGCATAACAATCAGGTGAATGCATCGCATGGCTCTAGCGTCTTTTCATTTGATCCTGATTGGCTTTTTTATCTTCAAAGCAGAGGACTACCAGAAATCGAAGCAAAAAAAGCCGTCATTGAAGGGTTTGGAATGGAAATACTTGGCAAAGCAAGTCAATTTGTCTTCAAAAATGCCGAAACTAAAATACTCGAAAAAATTGAGCTTGCTTGCAAAGAGGTAGAATATGATTGATGTGTTAGAAATAAGGAGTGACTTCCCGATTTTGAAAAGAAAAATTAATGGGAAGCCTCTCGTTTATCTTGACAACGCAGCAACCACTCAAAAACCAAAGCAAGTGATAGAGGCCATTAGAAGATACTATATGGACTGCAATGCCAATGTCCATCGTTCCTCTTATCAGCTTTCGGTTGAGGCAACAGGTAAATATGAACAGGCAAGAAAGAAAGTGGCGGAATTCATTGGGGCAAATGCGGACGAGATCATTTTCACCCGTAACACAACTGAATCGCTGAATGCAGTTTCTTATATGATAAGAAAGAGGCTTTCGAAAAAAACTAAGATACTCTTGACAAAGATGGAACACCACAGCAATATTGTTCCTTGGCAGGCGGCTGCAAAAGCAACTGGAGCAAAGGTGGATTATGTTGGAATTGGATTAGATTGGAAGATAGACAGCGCTGAAGCAAAAGAAAAGCTGGAAGAAGAATGTGCTATTTTTTCATTTACCCACGCATCAAACGTAATTGGGATTGAAAACGACGTAAAGGTGCTTTGCAGGCTGGCAAGGAAGGCAGGTGCGTACAGTTGTGTTGATGCTGCTCAAAGTGTACCGCACTTCGCATTAAATGTGAAGGAAATTGGCTGTGATTTTCTTGCTTTTTCTGGCCATAAAATGTGCGGACCGATGGGAATAGGTGTGCTTTATATAAGAAAGGAGATTCAGCAACAGCTGGAGCCTTTTTTGTTTGGAGGCAACATGATAAAAAATGTCGATCTGCATCACACTGAATTTGCAGATTCAGTGCAACGGTTTGAAGCTGGAACGCAGAATGTGGCGGGTGCTGTTGGGTTGGCTGCTGCTATAGACTATTTGAAAAAAATCGGCATGCAAAACATTTCCAAGCACGCAAATTCCCTTGCTGAAGCATTTGCAGAAAGAATAGAAAAGATTCCAAAGATAAAAATATATGGACCAAAAAGAAAGGATGCTGGCCTTGTTTCCTTTAATATAGGTAAAATTCATCCGCACGATGTGGCTGAGTTTGCAAATATGGAAGGGATTTGCATAAGGGCAGGGCACCACTGCTCTCAGCCACTGCTTGCCGCTTTAGGGGAAAACGCAAGCTGCCGAGCTAGCTTTTATATTTACAATACAGAAGAAGAAGCAGAAAAACTTGCTTGTGTCTTGGAAAAATGCAAAAATGCTTTAGGGTAAAAATATGACATTAAGTCGCAATCTTTATGAGGAAAATATTATTGACCACTATAAGCGACCAAGAAACCACAAAGTTTTGGATTCTTATTCTGTAGAAGCATCTGATGAGAATTTACTTTGCGGAGATAAAGTAAAAGTACAGCTGAAGATTGAGGGTGGTAAGATAGCAGATATAGGGTTTCAGACAGAAGGCTGTGCCATCTGCACTGCTGCTGCATCTATGTTTTCTGAAGAAATGATTGGAAAAAGTCTAAAGGAGGCGGAAGTCGCAGATCAAAAGCTGGTGTTGAAGCTGCTTGGAATTGAGCCTGGCCCTGCAAGAATGGGTTGTGCTCTCTTGCCGCTAAAGGTTTTCAAGCTGGCTCTTCACAAATTCGGCAGGAAGTGAGTATATGGACGAAGTTGAATTTGGGCCTGCAGGCATACCCATTCAAACTCCTGCTCCAGCAGGCACTGCAGAAGGGATAGCATACTGCAGGAAGCTTGGATTGGGAGCTATGGAGGTGGAATTCGTACATGGTGTGAGGATGTTAAAAGAAAAGGCAGAGGAAGCCCACAAAGCAGCAATCAAAAGCAATGTCCGGCTCTCTTGCCATGCACCGTATTACATCAACTGTTGTGCAAAAGAGCAACACAAAGTAGAGGCAAGCATCAGATATATTGTTTCTACTGCCCAGGCTGCTTTCTGGCTTGGAGCTTCGCCTATCGTTATACACAGCGGCCATTATATGGGCAGGCCTGCGCAGGAGTGCCGCAAGCAGGTCATTGCTACCTATCAAAGATGCTTGGAGGAGATGGAGTCGCTTGGGATAAAGGGTGTGGCGCTTGGAGCTGAGC
Organism: Candidatus Anstonellaceae archaeon; assembly: GCA_038891035.1. Taxonomy (GTDB): domain Archaea; phylum Micrarchaeota; class Micrarchaeia; order Anstonellales; family Anstonellaceae; genus UBA10161. The sequence continues at coordinate 27,258 of JAWAEW010000006.1, forward strand.
TTACTGGCAAGCCAACAGCTTATGGTTCGCTTGAAGAGATCATAGATTTGTCTGAGTATTTTGGGCAAGAGAAAGTAGTGCCTGTAATAGATTATGCTCATTACCATGCAAGGCAAGCAAGGCTGCAAACAAAAGAAGATTACTTGAAAATATTGGAAACTGTTGAAAAGAGGCTTGGATCCAAGGCTGCGAAGGATTTTCATTGCCACTTTTCAGGTATAGAATTCACTCCGAAAGGTGAAAAAAATCACCTGTCAATTTCATCTGATTCCCCGCCTTTCAAGCCACTTGCGCAGGCTTGGAAAGAGAATGGTTGGAAAGGGAGGGTGATTTGCGAATCCCCTCTTCTTGAAAAGGACGCCATAGTGCTCAAAGAGATGTATCAGAAGGCAAGGTAGGCTATTTTAAACCTTCTTCGAGAAAATAATGACACTTTGATCAGTTGCTTTGCTGCACGAGTTGTAGGTGGCATTATGTATTATGTTCTAAAGTGTAAGGATAAGGTCCGCCTTCCACCTCAGTTCTTTTCTATGAAACTGGAGGATGCTCTGACTCAGATACTGCGAGAGCAATATGAAAGGAGAATAGATAAAGATGCTGGAGTCGTACTTGCTGTCTGGAATGCAAAGGCGGTAGGGGACGGAGTAGTAGTACCTGGCGACAATGCTGCATATTATGAGGTTGAGTTTGACGTTTTGACTTATCTTCCTCAGATAAATGAAGTGATTGAATCTGAGGTTTCAGAAGTTGTAGAGTTCGGCGTTTTTCTTTCTCTTGGTCCGCTTGAAGGATTGGTCCATTTGTCTCAGATTGCAAATGATTTCCTAAACTATAACAAAAAAAGTATGTCATTCACTGGAAAGGAGAGTAAAAAAACCCTAAAGAAAGGGGACCGTGTATTTGCCAAGATTTCAACTGTTAGCCTAAAAGGGAGCATACCTGAAAGCAAAATAGGTCTTACCATGAGGCCTGAAGGGCTAGGCAAAGATGAATGGTTGGCTGCTGCATCAGCCTCCAAGAAGGAGGAGAAAAAATGAAGGCCTGCAAGAAATGTAAATTGCTTGTTGAGAGTAACATTTGCCCGGTCTGCCAAAGCAGTGACCTTACTGAGAAGTTTTCTGGCCAGCTAATTGTGCTTGACCCGGAAAAGTCAAGCATTGCACAAAAGCTTGGCGCAAAAGCAGTTGGGCGGTATGCTATAAAAATTAGAGAGAAGTGAGTTATATGGCAAGCAAAAAAAGAGGAAGGGAAAGACTCGTTACTTGTGCAGCTTGCGGCAGGACTATGCCAAAAGATAAGGCAGTGAAATTTGGAAAGGTTACCGTGTTTTCAACAGAACTTAAGACTGGGGACGATGTTAAAACTACCACCTTCATTGAGAACTATTATTGCATTTCATGTGGCAAGCACAGAAGGATATTTGAAAAGCTGAAAAGCAAAGCTGCAAGGCAGGCGGCAAATAGGGATGGTAATTTCAGGCCGCCTACCGATAGGTGGAATTCTGGTCCAAGATGGTAAAGCTTTGCTGGGGGCGAAGCTATGGAGGAGAAGCTTACTTTTGAAGGGAGAGAATACATAGGCTTGAGCTTTCCACTTGGCAATGTGCCACTTTTGATTGTCAAGGCAAAAAAAGGGTATGTTGCCTGTGGGTACATTTCAAAGGAGGCCGCTGAAAAATATGGAGATATTGCTGCTTTTGTAACAGGGGTTAAAAATTTTGACGAATTTTTCAAGGCGAAGATAAAGTATTTTACAAGTTGGGCAGATGACCTGGGGATAAGAGAGGGGATGTCTGTAAAGAAGGCACTTGAGCTTATGGATGAGTAAGCCGAAGTGCCTCGGCTGCAAGCCTTTTTGCGCTTTTTGATTTTATTTGCAAGAGTGCGCTCTTGACGAATTGATCTGTTTTGGCTCCAGAGGCTTTATAGGACAATGCTTGAAAGAGCATATCAAGCTTGTCTGCATCAGTGCAAAGCTGAAGCAGCCTATCAGGATAAGTGGCAGTTATCTCATCTTCAAGCACTGTGCCTAAAAGCATGGAGGATTTTGCTTTCTTTGTGTCTGCATTCACAAAGGCTTTCTGCAGCTTGGACAAATCGCCTGTTTTTGCCTCGGCCAAATCATGCAAAATCGCCAATTTAAGAAGATCTGCCTCGCTGCTTTTGTCTAGATTTTCCATCTTTGAAAGAACAAGAGCTATCAAAGCAGTGCCAAAAGAGTGGTCAGCCACCGATTCTGCAGGGAATGCAAAGTCAAGCCAGCCTGTCCTTGGCAGCTTTTTGAGGCGAAGCGACTCGAAAATCATCTGGGCAGTTTTCTTTGCAGAAGGCACCATTTACCCACCAGATTCTATAATTGTAAAGTTCTTTTCTATTATCTTTTTTATGTCAGCAGGGGGATAACCTATCCTTATAAGCCGAGTCCTTCCGCGCATACCTGCGCCGGATTCCAAAGTAGTGATTAGACCAAGCATCTCAAGGTCGTTTAGGTACTCTCGATGCCATCGGGTTGAGCGGCGTGGCTTGTGGTATTTCTTTGCAACCCTGCAATATTCTTCATACACTTCCCCAGAAGTCAAAAAGAAATCATCTTCGGAAGAAGGGTCTGAAAGGCGTGTGTTTTTGCTTTTGTCCAAGGAGAGGTTGGCTATTGCAAGCAAAACAAGTTGTTGATGGTCAGGGAGGGTGCAAATTGCATCAAATGCCACATCTCTGTCAACTGAACGGCGGGCTTCTTCCACCTCCTTGTCTGAAATTTTGCTTACTCCTTTTTCATCTGCAATCTCTCCAGATTTTATCAGAAGCCGTAGGGCATATCTAGCATCGCCGGACTCTTGAGCAGTAATTGCTGCAATCAAGTTGATTGCGGACTCTTCAACTGCTCCTGGCTTGAACCCGATTTTTGCTCTTTGAGCCAGAATTGCTTGAAGCTGGGGTGCCGTGTAGGCCGGAAAGACAAATTCGTTTTCGCAAAGTGAGCTTCGCGAGCGTGGGTCCAGCTGGTCTTTGAACGAAAGCTTGTTTGATATGCCGATGATTGAAACGCTTCCTGCTGAAAGCTCATCATTTGTGCGTGTAAGCGTGTAAAGCAGGTCATCTAGGTCTTTTACCATATCCACTTCATCAAGCACCACTACGAGGTGAAGCTTTCTTTGGTTTATCTCTTCTTTCATCTTTTCATAAAGCAAAGCAAGGCCAAAGCCCATTGAATCTATTTGAGGCAAAAGATCTTTCGTTATTTTTTGCACCACGCGATAGCGTGAATTATACATGCGGCAGTTGATATAAACAGCTTTCGCAGAAACATGGTTCTGATTGTATGCCTCAAATTTTGCAATCACGTGTTTGACCGAGGCAGTTTTTCCGGTGCCTGTTTTTCCATAAAGGAACATATTCCTTGGCCTTTGGTTCGTCAATGCAGGTGAAAGGCCCTCCATAATTTTGAGGATTTCAGCCTCACGGAAAGGCAGTGTTTCTGGCACATAGTGCGGTGAGAGCACATTCCTATCTGCAAAGACCGTAGGCTTGGAAAGTATTTCTGAGAAGGACTGCGGCATAGCCTCACTTTTGCAGGGATTTGATGGGAAGAATAAGCCTTATTAAACTATACTTCGAATAAACAGCGATGTTACAATTATTGAGGTGAGAGGATGGGCATACTCGAAAAGATAACAAAAAGCATTGGGCTTGGCAAGGAAATAAACCTTGAAGAGTACATGAATGCAGTTGAGATGGAGAATGTTGATGTTCTTCACGAGGCTGCCGACTTTTATGTGAAGCCTATTGCCCTTGAGAAAGAAGAGGATGTAAATGTGATTATGGACGAGCTGAAGGCGAAAAATATCATACTTTTGAACGTCAGCCCCATGAGCAAACAGCCAAATAAGCTGCGCCAGATAATTGACAACATAAAAATGCACATTACCAAGATAAATGGAGACATTGCAAGGATAGACAATGACAAAATACTGCTCACGCCATCAAAAGTTAAGATAGTAAAAAGCAAGAAAAAGTGATCATTGTTCAAGCTCGCGCAGTGCCCTTTTTATTACCCCAAGCACTGCAGCACATTCTTTATCAGCAAGCATGGCTTTTCCGACCATTCTGCGGAAGGCCACTTTCGTTTTATTTGGGTTTCTAAGACTATCTTTATAGTGCTCAACCAAGGAAAAAAAGGCTTGCAAAAGCTGCTTCTTTTCTTTTTCACCTGCTGCATTGTAGCCTGCATATGGCAAATCTGAAAGCTCATAAAGCACTATTGCAACTGCATGAGAAAGATTAAGTATTGGGTAATCTGGGTTTGTAGGGATTGTGACCAGCAAGTCGCAAGAAGAAATATCTCTTTCTGAAAGACCCCTTCCTTCATTTCCAAAAACCAATGCCACCTTATAGTGCGGCTTTTCTGAGAGAAGCTTTTTGAACTGGATAAGTGAAAGCGGAAGGCGAAGGGTCTTGTGCCAATGCCGGTAAAGCACGCCAGATGTCCCTGCAACGATGCTGCAGCCTGTAACTGCCTCCTCAAACGAACCTTTAACTTGTGCTTTTTCAAGGATTTCGCGTGCATGTTTTGAATGCTTGATGGCATCTATCCCAAGATAGTCGCATTTTGGATTAACTAAAAAAAGCTCAGAGAAGCCAAAATTTTTCATCACTCTTGCAACTGCCCCTACGTTGATTTGGTATTCTGGCTCAACTAAAACAACTCTGAACCTCTCACTCATTTTTCACAGCCTCAATCAGTGCAATTTTTTCAAAAAAGAAGCTTTCTTGAGCAACTATTTTTGAGTTGCCAAAATGCTTGTTGAGAGCTTTTGATGAGATCTCTATCCCATCTGCAAGTGAGCTTGCAATTATTGCAAGCCTGCCGCCTGCACGAAGGTAGCTTTCTGCTTGCATGCAAAACCGCAAGGTAACTTCAGTGCCTGATTTGCCACCATCAAACGCTTTGTTTTCTATGCCGCTGAGCCTTTCGCTTGGGTGGAGCGGAAGGTAGGGGGGGTTGAAAAGTATTGCGTCAAAAAGCATTTTCGGAATTTTTCTGAACAAATCGGACTGCACAAAAGTGCAATTGAGAAGCTTGTTTGCTTTAGCATTAAAAGTCGAACATGCCACTGCTGCTGGGTTTATATCTGCCCCAAATACCCTGTTGCGGAAATCTGCTGCACCTGATGCTAAAGCTGCAATTCCGCAGCCGCATCCCATATCAAGTATTTTTATTCCTCCAACAAGCTTGGATGCATAATCTGCAAGCATAAACGAATCCTCTGCAGGCTCATAAACCGTTGGGAAAATAGAAAGACGCAGGCTGCCAAACTCGACCTCTTTTATAAAATCACCAAGAAGATGACTTAAAGTTTCTTTTTTCCTGCTTGATGGACTGCTTCTGCAAGCAGCCGCACTTTCTCTTTTGCTGATCCTTGTTCAATCGCAGTGCCTACCTGTACTGCATCTGCACCTGCAGAGATCACCGAAGCTGCCTCTTTTGGCGTTTTTATTCCTCCCCCTACAATGTAAGGAATGGAAATTTGGCTTGAAACCGCACGGACAAGATCAAGAGGGACAGGGCCTGTGCGCGGATTGCTTCCACTATCTGTAAGGACAAATCGATGCCCAAGAAGCTGTGCTGAAAGAGCCAGTGCAGCAGCAATCTGAGGCCTGTCTCGTGGGACTAGGTTTGCATCCCCCACAAAGCCAACTGTTCCGCCAGGCTCCACAACAATATATCCGACAGGCAAAGCCTCAAGCCCCATTTTTTTTATGATGGGAGCTGCAAGCATTTGCGCCTGACTTATCCAATATGGGTTGCGGCTATTTAAAAGCGACATAAAGTAAAGCGCATCAGCATACTTGCTTACAGTTGCTATATTCCCAGGGAAGAGCACTACTGGAACTGAAGACTTTTCCTTTATCATTTTGCATACTGCATCCAGAAGCTCTCCTTGCGCCCCCATGCTTCCGCCGACTAAGATAATATCTGCTCCTGCTTCGCCTGCATTTATTCCTGCCTGTGCTGCAGCCTGCCCAGATTTGTAGTCTACAGGGTCAATTAAAGCAAAAAGCAAGCCGCCTTTGCGGGAAAGCTCATCTTTGATGTAGCGCTCTACCTTCCCTTCCACAAAACCACGCTATTTGCCTTGCACCTTCCATTTATATATTTTTATCATTTGGGAAAGCCCTTGTAAGATACTCACTCTTGGCTGCCAGCCAAGCTCTTTTTTTGCTCGGGCGATTGAAAATGCGCGGTCAGATGAGAGCTGGTAGATATTTTCGGCGTCAAAGGGAGGCTTTCCAAAAAGGCTCCAAGTATTCACAAAGAAAGAAAGCAAAAACGGTGGACAATGCAGACGCGGTGCTGGGGCATTGAGCTTGCTTGAAGCCGCACACAAAAGCTCCTTTTGCGTAGGCTGCTGCATGCCTACTATGTTGTATTCTCTACATGGAGGTGTCTTTTGTCTCATTGCACAAATGAAAGCAGAAACTACATCTGAAATATGCACAAGAGGGATTCGGTTGTTTGCATTGCCAACAAAAGGCATTTTGCCTTTTGAAAGAAGCTCAAAGACCTTGAAGTAGCCTTGCTCAAATCCAGGGCCATAAATCATTCCAATGCGAAGCAACACGATTGGCAATTTTGGGCAGAACAATCTTGCTGCATTTTCCCCTTCCAACTTGCTTTTGCCATATGGTGTCTTGGGATGCGTAGGGGATGATTCGTCTATGATTTTTCCTTCATGTAGCCCATAAACAGAAATCGAACTTGCAATCACCACTTTTTTGACTGATGAAGGACAGGAAGAAAGAAGATTGTTTATTGTAATCACATTTGCCTGTCGAAGCTTTTCATAAGGGTGACTTCCAGTTAGACCTGCTGCCCAAATAACAAAATCAACTCCAGAGAATGCGGATGGAGAGAGAATTGATTTTGAAAGGTCGCAAATAATAGTGTCTTTAGTCAGTTTATGTTTTTCATTTCTTACAACCGGCCTTACTTTGTATCCTTGCTCGAGTAGCTTGTCTGAAAGCGCTTTTCCAAGCCTGCCTGAGGCACCAACTAAAAGTACGGTTGCCATGCAAAAAAAATAGGAGAAGCACTTTAAAATTACAGTGCAACAAAATGGCATGCTTTTGGCCTTTGAAGGAATTGACGGCTCAGGTAAAGGGGAGCAGATAAGGTTGCTTGCTTCTTACTTGAGGCAGAAGAAAATAAGGTACAGAATCCACAAGTACCCTACCAAAAAAGCAAAGCAGGCTTTTTTGCATCTCAAGCGAAAAGCAAGCATACCTGCAGATCGCCTTGCAGAAATTTTCATTAAGGACATAATGGCTGGCCAAAAGAAAATAGAAAAAGAGCTTAATGCAGGCTTTGTAGTGATTTGCGATCGCTATTTGCATTCTACTCTTGCATATCAGGGGGTTGGTGTGGGCTATCGGGGACTTAGACAGATGATCTTGAGTTTGGGTGCGCACACACCCGATTTGGTTTTTGTGCTTGATCTTGATCCAACGATTGGAAAGAGGAGAAAATTTGCTCAAAAAGCACTGGATAGACATGAAAATGATGTAAAGTTTCTGGCTGAAGTAAGGAAAAACTACATGAAAATGGTACAAGATGGATTTCTTTCGTACGGATTCGCAGTTCTTGATGCAAGCAAACCAAAAGAAGAAGTATTTGCAAGCGTGCTTTCACATTTAGAGCCAATGATTACAAGGATGGGCCACTAATGCCCTACCCTTTCACAGCGGAGATCTGCTTTAAGGTCATATCTTTCTGCAATTGCTCCATCTGCTCCGAACCCAAAAATTGTAAGCCGGATCGTATAAGTATCAGGATAAGAGCCTGCGCCGCCATAAATCTTGACCTTTTTGCTTGCTTTGCCACCTGGAAGTGCTATTCCGACCCGCATTCTGCCTTTTGAAAGCTGCCTGTCTGGCGCAAGAGATATGGCCTCTGGAACAGATACATCACATTCTACCCATCTGGGCTCTTGGCCTGAATTGTACACGCTTACTTCCATTTCAACCTCATTGCGTACATAAGCAACTAGCCGTATAGGATAAAAATGGGTTGTTGGGTTCAGCATGAGTGGATATTTACGTTGGAGTTTTTAACTTTTGGTGCCTACAGCAAAGCATGGAAATACCAGAATCAAGGCTAATTCGTGGGGAATGTCTTGTTCGCGATTTGCAGCTTTCAGAAGAGGTAAAGCTGACGCGAAGAGGGCTTATTAGATATCTTGCTCTTTCGCTTGGATTAATTTACCCAAATGAGTCCAGAACAGGACTTCTTGAAGTTTTGGAGGCTCTTCTTTTTTTCCACTATCAAAAAAGAGAAACGCATACTGATCCAGACATTCATCAAATAATTGAGAAGATAGCCCAGATAAAAAAAAGCAACCCAAATCCTAAAGCAGTGCATTACCATTTGCTTCAGCTAAAAAAGCTGGGCATAATCGAGCAGAAAAAAAGAAGATATAGGTTTGTTCTCTCACCTATGCAAGAAAATGATGACCTTGCCGAAGGTCTTGCCTATGTCTTTCGGCAAAGATTCGAAGCTTCATTTGAAAAGATAAGAAAGGTCCTTTCTTTGATTGAAAAGAGCTTCTAATCTAAGCTAGTGCGGGCTCTGTCAGTGGATATTCTTTGTCAAAGGCTACTGCAAACGAAGAGATGCCTAATTTTTGAAGATAGCTTTTTGCAATCTTTAAAATGAGCCCTTCAAGTAAAGTTGCCTTCATTGTTGATTCTTTGGTTTCTTTATAAAAGAGGTTCTGCGAAAGATGCTGTAAAATTGCTTTTTTGTCTTTATCGATGAAAAATGTTACTGTGCCTATCTCATATATTCCTGCAGGCTTTGGAATGAACTTGGAAATCTCACTTGGAAAAGGTTCAGAGTAAAAAAGCTGCCCTTCCTTTACAAGCCAGGCTCCTGGTTTTTGCCTTTCTGATGAAAAAAATGTAAATGATGCGTAGGAGCTTCCCCTAAAAACTGTTGCAGCAAGGAAAATCTGCTGCACCGAAGATTTGTTTTGCTGAAATTGCGCCATATGAATCGGAGGCTTTCTGCTGCATCTTTATTAAAAGCAATCTGTTTTATTTGAAACTAGATGTTTCTTAAGGAACATTAAATGGTGTCTATGAATGAGAGGAAAACTTGTGCAGAAAACAGCCTGTAAAGTTCAAGCGAAGCAATGGCGCATATTATAACAGATACAAGAGGATAAAAGATGAGGTCTATCTTTGCCATCCAGAGTGCATAGTTGCTTGTTGGGAAAATTATTTGCACTTTTCCTGGAAAGTCTCCTTCTGCCATTTGGCTTATCTTGGATTTCACTGCTGCAGGCTTGTCCAGCTCCAAAAGAGGCAGCGAAGCAAATGATTTGTTGAAGTTTTCTGCTACCTCTGTTGCCTGCCAAGTCGCCTCAAGTGCCTTGCTTATTTGGAATGAATGAAGAAAAATGAGAGGATAGACCATATAGGCTGAAACCGAGAGTGCCATTACTGCTGCTCCTAGCCTGCGCGTGGCAAAAAAAGTTCGCAAAAGAAGGCCTGCAGGCAAAAACAAGGCAAGGGCAGAGTCGCGGACTGCGAGCGCGATTTCAAGTTCAAATGCAGCGATTGCTGCCGTAGTTGAAAATTCTGCTGCAAGCTCTGCCAGCTGCTGGGAGTAAGATCTTAATGCAAAGAAAGGTTCGAAAAGTATTTCCCCTGTTTTCAGTTGAATTGAGCCTGCAACCCCCGCAATATCTGCACATCTGTAAAGCTGAGCGGCCAAAGAGGAGAATGAATTAGCATAAGAGTAAAGGAAACATGAATAAAAGGAAAAAGGAGAACTTGTTGGGGCATGTATCGGAGGGCAGACAGGCAATGCCTGCGCTGGTACCAGAGAGGAGACTGAAGCGTCCGCAATTGCTGCAAATGAGATGATGCCGCCAAGCATTGCAGCAGAAATGATTCCTTGGGCTATCTCTTCTGCTCCAACCAGCCTTAACCTCTTTATGCCAAATCCTATTCCTATTCCAAAAACAATTCCGCCGATGAGTATAGAGATGGTTGCGGCGATTATAGCTATGTCAAAGCTGCCTGTTTGGATTTGAAAATCTTGCAGTAACGGCATAAACATTTATTGGCTGATGAATTTTGCGACTATGACTGCGCCGATAGCCGCAAGTAATGTGTCAATGAATACCACCAGAGGCAGAAGCAAAAAGGACAATAAAGTTGAAATTCCTGCTCCAAATGGTGCAACTTTTGGGAAAAGTACCCATGAAACGATAAGAAGCAGTGCAGAAAATGAAGACCCGAGAAATCCTGCCAAAGCTCCCGCTGCTGCGGCTTGCTTGAGTGTAATTGGCCTTTTTTTTATCTTTTCGAGTGCCAATGCAGCAATAGCCCCTGCTACCAAAGGCATGGCGCACACAATAGGAACAAATACTAAGGAAATGAGATCATATTTTGGAAAAAGCAACACTGATAATTCAGAAATTGCAAAAAAGCCAGCTAACAAAATCGCACCTACAATACTTGCTACCAAATATTCTGCTATTTTTCTTAGCATGCCTGCAGGAATAAAAGAAAGCATTGATTCATCTGTGACCTGTTGCACTTTTATCGTCGGCAATTCAATCACCATACTTTGCACAAAAACAAAGTATAAAAATGCTCACTTTTTCTCTGAAGGTTTTTGCTCTTGCTGAGGCTGCTGCTTGCTTTCAAGCACTGCTGAGTCGCATCTTTTGATGAAATCGTCAAGAATAGATGCAATTTGTGCCCCTTTTTCTGTTAAGCGGTAAATTTTTTGCTTCCCTTTTTTTTCAAAGCTGATGATTCCAAACTTTTGCAGTTTGTTCAGTATTGCGACTGTGTATACATAAGAGCAGTTTGCTCCCCTGGCAAGCTTTGATGGAAACCATTGTTGGCTAGAATCCTTCAGCAAAAGCAACATATTGGCTGGCTTGAGTTTGACGAAAAGTGACTTCATCTAAACTCCTCGGGTGAAAACAGCCTTTCGCAATGCCTGCATCTTAATTTCGTGCCTTCCACGCTGAAAGTTGTTTTAGCAGGCTCGTGCGAAGTTATGCATTTGGGATTTGGGCAGGAAAGAAGGCCGGAAAGCACTTGTGGGAGCACCACCTTGTGCTTGTCCACCACTTTTCCTCCTTTTATGATATTCATTGTTGCACTCGGCGCAATCAATGATATTCTGTTTGCGGTTTTCTCATCCACAAACACTCCTTCAAGCTTCACTATATCTTTTCGCCCAAGCTTTCTAGATGGAACGTTGATGATGAGAGCTGCAGCTTTTTGGATAGGGTATTTTTCAGAGATGATCTGCAAAACTTTCATGCCCATTCCTGCAGCAATGTGGTCCATAACTGTGCCTTCTTCTATCTTTTTTACTATCAGCGGCATATTCATCAACCATTTATGCAACGGTGCAGGACAGCCATCCTGACAGGAACACCGTTTCTTGCTTGATCAAAATATTTTGCATATGGCGTAAAATCAAGTTCAGCTGGAAGCTCATCCACTTTTGGCAGCGGATGGAGTATCGCAAGGTCTTTTTTTGCTTCTGAAAGCATAGCCATTTCTACTCTGAATTCTTTCTGCATCCTTTCAGCCTCATACTGATCGGAAAACCTTTCTTTTTGTATTCTGCAAACATAAAGCACATCGCAATCTTTTAGCTGGAGTTTGGAAGTTTGTACTGGCTTTACCCCGAATTTTTCATTTATCTCTGATAGGATTTCGCTGTCTATTCTGAGTGATTCGGGAGAGCATAAAGTGACTTCTGCCTCGAACATCGCAAGGCCGTACAAAAGAGAGCGCATGGTTCTGGCATGCTTCAAATCACCAAGCAATGTCACATTAAGCCCGCTTATTTTACCTTTTAGCTTTGAGATAGTGTAAAGATCAATCAAAGTTTGTGTTGGATGCTGATTCCCACCATCGCCTGCATTGATCACAGGGTGCTCTGCAAGGTCTGCAGCAAGCCTGGCTGCACCTTCTAAAGAATGCCTTATTACCAATGCATCAGAATAGCCGTCCATCATGCGCACAGTATCAGAAAAAGTCTCGCCTTTTGCTGTCGAACTTGTAGAATGATGGAAGGTAAGCACTTTTGCCCCCAGCCTCTTTGCAGCTGCTTGGAAAGACATGTTAGTTCGCGTGGATGGCTCGAAAAACATAATTGAAACTATTTTTCCTTGGAGTAAGGAAAGCTGCCTTTTGGACAAAATAAGCTTCTCCATTTTTGCAGCTTCTCTCAGATATTTTTCTATTTGGTTTTTGTTAAGGTCGCGAATTGAGATCAGATCTTGCATTCCTCCCACCACATCAAATATGCCGCGAAGCTTTATAACTGTGGCTCATTTGCCTTTGGAAGCTGCTTTTTTTCCTTCTCCTTTCTTGAGCCTTCAAAAAATATCCAAGCAGCCAAGAGGATGAAAATGACTGATGCCAGTCCAAGGCCTATCGCTTTTATATCCAATTGTGGCTTTCTAGAGAGAATTGCATTTGCTGTTCGGATGGCTTTTTCGGAGGAGACTAACGAGTCAGCATAAAGCCCTGCTTCAAAAAACTCTTCTGATTTTGAAAGCTCTTGCTTCAATTGAACTACTTCGTCTTCCCTGGCAGATCCGCTTGCCTCCTCAACTGCAAGCTGTGCTACTTGCAGAGATGACTGTGCTGAAGATTTTAGCTGAAGCAGTGCCTTGTCAATCGTCTCCTCAAGTTGCAAGATTTCCTGCAAGGAAAGATTCACCTCTGAGAGGACTTTGAATGGATCTTTCTGCTTTGCAGAGATTCTTTTTTGGGCTGCATCCAATTTCTCTTGTGCATCGGAAGGCATGATGGAAAGTTTGCGCTTTGTTTGCGAGGAAAGAGAAGAATATTGTTGGGCATACTGCAAAAGTTTTTCTTCTATTGCGCTTTTGCGCTTTGTAAATTCGGCTTTCAAAACTTCAGCCTCTTCTGCTGCAGCTTGCAGTTTTAACTGCTCAATTTTTTCTGAATTTTCTATCAGCACTGCTGCAAGGGCCGCTCGCTCAAAGGATGAAAGAAAATCACCTTTTGTATAAAGCACGAATGCTTCGCTTATTTGCTCTTGGGCCTGTGCTGGAGGACTTTTCATGGAAGATAGCGCCTGTGCAGTAGAAGAAGCTGTTTTTGATGCAAGGGTTGCAATTGATGAAGTAAATTGGTTGTATGATTTGCGAAGAGTTGATACTGCTTCACCTGCTTTGCCTTGGTCAAACAATAGCTGGGCCTGGTTTTTGGCATCAGACAATGCAAAAATAAGCGAGGACAGCTGTGCGGCCTTAGAAGTTGCATTTGCTGAAAGTAGTCTGTTTATAGACTCGTTAGCAATAGATAGAGCTTGTGCTATTTTGGCGCTTTCACTTTCAAATTCAAAATGCATTGGGATTTCGATGGATCGGGGCATGAGTAAAAGAAGTGAGAGGGCCTCTTCGGTCTTGTTTTGCTGTAAAAGAAGCTTTGCCTGAGAAAGAATTGTCTGTAGGCTGCTTTTGTTGGAAAAGGTTGTCTGAAGCTCTGCTTGCAGCAAAGCCTCATCTGCAGCTGAAGCAAGACTGTTTATAGTGAAAGTTGCAAGGAATTGTAAGCTTTGGCTGCTTTGTGGTAATTCAAATGAAAAGCTTGCTTGGGTATTTCCTCCAAAAGAGACAAAATTCTGTTTTGAAATTTTATGCGTGCCGATTGGAACAATTGAGAAATTAGAGGCGCTAAACGGCTCGTGAAGGAGGACGGTTGCCTCTTCACAGCCAATGGCAATGTCACGCACTTCAACCACATATGAAATTTTTGCTGCGGTGCTGCTTTTTTCAAATGAACTTTCCTTTTTTATGACTTTGAAAGGCTCGAGCAGATAGTACTTTATAGTAAGCAAGTGTTGTCCTGCAGGGACTCTTTCTATTTTGCCATAAATTTGTGGATGTGGCACATTTACAGACTCAAGCCTATAGGAAGTTCCTGAAAAGTGGGCGTATGCCTCTTTGGAAGGGCCAGCTGTGCTTTCTTGGATGAAAAGAACGGGTAGAAAAGAGGATGCAGAAAAGCTTATTGAAAGCTCGATTTCTGCCTCTTGTGGAAATGCTTTCTTGCATTTTTGAAAAGATGAGGTCTTTTTTGTTGGAGAATACTCTTTTTCGAAACGGAAGAAAAATGACTGTTGCGGCGAGACGGAAGGGACCACTATAGTGGTTTGACCGTCCTTGTAAAATGCATCAAGTAAGGTACCTTCTGTTGCTTCTGAGGAGTAAAGCGGTATGCTGGTTTTGGCTGAAAAAGAAATTGGAGCTGTTGATGAGAAGTTAGACGGGTTTGAAGTAAGTAGTGCTATCTGGGCTTTTTGGGTTTGTCCAAGCACAGGGGGCGGGATTAGCTCTAATGGTTTGACATTTTGTGAAAGCATAAAAGAAAGGAAATCCGGTATTCTGTTTTGTTTTTTTGCCTTCAACTTGGTCAATTCAGCTTGGATTTCTTTGAGTTTTCCTGCGGCTTTTTCGAACTTACAGTTGCAGCCATCAAAGTATAAACCAATTGAATCTATTTCTTGCAACGCAAATGCGTCCTGCTGCCTCAAAACAGCAGCATCCTGAAGCAAGCGGCAGTAATCTTCTTCTATATGACTGTAGTGCGCCTCAAGTAACAAAAGAACCTCGTTTTTTTGCTCATAAAGTAGTTTAAGTAGTTTGTCGTGAAGTTCTTCTTTTGCTGTTAAAAGGAGGGAGGACTTGAAAAGACCTTCCAGCTCTCTCAGCTGCTCCTTATAGTAAGAAACATCCAATCCGTCTTTTTCTGCCGCATTTAGTAAGTCTTTAAGCTGGGTGAATGCTTGCCTAACTGTATTGCTGGTGTCTGCAATCTGGCTGCTTTCGGCAAGCAAAATGGCTCTTGATGCGGATTCGACTGCAGATGCGTAGGCCTTGTATTTTTTGCCCAAGGTCTGTTCAAGAGATGCCTGGGCGTATGCCTTCTTTGCTTCTTCCAGAGCTTTTAATGACTGAAAAGAAAGGCTAGAGGCTTCAAGAGAGCTTACTGAAAAGTTGATTTTTGATTCTGCCTCTGAAATTGCCTTTTCTGCAATCTTTTTTTCTTCATCTACAGCAGCAACTGCAGCTGAATGGACTTTGGAAAGTGAAAGGATTGCGTTCGCAGCTATTGCTTCGGAATCTTTTGCTGACTTTATGGCAATTGCAAGGTAATCTTTCATTTTTGATGATTTTGCCTTTTGAGCCTCTTGATACATTTGCTTTGCCTTTTCATACTGGGCCTCGGCTTGAATCAGCCCGGCTGCGACTCCCGAAAATTCTGGGCCGACAACCATTTTATCTGCTGCAAAAGCAGGCTCTCCGATTAGAACAATTTCTTCCTTTTTGAGCTCATTAATTTTTGCTGAAAGCTGCTGCAGTGAAGCTTCTGCTGCAAACTCTGTATTGAGATATTCAGACTCCATTTCTTTTTTTGCTTGCGACAGTTCCTTGTAAATTTTGAGGAGAGACCATACTGCAGAATATTCTCCATCACCTGCAGTAATCTGAAGATAGGATCCGAAGCTGATGTTTGAAAAATCAGGCATATGTGGCTTGGATGCAAAGTATTCAACTATAGCATCTGAAGATTTTTTCTGGCGTTGGCAGAAGTTTGAAAGAGAGGTGGATTTGGACTTTGCATGAAGGAAAGGATCTTTTGCTGCTCCAGAGTACTTTGGACTGCCTGCTCCAGCATGCTCCAGCTCGTCCAGAAGACTTTGGGCTAGAAAGGCTGCTTCTAAGGCTGCGGCATTTGCATTTTCATATGCATCAGCGGCTTTGCTGAGTGTGGCTGAGTAATAAATTGGGAAGTAGAATGAATAAACGGATACATCTGCAAGCCGTATAGCTTTGTAAGCCAAAGCTGCCTCAAAAAGAAATGGAAAGGCTGGAAGGTAAATAAAAGTAAATGAAAAGAGTGCGATGTTTTCCAAATTGTATTCCACTTCTTTTAATGCATCTTTTGCACTTTTCCAGTAATTGTAAGAAATTGCGTACGCCTCTTTTGCATCTGCGATTGCCTGAGAAGCCGCCTCCATCTTTACTTTTACTTTTTCAACTTCGCGCGAGTTTTCCAAGGAAAGAGAAGAGCGCAGCTTTTCCCATCCCACCAACGAAACATTTGATATCTCTAGCGTTTTTGTAGAATTAAAAAACTCAAGCGAATAGAACTTTAGTCCGCCGAAGTCATAAATGTAAGGGTTTGAGTTAATATATGAAGAAAGAGTCCAAAACCTTTCAAGCGGTGATGGGTTTATGCACTCTGTCAGGCTGGCAAATGAAATGCAAGAAAGGAAAATGAAAAGCCAAGCCCATTTCATATTAAATTCGCCGATCATACAAGCGGAGAGAGGATGCGCACATCTACTTTTCCGCCCGTTTTCTCTTCTACAGCCAGCTTGAATTTTTCTGGGTCTGCTTTAAGTTCTTTCAGATAGTTGTAGTGGATTGGGATTACGATTTTTGGCATTATTGCTGCCGCTGCTTGGGCAGCTTCAATCTCATTCATAGTGTAAGTTCCACCTATTGGCAAAAGCGCAATGTCGCATTTATAGCTTGACATTTCAGGAATGAAGTCTGTGTCACCTGCAAAATACACGGATGCCGATTTGAACCTTACGATATAGCCTGCTCCTGCACCTTTTGGATGGAAAGGTTTGTTTATGTTGTATGCATGAACAGCTTCGATTGTTGCGTTTCCCACATTTTCTTTTTGGCCTATTTCAATTACCCTGCACGGGAGCTTGCATCCATGCCCTATCAGAACTGTGCTTGGTTTAGTGATGGATGGCGCTTGAACACAGTGATCAAAATGGCCGTGGGAGTAAAGAATGACATCCGCAGGCTTAGCTCCTTTTGGAAGGACAAACGGGTCAATGTATATGGCCATGCCTTCTGCTTCAATCAAAACAGATGCATGACCAAGCCAAGTAATCTTAACACCTGAAAAAGAGGTGCTGCTTGCCATAAAAGAAAAGTGAACATAGAGTTTTTTAGCCTTTAGTGCTTACAAAAACCAAGTCTTGAAGGTGCAAATATGACAGAAGAGATACTTTATGACGCAATTGTGGTTGGTGGTGGGCCTGCCGGCTCAACTGCCGCAGCCTTTTTGTCAAGGAAAGGCAGGAAAGTGCTTTTGCTTGAAAAGGAGGCCTGGCCGCGCAACAAAACTTGTGGGGATGCAATCTCTGGAAAATCAGTTGGGGTTTTGCGAGAACTAGGTCTGACTGAAGAGCTTGAAAAGGCAGACCATGGAGAAGTGACCGGCTTAACTTTTTCATCCCCTAACGGTACTGTGGTGACCATACCTTTCAAAGGAAGCGATGGGCAAATAGCCAAAGGGTATGTTTGCAGAAGAATGGTTTATGACCACATTCTTTGGAATTGTGCAAAGAGTACTTGCGATGCATATGATGGGACAGCAGTTGTGGGAGTTATAAAAAATAATGGAAAGATTGTTGGCGTAAAAGCGAAGGATAAAAGTGGCAGGGAAATGGAATTCCAAGGAAAGATAATTATTGGAGCAGATGGTGTTTCTTCATTGATTGCAAGGGAAATACGTGGAAGTGAAGTAGATCCTCAGCATACATGCATAGCCTATCGGGCTTACTACAGCGGGATAACAGGCATGAACTCGACTTTGGAGATACATTTCGTAAAGTCAATAATGCCTGGCTATTTCTGGATATTCCCGCTTGAAAAAGGTCTTGCAAATGTTGGGGTCGGGATGGTAATGAGCGATATGAAGAAAGGGAATGTGAACTTGCATCAGGCAATGTTAGATATTATCCAGAAAAACCCACTTTTCAAGGAGAGGTTCGCGACTGCAACACAGGCTTCGCCCATAAGTGCATGGTCCTTGCCTTTTGGCTCAAAAAGAAGAAAAGTAAGCGGCGAGGGCGTGCTTTTGGTGGGCGATGCTGCAGGCTTGGTAGATCCTTTTTCTGGGGAAGGTATAGGAAATGCAATGACTTCGGGTAAAATTGCAGCAGCAATTGCTGACGAGGCGCTTTCAAAAGGTGATACCAGCGCAGAAGCGCTGGCAAAATATGATCAAGCTCTTTGGAATGAGATAGGTAATGAGCTGCAAACAAGCTATGCCATGCAGAAGCTTGGGAGGATTGAGTGGCTTTTGAATTTTGTGGTCAACAAGGCTGCAACAAGCCCGAAAGCACGAGAAGCAATTGCTGGCACATTTTCAAATGAGGAAGCAAAAAGAGACTATATGTCTCCGCTTTTTTACCTTCGCTTGCTATTCCTTTGAGGCGGGTTTCTTCTCTTTCTTTTCTATTATTGCAATTTGGTCAAGGGTAACCGTGTCCTCGTAATTGCCCATATATTTTGAAAGCTGCTTTTTGCGGAGACGCTCGTTTTCTTCCTTTACCCTTTGCTTGAGTTGCTCCAACCTTTTTTGCTGCTCTTGTTTTCTTCTTTCCTGAGCCTCCTTTCGCTCAGCAAGCACTTCTGCATATTTTTGGTCGCATGCCTTGCGCACGGAAGCAAGCTCGTGCTCAAGCGCCTTTATTTCTGCGACTATCTCTTTTAGCATTCGCCGCTGCTCGTGGAATTTATTTCGAAGCTCATCCACTTCCTTGTTTTTTGCAATTTGCTCATTGAGTTCCTTTATTTTCTTTATCATTTCTTTCTCTTTTTTGGGAGTGTACGCTTCTGTTGCTATTGCAAATTCAAGCCTTTCGACTTCGGCGATCAGCCTTGGGGTTTTACTTCCGCCTTTGACTGAAATTAGGCTTTTGATTTGCGCTATTTCCTTTCTGCATGTGGTAGCCTGTTGGTTCTTGGCTTTCAGCTGTTGAATGATTTGCTTTCTTTTTTGTACAAGTGTGTCCAGTTCTTGCTCCTTTTGGGTTCTTGGCCGCTTAGGCTTTGTAGAAGGCTGCGACTGCTGCTGTGGACTTGGTGGGAGCTTAGCAATCTCTCTAAGCCCTTGTGGAAGGTCTGAAACACTTGGTGTCTGATTTTCTGTCTGGTCCAAAAAATTACCTTTTGATAAATTATTTTGATGTTTTATTATCTTTTGTTGTTTTTCGTGTTCATTTATATAGAAAGATTTATATATTAGACTCCTGCAAAATCTAACAGGAAATGCCCGTCTTCTGTTCTGTCTGACGACAGAAAACTGGTCGCCTTGCCTGCGCGAGGAGCGCAGGCCTACTTTTATTATAACTTCTTTGCCTGTAACAATAGCCACTCCCTAATTTGTGCTATCAAAAGCAGGCAGATAATTGCTGCCAGCCGAACTGTCTTATCCTGGCTTTCAAGCACCAAGAAAATGCAAAATGCGGCAGGGAGAAGCAGGAACATTCTCCCAGCAAAAATTTTTTTTATATCCATTTCAAATCATCTTTAGGGTCATATCTATCATCCTGTTTGAAAAGCCCCATTCGTTGTCATACCAGGCAAGAGTCTTTGCTTGCTTGCCTATCACTTTTGTTGAAAGCGCATCAAAAATCGAGCTTGCTGGATTGTGGACTATATCTTGCGATACTATTGGGTCCTCGGTATATTCTAAAATGCCTTTCATCTTGCCTTCTGCTGCTTTTTTGACTGCATTGTTTATTTCTTCTGCTGTAGCTTCTTTCTTGAGAATGCAAGTTAGGTCGTTTACTGAGCCCGTCGGCACTGGTACACGCAGCGCAATTCCGTCCATCTTGCCTTTTAGTTTCGGCAGCACTTCACCTATTGCTTTGGCTGCCCCTGTTGAAGTTGGAATAATGTTTATTGCGCCTGCTCTTGCTCTGCGGAAGTCTTTGTGATAAGCGTCCAGTATCATCTGGTCGTTGGTGTATGCATGACAAGTAGTCATAAATCCGCTTTCAATCCCGAATGCATCATCTAATACTTTTGCAACAGGAGCAAGACAGTTTGTGGTGCACGAACCAATTGATACGATTTTATGCTTATTTTTGTCATACATTTTGTCGTTTACTCCTATCACGATGGTTGCATCTGCTTCCCCGCCCTTACAAGGAGCGGAGATCAGCACTTTCTTTGCGCCGGCTTGAAGATGTTTGGATGCTCCTGCTCGATCTGTAAATGCGCCTGTGCATTCTAAAACTACATCTACTTCCATCGCTTTCCAGTCAAGTGTGGATGGGTCTCTGGAGGAAACAAGTGGGATTTCATAGCCTTCTATCGTGAGTGTTGCCACGTGGCCGGGCACCTTGGGCTTGCCTGAAAGCGGTTCTCCTTTTACAGAGCCTGCAAATTTTCCTTGAGTGGAGTCATATTTGAAAAGATGTGCTGCTAGGCGCGGATCATGAGTATCATTAATTGCGACTATGTCAAATGCTTTCCCTACCAATCCGCGCTCGAATGCTGCGCGGACGACCAACTTGCCAATTCTTCCAAAACCATTCACTGCAATTTTTGGAGCCATCAAACACACCTCTTTCACTACACACTCAAGCTAATTAATTAATCCTTGCGTAAAATAGTGCGATGGAGATTGTGACAAGAAGGGCAATGCTTTTAGATGCGGATTATACGATAGTTGAAGGCAGGACTGTTGTTAGGCTGTTGATGAAAGGAAAACGTTTTTTTCGGCTTTATGACTATTATTTGCCTTATTTTTACTTGGATGCCCCAAAAAATGCTGAAGAGCTGATAAGAAAGGTTCGCGTTCAAAATGAAGGAAGACAAGTCACTCCAGTAAAACTTGAATGGGTTAAAAAAAGCGTTTTTGGCCAGGAGCGTGACATCTGGAAAGTGTACTGCGAGAGGCCTTCGGATGTGCCGAAAATAAGCAAAGCACTGCCTTATCCTTCTTATGAAAACGCAATTCCATTCGGAAGGAGATATTTGATTGATAAGGGGCTCTCTCCATTTACTACACTAGTTTACAAAAGGAAGGGGAAGTTTCTCATTGAGATAAAGAAAATTCTTGACAGAAAGGTCCCGCTTAGGACCATGTCTTTTGACATAGAAACCTACAATCCGCAGGGAACTCCACGGCCCGACCAAGACGAAGTGATTATGATAAGCTATGAAATTGGGCATACGGGGGAAAGAAAGGTAATCACCAGCAAAGACGTCAAAAGAGATTTTGCAATCGTATGCAAGGATGAAAGGCAGATGATTGAAAAGTTTCTTCAAGTGATCAGGGAAAATGACATTGAAGTGCTGTTTGGTTACAACAGCACTGTGTTTGATTTGCCATATCTTAAGGCAAGAGCAGATGCTAACGGATTGAATTTTGGGATTGGACGGGATGGTGGACCTTTTAGGATGAGAAAGCATGGGATAAGGAATGTTGCAAAAATCGTAGGCAGGATACATGTGGATCTTTATCCACTTGTCCGATTTATGGGTTTTATAGGAGCATTCAAGGTGAGCAAATATAGCTTGGAAAATGCGTATGAAGAACTAACTGGAAAAAAGAAGTTGATGGTTCAGAAACTGGATATTTGGAAGATGTGGGAGGACGAAAATCTTGTAGGCAAGCTTGCAGACTATTCGCTTTTTGATGCGCAGGCAACCATGGAGATAGGTAAGATTTTGCTTCCACTGGAAATAGAAATGAGTAATTTGACTCGACTGCCTCTTTTTGACACAGTAAATGCAACGGCTGGCCAGCTTGTCGAATCTTTGTTGATGCACAAAAGCACACAGAATAATGCAATAATTCCTAACAAGCCTGAGGATGCAGTTGCGCATGAAAGAGAGCTTGGTCCAATAAAGGGGGCTTTTGTCAAAATCCCGCAGCCCGGGATTTATGAGAATCTAGTAGTGTTTGACTTTAGAGGTCTTTACCCTTCTATTATCACCTCACACAATATTGACCCTTTTACCTTGAATCCACCAAGCTCGGTTCCGGACTCTGACTGCTATATTGCACCGAATGGAAGTCGCTTTTTGAAGAGCCCGAAAGGACTTATTCCTATGGTGCTTGAGGAATTGATAGAGATGAGAAGCAAGCTCAAAAAGCGGTTGAAAGAGATTCAAAAAGACACACCGGAATACGAAATGCTTTTTGCACGTGTGCAGTCGCTAAAAATACTTGCAAATTCATATTATGGATATCTGGCTTATCCGCGCTCAAGATGGTATTCCAGAGAATGTGGAGAGGCAGTGACGGCCTGGGGAAGGCATTACATTCAAGATACTATAAGAAAAGCAACGGAAGCGGGTTTCGAAGTGCTATACAGTGATACTGACTCTGTTTTTCTTTTGCTTGGGAAAAGAATGAGAGAGGATGCTCTTTCCTTTATGGAAAGCATCAATAGGCAGTTGCCTAAGGATATGGAATTGGAGCTTGAGGGATTTTATCCGAGGGGGCTTTTTGTAACTAAGAAAAATGCAGAAGGCGAAGGAGCCAAGAAAAAATATGCTTTAATAGGGGAGGATGGAAGGATAAAAATACGTGGCTTTGAGCTTGTGAGACGCGATTGGTCGAATATAGCAAAGACAACACAAAAAAGAGTGCTTGAGGCAATTTTGAAGCATGGTAGCAAGGAAATGGCTGTTAAGATTGTGAAAGAGACGATCGAACAGCTGAAAAAAGGAAATGTTCCGATCGATGATCTGGTAATTTATACACAAATACGTAAAGACCCTCGGAAATACGATGTTAAATCTCCTGAGCTTTCTGCAGCACAAAAGGCAATAGCTGCAGGCATTCCGATAGAAAAGGGGAGTGTAATTGGATATGTGATTACAAGAAGAGGGACGAGCATCTCGGAGAAAGCAACCCTTGCAGAGCTTGCAACAGATTATGATCCAAACTATTATATACAAAACCAGGTGCTTCCTGCAGTAATGAAGATATTGCAGGAGCTAGGATACAGCGAGGATGATTTGAAATTTGGCGGGAAGCAGACCGGCCTCTCCTCTTTCTTAGAATAAATATGTCAAGATGTCCCCAAAGAGCAAGGCAAAAAGAAGACCAAGCAAAAGATGTGGGAGAAAAAATGGCATTTTTGTATAGACAATCACTTCTCTTATACGGGCTGCTTTAAGCTTGGCAATTTGTTCTTTTGTAATCACAGGCTTAAGCGAAAGCTTTCTTACAAGTTGCTGATTCATAAGCTCAAGCGCAAGCACGTCTTCCTCTTGCAGCAAAGAGACTTTCACTCTTTGTGCCATTGCTTCCTTGATTTCTTTTTTGAAGAATGAGAAAAAAAGCAAGCTTACGAAAAGGAAAGCGATCAACAAAATAAATGCTTGAGAGATTCTGCCTGGCAACATGAACAAAGCGATGTTGAAGGCGGCAAATGACAAGGATAACGCAGCAAGCCCAACAAATTTTTCAAGCGAAAAGGTGATTTTGCCTTTCTTTGCAAGCTCTGTGACATATGGAAGAAAACGTAAAAGCATATGCAAAATGAAAAATATGCTTGCCGGGACAAGCACTGAGATGATAAATGGATATGGTGCGGTTTTTCCTTCTGCAAAAAAGGGCTGTGGAGCATATGGCAAGGCAATAGCAATTGCTGAAAGCACAAACATGTCTGCGCCCCCGATTTGACCTGCTTTGTAAAGGAGGAAAGAGAGAGCAAAAATTGCGGCACCAAACGCAAAAGCATGAAAGGTGGCTGGACTGAAAAATATAAAGTTCAAAAATATCGCAGCCGCTAAAAAAGCGTAGACCAAGTTGTTTGGAACCCATTTGTTGTTAAATAAGTCAAAATAAGCAGATGCTGCAGTGAACAAAACAGAAACAATTACCCTAATTTCAATGCCTGGAATTTGGCTTGGCGAAGAAAACATGCAACAGAGACTGCAGTAAGATATTTAACATCAAACGTCAACTGTTTGGAGGAAGTAGTCATGCACTGCTATGAGGTCTAGTTCTTCACATACTGCATTGCATTCAAGTACAGCAGAAATGCTTGGCTTGGTCCTCCCCCTATCCGAAGAGATGAATTCCTTTATGTATGTGCCGGCTTCTGCGACGATGTGTAGCTTAAGTTTTTCATTTGGAAGGCAGGCTGCAGAAATTGAAAATATCTTTCTTTTTCTTTCCAAATCAGACCTTCTTGAGAGTACCCGAAGTGGCGTTTGCTGGGTTAGAAGCACCCCGGACAAACCTTCGACTTTCTTTGCATCTTGTTGACCTAAAGGGCGGTCGGCAGCCACAATCGCAATATATTCTTTTGTAAAATGTGAATTGCACACGAGATCAATGAAATTTTTTTTCACTTGGCGAAGCCCTATTGCCTTGATTGGTGATTCTGATGGGAGCGATATTTCCGAAATGCTTCTTTTCTTCGGAGCTACCAACTCGAGCACAAAAGGCCTTCCGGTTCCTATGCAGCGGACATCGACATCTTCCCTTCCGCTTGCATGCAAAATGCAATCTTGCGCCTGCAGCCCTTGAACAAAAGGCTTTCCAAGTTCCTCTTCTATTGAAGGATAGTTTTTGCCTGCCCAACTGCACTTGTTGCAGCCTTTTCCCTTGCAAAAATTACAGTGCCATCTGCTTTGGCAGAAATTCCTTGAAAGCTTCAAGTAATGTCCGAATATATACAAGTTTGAAGGAGATGCTTTGGCTTCTTTAGTCTGGAAATTGAACTCAAAAACTGCATCAGGAAATCTTGGATCATGTGATTTGGAAGAATGTCTTTGTATAAGGCTTATCAGTTTTGCATTTATGACGTTCTTTAAAGAACTGAATTGGCCGGGTTGGCAAAAATCCCATATTTGCTGCTCTGCTATGAGGAAACTTTTTGGCACTGAAGACGAAACTGAAAAGCTTTCCCACTCAAACTCTTTTGAAGAGGAGATTGCATGCGAAACCATTTGAGGAATCTGGCTGAAAGCACCTTTACATATGAAGCAACTAACAGGCTCTGGAGCACTTTGGACAAAAGGAAGGTGCGCAAAACACTCCCTGCATACTGAGCAAAGACGGAATGCCATATTCAAAGCACCTAAGCAAGACGAGCAAGTGCAACGGCAGACATTTAAATCTTGCAAACTTACTTTAACTCTTCTGAGGAGGATGATTGAAAAAGTATTATAAATAAGATGGATTAAAGAAAAAATGGTAAAATGTGGTTTTTATCAGGGTGAAGGTATGCCTCGTGGAAAGCGAATTGTTATAGAAAAGACAATTAAGGATCCTGTTATAGCCAAATTGAAGGCAACAAAAATATCCGAGATAAAAGCCAGGCGCATGCAACAGGAAAAAGAACTTCATGAAAGCATTCAGGAAATTGTAAACAAAGCAAAGGAGCTTTATGCTCAGGATAAACTTGAGAAGGACCGGCTCAAAAATCTTGGCCTTTATACGCTTGACGAAGCATATGAGGAATTGAAGCGCGGCGGAATTGCCCTTTCCTTCAGGGCTTTTGGCGGAAGAGTAGAGAGACGCTCTATTTATTCTGAAAAAATAGGAAACAAAAGGCTTATTCCCAAGCCTGTGATTTCTGATTGGATTGCACTTGCAAATGAATACTATACTGTAAAGCAGGCATATGAAGAGCTGAAAAAATATGAGAAGTTGAATTTGAGGGCATTTATTGGGCGGATTGAAAAGAATTCTATTCCTTCTTTGAAGATCGGGACCCAGCGCTGGATCCCAAAGTCGGCAATAGAAGGCTTAGTGCATATTGCAAAAAACTATTACGATGTAAGCCAAGCGATGGAGGTTTTAGCACAACGTGGGATAAAAATAAAGAGGAATGCGTTTGAAAGGAGGCTAGATCGCAATCGCATACCTCATGAAAAAATCGGGGGGAGACGGATTATTGCAAAGGAAGTGCTTGAGGAGCTCATAGCAAAAGAGCTTGCCCTTGCAAAGGGTCAGGAGCTTGTAAAGCGTTAGGCTAGTTGTTGATGAATTTTCCCATGTCGATGTTCATTCCTTTGAGCATCTTTTCCATTTTTTTTCTTAAGCCCCTATTCTTTTTGAACTGATTGAAAAGGGAGCTTACTTTTTCAAAGTGATCAAGAAGTTGCCGTACATCCTGTTCAGTTGTGCCGGACCCTTTTGCAATGCGCTCAATGCGGGATTTTTGCTTGCGCAAAAGAGAAGCATCCTGGCGCTCTTGAGGGGTCATGGAAGAGATAATTGCTTCGAACTTTTTCAGTTTGTCTTGACTTGCCTGAAGAAGTTCTGCTGGCATGTCCGAGGCTCCAAGCATGGAGAAAACAGATGAGAGTGGCCCAAGCTTTTTTGCTGCGCGCAACTGCTGATAAAAAACTTCTAACGTGAGTTTGTCTGGCTCAGTTTCGGCAAGCTTTTCTTCTTCTGCAATCTTTTTTATTTTCTCGAGTAAAGTTTTGATGTCCGGAAAGCCTAGAAGTCTGCCTACAAATTTTTGCGCATCGAAAGGTTCGATTGCGTCTATTTTTTCGCCTGTTCCAATGAAGGCAACTTTTGCTCCTGAAGCAGCAACTGCAGAAAGGGCTCCCCCGCCTTTTCCGCTGCCGTCCATTTTGGTGATGACCACACCTGAAAGCCCCACTGCCTGGTGAAATTGGGCGGCCTGCTTGCCTGCAACTTGGCCAATGTCTGCAGAAACGACAAGGAATTTTTCCTCTGGCTGAGCAATTTGAGCAATTTGCTTCAGCTGCTCGACCAAATCAGGCTCAAAAGCGCTTCGGCCTGCGGAGTCGATTATGATTATGTCTTCTTTCCAAGTGGGCATGGTTTGCTGTAGTATCTTTTGCACATCTTTCTCATTGGGTATGCCTATGAATCTTGCCCCTGCCTGGGACGCCACTTGCTTCAGCTGCTCATATGCTGCCGGTCTATCTGTGTCGCAGCATACTACTGCTACTGACAGGCCTCTTGTTTTGTAAAAATGAGCAATCTTGCCTGCAGTGGTGGTTTTGCCACTTCCATAAAGCCCCAAAAGAAGGATTTTGTGTGGGGAGATTTTTGGCGTAAAGCTTTCGCCCAGCATTCCCACAAGCTCCTCATAAAGCACTTTTACAACATGCTCTCTTAAGGAAAGCCCAGGTGGAAGCTTTGAATCAAGAGATCTTGATTCAATTTTTTTTGTAAGCTCGAAAACCAGCTTTACGTTTACATCTGAAGAAATTAATATCCTTTGAAGCTCTCGGCACAAGGCTTTTACTGCTTTTTCGTCAGCAACAGGTGCGCCCGTAAATCTTGCAAGTGCCTGGCGCAAGCTCCGCCCCAAGTCCATAAATAAAAAAAGGAGGAAAAATTAAAGAAGAGGACGGCTTTTCAGCTTTTCAACTCATAGTAAATTGGAAGCAAATCCGCTACTGGGGCTGGAAGATTTTCTGCACCGACAAGAGGCACTGCATATTCTGAGAATTTTTTGATTTCAAGAAGGCAGCCTGAGTAAGTGATGAAATCTTTGGGCATTTCACGCTTACCTGTGCCTACTAGTTGCAATGGGAGGAGTACTGTTGATGTGTCTGAGCCTGGTGCAGTCAGTGCTACGCTGCCTGCCCCAAAACCTTGGATTGTATAGCGGACGGCTTCCCGCCCGACTGTCCAAGCATCTAGCGCATCTTGGTTTGAAACCAAAGCAGGAAATGATCTTTGTGGATATCCTAGTGTGGTTGAGCGGACGTCGGTTTTGAGTGTAGATTTTACCAAATTGACAAGGAAATCTCCTAGAGAAGTCCCTCTGCTTAGGCTGATTCCACCGAAATTGTCTCCTATTACTGTGTCTCCTTTGTTTTCAAGAACGTATTTCAAAAGTGGGACTCTTTTTTTTGCTTCAGAAGAAACCGTCGTTATGCCTATGCCTTCAGAAACTACTACTAATGCTCTGCCAAATTTTTCGAATATTTCAGAAACTTTACCAGTAAAGTTATTCACAAAGTACTGAATGCTGAAGTATTCATGTTCTGGAAGGAAAAATGCGTGTGGGCCGCTTTTTTCATCGTGCTTTGCAAGCGAGGCAGAGGCCGCAAGATAACCTGCATCTTTACCCATGCAAACTACGATCTGCACGCCCCCTATTGAGCGATTATCTGCCTCGATTCCTTGGACCACGTGGGCAACGTAAAGTGCTGCACTTCCAAAACCAGGGGTATGGTGATGGCCATTTAAGTCATTGTCAATCGTCTTTGCAACATGAAAAGTTGAAATCTCATAATTGCATGCGTTAGCAGCCACTTGCAATTGTAAGCAAACACTTGCAGTGTCATCTCCTCCTATCATGTAAAAGTAGCGTATATCATTTTTCTTCAGAAGCTCAAGCAGCCTTTCTGGCTCGCCCTTGGCCTCATTAAGTTTTCTTCTTGCAGTACCTGAAACGGCGCCTGCTTGGTTTGCAATTTTGTGTAAAAGAGCGTCGGGCTGGCGTGACAAGTCGTACACTTTTGGAGGGCATTCATCCAAAAGACCTCGAAGGCCAAAGGGAGGAGAATAAATTCTTTTTACACCCGACTTTTTCAAGTTCAAAACGAGCGAAGAAAAAGTCCTATTCACGACACGGGAAGGGCCACCGCCGAAAGCAACCAGCGCTCCGCCACTTTCAAGCTGCTTCATCAGACCACCTTCCAAAATCTGAGTAGATGTGTTTAAAGTATTTGCGCAAAAACCAGGCCGAGTGCCTTGGTTTTGGCCAGGTAAGCATCCCAACGAAGATATCTTTATAAATTATGCCGACGAAGACACGTCGTGAATCCCATACCTATTTTGGAGGTGTTTGTAGATGGGACAAAAAGTTGGAACTGAAAAGATACAGCGCGAGGAGGGCTACCTCTATTATATCGGGAAGGATGGATATGTTTGGAAAGCGCCGATGAAACACAACAAGCGCGGCAAAAAGGCGCGTGTTGGCACTGAAAAGATAACCAAGCAAGAAGGATATATGTACTACCTTGGCAAGGACGGATACGTCTATAAGGCAAAGCTGAAGAATGCTTAAACTGTCCATTTGATTTTTGGGCCTGGCTCGGACGTGAAGCTGGGCCCTTCTGTTTTTGTTTCGATAGGAATTAAAAAAACAAACGAGTAGTTGTAGCATGGGCTGCAGAGCAGAATATAGCGGAAGCAGGCTGGTGATGGATTGCCCGACCTGCGGGCTTGGACTTTCTACTCCTCAATGCATAAACTCGCATCTTAGAGTTCTTTCTACTCTTCCTCGACCTTGGCGCACAATGCGCTATGAGGAAGAGATGGTAGTTGACTTGGATGAGGAAAAAAGCGCAATACTGCAAGAATATGCAGGCCTTATTAGACAAGTTGAAGCCATAATGCTCAATCCGAAAGTTTATGGTAGGCCTGAGGATGATTATTATTTGCAGCGGAAAAAACTGCTCAAGGACTTTTATGAGTATATGTTCATGAATCCGTTGGTAGCTGCACAAGTGCTCAAAGAATATAATGAGCCTTATCCTCAAAAGGCAGTTTTTGTAGAGGGGTATCGTACATTCCAAGCTTGGGTAAATGGGATATTGGATGCCTATACGAAGTCTTCACTATACATTCTTTGCCAAAAGACAGGTGACTTGAGGGCTGCTTTCCTTGCACTTCTTGGCCTCAAAAGCGTGCTTTTCCTGCAAAACATAATTCTGTCGGTCCCAAAAGACGCAGTTGAAATAGAAGGTCCTGATGCAAATTATGATCTTCCTTATGGGCTAAAAGTAAAGATTTATGATCTGCCTTCTGGTGAAGCGAGGCTTTACACAATACACGACCCGGTAATAGAAAACCTTTCCCCTCAATTGCAGGAGATGCTTAAGAACGCCATACAGGAAGGTATGAAGGAACTGAGGCAGGTTGAAGATTATACAACCTTATTTGACGAAAAAAGTAGAGAATATGCGCAACGTTTCATAGACAAGGCTACGCTTGAAAATATCCCTATTACTCAAAAGGAAGCTGTTGCGATGGGAAGGGAGGCAGCATGTTGGGTGGTTGGTCTTGGCTCGCCTATAGAAAATATGGCCTTGGACAAAGACAACATAACAGATATTTACATCGATGCCGAGAATTCGCCAATATATATTGAACATGCGAAATTTGGCCTCTGCCACACCCTCTGGAGATACAACAGGGAAATGCTTGAGAATGTCTTCAAAAACATCATCGCATCTGCGCCAGGGGCGCGGAAATTTGATAAAAACACTCCTGTGATTGATGTAGTTCTAAGTCGCCTTGCGATGAGGTGCCATCTGCAGCGCCCACCTGCGACCTTTGGCGAGCTTCAAGCTGCTTTGAGATTGATGAGGGATCAGCCGTTTACTTATCCAATGTACCTTAAGCTCAAATCGATGAGCCCGTTTTTTGCAGGCTATGACGACGTTATGGTTTCGCTTGGTTGCTCTGAAGCAGTGCTTGGGCTAAAAGGAGTAGGCAAAACCGCATTTACCTCAGCCAAGATTGCAGCAATAGGAACAAAAAAGAGGATATTGCCCATTCAAGACATAGAGGAAATTCCTACTCGAGCATATCGAAAAAGAGGGTTCCACATAGGTGCTGTGCAAGTGCAGTCTTCTGAGATAGAGGATGTCGGCAAAACACCTGAACTTGACTTGGTTTCGATGACGAATGCGGCTTTGCGTATGGGAGACGCTTGTGTCATAATCAACGAAATACGTTCCAGGCTTGCAATACAGGGTGTCATCAACATGCTCAATACTCAGCCCGGAATTTTCCTGCTTTATAACTTGCATGCACAGTCCCTTAAAGATGTGCAAGACCGGCTTGAGCTTGTATTTGGTGTCCCTGCCGCTTCAATGTTTTCAACAGACAGATATACTTTTCTCAAAAAAGTAAGGTTTGGCAGGAAAAGTAGAATATACAGAATGGTCGGATTCCAATACGAAACGGATATCTCTGAGCATAAATTTGTTCAGGTATTTTTGCTTGACAGAGCTGAAAGCGTAGAAAAGACGCGCCTTAGATGCTTGTTTTTGGATATGCCCGAAGCCGAGGCAGAATCGCTTGCTGATGTAGATTTGGGCAAGCTTGCAAAAAATATGAAGATAAAGTTTTTGCCTCCTGCATTGGTCAGAAGATCTGATGAAACCGGTCTTTCCCCGCAACAGTATATAATGGAGGCTTTCTTCAAAGGTAAAATGTATTCTCAGATTGCAGAATGTGCGGATAAATACAACCATCCACAATTTGTTGAGCTGGATTTTGTATTGAGGTGCAACACTGCTGCAAACAATCTGCTAAGAAAGCTTGAAAGCGAAGAAAATGAAATTGACTGGAAGGCTGCAGATAAAGAGTGGCAAAGGATATTTGAGCAATTAGTTCAAAAAGAGCTTGCAGAAGCAAAGCTGGAAGAAGAAAAAAAGAAAGGAGGAAAAAGACCTAAAGCCGAGACGCAAACTCCTTGAGGAAGTCTTCCAACCTGTCTGCTGGGATTGTTGCACCTGCTGCAATGTTGTGCCCTCCTCCACTTCCGCCAACTGCGGCACATGCTTGAGAAAGAACTACTCCTAAGTTAAGTCCTGCCTCCACTAATTCTTTGCTTCCCCGAGTGGAAATTTTTATCATACCGGGGCTTTCATCTGCAATTGCAAGAACTGGCTTGCTTTTACCACCTGGGTAAAGCATGCCTGCAATCACTCCAATTATAGTATCTTTTATTGCTCCCCGCCCGTCCAAAAAGAAAAATTTCCCAAAATCCTGTGTATTCTTTAAAGCAAAGGCAAGGCCTTCTCTTAAGTTTTTCCTGTGCTGTGCAAGCAAAATCTTCGCCTTTTCATACGCATTTTCTTTTGAAAGACATACTGCAACCCCAAGCCCATACTGGCCGTTTCTGCCGCAAGCATTCAATAAGGTTGAGAATTCTGAGGCATCTGCAAGCTCAGTTTTCTGTGGCTTTTTTGGGAAGATGTAGACTTCTCCTACGAGCTTTTCTGCTGCCTGTGGGGAGATCCTTGCAGAAAGCAAATCTGCAAGCGCGGATACCAGCTTTTGCTTCTCATTCTCACTCAAATCAGAATAACATCTCCACTCTGAGTTGTCTTTCAGCGGAATATTCAGCTGTGAAAGGAAAGAGGCACATGCTTCTTCATTTCCTGTGAGGCCTGGGAGATAAGGGTCGTCTGCATATGAAAGAAGTTGAATCAATGGTCTGCTGTTTCTTCCAAAAAGCCGCAAGTCTATTTTGGCTTCTGCCAACCCTGCCTGCTGGGCCTCGTGAAGCATTATACGGTTGAGGCTTTGTAGGGGATATTGGATGTCTCCTACTGCGCCAGTTATGCCAATCTCTGGCGCTTGTCTGAAAACAAAATAAGCGCATGCGGAGGCTGAAGCTTCGCTTCCGCCGTCAAAACCAAAGAAATGAGGATTTGCTTGAAGATGGGCTTTTGATTGGGGCTGGTGGTGGTCGATTATTATGATGTTTGAAGAAAGCTGATCGATAGAAGGTGTGCTACTTCCTAAATCAACAAAAATTAAATTTGGCTCATTTTTGAGGCTAGAGATTATTTGTTCGTCAAGCTTCTTTACAGTTAGCATTCTGTATTTTGCCTTGCGCAATTCAAACCATGAAGCAACTATTGAACCGGAAGAAATTCCATCGCAGTCATAATGATGGACTATGAGCGGGTCTTGCATTCTTTCTGCAACTTCCAGTGCTTCACTGCAGCGCTCAAAGAAGGCATTTTGGTTTTTCATACAGCAAGAAATAGCAGAAGACGTATAAAAGGCATTGTGGAAAACGAAACCATGGAATTTGAGCATGCGTCAGATGTCCAGCAGAAGGTTGAGGAGATTGTATCTGTTTTGTCTTCAAGCTCAAAAGTAGCTGAATTTAGGCATATTAATCAATTCAGAATAATTTGCATGCGATCCAGAGGTTCAAAGGCAAATGCTTATGCAAGGATTTGGAACCTGCCTATGATCTGGCAAAAGGCACTTTCGGTTGGAGCATTTTACATAATAGAAGTAATAAGCGATCATTATGATTCTCTTGATGAAGAGCAAAAAGAGAAAGTCCTTTTACACGAACTTATGCATATTCCAAAGACATTTTCAGGTGCGCTTCGGCCTCATAATGGCAAAGTAAAAATTAACCGTCAAACTGTGGAGAAGCTTTATAGGATATATCTAAAAGAAAAAACGGCTGAAGCGGTGGGTTCAAAATGAAGATCGGATTAATCGGCTTTGGAGTGATAGGAAGCAGAATAGGAAAAGCGTTCAAGCGAGACATAAAATGGGTAGTGGATATTAGAGATGTTTCTGAGAAGATGCACAATGCAGGAGTGTTCTGTCCTCTTCTTCCAACTATTCCGCGCAGATGTGGTGGGGTGGATTTGGTGGTGGAGGCAGCAAGCCAGGAAGCAGTTGCCCAAGTGGCACACTGCCTGCGCTATGCAGATTTGATGATAATGTCTGTTGGGGCGCTGTCGGATGAGAGAGTCTTGGCGTCGCTTGTGGCAAATGCAAAAAAATATGGGCATAAGGTGTTTATTCCTTCAGGTGCAATTGGTGGTTTGGACGCAGTTTCTGCTGTTGCAGAAAGTGCAAAGGAAGTGATACTTGAGACCCTCAAGCCGCCTTCTTCTCTTGGAAGATCAGATAAAAAAAGGAAGGTGATATTCGAAGGGACGGCAAGAGATGCCTGCAGGCTTTTCCCGCAAAATATCAATGTATCTGCCACTCTTGCCCTTGCAGGGATAGGATTTGAAAGGACAAAGGTGAGGATAATAAGTGATCCTGCTCAAAAGAGAAATTTGCACAAAATCACAATAATATCTGATGCTAGCAGGATGGTTTTTGAGTTTGACAATTACCCATCTGCACAAAATCCAAAAACATCCGAACTTGCTGCACTTTCTGCTGTAGAGAGGATAAAAAAAATAAACAAAATTTTCCAAATTGGCTGAAGGTGATTTTCTGATAATTGGAGCTATGAATAATCCTTGGGAAGAGACTGCTGCTCAGATAAGAGAATTTGGAGAAATGGGGTTTGATTTTTTCGAGCTGACAGTTGAGCCGCCGTATGCTACACCTGATAAGTTGAAAGACTTAAAAAGAGAGATAGACGATGCCTTGTCCTCGTACAATTTTGGTGTGATTGCACATTGTCCTTGGTATTTTTCTGTTGCGCACCCTTATTCTTCTGTCCAAAAGGCGATTAATGCTGAGTTTAAGAGGGCGTTTGAGGCAGCAGCTTTGTTTGGGGCAAAAAAGATCACTGTCCATACAGAATGGATGCCTCCGCATCTTCAAGAAAGGCAGCTAATGGTAGCAAAAACTATTGAAACGTTGGAATGGCTAGCTGGAGTTGCCCAAGAGCAGGGAATGAGACTTTTGGTTGAAAACATAAACTCTTTTTCCTTTTGCATACGAGATTTTGAAGTGGTATTTTCTAAAGTAGATGCAGGACTGACACTTGACGTAGGGCATGCATGTATTGAGGGAGAATTCGAAAATTACATCAAAAAACTCAGAAAAAAAGTAGAGCATATTCATCTGCATGATAACGACAAAAGATCTGACCTACATCTTCCACTTGGAGCAGGCAGGATGGGAATTGCAGGAGTTGTAAGGCGGCTCAAAGAGTTTTACAGCGGAACCATAACACTAGAGGTTCATTCAGAAGATGCTGAATACTTGAAGTTTAGCAGAGACAAATTGGAAATTCTTTGGTATGGGAGAAAAAAGCATTTGGAAAATAAAAAGTACATGGGATTGGGTTAGGATTTTTTGAAGAACTCTTTGGCTTCTGAAGCATCTACCCTTAGCCGATATTTCTCCATCAATCGCTTGAAGTCTAGTCCCTCTTGTTGGATGAGCTGCTTAAGCTGTGCGCCACTGATTTTATTTAATTTAAGCTCTTCGGCGGCCTGAATTGGTGTGCTGCCATGCATGCACATGTGCTTGAGAATATCAGGACCTGCTGCTTTTGCAAATACTCCTTGCTTAAATGCAGAAAAAAATGAAAGAAGCTTTGGCTCGTCCAGTTTTTTTGTATCTATTCCTTCGCGTTTCAATGACTGCAAGGTGTTGGTAAGGGTGGTTGCAACAAATGATGGGTCAACGCCGTCTTTGACGGCTGCTGCAAAAACCGAAAGCTCTGGAGTAGCAAAAGATAGAGAAAAATCTGGATTGTGCATGATTGTTCCTCTTTGCTGCGAAAGTTGCGCTGCAAGCTCTTGATTGATGTTGGAGAGAAGTTCTGAAAGGTCGCGCTGGGCTTGTTTGAATTTTTTTACCTCATGCTGAACCTGCAAAAGCAATTCTTCTGAGATTTTGATTGAGGGTATGTCTGTTTCTGGGTACATTCTTGCCCTTCCTGGCAGCGGGCGCATGAAAGAGGATGTGCCATCTGGATTTGCTCTTCTGGTTTCAGGCGGCACTCCAAGAAAAGACGCCCTATCCAGAACCTGTGAAAGAGCGACTTTGACCCTCTGTGGCTCACCAAAACACAGCACAAACGCATCTTGAGGATTTACGGAAAGTGCCGCCTTTGTCTCTAAAACCTCATCATCCGAAATACCATATTCTGACAAGTCTTCATCTGAATGTAACAGGCCTCTGACACCTACCGCACGGGCATAGTCGGCAAGCTCGGTGCCATACCTCCGGTTCGGAGCAATTTGCTTTCCTAAAAACCCTGCGTGTTCGGGCAGTCTAAGGCCGAATATTCTGCCTCCGCTTTTTAGAGCCTTGCCAACCAGGGAGGAATTTGTTTCCTTGAAAATTTCAGTTAAATCGACAAATTCTTGGACGAATTGATTCCCTGCCAGCCTGTTTTTGATTTGGCTTGTAATTTGTAGCAAATTTTTCTGTCTTTCCACTTCTACTTGAATTGTGGTGGCCACCATAGAGATCTCTTGCACGCCTTTTATTTCAACTCTTGCTCCGTTTGGAACTGATATGTTTAGGTCTTGTCTAATTGTTCCAATTCCTCTTTGTACGAGTCCTGTTTTTCTCAGAAGCGAACCTATCTCCAATGCCGCTTCTTGTGCTTGCTTGCCATCCTCAAACACTGGTTCGGTTGCGATTTCAACTAATGGGATTCCTAACCGTGAAAGATCAAACTCCAAACCATCAATTATACCTGCACTTTCTTCTTCTATGCAGACACTTTGGATTCCCACCTTGCCAAAACTTGTCTGGATGTACCCACCTAATCCAACAACAGCAGTTCGTTGAAATCCAGATGTGTTGCTTCCATCTATTACTGTTTTTCTCATTATTTGGACTTCATCTACAATGTTGCTTTCCAGCAGCTTGCAAAAGACCAATGTTGCTTTAAGGGTATCCAAATCCATCAAAGCAGGCGGTTCTTCGTCTGCCTCAACGAGACAGGAGTGTTTTTTTGGGGCTTTGTAATGCATGGTTTTTTGCCTTAAAGCCTCCATTTGTGCAGCTGCATCGGCCTCGCCAAGCTCAGAAGGTACAGGATGAAGCTTCCTTGTAAATGAGACCGTTTCTTCTTGTTGCCTTTCTTCTGTCGGCTGAGGGCAGCCGCAAAAAAGCTTTTTTCCTGCAATCCTCTGGTGGATTTCAATTCCGCATTTCATAGCAACACTTAATACTGAAGTATTTCTGTCCTTGATGAAATTTCTCCTGTAAGGTTAGATTCCATCAGTTGCTTGACTTTTTTTGGATCTTTTTCATGACCCAGTACCCACATAAGCTTTACGTATGCCGTTTCTGGAGTCATGTCACAGCGGTTCCCCATCACTCCTTTTTCTGCAAGGACTCTGCCATTTGAGTAAACGTCCATATTCACTCTGCCGTATATACATTGCGAAGCAAGATATACATGTACTCCGGATTCTATAAGCTGACATACTTCGTTAAAAATTGGTATTGAAAGCGGATCGTTTCCTAAATTTGTTGGCACATGTCCCAAGCCCATGCCAACAAGAACGACACCATCATACACAGAAAGTGCAGAAATTGCAGAGGGCTTTATGCCAGGATAAATATATTGGATTGCAACATTTGTATTGATGCGAGTATCAAGCTGAAGTGGTATGTTTTGCCTTGGCTTTGCGTTGAGCCGCTCTACTTTCCCTGTTTCTGTACTGATTCTTGCTGCAATGGGAGCATTTATTGAGCGGAATGCGTCCCTTCTGCTTGTATGCATTTTTCTTGCTTTTGTTCCGAGAATCAGGCTACAGAATTCGTCTGACAGGCCTTCGTGCATACATATGAATACACCTGAGAGGTCTGCTTTTGCTGCGGAGATTGCACAAAAAAGGTTGATGGGAGCATCCGAAGAACCTCGATCAGAGCTTCTTTGACTTCCTGTCAAGACAATAGGGCAGGGAAGACTGGGAAGCATGAAGGAAAGTGCGGCAGAAGTATAATGCATGGTATCAGTCCCATGCGTGATTACTACGCCCTGCGCGCCTTCTTTTATTGCAGCTGCTGCCTCTTTGGCAAGCTCCACCCAATGTGCAGGAGACATGTCCTCAGACGCGATTGAAAATAGGATTTTGGGGGCGACTGAACTGACTACGCTTGGATGAAGACCTGCCAACACTTCCTGCACACTTTTTGCAGGATAGACTGCGCCTGTTCGATAATCAACTTTGTTTACAATAGTGCCTCCGCAAGCAAGTAGAGCAACTTTACCTGAAAATGAAATTGCCTTGCTTTTTTTGACCTGTGAAGTAAATGAAGCTGCATCTTTTTGGAGAACTTCGAAGTTGGAAATTTTTTCAGTGTTGATACCTATATTGTAGCCCGAATCAAGCTTGATGGTTATGTATCCATCATCAGATGGGCGGGGGAGAAGAATGCCGATGTAAGAGGTGTTTTGGCAGACTACTTTTACTTTGTCTCCTGGCTTTGCCTGTTTGAGGGATGCAAGGCTGTGCTTTGGCATGGATTTATTTAAAGAATCGAGAATTAAAAGGGTTTTGTACTTTGATTAGATTATGGGGTTGGAAGAGAAGCTTCGTTTGCTTGAAGAGGAGCTGGCCCGCACACAAAAAAACAAGGCGACAGAATACCACATAGGTCTTCTTAAGGCAAAGATTGCAAAAATTAAGCGAGAGCTTGCAACCCCAAAAAAAGCCGGAGGAGGCGGCGGATTTGATGTAAGAAAGAGTGGGGACGCAACAGTGGTGCTGATAGGCTTGCCTTCAGTTGGAAAATCTACACTGCTTAATGCTTTGTGCAGCACGAAAAGTAAAACCGCACCTTATGCATTCACTACACTTACATGCGTCCCTGGAACTTTGGAGTACAATGGGGCAAAAATTCAGATTTTGGATTTGCCTGGTATTTTGATTGGTGCACATGAAGGCCGAGGGAGGGGCAGGGAGGTGCTTGCAGTTGCAAGGAGTGCAGATTTAGTGCTGATAGTGTTGGATGTTTTTCAGCCAACTGTGCTTGAAAAGATAAAGGAGGAGCTTGCTGGGGCAGGAATAAGGTTGGATGAAGCTCCTCCTCGGATTCAAATAACAAAGAAGATGCGAGGAGGCATAGAGATAAATTCTACTGTCCCACTCACAAAACTAGATGCACGCACTGTTGCAGCGGTGCTGGGAGAGTATGGGATACACAATGCAAGTATTGTATTTCACGAAGATGCAACGGTTGAGCGTCTTATTGATATCCTTGTAGGGAATAGGAAATACATAAAGTCCCTTGTTGCTTTGAATAAAGTGGATATGGTAAATGAGGAGTATTTGAAAGGCCTTAAATTTGATTTTGTGCCGATTTCTGCAGAAAGGCAAGTCAATATAGAAAAGCTTAAGGCAGAAATATTTTCTCGCCTTAATTTGATTCGAGTCTATACCAAGCCAAGGTTGGACGAGCCGGATTTGAAAGAGCCGCTTATGCTTAAAGCAGGAGCAACCATTGAAGATGCCTGCAGGAAGCTTCATCAAGATCTGCTTTCCGAGTTTAGATATGCCCTGATTTGGGGTAAATCCGCTAAATTCCCCGGTCAAAAAGTAGGGCTTTCGCATGTGCTTGAAGATGGAGATATTTTTTCTGTTGTAAAAAGGCAAGGAAGATAATTACCTTTTGATTTTTACCGAAAAGTCATATAATTTGAATTTTTTTCCTTTTTGCACTCCGTGCAAAAGTGGAGTGCCAGCGTCTGATGAAAGAGTGTATGAAGTAAAGTCTTTCCCTATCGTAATTGTCATTTTCTGCCTTTTACCATGAAGGTCAAATTCAAAGCTCCAGCTGTTTTCGTCGATGTCTTGCGCCACTTTTATCTGCTTGATTTTGTCCCAAGAGATATCAGAAGGGTGAGGAAATTTTGAAGACACGCATACTCACCTATTGAGTAATTTTTGTTGGTTGGTTTGCTGAGAGGTTTGTTGACTGGAGCGT
>JAWAEW010000007.1:0-51843 GCA_038891035.1 Candidatus Anstonellaceae archaeon
ACCCAGCCCGCCGATCAATTCATAGTCAAATAGCACATGCTTACTTTCGAAATATCGCATGGATTCTGCCAAATCTTCTGGCGTTCCTATAATAAAATCATGAGCTACTCTTCCAATCATATTTGTGGAAATATGCTCATTTCGCAGCACGGTCTTTCTTTCGCCCAAGTAGTTAGTCCAGTGACCATAGTCCCACCAAGAAGTCAATCGATCGTCATAGTCAAGGTTTTTCCTTATCCATTCCATTGCCTCAATCCAATATGAAGCAATCCTGTTGCACCTAAAGCGTGCGCTGAATGCAGCCTCAGAGGAAGCTTGCCGCTCTTCGTTTGTAGATGGAAAAAGCTCGTCAATGTTCATCTGTGACAGCCAGCATACGTCAAAGTCAAACTGCCGGTCTATATCTGAGGCAAAATTTGGATCCGAGCCTGCAAGGCAGAGGCTTTGGATTTGGTTTGGGCTTACGCCTCGCAATGAAAGCTGCTGGCAAAGATTTGCAACTTTTGGCATTACACCAAGAGGGTCATCTTGGTATCTTGTCTCAAATGACTTAAGTAATATTACTTTTGCATATCCAAATGGAAAGGTGGCTTGCGCATAAACTAAAAGAAAGATTAACACGAGAAATGCTGCCTTTGCATGTTCTTGGATTGTTTGTATTTTGAAGCGCTTTCCTGCCCAAATCACTGCCTTTTCTATGACTGCTAGTGAAACTGCAGCAAAAATTGCAAACGACAAAACTGCATAGATTGTATATTTGAGCTTATTTAAACCAACATACGTAATTGGCAAAGCAAATAAAAGGATAAGCAAGAAGACAGAAGGATGCTCCCTTTCGTCTTTTTCTCTTGCAAAATGCTCAATCACAAGCCCTACTGCACTTATGATCAAAAACACAAAAACAAGTGAATTTTCTTTTTTGTCAGTAGTATCAGTTATGTTTACAAGCACCTTGAAAATAAAGTCCATTGTGGCAAATAGTGCATTTGCCAACAAAGAAAACAATAAAGAGACAGCATCCAGCACCTCAAAAATTATGCCTTTGTGGTTTTTTGGAACAAGGGCAATAAAGCCTGCTTCACCCTCGAACTGGTTGCCTGCTCGGTTCTGTTCTGCTATGGTTTTTTGGAGTGGCACAACAAATTGTGAGGCTGCAACATAGTCTCTGATTTCATTCTTCAATGGTGCTCCAAGTGGGGAGATAAGCAAAATTAGTCCTGCAAAAACAAGCAAGGCAATCAGACTCACTCTCTGCCAATATGAAAATGAATGTCTTTGCAGCGCAAAGCTTGAGATTGTGAGGAAAATGAATGCCACAACTGCCATCAAAACCTTGCTTCCTAAAAGAGAGAGTAGTGGTGCATTGATATAGATTCCAAGAAGGATGGAGCCTAAAACAAAGCCGGCAAGGATTATGCCGCATTCTTTTACAAAATCAGTGTTTGGCTTGCCGCGCACAAAATAATCTATCCCCTGAATTACCATAATTCCAGCTAAAGGAAGTGCAAGCACTACTTGGACATTTGAGGCAAGAGTGGAGACAAAAAAAGCATAGGAGGAAACGAGAAGAAGGGTGTGGTCTTTTTTGTAAAGTGACCAGGCAAATGTACCTAAAGAAACAAAAAGCCCCATAAAGCCAACGGGGGCAGCTTCATTTACCCCTGCAGACATTTTGAAGATTGTCAGGGGCATGAGTGTAATTAGGAAGGCTGCCAAAAGTCCGTATCTTCTTTCATAAACTGAAGAGACAAGAAGATATGCTCCGAAAGAAAGCAGCGCTGCAGAAATTGGCGGAAGCCAACTTGAGGTGGTGAAAAGCAAATAATTGTCATATGGCTTTCCACCAGTATAAAGTGTATACCATTGAGCTTCTAAATAAGCTTTAAGCGGGACTGAGCGATGGGAAGAATTTGCTTCAGGCCACCATGCAGTGTCATCAATAGGAGGTACTGCCCCAAACTGCAGAATCTGTGCTGCACTGTAAACATACCAGTAAGGGTCAAGTTCAGAATAAATAGGTGAGTATGTCTGAATTCTCAGCCAAAATGCAAGAAGTGCAATAAAGAAAAGCAAGAAAGAGACTGAGAGATTTTGTAGATTTTCTGCTGTAAGTGGAAAATCAATTTTTGGAGGTTTGAATGCTTCATTTTTGATTCCAAAGAAAATTCCTATTGCGGTCAAGATAAAAAAGTTAAGCAAAACTAAGGAAAGGGAAAAATGCACCCCTGCAAGGCCTTGTAAAAACAGCAAAGTAGGAACCGCAAATAATCCTATGAAAAATGACACAAAAAGCTTTTCTGTGAAAGACAGCTTGGATTTTTTAAGCAGTGGAAAGCCTAGCGCAATCCCTGGGATGAACGCAAAAAGAAATACCAGAACTGTATGATACAAAGCATCAAATGTGAATGCGACCATGGCATCTTGTGATTTGCCAGCAAGCAGCTATAAAAACCTAATCGTCTGCCCTTAAAAAGCTAGCTTAAGCTCTTTTTTGTATGTATGACTTGCACATAATAGGCGGGGGCCCTGCTGGCTGCTTTGCAGGCATAGCAGCTGTAATGGAAGGGAGAAAGGTGCTTCTTTCTGAAGAGCACAACAGAATAGGTGAACCTGAGGCTTGTTCTGGGTTGGTTTCAAAATCAGGGCTGGACGCCCTTTTGCCTTATGTGAATTACAAGAAAGTAAAGCTAAATGAGATTGATTCAGCAAAAATAATCTGCGGCGCTCAGGAGGTGGAACTGAGGCCAAAAAAAGAGAAGGCAATATTGATTTGTAGGAAAAAGTTTGATAAGATGGCTGCTGACAGGTTTTTGCTTGAAGGCGGAAAGCTTGAGCTTGGAAAGAAGGTGACAAGGAAGTTTGAAGCAGACGTAATTGTTGGGGCAGACGGTCCAGCATCTGCAATTGCACAACACTTTGGCTTTCCGAAACTGACTAAGTTTGTTGCAACCATTCAAGGAGATTTTGAGTATTCGTGTGAAAACCCGCGGCAGGTGCAAATTTATCTTTCATCCACGGAATTTCCTGGCTTTTTTGGCTGGATCATCCCGATAAATGAAGAGGAGGCGAAAATAGGAGTTGGAGTGAGGCTACCTTACCATCCTTTGCCTTATTTCAAAAGATTTGCATCCAAGCTTAAGCTTGTAAAAGCACACTCACAATTTGCAGCAGTTATACCTTTGCAGGTCCGCAAAAAAACTGCAATGCAAAAAGGAAACATTCGGGTAGTTCTTGCCGGTGATGCTGCAGGTCATGTAAAGGCAACCACTGGAGGGGGGATATTTTTTGGTGCAAGTTGCGGTCTTTTGGCAGGAAGGTATGCTTTTTGGCCAGAAAAATACGAGAAGGCTTGGAGAAAGGAATATGAATCTGATTTGTGGCTGCACTCCAAAATAAGAGACTTTCTTGACTTGTGGGATGGGCAACCCCCTGCTTTGCTTTTTCAGCTTGCAAAAGCGTTCCTTTTTGATAAGCTAATCTCAAAGGAAGGACGAATGGATAGGCTCTCTTTGATGTTTAAGCCCTCATTGGTGCTTTCTTATGGGGAAATAATTGCAAAAAGCATAGTGGGTGTGTTTGATGAAGGTTGATTTTCACATACATACAAATTATTCTTTTGACTCACTTTCTGAGCCAAAGCAAGTGGTGCTTGAGGCTGAAAAAAAAGGCCTAGATGCAATCGCAATAACTGATCATGATGAAATCCGTGGTGCACTTGAAGCCAAAAGACATGTAGAAAAGCTTGGGCTTAAGCTTCAAGTAATTGTTGGAGAGGAAGTTGCAACAGATGAAGGAGACTTGCTTGTTTATTTTGTGAAAAAGAGAATTGAGCCTGCCGGCTTGGCTGAAGTATTGGCACAGGCAAAAAAGCAAAATGCAGTATGCGTTGCAGCGCATCCGTATGATTTTGCAAGAAGTGGGATTGCCGTTGAAAAACTTGAAAAAGATATTTTGAAAGGAATAGATGGTATTGAGGTTTTCAATGCACGGGTTTCTTTTGCCCAAATAAACCAAAAGGCGTTTGAATTCTGCCTAAAAAGCAGCAAAGCGCAGTTTGCAGGAAGTGATGCGCATCATTTGTCAGAAATAGGCAAAGCTTATGTAGAATTTGAAGGTGTAAAACGGCTGGATGCACGTGCAGTGCTTGGTGCAAAAAGAAGGATAGCTGGAAGCCTCTCCCCTTTTTTTGTACATTTTTATTCCAGGCTTGCTATTCTGAGGCGCAATTTAAATAATTTCTTGGCAAAACGTTTCTGATGAGGCCGAAGCACATTGCAATAATACCAGACGGAAACCGCAGATGGGCCAGGAGACACAAAATAAGCAAGGTGGAGGCATATGAAAAAGGCATAGATAAAATTGCAAATGTGCTTAAATGGTGCAAAAAATACGGAATAAGGACACTTACGATGTGGGGGTTTTCTACTGAAAATTTCAGAAGGGAAAAGGAGGAGGTAAGGCAGCTTTTTTTGCTCTTTGACAAAAAGCTTACAGAAGGCCTAAAGAAAGATTACAAGAAATACAAGGCCCGTGTGCGCTTTTTAGGAAACTTGCAGGCTTTTCCTTTGCAGCTTCAGGAGAAAATGAAAAAAGCAGAAGCTGAGACTGCAAAAAATACAAAATACACCCTTAATTTGCTTATAGGATATGGTGGCAGGCAAGAAATACTGAATGCGGTTAATCTGGCAATCGAAGAAGGGAAAAAGCTGGATATGAAAGGTTTTGAGAGATTGCTTTACCTTCAGGATGAGCCGGATTTGGTTATTAGGACTTCAGGGGAGATCAGGACAAGCGGTTTTCTTCCTTGGCAGACTGCCTATTCCGAATATTATTTTTGCAAAAAGCTTTGGCCAGACTTTTCAGAGGCCGACTTCAAAAGAGCACTTGAAGAGTATTCTAGGAGGAAAAGGAAATACGGAAGATAGGTTGTGTTGCAATGCAAACCTATATTGTTTCAAACCTTTCCAAAAAAATTCATCTGAAAATGAAAATGGAGGTTGCAAAAACCCGGCTGCAACAGATGCGCGGCCTCATGTTCCGAAAAGAAATTATTCCGATGCTTTTTATTTTTGAAAGTGAAGGAAAACACCCTATACATTCTTTTTTTGTCCCTGCCTGTTTTGATGCCATTTACCTTTCAAAGGAATTTGTAGTGCGTGAAATCTTCAGGCGAATTCAGCCAAATACTCTCTTGATTTG
Organism: Candidatus Anstonellaceae archaeon; assembly: GCA_038891035.1. Lineage (GTDB taxonomy): Archaea > Micrarchaeota > Micrarchaeia > Anstonellales > Anstonellaceae > UBA10161. The sequence goes on from JAWAEW010000007.1 coordinate 5,200, forward strand.
TCCTTCTGAGAATGCCAAATTTCTGCTTGAGCTTCCATGCAAGCTTTCGAGCAGATTGAAAATAGAAGTAGGAGATGTTTTGAGGTTGGAGGAATGCTGAAAAAAATTGGACTTGGATGGAATTTTGGAGACTGGAAGGCGCAATACAGTGTAGGGCTGCCAAGGCTTTCTGAAGAGGAAAAGGCCTTAGTGCTGATGGTTGTTGAAAAGTTCAGGGCTGAGGCTGAGCGCAGAGAGGTCAAAAACGAGCAAGATGCAATGCAGACTGCCAAAGAGCTTTTGAGTGAGGTGTGCGAACAGGAAGGTATCGAGTTGGATGATGACCAGGAAAAATACCTTGCAGAATTTGTTTTCCTTCATACATGGGGGTTTGGATTTTTGCAAAATTTGCTTTCTGACCCAAACCTTGAAGAAATTGCAATAATTGGAATTGGTCAGCCGGTTTATGTATATAAACGAAAGGTGGGCTGGCTGAAAACAAATATTATGATAGATTCGCAAGAATATTTTGTCTCGCTTGTAAATAGGCTAGGGCGGAATCTTGGCAGAAGACTTACTGCCCAAAATCCACGCCTAAATGCAATGCTTGAGGATGGAAGTAGGATACATGCCTCTATGCCTCCTGTATCCTCTTGCGAACTTACTATAAGAAAATTTACCAGAGAACCGCTTTCTCCTTTTGAGCTGGCAGAAGATACATACTCAGCAGAGGCCATGGCTCTTCTTTCGCTTTGCATGCAGGCAGACATGACCATTATGATTGCAGGCAACACTGCCTCAGGCAAAACTTCCACTCTTAATGCACTTTTGTGCTTTGTGCCAAGTAGCGAGAGGCTGCTTTTGATAGAGGAAACCCCAGAGATTTCAATCCCACACCCTCATCAGTTGAGACTGCTTCCGTTTGAAGAAGGCGGTGTTGGAATGGTAGAGCTGGTGCGCGATTCACTTAGGATGAGGCCGGATAGGGTAGTGGTAGGTGAAATACGGACACCAAATGAGGCTGCAGCTTTTCTTGAATCTGCACTTTCTGGCCAGGCAAAAGGTTGCTATACCACTTTTCATGCCCAAAGCTGTAAAGATGCAATGCTGAGGTTGAGGATGATGGGCTGCATGCTTCAAGATTTGGAGGCCATAGATGTCATAGTTGTTCAAAGAAGAGTTTCGGTATATGATATAAGCAAAAGAAAAGTAGGGGAGAGGCGTTGCCTTACTGAAATTGCAGTAGCCAATCCGAAAGATTTACTTGCCCCTGTTGCTGTGTTTGAAGATAGAAAATTTGTAAGAAAAGACAGGCTTCTTCAGATAGTTTCAGAAAGAATGGGACTTACTCAAGCAGAAACCAAAAAGGAGCTTGAAAGAAGAGAGCGCTACTTTGCTTGTGGCAGGCCGAAAGGATTCGGTAGGGCATTTGAAGCAGTACAGAAAATGATGTTTGGAGGAAAATGAATGTTGGGGCTTGCAAAGCTTATCAGCAAATTGGGGATTATTCGCATTTTCGGGAAGAGCCAAAAACTTGAGTCGGAATTGCAAAAGGCAGGCTGGGCGGGAGTAGACGGATCAAAGTTTGCATCTGGTGCTGCTTTGATTTCGATGTTTCCTGCTTTTGCAGTTGTCTTTCTTGCATTCTTGATAGGACTTTCTATACAAGAAATGGTTGGGTTTGGCTTGCTTTCTTTTGGGATTGTTTTTGCGTTTCTTTATTTTCTTCCTGCTTTGTTTGCAAGAAGAAGGCTTGCAACAATTGAAGCAGAGCTTCCGTTTCTTTTGAGGGAGGCAGCAATTTGCATAGATATAGGAATACCATTTGAAAAATGCATAGATAAGCTTTCGAAAAGAGATTATGCAATTTCTTCTGAACTTGCAGCAGCGCATCTTCAAATACGCTCTGGGGCAAGTGTGCAGGCTGCTCTCATGCAAGTAGCGGCTCGGCTGGGCTCGATGCAAGTCAAAAGATGCTTTATGCTTATGTGTTCTTTGTATGAAACAGGAGCGAAAAGTGAGCCACTCAAGCAGCTTGCTTCTGAGCTATCCGCTTCGCAGATGGCACAACTGCGGCTTCAGGCAGGAAGGGCGTCTCTTCTTTTGATTTTCTTTATCGCCTCTTCTGCTCTTCTTCCATCTTTTTTTACAGTTTTTGCCGCAATACTTCCTTCTGCAGGAGAGGCTGTTCCGTCCTGGGCAATTTATGTTTCATTCCTTTTTGTTTTTCCTGCGATTAATACAATTCCACTGTTTTTGATAGCGATGAACATGCCTTCTTTTAGGCAGCAAAAAAGTGTATTGGAAAGTTATCTCAAATCAATTGGGATTAAGTTAAGTCATCGCAGTCTTGTCGTTGCGCTTTTTGCATTTTTGACTGCTGCGAGCTTGATTGCCTTGCAGTACAGCTTGACTGCAGCTGCTATTATTTTCCTGCTTGCTCCAACTGTTTACGGCCTTGCCTCATTTTTAGCGCACAGGCAAATAGCGCAGGCTGAGGCTTTTCTTCCTGATGCGCTTTATTCTGCTGCCTCTGCACATCGGCTTTTGTCTCCAGAAAAGCTGCTTTCTTTCCTTTCAAAAGGTGGGTTTGGAATGCTTTCTGAGGCTTTTGAAATCGCCTTAAGGAGGCAGAAGGCAGGTGAAAGCTTTGCTGCTTCTTTGGAGGCAGCCTTCAACCACTGCCCTTCCTTACTCGTTCGTCGCGCAACTGCTCTTTTGGTGCTTTCATACGAGACGGGGGCGGATATGTATTTTGCTTTGCGGGAGACTGCCCAAGATATCGCATCATTTTTTAGCTTGGTTGCTGAACGCTCAGCACAGCTTTCAATACAACGCTACACTGTTTTGGCCGCAAGTGGACTTCTTGTGCCTGCAATTTTGGGTAGCACTATTTCACTTGCTCCTTTGCTTGCAATACAAGATAAGGAATCCTTTGAGCCGATTGCAGTTTCTTGCCCAATATATCTTGCTTTAAATGCTGCATTTTCAGCACTTTCGCTTGGTCTTTCAGAAGGCAATCTGCGCAAAGCAGGGCTTTATTTTGCCTTTATGGCACCTGCTTCCCAACTTGTATTTGCAGTTTTTTCAGGTGAGCCATCTACTCTGCTTTTAAATCCATCACTTCAAATCGCATAAGAGAAAGCATGTGCTACTTGATGTCTTTTGTGAAAAAAACAAAAGCCGCAAGCTAGTGCCTGCTTACTGAAAGGAAGTGATGTAATGGGATTTGGTAGAGGATCTGACATGCCAAAGCCGGTGAAAATAGGAGACGAGCTTAACGTCTCTATTGAAGCTGTGGCTGCCAGAGGCGACGGAATCGCAAAAAAGGACGGATTTGTCATATTCGTTCCTGGAACTGCAGTTGGAGATAAGGTAAGAATACGCATAATTGCAGTCAAAGCAAGCTGCGCAATTGCTGAAAAACTGGGACAGGAAGAAGCAGCTTAAATTTTTTCTTTTTTTCCTTTTTTCCAATAAAGATAAAAGGCTGGAGGCAGAAAAGGCTTCATGCAAAAATTCCAAAAAGACTTTATAGAGCTTGCCTGCTTTGCAGGGGCATTAAAATTTGGGCAATTTACTCTAAAATCTGGCCGACAGTCTCCTTATTTTTTCAATTCTGGAGTATTTTACACTGGAGAGTTTTCAAATGCGCTTGCATCAGTTATGGCAGATTTCATCTGCTTTAAGCTGAAGCCTGAGAAATATGATGTTATTTTTGGCCCAGCCTACAAAGGAATACCAATTGCAATATCTGTCTCCATGGCCCTTGCAAGAAAAGGCATAAACAAACCTTGGTGCTTCAACCGAAAAGAAGAGAAGGGACATGGGGAGGGAGGCTCGTTCGTCGGCGCCCCTATTGCAGATGGAACAAAGATAATAATAGTGGATGATGTTTTTACTACAGGTGCTGCAAAAGAGGATGCTTTAACATTGCTTTCCTCAGCTGCAAGAGTAAGCCTTGCTGGAGTATTCATAATGTTGGATCGGCAGGAAAAGACTGCTGATGGTAAAAATGCCGTTGCTGAATTTGAAGCAAAATATGGCACAAAAGTTTATGCAATTGTCTCTGCCACAGATGTCTTTGAATATCTTCACGAAAACAAAATAAACGAAAAAAAATATGTTGATGATGAGCTTTACAGTAAGTTTTTGGAGTATCGCGACAAATATGGTGTTTGAATGGATTTTAGCACTTTTCTCAAAGAAAGCGCTGCAAGGCACAACTCCATACTTTGCTTTGGGATAGACCCCGATTTAGATCAAATGCCTCCGTCTGAGCTTGGGGTTGAAGAAAAGATCGTGAAATTTTATTCTGACATAGTTGATGCTGCTATCCAGCAGGAAAGTTACATTTCGGCACTCAAGCCAAATTATGCCTATTTTGCACGATACGGATTTGACGGGCTGCGAGCTCTCCAGAGGTTAATCAAGCAATACAGCGGAAAAATCCCTGTAATTTTGGATGCAAAAAGAGGGGATATTGGAAAATCAAGCCAAGCTTATGCTGAAGAAGGTTTCAAATTTTGGGGTGCAGATGCCATCACGGTTTCTCCTTATATGGGCCAGGACAGCATTCAACCATTTCTTTCATTTTGCAAGGAAGGCAAGGGAGCGTATGTACTTTGCAGAACTTCCAATCAGGGTGCAGCAGATTTCCAGGCCCTCTGGGCGCATGATGGTAAGCCTTTGTTTTATCATGTTGCATCAAAAATAGCTAGGTGGTTTACGCCTGGCCTTGGTGCGGTAGTTGGTGCAACTGCAATTGAAGATCTCGAAAAAGTTTTATGGATATTTCATGATGCTGAATTGGAAGTTCCGCTTTTGATACCAGGAGTGGGTGCGCAAGGCGGTTCTGCTAGACAGGCTGCAGAATCATTGCGCACGATTTGGCAACAGACGTTTGCTTTGCACAGGATCAATGCTTCTTCCTCTATTGCCTTTGCTTGGAAAGAAAGGCAGACGCAGGACTATGTCGGTGCCGCACTTGAAGAGATGAAATCGCTAAATTCGCAGATTGGAAAACTTATCCTGTAACCTTGCCCTGTCTGACAAATTCTAACAAAGAAAAAGCAAGCTTGTCTATTTTTATCCTTATTTGCTTGCCGTCATTTCTGAAACGCACAGTCACGTCATTATTTTCCAAAGAAGTATAATCGATGGTGATGCAGTATGGCACCCCTATCTCATCTGCACGTGCATATCTTCTTCCTATGCTTCCGCTTTCCTGGTAAAATACGCAAAGACCCTCTTTTCGCAAAATCTCCTCAACTTGCCTTGCTTTGGCGTCCAGACCGTCTTTTTTCATGAGAGGGAAAATCCATGCATGATATGGCGCAATCCACGGTGGAAAATCGAACCAATCCCATTCCTTGCTAGATGATTTCTCTCTGAAAGAATGCTCCAAAACGCACCAAAATGTTCTATCTACTCCCATCGACGGCTCTATCACGTGAGGAACCACCTTCTCCTTTCGCTGCTCATGAAAAATTGAAAGTTCTTGCCCGGAGAACTTGGAGTGGGAGGATAAGTCATAGTCTGTTCTATAGGCAGTGCCTGCGGTCTCGATCAGCCCATAAGATGTCTCGACTTCCAAATCTACATTTCCCAAAGAATAATGTGGAGTTTCCTCTTTGGGCATCTTCCTGAAGAAGAACTTCTCTTGCGGGATTCCTAAAAGAAGGTAGAATTGTTTTTGCTTCCAAAGAAGATAGGCCATGATTTGGTTGGGTATTAGACCTGATGAAACTGCGTCTGAGATTTTGATTTCCTTGGGGGCGTCTCCGTTCGATACAATGCGCAATGTATCAAAAGAAATCTCAGCGAATTTTGGATGTGTTGGCTGTGTTGGGTCAAAGAAATACTCAAGCTCCATTTGTGTAAACTCGCGCATTCTCATAAGTCCTTGCCGCGGAGAGATTTCATTCCTTGCGCTTTTGCCTATCTGACCTATGCCTATTGGTAGCTTGCCACCGAAGTTGCGCACGATCCGAAGAAAGTCCATGAAGATGCCTTGGGCGGTTTCTGGCCTGAAGTATGCGCTGTTGCCCTCAATTGGTCCTATATTCGTCTTAAACATCAAGTTGAACCAGCTGACTTTGGAGAGAGTTTGCTTTTTGCAATTTGGGCAAACGATGCCATATTTTTGGATTAGCTCGGAAAGCACCTGTGGGTCTGCCCCAGCTTGTAGGTGAATCTTACCCTCCTCTTGCCCTGCAATAAGATGGTCTGCTCGGAAGCGCTGGTTGCATGATGTGCAAGAAACAATCGGGTCTGCAAAGTTTTGCAGATGGCCGGATGCCTTAAGCACTATCTCTGGCAGGATGAGCGAGGTTTCAATTTCGTGGAATCCTTCCTTTTGGAGCATTTCCTTTCTCCAAAGATTCTCAATATTGCGCTTGATTGCACAGCCAACGGGACCGTAGTCGTAGAAACCTGCTGGCGAGCCGTAAATCTCACAAGAAGGGATTAGTATTGCTCTCCTTATTGCAATGTCCATCAGTTGCTGTGCTTTTGCCATACTGATGTTGTCTTGGGGAAGTTCTTTAAACATTCTTAGTGAAAAGGCAAAAGGAGAGAAGATGAAGAGCAATTTGAGAGAAGAGTTCCTCAGGAAAGCAAAGCTTAAAGTGCAGGCTGCGATAAGTTCGCCTGACAATCTGCTTATTCAGACTGTCTCCTGCATTGATGAGCTTAACCGGGCTTCGAATTTGCTTTTTGAAAGACTAACTGAATGGTATGGTGTATATTTTCCTGAATTTAAGAGTTCTGACCCTGAGAAATTTGTTCAGGGGGTTTTGATTATTGACCGGGAAAATATAAAGAGAGAGGAGCTGGAAAAAGTGTTTGGGCAGCAGGCAGCTTCGATTGAGCAGAAGGCATCAGTAAGTGTGGGAGCGCAGCTTTCTTCTCAGGACGTGCAGCAGATAAGAAAACTTGCGATGCAGGTGCAGATGCTTTGGAAATTGAGGCAAGAGGTAGAAAGTTATCAGGAAGGGCTTGCAAAGAGGGTTTGCCCCAATATCTCGTACTTGGTTGGCTCATTGCTTGCTTCCAAGCTGGTTGCTCAGGCAGGAGGTTTGCAGCGCCTTGCGACCTTGCCTTCAAGCACCGTACAAGTGCTTGGGGCAGAAAAAGCTCTATTCAAACATCTAAAAAGCGGCAGCAAGCCTCCAAAGCACGGCTTGATTTTCCAGCACCCACAAATTAGCAGGTCTCCGCGCAAGCTACGTGGTAAAATCGCGCGTGCAATAGCAGCTAAGATAGCAATTGCTTCAAAGGCAGATGCAATGAGTGGAAATTTCATAGCAGAAAAGCTTAAGGCCCAGCTGGATGCGCAGCTGAAAAGAATTTTGGAAAAGTGATTTTATGAAACTGCTTGCACTTTCTGATTTACATGCAGATGAGGAAGTTTTGGATAGGCTAAAGGCGATTTCCCTTCGCAAAAAGTATGATTTTGTCCTTTTTGTAGGAGACATAACCAACAATGGCCCTGTATCTTATGTGAGAGAAGTGCTTGAGATTTTCCCAAATAGTTTTGCAGTGCATGGCAATATGGACCCTCCTGAAGTAGCAAGTGCAATTGAACATATGGGTAAATCACTTCACGGCAAAAAGGTTAATATCGGCCAGTGGAACTTGGTTGGCCTGGGTGGAAGCAACAAAACGCCTTTCGGAACGCCAAGCGAGCTTTCTGAGGAAGAAATTGAGCAGGTGCTTGCAAACACAGGAATGGATGAGTTTTCGATAGTGGTTGCTCACCCACCACCATATGGTGCTTTTGACTTGATAGGTCAGATGAATGTTGGAAGCAAGGCGCTCAGGAAATTTGTGGAAACGCGCAAGCCTATTTTGCTTTTTTGCGGCCATATCCACGAATATGAAGGAAAGCAGATTCTTGGGGAAACCTTGATAGTAAAGCTTTCACCTGCAGAAAAGCTCAGAGCTGCTGAAGTGGAAATTAAAGAGGAGATTTCAGTCAAGTTCATCAGCCTTTAAGGTGAGCTTCTTGGAAGAAGCAGAAGGCTTTTCTGACTCAGTATTGACAAGCTTTAATGTAAGGCGGGCGAAAAAGTCAGAAATCGAGACTGTAAAGAGGCTAATTTTGACCATTTTTCCCAAAGCAAGAAACAGGATTTTGCCGACTGACTATATTTTGATAGCAGAAAAAAACCAAATCCCCGTTGGGTTTTGCCATTACAGAATAAGGGGGAAAATCTGCTATATTGCAGGTTTGGGAGTGCTTGCACATTATAGGGAGCATGGGATTGGCTCTAAGCTACTTGCAGAAGCTCTCTATCATGCAGACAAAAAAGGGGTCCAGACAACTTACCTTAAGGTAAGGGCAAACAATTATGCTGCAGCCAAGCTTTACCTTCATTTTGGGTTCTTTGAAAGAAGGGTTGGGGATGTGTTGCTTTTGGTAAGGAAAAGGGCAAACTAGCCCCATTCGTCTTTTTTTATGCTCTCTTTTGGAACACCTGAGGTCATAAGGGAAGATGCAAGCGAAGATACCATTTCCTTGCTGCCGCAAAGGTAAAACGACTTGCCTTGCAGGCTTCCAAGCTTCTCCTTCAAGATTTCAACTGTTATCCTGCCTTTAAGCCCGCTCCAGCCAAAGGGAATATTGTCCCCTGAAATCGATGGGAAAAATTTAAATGAAGAGTAGGATGAAGAAAGCGCTTGCATTTGGTCAAAATAAATCAGGCCCTCTTTAGTATGAGCAGAGTGGAAAAGCCAGGCTGGAAGGTTTTCTTTAACGGTCTGAATGATCATGCTTCGCAGTGCAGAAATGCCTACCCCGCCTCCGATGAATACTCTTTCTTTGTCTTCTTTGCCAAGAAGGAAGATGCCATATGGGCCATCGAGCTCAAGAGAATCTTTTGGCTTAAGCTTCCAAAGAAGGGAAGGAAAGAATCCTTTGTTTTTTATGCAAAACCAAAGATTTGGCTCTTCGGGATGTGATGCGACCGAATAGGGCCTGTGGATATACTTGCCAGTTCCATCAGGAAGCCTGAGCAGAAAAAATTGGCCTGGTTGATATTTAGGGATACTGCCACTTATTGGTGAAAGCTTAAAAGTGCGCACATCTGCAGCTTCTTGCACTATTTCTTCAACCACAAAATGCTTGAACTCCATGAGAGCTTTTTACTCAGCTTATCCTTATTAGAGTTTGTGCAGAAGCTGAAGCAGGTCCTCTTCTGTTTTGGCAGTTGCAAGAGCAGATCTTGCCTTTTTTGCACCTGGCCAGCCTGCAAAAAACTGAACTGCGTGGGCTTTTGCATGCTTTAAAGAGAAGCAATTGTATTTCTTTGCAAGCAAGAGATATTCCATTAAATCAGCTTTCCTTTCCTGCCTGCTGTACTGCGTGATGGATTTACCTTCTAAAAGGAAGTTGCTTTGGGCAAAAATTGCAGGGTTTCCAAGTGCTCCTGAAGAAATCATTGCAGCATCGCATTTAGTCTCAATCAAAAGCTTTACTGCAAGCGTGGCAGAGTCAGCTCCGCCATTTCCTATTACAGGAATATTGACTGCCTGCTTTACTTCTGAAATTGTTTTCCAGCCCTTTGGATTGGTTCCAGAGGCAAACCTCCAGTGCACTGTTATGCCTGCCGCCCCTTCCTGCTCAATCAATTTTGCAATCACTACTGCATTATCCTGCGACCAGCCAGCACGAATTTTGCAGGTTATTGGTAGATGGCTTGCCTTAACGCAAGCAGCAACTATCTGTCTTATTTTTTCTGGACTCTTAAGAAGGGCTGCGCCTGAGCCTGCCTTAACCACGGACAGGGCAGGACAACCGAAATTCAAATCAATGCAAGACGCAAAAATCTCTTCGGACTGCACTAGTTGAGAAATTTTCCTGCAACAGCTAGCCATCATTTCTTTGTCTGATCCGAAAATCTGAATTGCCACTGGCATTTCTTCTTTGCAAGTGGAAATCAGATTCAATGCTGCCTTTGCCCCTCTTACAATTGCTGTTGCGTTTGCAAATTCAGTAAAACACATTGCTGCCCCTTTTTTACGGCAAAGAAGCCTAAATGCAATATCTGTATAGCCTGCCATTGGCCCAAGCACAAACCTGCCACTAATCTCTGAAAGCCCGAACTTCACAAACCAAAAGTGCCTTAAACTGAATATAACGTTTTGCCTCCAGTCAGTGTCCGCTTTTCCTTCAAATTTCCAGTTATCTTTGAATGTTATTTCTCAGAAAACCATAAAGTTTCTTTTAGTGCCCAAAAAATTTTTGCGGTTGCCTTTGGGGGTGAACCCTCAAGTGGACCTGCTGTTTATCTTAGTGTCCCAGCCAAAAAAGCTGTGGTTTCCTTTTTGGGGTGAACCCTCAGGGGGCTTTGAGGTTTATCTTTAGTGCCCCCTAGGGATGGGGGAACTGAGATTTGAACTCAGATCACCAGCTTTTTTGCAAAAAGACCCAAAGCTGGCAGCATACCAGATTAGCCCATTCCCCCTGGTAAAGTTTTGGGGCAAACTTCTTTAATTGCTGGCAGGGAATCACTTATAAATCCTTGCAGCAAATTACAGGCTTTGTGGAGAGGGGCAAATGGCTTGCAGAATAGAAGTAGGGATTAGGCCTGATCTGGAAGATCCTGTAGGCAATGCCCTGCTGCACAGGATAAAAGCGGAGCTTGGGATTTCATCTTGCAGCTCTGTGAGAGTAATTTGCGTATATGCGATTGATGCGGACTTGGGCGAAGCACAGCTTGGAGAGCTTGCAAGAAAGCTATTTGCAGATCCAATTACTGAGATATATTCTGTAAATGCGCCTCTTTTTGATTCAAGCTTGTTTGATTTTGCAGTTTTTGTGGGCTTTAAGCCGAAAGTGAAGGACAACACAGGAGACACTGCAAAAGAAGCAATCGAAGACTTACTTGGAAGAAAGATAGGGAATGTTTATAGTGCCAAACACTATCTTTTTTGCGGCAAGCTTTCAAGAAGTGAAGTGGAGAGTATTGCAAAAAGGTTGCTTGCAAATGAGCTGATACAGCGATTTGAGATAAAAAGCAGCCAGGAATTTGGCAAGGAAGGCTTTGGGACTGCAATACCCAAAGTAGAAAAGCAGGAAGGAGGCAGGGTGCAGGAAATCTCCCTCGAAGTCAATGACAGCAAACTGCAAGAAATCTCCAAACAGCGCCTGCTTTCGCTTAATTTGGCTGAGATGAAAAAAATAAGAGAATATTACCGCAGGCCAGAAATCCGCAAAGCACGCGCTGCAGTTGGATTAGGGCCAAATCCAACCGACGTGGAGCTGGAGTGCATAGCGCAAACCTGGTCAGAGCATTGCAAACATAAGATTTTCAATGCTAAAATAGTATTTCAGGACGGAAATAGAAAAAGAGTTGTTGATTCTCTTTTCAATACTTACATCAAGGCCGCAACAAAGAAAGTTGCCAAGAAAAGAAAATGGCTTGTTTCTGTATTTACTGATAATGCAGGGATTATAGAATTTGTTCCTGGATGGAACGTTGCAATGAAAGTAGAAACACACAACACACCTTCAGCACTTGATCCTTTTGGCGGAGCACTTACCGGCATTCTGGGAGTAAATAGAGATGTGCTTGCAGCAGGTTTAGGTGCAAAGCCAATATTTAACACAGATGTCTTTTGCTTTGCTTTCCCAGATTACAGTGGGGCCATCCCACCGCGCCTGTTTCATCCAAGGCAGGTAATGGAAGGAGTGCGAGCAGGAGTTGCACATGGCGGCAACGCAAGTGGGATACCGACTATAAACGGTGCAATCTGCTTTGATGAAAGATATTTGGGTAAGCCACTGGTGTATTGTGGAACGGGAGGTATAATGCCGCAGGAGATTGGTGGGAAAAAAACGCACCAAAAAGCTGCAATGCCTAAAGACAGGATATTCATGGTGGGAGGAAGGATAGGAAAAGATGGGATTCACGGAGCAACCTTTTCCTCGATCGAGCTTCACGAAGAATCTCCTGTCTCTGCAGTTCAGCTAGGGGACCCATACACACAAAAAAAGATGCTGGACTTTTTGCTTCAGGCGCGAGATAGGGGTTTGTATCGCAGCATACAAGACAACGGGGCTGGAGGGCTTTCTTCTTCAGTGGGCGAAATGGCGCAAAGCTGTGGAGGTGCAATGCTTTATCTGGATCGTGCTCCTCTGAAATATGCCGGCCTTGACCCATGGGAAATATTGCTTTCTGAATCGCAAGAGAGGATGACCGTTGCTGTGCCTCCGCAGAAAGTGACTGAATTTGTTAATCTTGCATATGAGATGGGAGTTGAGGTCTCTGATTTGGGAGAATTTACCGATTCTGGCTTTTTCCATGTGCTTTATGGCGCAAAGACAGTTGCCTACTTGGAGCTTGAATTTTTGCACCACGGCGTGCCGCAGCTTGTATTGGAAGCAAAGCAGAAGAAAGCAAATCTGAAGGAGCCTAAGCTTGCTGCACAGACTGACTACACGCAAGATCTGCTTTCCTTGCTTTCAAGACCAAACATATGCTCAAAAGAAAGCGTCATAAGGCAATACGACCATGAAGTGCAAGGCTCAAGCATAATAAAACCTCTTTGTGGCAGAAAAGCAGATGGACCAGCCGATGCTGCTGTAATTGCGCCTCTTTTTGGAAGAAAAGAAGGATTGGTAGTTGCAAATGGAATATGCCCCCGCTATTCGGATATTGACTGCTACCAAATGGCTGCAAATGCGGTTGATGAGGCGGTGCGGAACTATCTTGCAGCTGGTGGCCTGTTTGAGCATCTTGCCTTGTTGGATAATTTCTGCTGGGCAGATCCAATTTTTTCAAAGGAAAATCCTGAAGGAAAGCATAGGCTTGCTCAGCTTATTGCCTGCTGCAAAGGTTTGTATGATGCATGCCTTGCATACACTGTTCCTTTGATTTCAGGCAAAGACAGCATGAAAAACGACTACAAATTTGGGAAATGGAGAATTTCGATTCCCCCGACCTTACTTATTAGTGCAATAGGGAAAATAGAGGATATTTCACTTGCTCAAACTTCTGATTTTAAAACAGAAGGCGACTTGATATATGTGTTGGGAGCCACCAAAAACGAGCTTGGAGGCTCTGAATATTATGCAATGAAAAAGACAGTTGGAGCAAATGTTCCAAAAGTAAACTTCAAGCAAAACTTGAAGCTTTACAGGCAGCTTCAAAAAGCCATAAGAAAGAGGCTGGTTGAATCCTGTCATGATTGCTCCGATGGTGGGCTTTCGGTTGCCCTTGCAGAATGCTGTATTGGAGGCGAGATTGGCGCAGAAGTTGATCTTGCTTCACTTGGAAAAAAGCTTGCACCACACCAGTTGCTCTTTTCCGAAAGCGCAGGCAGATTCATAGTGTCAGTCAGGAAGAAACATGAGGCTGCGTTCAAACAGATTATGAGAGGCTGCCCTTGCTACAACGTCGGAAAGGTAGGTGGTGGGTTGCTTGAAATAAAAATTGCAGGAAAAACCGTGGTTAAGGCAAGCATGCAGCAACTAAAGCACTATTGGAAGAGAGGTTTTGGATGAAAAAGAAGGCAGTTGTGCGCTGGAAGAAAAACCTTGGTGGCTGAGTGATTCATATGGTGAATCCTGCTCCTAAGTGTTTAGTTCTTGCAGGCTTTGGCTTAAATTCTGAAGCAGAGCTTGCATATGCCTTTTCATTGGCAGGAGCAGAAAGCACAATTGTGCATTTTTCAAAAATTGCAAATGGTGAAAAAAAGCTTGAGGACTACCAAATATTTGCCATTCCTGGCGGATGGTCTTATGCTGATGAGATTTCTTCAGGCAAAGTGCTTGCAAACAAACTAAAAAGCTCTTTTCGCAGCCAGCTTGAAGAATTTATAGCTGCAGGCAAAGCCGTTGTAGGGATATGCAATGGTTTTCAGGTTTTAGTGAAGCTTGGCGCTTTGCCAAATCTTTCTGGGAACTTTGAACAAGAATGCACCCTTACAAGAAATTCAAGCGGCAAATTTGAAGACAGATGGATATATATGAAGCCACAGCTTTCAGTTTGCAAATATTTCGAAGGAGTGCCGTTTATTCACTGCCCAGTTAGGCACGGAGAAGGCAGATTCATTGCAAGCAACAGTATCCTTCAGCAACTAGAAAGTCGTGGCTTGATTGTTGCAAAGTATGCAACCGAAGACCTAAATGAAGCATCCGGCTATCCTGAAAACCCAAATGGAGCACAAAAAAACATAGCAGGGATATGTAATCCAACAGGCAATGTGATTGGCCTGATGCCACATCCAGAATGCGCTGTAAGAAAGTGGCTCTTCCCGCGCTGGACTGCAGGAATTTCTTATGAAAAACACAGCCTGCGTTTCTTTTCGAATATAGTAGAAGCTGCCCAGGAATTTGTTTAACTACAGCATGGTTTTATTGATTTCTATGCAAATGCTTTTTGCGCTCCCATAGTCTAGTGGTGACTCTGGTGCAAATGTGCGCCAGCTCGCCGGACAACCCGGTCAAGGACGAAGCCCTCTCAAGGCTTTAACTCGGGTTCAAATCCCGATGGGAGCGCTATGGTTTAACCTAAATCTCATTTTTCTTGCCCACTATGATATTTGTCTTGGGAGTGTGAGCTTTAGGTGTGCCTTTGGGAGTGAACCCTCAAGGGGACCTGCTGTTTATCTTAGTGTCCCAGCCAAAAAAGCTGTGGTTTACCTTTGGGGGTGAACCCTCATGGGGCTTTGAGGTTTATCTTAGTGCCCCTAGGGAAAAGATTATATATAAACCAGGAGAATTTGGGTAGGTGATGCAATGCCAAAGAAAAAGGCTAAAGAAGAGAAAAAAGAATGCAGGTGCGATGATAAAATAGGATATCTTGAGGAATGGTTGCTTGTAGTAATTGGTGCTATTGGATTTGCGCAGGCATTGGGTTTCATTAATCTGGAGGCGTTCCAATTCAAGTATGTTTGGTCTGTGTTGGTCCTCGTAATTGGAATAACAAAGCTTTTGCAAAGATCCTCCTGTAATTGTTAATAGATTATTTTTGCAAGCTTGCCCAGCTTTGCTGCGAGCTTTATTTCACGGGCTATTCGCCTGCCCATGCTCATCGGCTCTTCGTATTGGTAAACTGTATAAGGTGAGCCTTGAGGGTAAAGGTTGGTTCCTGCAACTATTCTTGCGGAAACTTCAAAAACATAAAATTGAAGATTTTCATCTACTACCGTCTCAAGGCAGAAAGGCCCTGGTATGCCTCCAAAAAGCCTGTCTGCTGCTTCAACCACTCCCTTACCCATCTCCAGCAGATCCTCAAGCAAAGACTCGCGCATTACTAAAAGTTCATTTCCTACCACTGTGAAAGAAGGTGAAAAGGAAAGTCCTGCGTGCTCTGTCCGATAAGCCTCGTCAATGTTGCTTTCAAACCTTCTGTCTATTCCTATCAGCTCAATTCTTCCTTCTAAGGCGCGATAGCCATCCTTCAAAAGAGGAGTATAAAAGTAATGAGGATAGGCTCGGACTCCAATAAGATATTCTTGCACAAGCACGTTCATGCCCTCAAAATGCTCATAAAATTCTTCTGGAGTTGAGACTACCTTATAGCCTCTGCCACCTTTTGCTCCTGCAAGCTTGACTATGCAGGGCCTATCTATTTTATCAGGTTCGATCAGTGCAGGGACCTGAAGCCCTGCAGCTTTGAGCCATTCAAACATTTTCAGCCGGTCTTTCTCCCACTTCAAGCTTTCCCTATTTCCAAGGATGGGAACTGGTAGGGTGCTTATTTTGTCTCCTGTATATTCTACTAAAGAGCCGTGCGGGACCAAGATTGCATTATCATCAATCAGTTCCTTATACGGAATCTCGCGCAAATCATCAACTATCAAAAACTCGTCCGGCTTCCCAAAAGGAAATGCTTCGTAGACTTTTTTGCGCTTTTGTGTACAGATGCCAATTGTCTTTATTCCTTCTTGCCTTGCCCCATAAAAAATCTGCAACGCAGTATGCGAGCAAATTGTTGCAATTTTCAGCTTCTTTTTGTCATAGCCTGAGAGTATCTCGTGGATTTTTTCCCTGCTGATTACCATAAATACCACTTATGTTACGATTTCATCCAGTCTTTCTTGCCGCCAGGCTTCCCTAACTTCCATTGCTATGCGCTCCCCTACGCTAATGCTTTTGCCCCAAAGATATTGGCTATACGGTGTAAAGCGCACTCCAGGAGAACCTGGCACCCTGAAAGAAACATCAAATATTACTGGTTCTTCACCTGATTCTGCAGGCACTATTGCGCCCTGCAGGGCAAAAGGTCCAATGATTCCTGGTGGGTATTCCTCTTTGCATACTTTCACAAACCTTTCCCCTATTTCAAAGACTTTTTCAAGTAAGGATTCTCTGATAGTGCAGGCGACATGGCCAACCTCAATGTTTTTCATTCGCGTCAGCTTAAGCACTTCTGTCTGCTCAGGCGAAGTTAAGCGAAGCAGGCCGTCGAGGTTCGTTTGTCTTCTGAAATCAGTTCCCATGAACTCAAGCTCTCCACTGAGGGGCGAAACGAAAAAGTTGAAATTAAACTGCGCACCCAAAGCAAATTCTTCAATCAATGCGCTTTCTAGTCCTTCTTTAGTAATTAGTCCTCGCGAAAGCATCTCTTTGCTTTTGCGGAAATACTCATGGGCTGAATGGACGATGAAAAATGCCCGCTCATATTTCCTTTTTGCTTCGGGTGCTTTTACAATCACAACTCGGTCTATTTCCTCTGGTGAGGAAAAAATTTTTGGGGTCCGAATTTTTGCTTTTTGCAAAAGCCATTGCTGGTTGCGTGGCCGCTCTCTCTCTTCAGCCTTAAGCAGGAATCGGTTCCCAAATATTGGAACCGCAAATTCTTTTTCAATTAAATCATAGCCTACATAAACCGAAAATGAACGGTGCGGGACAAAAATTGCCTGCTTTTCGACAAGGCGCTTTACTGTGCTTTTGCTTGCAATTTCTGCAAATTTCTCAAGAATGACTATTTCGTCTATGCAGCCAACTTTTCCAAATGGAGTTTTTCGCTTAGAGTAGTATTTTTGATAGGTCTGATCTCTTCCTTTTTCGCACACAACAATATTTTTTAGCCCCAGAGAAGATGCCCCGGCGCAAATGTCCAGAGCAGAATGAGAGCCGAGGACTGCAATAGAAGGCTTTTTGTAATTTTTAACTATTTGGTGGATGCCAAGTGAAACCATATTACATTAGCGAAATTCAAATTTAAAAAATCAACACCGGCATGCAGGTCTGGTATGGTTTTTAAACCGCAACTGGATTAAACAAATGCTAAATTTCACCAAGGCGCAAATGGCTTTCTGGCTTTTTGCGCCTTCTGAATTTAGTGGAGTTGGTAAAATGGAGGAATCTGGCTTTGGTGAAATGCCAGAGGCTGATTCTGGCAATCCGCGCGGTGCGCGCCCAGACTTTCGTGTGGTGCAGGCAGAATACGACAATCGCACTGGGAAAACTGTTTTTCGAGATGTGGGAGCTATTTGGCGCAACACCAGCAAAGCAGGCACCAATTTTTACACTTTAAAGATTGGAAAGTTGCGCTTGCTGGTTTTTCCTAATGAAAGGTGAGTATTGTGGCAAAAAAAAGAGATGATGAAATGGAAACAGAAAGCAAAAAGAAACCTCAGATAACTGATTTGGAAGACTTGCCTGGAATAGGCGAAGTGTCAGCAGAAAAACTGCGGAAAGCAGGCTATGATATAGAGAAAATTGCAGCAAGCAGCCCGCATGAGCTTGATGAGATAGCAGAGATTGGGCTAGATGCTGCCAAGAAGGCAATAGCTGCTGCACGCGATTCTCTTGAGATGGGCTATGAATCTGCAGACAAAATACTTGAAAGAAGAAAAGCAATAGGCCGAATAACAACCGGAAGCAAGGAGTTGGATGCGCTTATTGGCGGCGGAGTTGAGACCATGGCCATAACTGAGTGCTATGGCAAATTTTCTTCAGGAAAATCACAGCTTGGCTTTCAACTTTCGGTAAATGTCCAAAAGCCCCCTGAACAAGGTGGGCTTTCAGGAAGCGTGCTTTTCATTGACACCGAATCCACTTTTAGGCCAGAAAGAATAAAACAAATAGCAGAGGCCGCAGGGATGGATGCAGATTCTGTGCTAAAAAACATCTATGTTTCGCGTGCTGTGAACTCAGACCATCAAATGGTGCTTGTGGAGAAAGCAGAGGAAATGATAAAGGAGAAAAACATCCGCCTAATTGTGGTAGATTCAATGACTGCACACTTCAGAGCAGATTATATAGGGAGAGGCGCACTTGGAGACAGACAACAAAAGCTCAACAAACATGTGCATTCGCTTCAGAGACTGGCTGATAAATACAACTTGGCAGTATATATAACAAACCAGGTGATGGACAATCCTGGCATATTGTTTGGAGACCCAACTACACCTATAGGAGGCCATGTGCTTGCCCATGCGGCAACATACAGAATTTACCTTCGGAAAGGCAAGGATGAAAAAAGGATTGCAAGGCTTGTGGATTCGCCAAACTTGCCTGAAGGCGAATGTGTATTTAAGGTAACTCCAAAAGGGATTACTGATTAAGCGGAGACTCCATAAAGGAAAGCTCTTGTAAGGTTTCGCTTTTCATTCTAAGTAGCACGCTTCTTGCCTTTTCGTCAGGCTTAACGCTGGAAAGCTCGCTTTCAATATAATGCAAAAATTCCTTGCAGTGTGCAATTGGATTTTTGCAGCGTGTGCCCCAATCAAAAACAGCACAACGCATGTGCTTTGCTAGGTAGTTGCCATAGCGCCGTTTGGCCTCTTGGGCGCTTTCTGAAGGCATGATTGAAGAGGACATAAGAAAGCGCAAGTCGGTTCCGTCAGGCATGAGGTGAAAAAGCATTTCACAGGCATAAAGTGAGACTTTGCAGGACGGATGCTGTGGGTAAATGTGGGTTTTTGCAAGCTTTGCAAGACGCCTTGCTCCTTCAGAAGATCCGGCAAGGGTAAAAACTGTGATGCTTTGAAGCGAACTGCCTCTTACTTCAGCCGCATCCAAAAGAAGCTGTATTCCTTTGACCAAAGTCGCCCCTGTGGCAATAGTATCCCCCAAAATAATGTGGGCTTTGTCTGGCAATGCTTCAAAGTTTTCATAAGCCGCAATCGCCCTGAATTGCCCTTGGGTGCCTTCTATCCTTTGGCGCTGGATCCCGATGAAACACTGCTGAGGAGCAAAGCCAAACCTCTTTTTGAAGCCATGGCTGAGGAAATAGTATAAACCTCCTGAAAGGAACACTAGTTCGCATATGTCTTTCTTTGGTGCGCCTGCAAGCACGTGCTTGGAGGCAATTTGGACAAAGATTTCTGCATTTTTTTGCATCAGCTCATGAAGCTTTTTTCCAACCAAATGTGGAGAATAAAGCACCTCCCTTGCAGGTTCACTACAAATAATATAAGTATCAGGAAGTAGCAGGCTGTCTTTTACAGCATAAAGCGAATATTCTTCTGCCTTTTCAAATTCTTCTACTTGCGCCATAACTCCACAATCAATGTAAGGGTAATAAAACTTTATATGGGAAAGCTTTGCATGGAGGCGGTCTGGGAAGCGACACCGAATATTGCAGTAGTGAAATATTGGGGCAAAAGAGACGCTTGGCTGAACCTACCTTATAACACAAGCATTTCAGTCACAATGGATGAAACCTTGCGAACAACCACTTCTGTCAAGTTTGACTCTTCTTTGCTTGAAGATAGACTGATTTTGAACGGAAAGGAGGCAAATCCAAGCGAGCTTGAAAGGGTCAAAAAGGTGCTAGATGCTGTAAGAAAAGCGGCTAGATTGAAGCACAAAGCACTTGTAGTTTCAGAAAACAATTTTCCCACAGCTGCAGGGATTGCTTCCTCTGCATCGGGATTTGCTGCACTTGCATGCGCTGCCGCAGATGCTGCTGGACTTAATCCTACCCCACGCCAGCTTTCTATATTTGCAAGGCTTGGTTCTGGTTCAGCTTGCCGCTCAGTGCTGGGTGGGTTTGTTGAATGGAAGCGTGGAGTAAAGAAGGATGGCTCAGATTCTTATGCTGTTCAAATAGTCTCTGAGAAGCATTGGTCTTCTTTGAGAAATGTGATAGCAATCGTCAGCCATGAAAAAAAGGAGATATGCTCTTCTGAAGCAATGGAACGCACTACCAAGACAAGTACCCTTTATTGGAAAAGGATTGCGGATTTGCCGAAAACAATTGCCAAAATGAAAAGGGCTATAAAAGAAAGAGACCTTCCTACCTTTCTTGAGCTTGCGATGAAGGAATCTTCAAATATGCATTCTGTTATGCTAGACACTTACCCTCCGATCGTTTATTTGAATGATATATCCAAGGAGATAATGCGCAAAGTACATGAATTCAACCTTCAAAAAGGCAAAGTATGTGCAGGATATACTTTTGATGCTGGCCCCAATGCTCACGTATACACTGACCAAAAATACCAACGAGAAGTTGAAGAGATGCTTTCTGAAATTCCAGGAGTAAAGCAGGTTATAAGTTGCAAAGTGGGCAGCGGACCGAAAAGGATCGGATAGTTTCAGCCAAGCCTTTTTACTTCCCAGATGAATTTGTCCATTTTGACAGGAGTTACAGAAATGCTAAAGCAAAGGTCGTACTTCTTGATGAAGTCCTGCAGCTTTTGGTTTATCTCTTCTGGCACTGGGTCGTTGTTCATCCATGTGGTGGATTTGCCCACGTTTATGCAGTCTGCTATTAAGCCTGCATCAAGGTCTGAAACACCCAAAGCCATTAGGGCATCATGAATTTGTTTGGGAGATGGTGTGTTTTTCATATTCACCACGAATGGTGCAAAAGGCTCAATAAACATTTATCAACTTTTGCGGCAAACAGCACTTTATGGAAAAATCGTGCGGAGCAGTGATTTTCAGAGAAGAGGATGGCAGAAGGTTTTACCTGCTTCTACATTACGAAGAAGGCCATTGGGATCTGCCCAAAGGGCATATGGAAAAAGAGGAAAGCGAGCTTGAGACTGCACTGAGAGAAATAGAGGAGGAAACCGGCCTTGACCAGCTCCAAATTTACGATGGATTTAGGAAAACTATAACGTATTACTTTGTAAGGAAAGGGGAGAGGGTACTCAAGGAAGTGGTTTTCTTTTTGGCAAAGACGCAGCAAAAAGAGGTAGTTCTTTCGAATGAACATGTGGGCTTTGTTTGGTTGCCTTTCAAGCTTGCACTAAAAAAGCTAACTTATGACAATACTCGTCAGGTATTGGCAGAAGCAGAGCGCTTCCTTGCAAGTCGCTTGGAGTAGACTAGACCTGCAAGAAGTAAAATCAGCTTGCGCAGACTTTTTGAGCGAAAATCTTTGAAGACTGCATCTGCCTTGCCTTTAAGCTGTGCTGAAGGCAAAGTAGTGCTTAGGGCAATCACCCTCATTCCTGCCGCCTTTGCTGCTTTAATTCCTGAAAGGGAATCCTCAATTACTAAGCACTCTTGCGGAATTACTTTGAGCTTTTTTGCAGCAAGAAGGAAAATTTCTGGATTGGGTTTTGGATGGACAACATCTTCCAGCCCAACAAACTTCATGCGCGCAAGACCAATTGAGGCAAGGGAGGCTTTGATGTGCTGCCTATGCCCGCCTGATGCCACTATCATCTTTATTTTGTGCTTTTCAAGGAATGAATGAAATTCTTTGAAGCCTCGGATCGCAGGAAGCCCGTATTTTTTGATGTAGCCATAATAGATTTTTGCGCGCTTTTGGACGAGCTTTTTGATATCCTGCTTTAGTCTGTGTCTCTTGCAGATGTCCTCAAAAATTTTCACTGAGCCGATGCCAGTATAGTATTTTCTCCACCTTTCTTGGCTTATTTTGATTCCGAACTGAGAAAGGAACTGGTTAAATGATTTGAGATGGGCCTTTTCACTATCCACCACCACCCCATCTAAATCAAAAATCACTGCTTTGATTTTTGAGTGTTCTTGGGTTGGCTGAATTGATTTTGGCTCTGGATACAATGCATATGGCTTGTGAGGTTGGCTTTCCTCAAAAATTTCATCATTGGGGGGCGGTAGCTTGTCAAAAAAATGTTCGGATCCAAATGCTTGGTTGGCAACAAGCATCTGCTGGCTTGCCGAAAAGATGCGAAGCTTTAAGGTAGGTGTTTGGTTTTCTTGTTTAAGCCTTGCAAAAGCAAGATCATAAAGGAAGCGTAACTTGGAGTAATCAAGTCTGATTCCGTCAAATTCTGATGCCTGCTTTATGCTGAACGTGAGCGGGGCAAGTGATTCCAGGTAGAAGCTTTCGGTTCTGAATTCAAGGCGGGCATCCACTACTGAGCCTGCAAAGTCGCACGAAGCTGAAACCAGCTCAAGGACCAGATGCGCCCCTGCAAGATTTTGTGGAGTTGCGGTGATATGGTAAAGAGAGAGATAAAGCTTCTTGCCGGTCTTTTGATCCACCACCCAAGGCACCATGCCGTTTATTGTAAAGTGGATTCCTTGGTAGGATGATTTTTTCAGCCCTCCTATTTCAGATATCTCTGCACCGTATTTCTTGTCTATTATAAATTTCATATCAGAGAAGTGCCTTCTAATAAGCGAAAATAGGTTTTTTCTGCTTGAAATCTCTATTTGGCGTGTTTGGCAAGATCCGTCCGGACGCTTTATGCTAATATACATCTTTTCCATTTGCATCAGACCATAAAAAACTCAATAATCGATCCCTGCGCGAGAGATTATGCCATTATCAAATGGGTGCTTTATCTTCTTTACTTCGGAAATATAATCTGCAAGCTGCAGAATTTTTTTGCTTGCTTTTCTACCTGTGATTATAAGTTCGCAGCGCGGATGCCTGCTTTTGATAAGTTCCAAAAGTTCGGATTCCTCAATTAAGCCCTCACTTATTGCCCAAAGAATTTCGTCCAACACCACCAAGTCAAATTTTCCACTGCTGCAGAGTCGCTTAGCTTTGGAAAACGCAGCTCTGCAAAGCTTTCTGTCAGACTCATTGATTGCAAAGCAGTCTTTGCAAAAAATCACAAAACCTTTTTTGGCAAGCTGAGCCTTGTGCTTTTGCTGACTTGGGCAGAATTTGGTTTTTGAAACCACTAGCACTCCAAGCTTTTTGAGTGCAAAAATTTCACCTGAAAGTCCGCTTTTGAGAAACTGCACCAGCGCTGCCTTTAGCCCGTGGCCTGTGGCACGCACAATAATTCCCACTGCAGAAGTGGTTTTTCCGTTTCCATTCCCAATCAGAAGATGCACCAGTCCTTCCTTGCGCTGCATGCTGGGATTTAGCAAGGCAAGATTAATTATTTAATCGCCCAAAAAAATGATGTGAAAGAGGCGCAGCTTT
Organism: Candidatus Anstonellaceae archaeon; assembly: GCA_038891035.1. GTDB lineage: Archaea > Micrarchaeota > Micrarchaeia > Anstonellales > Anstonellaceae > UBA10161. The sequence continues at coordinate 28,461 of JAWAEW010000007.1, forward strand.
ACAGGAAGATGCCACAGAAGGCTGTTTTGTGCTTCTTGTGCCAAAGAAGATGCTATATCAAAGAAGGCCAGCTTGGATTTTGTCTTGTCAGAAAAAACACTGGAGGTAAATTGTACAGCTTAAATTGGGGAAAATGTGTCTCTTATGCTGTCGATCCGATTGAAAAGAAGCCTTTTTATCACTTTGTTCCAGGCTCGCCAGTGTTTTCGTTTGCTGCAGCAGGCTGCAATTTCAGATGCCAGCACTGCCAAAACTGGGAGATATCTCATGTGGATGAAGCGTTCGGTCAGCAACTTGAGCCACAAAGACTTGTCCACCTTGCAAAATCTTCTTCAGCTGAGGGAATTGCATATACGTATACTGAGCCCACTATTTTCTTTGAATATGCTAGAGATACTGCACTGATTGCAAAAAAGCATGGGCTTTACAATGTATTTGTTACCAATGGGTACATGACCCCTGAAGCAATAGAGAAGATGGAATGGCTGGATGCTGCAAGAATTGACTTGAAAGCTTTCAGCGATAAATTCTACAAGGAAATTTGTGGGGGGGCCTATCTTGAGCCTGTGCTAAAATCCATAAAGTTGCTTCATCGCAAAATGCATATTGAAATAATCAACCTTCTTATCCCAACATTGAACGACTCAGAGGATGAAATAAGAGCACTTTCAAAATGGGTAAAGGAGCTTGACCCAGCAATACCTTTGCATTTTACCGGCTATTACCCTGCAAACCGCATGACTCTTCCGCCGACATCAGTTCAAACCTTGTCCAAAGCTCGCAAGATAGCGCTTGAGGAAGGACTCCTTTATGTGTATACAGGCAACCGGCCAGGTGAGCCTGGTGAAAATACCTACTGCCCCTCTTGTGGTCAATTGGTGATAAGAAGAGAAGGGATGATGCTGATAGAGGATAAGGTAAAGAAGAGGGGAGAATGCCCTTTCTGTGGCTTTGAAATTCCAATTGTTTATGATTGGAAAAGGTACAGCAAGCTAAAGCGCTCCGATTGAGCGCAGGTGGTCTTTTCTTTTTTGAATCAGCTGGGGTGTGCCGATGTCTTTCCTGTGCCATACCTTACCAGAAACTGCTTTGCAGCCTTCTTCTGCTATTTTTTCTGCCTGAAAGATACTGCGTGCAGTGCCTACCAAGGCAAGCGAGCGAGAGGACATGGTGAAAATTGTTCCATCTTTTTCATATACAGAAGCAAAAAACATTTTTGCTCCAGATTTTGAAAGCTTGCCCATATCGATTGAAAGTGGCTGGTCGGTGACGGATTTTACTGGATAGCCTTCTGGCACAAGGTATTTACATACGGTTGCTTTTTTGGCAAATTGTGGCTTGGCTTTAATTTTTCCTTGGGCCATGCCAAAAAACAGTGAAAGTAGGTCGCTTTTCAGTACAGAAAGCACATTCATTGCTTCTGGGTCCCCAAAACGCGAATTGTACTCTATGAGCTTGACTCCACTTGCAGTTATCATAAACCCCCCGTAAAGCACACCGATATAGGGCTGTTTGGTTTCTCTTTTGAATGCTTCTATTGTTTTTTGCATAATGCGCAATGCTTCTGTATAATGCTTTTTTGCTGCAAAAGGAAGGAGCATGCCTGCACCAGAATACGAACCCATGCCGCCCGTATTTGGTCCGATATCGCCTTCGTATGCCCTTTTGTGATCTTGCACCATTGGCATTCCATAAACTTTCTTGCCATCGGAAAAAGCCTGTAAAGAAAATTCTTCTCCATCCAGCTTTTCTTCTATTACAATTGTGGAAAGGCCTGAGTGCTTTTCCTTGAGAAGCTGAGAAGCGTATTCCTTTGCCTCTTGCGTGCTTTTTAGGTGAAAGCCACTTACTCTAACTCCTTTTCCACCGGTAAGGCCAGAGGGCTTGACTGCTACCTGCCCTTCAAGCTCGTCGATGAAATCATGTGCCTCCTTTTCAGTCTCAAAAACTTCAAAATTTGGCAGACCTGCAACCTTATGCTCGCGCAACAGCTGCCTGCAATATGCTTTGTCCCATTCCAGCCGAGCCGCCTCTTTTGTTGGAGCGGCAACTGCAATGCCTGCATCCAAAAGCACATCGGTTACTCCTGCTGCAAGCACAGCATCAGGAGAAGGGAAGGCCAGTTCGATTCCATGTTGGAGTGCAAATTCCTTAACCTGCAAAGGAGAATGAATATCCCCAATCTTTGCCTTCCCCCCAGTCTGCATGCAAAGTTTGACTATTCCTGGATTGTTTGCAGAAATAAAGGCAAAAAGCCTGGTTTTGCTATTTTTGCAGATGCTTTCTGCAATTGCATGCTCTCGCGCACCATTTCCAACCAAAAGAAAATTTACCATAAAATCGCCTCGTTTAATGACGATATTCTTGAAAGAGCATTTAAAACGTTTGTAGCGCCAAAATGCTTCGGTGAAGTTATGAGAAAAATAATGGTAATTGGGGCAACTGGGCAGATAGGGACCGAGCTTGTTGAAGCTTTGAGGAAAAAATATGGAGGGGGAAACGTAGTTGCAGTAACCCGCAAATCTGAATTTCCAAAATACATGCTTGAAAGCGGGCCCTGTGAAAAATGGGATGTAACAGATAAGGAGGCGATAAGAAAATCTGTAAAAAAGCACGGAATTGATACTATTTATCAGCTTGCTTCTCTTTTGTCTGTCACAAGTGAAAAGGACCCTAACGCTGCATTTCAGATCAACTTGATAGGTCTCAAAAATACCATAGATGTCGCACTTGAGTGTGGTGTGAAAAAGATGTTTTGGCCAAGCTCGATTGCTGCATTTGGGCCAACCACTCCGCGTGAAAACACCCCCCAAAGGACTGTGCTTGAGCCGACCACTATGTACGGAGTGACAAAAGTGGCTGGTGAAAATCTGCTTAATTATTACAACAGCAACTACGAACGATATGGGCTGGACATAAGAAGCCTGCGCTATCCTGGCTTAATTTCCTGGAAAACAGAGCCTGGAGGTGGAACTACTGATTATGCCGTTGCCATTTTTTATGAGGCGCTTACAAAAGGCGAATATCGCTGCTACTTAAGGGAAGACACTATGCTACCAATGATGTACATGCCTGATGCAATTAGGGGTACTTTGCAGCTGATGGAGGCACCTCGTGAAAAGCTGACCGTAAAAAACAGCTATAATTTTGCAGCGATCAGCTTTACAGTTAAAGAATTGGCGCAAGAGGTTGCAAGATTGGTTCCAGGATTTCAGATAACTTATGAACCTGACTTCAGGCAAAAGATTGCAGATTCCTGGCCAAAAACAATTGATGACAGCCAAGCAAGGAAAGATTGGGGATGGAAGCACGAGTATGACTTGAGAAGAATGGCAAAGGATATGCTTGAAAACTTAAAGAAAAAATTAGGAAAAAAAGAAGAAGGGGAAAAAACTTAAGCCCAGCCCAAAGCGCTTGCAACGCTAACCGGAGAGAGAATCGCAGACATTCCTACAACAGCGCCTTTGATGACAAATGAGACTGCGAAAAGTACTGCTGCCATTATAATTGCAACTGCAATGTTGCCGCGCCTAAGCTCCTTGAACTCGTCGATTCCAACAGTTATCTTGTCAAGCACGTTGATTGCAATATAGATTGCAAAGATTGCAAGAATCACGCCAATTGCAAGGTTGACAAGGCCTATTATTAAGGCTGCTAAAAGCTGCATTGGAGAAAGGCCTGGTGCAACTGTTTGAGTTAGGTTTGAAACTCCCCCTTCAACTACGTTTGCAATTGAGAAGATGATTGCACCTAAGAGGATAGCGATTGCCACATTTCCTTTTTTCAGTTCTGCCATCTCGTCTGTGCTTTGTGTGAGTTTGTCAAACATCCTCAAGCCCAAGTAAACTGAACCCATTGCAAGCACAAGGCCTACCACAAGCTGCAGAAGAGAGATTGCAAGCCCTACCATTAAGCTTTCTACTCCCATTATATCACCTCGAAAAGAAGACGAAAGATATGCTTAAAAATATTTTGAGGGGGGGCGTGTTTAAATAAGCCAAACTACAAATCTTTTCTATGGATTATGCAACTGCTGGAGTGGATATAAAGAAAGTGAAAGACATCCATCAACTGATTGAGAAACTGATTTTCCGCAATGCTCCAATGCATGTTTTGCCTGTTAAAGGGCATTATGCAGGCCTTTTCAAAGTGGGTTCAGCAACTTTGGCGATACATTGTGATGGTGTTGGAAGCAAGGTTTTGGTGGCGCAACAACAAAACAAATACGACACGATAGGTATAGACTGCGTAGCCATGAACGTGAATGATATTATTTGTATAGGAGCAAGGCCTCTTGTTTTGGTGGATTATCTTGCTCTTGCAAAGGAAGACCCACAGCTAGTGCATGAAATTATGAAAGGGCTAGTCCGCGGGGCGAGGGAAGCTGGCTGTGGATTGGTTGGTGGAGAGACTGCCATCCTTCCTGAGATAATAACTGGAGCAGGTAGGCCTTTCGACCTGGCCGCAACCTGCGTTGGCGTAGTGGAAAAGCCTATAAGCGGAAAGGAAATGTCGCCAGGAGACATGATAGTTGGGCTGGAAAGCAGTGGCTTGCACTCGAATGGCTATACCCTGGCAAGGAAATTGCTTGATGAAAGCTGGGCAGAGAAGATGCTGGTGCCAACCAGGATTTATGTCAATCCAATAATGGAAATGGCAAAACGCTGCAAAATCCATGGGTTTGCACACATAACAGGAGGGGCCTTTTCCAAACTTTCAAGGATAGGAAGGCAAGCAAAGGTTGGGTTCCTCCTTGACCAGATGCCACAGCCAAAAGGCATAATGGCTCAGTTGAGTCAGCAGCTTGCAAATGACTATGAGTTTTACAGGACATTCAACGGCGGTATAGGGATGTGCGTAATTTGCCCAAAAGGCGAGGAAGAAAAAGTTATTGCAATTGCAAAAAAGCACTCGGTTGGGGCGCACGTAATAGGCAGTGTCATAAAAAAGCAGGATGTTATATTGAAAAAAGATGGGAAGGAAATATCACTTCTTTAGGCAAAAAGACCTTTTACTCCATTTGCGATCATCTCAATTGCAATTGCAGTAAGAAAAAGCCCCATTATTTTGGAAAGTATTTCAATTACTTTTTCATTGACTTTTGGAAGCGCAAGTGCAAAGATATAGAAAACTGCGCCCACGGCAACAAATGCAGCTGTGACATCTTGCAAAAGCGAAAAAGGGCCTGTGGAAAATGCCTTAATGGTGAGAAATGAAATTACGGCCGGTCCGGTGAGGAGCGGAGTTGCAATAATTGCAATCAATGAGTCGGTTTGGCTCACATCTGCTTTTTGCTCCTTTGGCCGGACGGTGTCAATCCCCAGAAGGAAAAGCACTACCCCACCCGCTATTCTAAATGCATCTATGCTTACTCCATAAAGCGAGAAAAATTGTGGCCCGAAAAAAATCACAAACAAAGCAATTGTATATGCAACTGCTGATGCCCGTATTGCAATTTGCCGCACATCCATCTTCTTTTTGTATGCTGCCATGAGGACTGGAAAGGATGAAAGTGGGTTTAGAAGTGCAAAAAGCTGCATAATCAAAGCTATATCTGCCATTAAAACACCTGGTCTATTCTCCAATAGCCGTCAGGCTTAAGATCGGAAAGCTTTTCTCTTTTTCCTTTTTGCCATTCTTTCAATGCGGTATATGCAATCATGGCCCCGTTGTCTGCGTTATATTGAGGCTCGACCGCTCCAAATCGAGCTTTGTGCAGCCTGCACATCTCAGAAAGCATTCTGCAAAGCATGGTATTTTGCGCAACCCCACCGCAAGCGGTCACTTCTTTTTTTGAATAAAGGCACAATGCTCTTTCTGCAGCTTCGCATATCTCAGCAAATGCCGTCTCAAGCAAGGAGCGACAGATATCCTGAGTTTTTTGTCTTCCTAAAGATTTGACTGCTGCTGTAAATAATCCTGCAAAGGCAAAGTTCATTCCTTTCACTGTGTAAGGAAGGGGAAAGTATTTGCCAGACTGGGCAAGTTTTGCTACTTCTGAACCATGTGGATTTTGCAATTTTGCTTCTCGGGCAAATGAATCGAGAAGATTCCCCAGCCCCATGTCCAAGGTTTCCCCAAGCACCAAAAACCGAGAATGCGCCTTGGCTGCTTTTGCGTCTATTATAAGTTGGGTGTTAGCACCACTTACATAAACAAACAGTGGGTCGCGCATCTTGAGCAATCCTTTAGAGATTTCAAGATGCGCATGGCAATGGTTTATTCCAAGTATTGGCTTTTTGAATTTTGAAGCAAGGAATTTTGCAGCTGCACATGAAATCCTTAGGCACTGACCTATACCAGGCCCTCTGGAAAACGAGAATAAGTCTATTTCTGACAGCCTCACGTTGGCTGTGCTCAGCGCCTCATGCAGCACCTCTTCAAACGCATCTGCGTGGTGCTGAGCTGCAAGTCTAGGAATTATTCCTTGTCCAGGTGGACTTTTGTACATTTTCTTTGCATTTGCAAGTATTGAGATGCCACTTTTTTGAAGTTTGCAGATGCCTATGCCAAGCGTGTGTGCTGTGGATTCAATCCCAAGACAAAGCATAGCTTTACCATCGAAGAAAAACTTAAAATTGGCAATATCCTGTTTTGCATGCCAGGAAAAGCAAGACAGATGCAAAATTGAATACCGCATGAGCCACTATTGCAGGCAAGAGCATACCTGAAATGCGAACTGATGCACACAGAATCATCCCTACAACAAAAGCTACTGCCAATTGAGCAATTGAGCCATAAGATATGTGCATAGCTGAAAAAACAATTGAAGATCCCACAGAGGCTACAAAGAAGCTAAATTTCCCTTTCAAAATCTGCGATAGTTTGAGCAAAAGAAAGCCTCTGAAAAACACTTCTTCGGCAAATGGGGCAATTGTAAAAGAAAATACCAATACAGAAACAGGAAAATGCTCCATTTTTTGCATTACTTTGCCGCTGTCAAGAATCCCAAAGAAGGAAAAAATTGCGGAGATGGCAATCGCCGCAGAAAAGCACAAAAGATAAGCTATTGCCCCAAAAAATATTGCCTTTTGAAAATTTGAAGGCTGAAGTATTCCAAACTCAATTGCAGCTTTCTTTAAATCTCTGTTTGACAGGAAAAGACCCAAGAAAAGCAAAATTAATGAAATATAAACTGAGGATGAATAGGGTGCCCATGGAGGGAAAAGGATAAAAAAAGCAAGTGCCGAGAGTGCAAAAAGTGCAAGATGCTTCTGCACTGCGCTCACTTCTTTTCAAAATAGCCACATTTGCCGCAAGACCGCCTGTCCTTATGCTCCGCAAGCCGCACACCTGAACCACATTTTGGGCAATGCTTTTTTGGCGCATAGGGCTTGATTACTTTCTTTTTTTGAGCCTGCTTTTCTGCCATGCTATCACCTATTTCTTATCTTCTTTCTTCTTTTCTGCCAGCCCGTCGCGCACGAGTAGATGGTGCCGCTCGGTTGCAAGTAAGGCTTCTTTGGTCTTGTAAATGTGTGCCCTCACTTTTGCTGTGTGGCATCCGAATCTGCCTTTGACAGAGACTATAATCAAACAAGAAGGATCACACCCGACCGAGGCAACAATTGCTTCCCTCAGCTCTTTTCTGGACGGGACTGCCTTGTCAAATGAGACATCGCAAAGCAGCTCTGTCCGGTCAAGGGAACGGTTTTCCCTTCTGTGAGAAATTGTTACTTCCATTTCATCAGCCCTCAGTGAATCCTTGTTATTGCTTTTTTGCCCATTGCGCACATCAGCTCTGCTTCCTTGCCTGCAGCAGCATCTTTAAGAAGATCTTCTGGAATGGTAAGCTCGAAAACTTCATATGTCGAGGTATCCATCAGCTGCGCTGTATTGCCATTCACTGCAACTATCTGTGCTGTTTGGCGCTCAATAATTGGAACTTCTACATCCGCATCAGAAGGAACAAGTAGTTGCTTTTTTTGCCCATCGAAGATGCCAATTCCTGTAATTCGCATTTTTGCTGCGCCGTGCTTGCCAGGCTTAGAAGAATCAATACTTACTATTCTACAAGGAATTCCTTCGATTATAACGTATTTTCCTTCCTTAAGATCTTTTGCTGAGGAAAAGATTTTGCTCACCAAAATCACCTTTTAGAAGCGCTGACGCGGTTAAATTGCCACAAATCATTTATAAAGCATCAGGAGGGCTAAAGAGCATAAACCTCATTTTGCCTTTTTTAACCACTATATTTAAATTATATTTGGTTAATAATGTATAAACATGGAAAGTCTCGAAAACCAAGAAAGAAGCCTTGCATTTGAGGTAAAAGGCAAGCTGCGTGTGATTGTAGAGGAAGGCACTCCTTATGTCAAATTAGGCAATATCACTTATTTTGTAAATGAGCCCCCATCAGTCATAGTTGGAGGTAAAAAACATTTTGTAAGTGGAATCTTCTGAAAAAGAGTATCCATTTAAATCAACTAATACAAATTTTTCATATGGCACAAGTGCAGTTTCCTTTCCAAGATTTGCAGGAACTTATCAGCATAGAGCAGCAAGAGGCGTTGGAGACTCTTGGGATGCTTGGCTTTCCAGCAGAAGTTCTTCCAGACGGAACTATAGGTGTGGAGGTGACACCTAATAGGCCAGATTGCCTTTGCATAGAAGGGCTTGCGCGCACTTTACAATGTTTCAAACAAGGCAATCCGGTGGAGTTTAAGGTATCTAAAGCAACCATATCTGCAATCTGTGACCCTTCAGTTTCAGCAGTACGCCCTGCTTTTGGCTGTGCGGTAGTGCGGAATATAAAAATGACTGATTCGCTTTTGCGCTCTATAATGCAGCTTCAGGAGAAATTACATGAAACAGTCGGGCGCAAGCGCAGGAAAGTTGCAATTGGGCTTCATGATCTTGCCCCGATAAAACCGCCTTTCAGATACTTTGCATGTGGAAGAGAAGAAATTTCGTTTGTGCCGCTCAATTCCACAGAGGAGATGACTCCGGCTGAAATTCTGAAAAAACATGAAAAGGGCATAATGTATGCTCACTTGGTTGGAGAAAAATGCCCAATGATAGTGGATGCAGAAGGAAAAGTGCTTTCATTTCCTCCAATCATAAATGGCGAGCTTACACGCGTCTGCGAAAGTACTAAGGAAATCTTTGTAGATTGCACTGGGACCAGCGCAGATGCCGTAAAGGTAGCAGTAAACATCGTTTGCGCAGCCTTTGCACAGCGCGGTGCGCAAATAGAAGAAGTGATATTGGACGGCCAGCCATACCGGCTACTGGAGGAAAAAGAATGGAAATTGCCTACCAAAGAAGCTCAAAGACTTCTTGGAATTGGTCTTTCTGATGCCCAGGCTGCTCAGCTTCTTTCCAAGATGGGCCATAAAATCAAAGGCGACAGAGTGCTGGTGCCTGGCTATCGGGCAGACATAATGAGTGAAGTGGATTTGATAGAAGATATTGCAATAGCTTATGGGTTTAACAATTTTGAGCCTGTTTTGCCGGAAGTTTCAACTGTGGGCAAAATCCAGAAAGAGTCTCCTTATCATGATGTGATGGTGGGGCTTGGTTATACTGAAGCTCTCACCTGGATGCTTTCTAATCCGGCTCTTGTGAAGAAAGCAAAAATAGATGAAAAGCTTCTTGAAATAGAAAACCCACTTACTGAAGAATACAGCGTATTTAGACCTGCCATACTTCCAAATCTTTTGTCTGTGCTTTCTGAAGGCAAAAACGAAAGACTTCCAATAAGGCTTTATGAAATTGGGCCTGTTGCAAAACCAAACCTAAAGCAGCAGCTCTGCATTGTTTCCATGCACGCAAAAGCTTCATTTTCAGAGATAAAAGGAGTGGTTTTGGCAGCTATGCAAAAGCTTGGAAAGGATGTCCAAATCCAGCAAGATTCATCTCAGACATACATAAGTGGAAGGTGTGCTGCAGTTTATGTTGGCGAAAAGAAGGTTGGCTTGTTTGGTGAAATTGCGCCGCAGGTGCTTGCAGATTTTGGACTTGAACAGCCTGTTTGCGCTGCTGAGATAGAGGTAGAAGATGTATAGCCTAGAGCCCATTGACAAGGCTTTCAGAGAAACTTGCAAGATACTTTTCAAAGCCGAAGTCGGTGGGCTTCTTGAATTTGAGCCTTACTTGAAAGAATGCATTTTCCCCTATAGCGTAGTAGAGCTTGAAAATAATCAAAAAGTAATGCTTGGCAGTCCCTATTACCGAGGAAAGGTAGCATCTGCTCAAGATATGTCATGGGAAGAACCAAAGTTCTCTGTAAATCAGATAAAGGACATAGATTCTCTTTTTGAGGCGGCAAAGGAAATCGCAATTTATTGCGGCAATAAAGCATTCGGGAAAAACCACAACATACATCTGCTTGACAATGCCAAAGATTGCATAGATGTATATTTTGCCCACAATGCAACCAACGTCAAAAAAGGAGCATATCTTTCTTGTATTAGGAATTCTGAATATGTCTTTGGCATACCTGCTTTTGCAAAAATAAAACATTCTATAAGATGTGTAGAGGGTATGAATGCAAATCGGATGTTTGAGTCTCATTATATCAGCAACTGTTCGGATATGTACTACTGCATAAATTGCCATGGCTGCAGCGAGATAATTTTTGGCTTTAATTTGCGCAACAAGCGCTACTGCATAGGTAATCTTGGGCTTGGAAAGGAGAAATATTTTGAGCTGAAGACTAAACTCATCTCTGAAATTGCTGAGATTTTAGGAAAAAGGAAGCGGATATTTTCGCTTGGGGAAATCTTGAAGCAAAACGCCTCAGAGGAAAACCCAGACTTCATACCGACTCAGCCTCCTCCGCCATCTGTGCAGAAAGCATTTGCAAAGGCAACAGAGATTGTGCTCAAAGTTAAAAGGGAGGATATTGTCCCGTTTGTATCTTATTTGCAATCTAAGACTTTACCAGTCCAAAAGGCCAGTGGCAGGTTCAAAAGCAAAACCTATCGCCCGTTTCTGCCTGTTGTGAAAGACATACCTTTTGCCTGCCTCTGCACCAATCAGGAGGCACAAACACAAGATAAGCCACTTATCGAAGGCGAGTCTGATTTTAGATTGCAAAGCTTGGTCGCTCAGATTGCAAAAAATGCATCCACCACTCTGGAAATGAGGGAAGGAGATTGTAAAGAAGTTTATGAGACAAGCCAGGTAATAAGTTCAAATGAATGCTGGTCAGCGTGGGATTTCACCTTTTCTTCCAGATGCGCATGTTCTACGGGTGTAGGCAACTGTGAATATGTTTTTGGAGGTGGAAATATCAGGATCCTTGAGTCAAAATTCTGCATCAATTGCTACAATTCAATCAACCTTCAGCGCTGTTTTGAAGCAGACAGTTGTGTGGATTGCAGTGATTGCTATTTCTGCCACAACCTTGAAGGATGCCAAGAATGCATACTTTGCTTCAACTTGAAAGGAAAAAGATATGCTGTTCTTAATCAAGAACTGAAAAAGGAGCAGTATTACAAAATAAAGAAAATGCTGCTGGACTATATAAATTCAGAGCTTGACAAAAAGAAGTTCATCTCACGCTCAATCTTTGAGATTGGCTAATTCATTATTTCTTTGGCTATTTTGTTTGGATCGAAATCTATCAAATCAGAATAGCTTTGCCCAACTCCTACAAATAAAATAGGTATTCCTGTTGCCTTCACAACCGAAATTGCAGTTCCTCCTTTTGCATCGCAGTCCAATTTGGTAAGAATTGCCCCGTCTATTCCTATCGCTTGGTCAAATGCCCGGATTTGCTCTATCATAGCATTGCCGCCAATGCTTTCACCCACATAAATTTTGATGTCAGGCTTTGCAATCCTGACAATCTTTTTAAGCTCTGAAAGAAGGTTAACATTTGTGTCCTGTCTGCCAGCAGAATCTATTAGCACCACATCTATGTTATGCGCCTTTGCAAAATTTATTGCATCGAACGCCACTGACGCCGGATCTGAGCCGTATTTGTTTTTGATCGCCTTAATCCCAAGTTTGCTTGCGTGTGCCTCGGTCTGCTCTATTGCTGCTGCACGGAAGGTGTCTGAAGCGGAAAATACAACACTTAATCCTGCGTCCATGAGCTTCTTTGCTATTTTTGCCATGGTAGTTGTCTTTCCTGCACCATTTGGTCCGACAAAAAGGATTTTGGCAGGCTTTGGCAAGGCCTTGACTCTTTGCACCAAATCAAACTTCCTATCAGAAGTCATCACTGCTTGAAGCACTTCCGCAACGACTTCCCTGGTTTTTGCTCCAATCTGTCCTTTAGGTATTTTCAAATTCGAAAGCTTTGTTTTTAACTGTGCAGAAATCTCATTCGATACACCATATTCGACATCGGCTTCCAGGAGAGAAAGCTCAAATTCATCTGCAAGACTTGAAATTTCCTGCTCGCTTAAAGTGATGTGGTCGGAAAAAATTGCTTTTATGCTACTTTGGAGGCTGAGTTTTGGCTCAAGTTGGCGCTTTGGGCTGGCAGAGATAACCTCTTTTGCCTTATTACTCTCGGAGGATTGGACTTGCTTTTGCTCCTCCGATTTTTTGGCATGCAACTCTTTTTGGGGGGTTTGGATGGATTGCTTGGTTGAACTTCTCTTTTCCTGTTTCTGATTCAATTCACTTTCCTGTGGAACATGAGCTTGAGCAGAAGCAGGTGCCGAAGATTCTTGCTCCTCTTTTTTCTTGCCAGCCAAACTGCTTATGAAGCCTGCTATCTTACTTTTCAGAAGGTCGAACATTTTTGCTCTCCTCTGCTGCAAGCACACTTGCCTTGTTTGCCAAGTCTTGTATGTTTTTTGCTATCTGCTCCAAATCTTGCTGTGCTGCTTTGAGGGTGTCGTAAAGCTTCTGCTGCCTTTCTTGCAGCAGCTTAATTGCGTCCTCTGGTGATTTTTGAACCATTAAATTTGCCCCAATTGAGATTATTACTTTCTCAGGATTTGGCTTGGGGCAGGATATGAATGTGCCGGCACCCAATGGCACCAAGGTGTCCCCCTTCATTTTCTTCAAGTTTTTGACCGCCTCGATCACTGAACCTATTTCTACTATGTTTGCTTGGATCGCCTGAATTTGCTGCTTGACTGCTTCTCCTGCAGATTGCTGCAATTGAAGCTGGTACGAAATTTTCTGGACTTCATCTTCTTCAACCATTTGGGCACCCCCTAAACTTTTTCAACTGAAGAGATTGTGATTGCTGACCTTTTAATTCCTCCGCTGCTCCCCAATAATGCATATACATACTCGCGTGCCATTTTCTCGTTTTCAGCTTCGATTTCTTTTTGGAATCTGCGTGTCTTTTTTCCTTTTCTGAATATTCCGCTTACAAGGTATTTTGCCATAAAATCACCTATATCAGACCTAACGCCTCAGATGCCCTTCCTATCTCAAAACCTGTGCTTAATTCTCCAAACAATGCTCCCTGGGAATTGGCAATTGCGCACAGCGAAACAAACGTAGTGCCCGTATTTAGTGTGCAGTTTTGACCAGGAACCCGAAGAACGGATTCGAGCTCTTTTATTTGCTCTTCTGTTGCACGGTTGTGGGCTATGAATCCCTTGTTTGTTGCAAGCACAAGGCTGCCTGCTGTGAAATAATTTGCTATTTTCATCTGGACTATCTCAACTCCAAGGCAATCTTGCACTTTTTTTAGCTCTTCTTTTGGAAGCATTGGATTTGCTATGCCTCCAAAATCATTCACAGCAATGTTGTTGCCTGCCGCTGAAAATTGACTTTGGGCAACCGCAACGTTTAGTCCGAGCTTCTTAAAAGGCTCTATTTCCTTGTTGGTTGAGCAAGGCGGGACGACTATTCCATTTGAATTGAATGCTGCAAAAAGTCCAACCATACCCATGCCTCCAAAAGTGCATTGCACAATTTCCTTCCCAAGCAAGGACAAAGCCTGCAAAAGCTTTGGAGAGGAGGAAATGTCAGCAATCACCATCTTTTCTGAAGCCTTTGCAAATATGCCAATGTGCGGATTGCCAAAATTTGAGGCTTTTGCCACAGACATGGAAAAACCCTGCTTTATGAAGATTGCGGCTTCTCTTCTGCCTTTTTTGGAGCGGATGCGCTTTTTTCCTGTGTTGCCGCAGGAGGCGCCGCTGTTTCAGTTTTGGATTCAGTGCTTGCTTTCTTCTCTTGCTGCTCTTTCTTCTTTGCTGCTTCTTTGACCTTTTCTTCTTCGCCTATCAGCCATACCCAAGCTATTCCATCATCGCCTTTTACAATTCTAACTTTTATTTTTCTGGGTGGCTTTTTTATCCCGTCTCTGAAAATCAGCATGTTAGTTCCTTGGGAAATGCGGACCTCCTTTGCTTTCATGTGGCGGAGGGCAAATGCACGCACTAAATCTATGGCCCTTTTTGCACGCTTATTTCTGACACGAAGATAAGCATCCCCAAGCGGTATGTTATAGATGCGTTCAAGAAGTGCCATATGAAATCACCTTAATTTGTCCTCTGCCTTTTTTGTGAGCGCATTTTCAACTTTTGCGTTCTCCAGGAGCGCCTCTCAAAATTTTGGACTACTCTGCGGTTTGTCTTCGCTATCACGAAAAGCGGAATGCGTCTATTGCGCTTTATCATTTTGCCAAGCGTTGCCTTTACTGTTGGGGATTTTATTCTGCTCATTCATCATCACCCGATATAGCTTTGTTGTGGCTCCTTTTCGCCTTGCTCGCGCCTTCTTTTGCGCTCATGGGCTTCCCTGTATTCTTGCCACATTTTTTCTGCACTCTTGCAGCGGAGTATTTTGACTACTAGATTCTTTGGCACAGGCACTGAAAGGCCTCGTAGAGGGCGGTAATCGCAAAGCACAATATCTCCTTCTTTGATGTGTTTGGATATCTTTGGTGCAACTTCCATCGTAAGTATATTGTCGTCCCACATCTGCATTGTCACTTGGACGCTTGAGTCTGCAGAAATCACCCCTTTTTCTGAAGGAGAAAGCACAGCAATCACTTTGCCAGGATGATACATAAAATCACCTATTTGGACTTAAACTCGATTTTGGTTTCTCTTCTTTGGGACAGCTTTGAAAGCAAGGCAAGAATCTGTTCTTCTGATATCTTCCCCATGCTTCCTCCTGACTGCGCAATATACGCAATAGATGCGACCACTTTCTCGTAAAGCTCTGGATTGGAAAGTCTGACGTTCATCATCCTTTCATATGCTTCATTGGAAAGCATCCTGCGCAGAAGCTCCTTTTTGCGCAAATCGGCCTGAATCTGCTGGAGCCTTCTTTGATATGCAGCTTGAATGTCTTCTTCTTCAGCTTCCATCTGCAACCTCTTTTGCAGCGCGGTCAAGCAGCTTCTTGCCTGCAGCGCTGATTTGCCTTCCAACTTTCTTTTTTACCATCAAGCCTGCTGCCTCTAACGCCTGAAGACCTTTGCGAATTATGGCTCCGCCTGCTTTTCTTTTCTTTTCAGGCTTTACTCCTCTTATCTTTCGCCCCCCATAGTGAGAGCGCAAAGAAGAAACCCCTACTGTTCCATGCACATATGCATTGCGCAACATAGAAGCAAGTCGAATATACCAGAAGTCTTTTTGTTGTGGGAGCCTTTGTCTGTGCGAACCAGATTTTACCATGCCTATCCAAGGAGGAGCGGAAATGTTCATTTGCTTTAGCTTTTCTGCTACTTTGGCGATAAGCTTGTTTGGAGTGACGTCATAAACAGTTACCATGGATTTTGCACCTCTTAAAATCCGGCAAAGGCAAAATTCATCCTACCTTATCTCCGGCTTCGAGATATGTCATGATACTCCTATATAATACTTACGCTTTGTTTTGTTCTTCGTCTTTTTCTTTTGCGTTTTGCTTTTGCTTTTCTTGCTCCTTTTGCCAGTCCCTCAATGAAACTGTGGTTAAATACCACAACGATGGGAATTCAGTGAGTTGGCTTGCTTTTTGCTGTCCGACTGCGCCCAGAAAATAGAGCAAAAGTGTAAGCGAGATAGATATGTCTTTTTTGAACAGCTCTTGCTCTATTTCCTTTTTTTTATTGTCTGGTGCTGTTATATAGTTGTTAATTAAGTTTGATGCTGTCTTTTCAATTTCTGCAAAATGATCGATATTCCCCTCTATCCATGCTGTTATGAGCGTTCTTGCAAAATCTGATCCGCCCACCACCATTGTTCTGACAAGGGAATTACTAGCCAATCCTACGATGGATTCTTGTCTTTGGTTGAGCTCGAACATAAGAAGTGCGGTAAAGAAGATGTAGATGTTTTGATATTCAACATTTTCAAAGATCTGGGACCTTTTAATATTTTGAAAGTAATTCTTAAAGATTGAAAGCTGTTTTTCTGAAAGAGGGGTGTTAAAAAAATAGATTTGATCTAGATTGAATTGAGGATTAAGGTTTTTTGCAAGATTATTGACGTAGCTGGCGAATGCTTTCTGAAATTCTTCAAATCCGGTATTATCAATAGCATGCTGGAAAATGGATTTGATGGATTTTATTGTTTGATAAGTTAAATTATTTGAGAGGCTTCCAAGATCTTGATCTAACTTTTGAAGTGTGTGCCGTGGGAGAGAATTTAATACTTGGATACTGGCATTCATACTATTTTGATTGTGAGAGGTAGTATTTAATTCCTGTCGCCTTGCCACAGCTACAAATGTAATGAACCGATTTTGTACGTTTTTTTAAGCGAATCCTCACATTCAGGCCTGGCACGAGAGGAAGGCCGCAGTTTTTGCACATTTTTATTTTTTGGGAAGGCAACATTCTGCAATTGTAGCGCAGCGAAAGCTTCCGCGCAAGAAAAACGTATCTTCGTGCATGCTTTTGGTCATCCATCTTTAGTGCTTCTTGAGCAAGCGAAAGCAGCCTATCTATGCGCTCGTATATGATTTGACGAAGTGGCTGGCTGCCTTTTTGCATGCACACATAGCACAGAAAAAAATGATAAAGCAGTGGGCCCGACGAGATTCGAACTCGTGACCTACAGCTGTCCAAGACACTTTGCCAGAGCGTGTCATATAAGACTTGCGAGGGCGCAGCCGCCCTTGCCGCTCTAACCAGCTGAGCTACGGGCCCAAAGATTTTGCCGCAACAAAGGATTTAAAGAGGTTGCTTTTTTCCCAATCTGCGGTAAATTGAAAGGTTGACAAGAAGAAGCAGGGGAAGCCCTAGCAAAACTATGTAGGCCAATGTAACTGCTACACCAGCAATATAAAGCAGATTGACGATAAGATTGTTTTTTACTACCATGCTTGCCAAGAACGGGACAGCTGCTGAGAGGAGTGCTGGTATCACCAATATGATTCCTGCAGAGACGAACGAAAGGGTGGCCATTGGGTGGGTGAGGGCTACTTGAATGCTAGTTGAAACTGCATCCAATCCTTTCCTGCCTTCAGCAATCGAGGCAAGCAAAAAAGATAAGGAAAATGCAACCACCACAAGGTATGCTGCTCCTATGCCTGCAGCTGCAAGCAAAAGCGGGCCTTCTTTCGCAATGAAAAACCAAACTGCGCTAATAATGGCTGCCGGCGGCAAAAACGCAAGCAATGCTGCAAAAACAAGTGAAAAGAGCATTCCCTTGCCTAATCTAATGACAGATGGGAAAAAATCTTTTAGAAAAATCTTTTTCCCCAAAAGAATCTGCCAAAAAGAATAAGCAAGCGAGGCCAAAGCTCCGGAAAGCAGCCAGCAGGCAAGGGCCGCTGAAAGCAAAAGCAAAAATATCGGCGCGGCAAGAAACGCAATTGAAAGTGAGAGGGCTCCTGCTGAAAAGGAAGCAGCAAGGCCGAACGAAAGACTAGTGAGGGCAAACAAATTCAAGGCGAAAAGCACTCCGAGAATAAAAAACAGTAGAAAAAATGATACAGAGTGCAAAATGCATGTGAGGATATTTTTCAAGAATGCCGATGAAGCTTCTTTGAGTGCAAATATCATTTTAAACACCTTTGCCATCTAGTTTGCAGGCAATCAATTTAACTTTATGGATGAGATTATGGAGGAATTCATCCAAGAATACTTTCTTAATCCGATTTCAGAACGAAGTGGCTACAACATAGTAAATACGCTGACGTATGCAGCAATTGCACTGATTTCGCTTTATGTGATTTGGAAGGTGCTAAAAAGGAAGGTAGACTTTTCGTCCTCTGATTTTTTGTTTGCACTTGGATCTTTTGTCCTGCTTGGCTCAACTTGCAGAGTGCTAACAGACCTTGCTGACTTTGGCGCGCTTGCACAGGCAGCAGCCAAAGAAGGAATATTTGGGTTGATTTTCCAAGCCACCCAAAAAATATTTGCATATGGCTATTTGACAGTAACTCCGGGCATATATTTGGTTATTGCGTTGGTTTTCCTTACAAGCTTGTGGAGTGCAAGAATGCTTGGGAACATAAGGCTTGCTGGCTATTTTGGCATAACTGCTTGGAGTGTCTGTATCCTGCTTTTCTTGCCATTTGCAAAATACTGGGAATATTTCATTCTTGCGCTTCTGGTTGCTTCTGCCTCCTCGTTTGCTATTTTTTGGCTTTTCAAAAGAAAGCTTCTGCTGCAGGAAAGGCTTGCGATTTTTGGACAGGCTGTAGATGGTGCCACTACTTTTGTTGTGATAGATATATTTGCAGAATATACAGGTAAGAGATATTTTGAGCAGCATGTGCTTTCTTCAGCGATAGGCACTGCAACTCCTTTTGGGTTCTTGCTTTTTTTGGCTGTCAAGGTTTTGCTTGCAGCGTTAGTGGTGCATACTTTGCATAAGGAATCAATGGACTCAAATGAGAAGGCCTTTGTGCTTGCAGTAGTGGCAGTGATGGGGTTTGCCCCTGGCATCCGCGACGGTTTGAGGATGCTTGCAGGCACTTAAATCCCAAGACCTTTTCTTATGTATTCTACTGCAAATGCTGCAAGGAGGATTCCCATCACTCTGGAAAGTATTTCCAATCCTTTTTCACCAAAAGCTGATTGCAAAAACTCGGAAAAATAAAGGATAAGAAAACTTGCGCTGCAAGTTGCAACAAGAGCAAAAACTACGGGAAGCAGGCCCACAGAATTCGAAAGCAGAAGTGAAGTAAGGATTACTCCTGGCCCTGCAAGCATTGGGACGCCAATTACAACCGCCTCAACAGGAGTGTTTTGCCTTTTGCCAAAATCGATTCCTAGCGCAAAAGAAATTGCAATCAGAAGCATAAGAAGCCCGCCTGCTATTTGAAAAGACTCCAACCTTATTTGCATCAAATCCAGTATGAATGGACCAATGAGAAGAAATGAAAGCGAAACGCAGGCTGCAACCAATGCGGCAATCATGGCCGCCTCCTGCCTTTTGTGTTTGCTGAACTTCCTTGTAAGAGCAAAAAAGACCGGCACAGAGGAAAACGGGTCCATTATGATGAAAAGTATTATGAAGGAATGCAAAAAATGGCTCAATTCAAGTTCCATGCAACCAATTGAGAGACAGGATTTTTAACTTATTGCCAAAACAAAAAAACAGCTCCCATCGTTCAGCCCGGTCAAGGACGCTGGCCTTTCAACACTGCTGGAAGAAAGCCGGTAACACGGGTTCAAATCCCGTTGGGAGCATTTTTTCTCTTTTTTTGGTGAGTTTAGTTTCATTTTGTGTATTATTTCATCTTTAGTAAAGAAGCACAAACTTGCATTTCAATACCACAATGGTTAATTCGAGACGCTAACCAATAGGTTAGGAGGGAAGTGTATGGAAAATTTCAATACCACAATGGTTAATTCGAGACGCGTAGAGGCCGTTTGGGCGGAGGTAAGATAAGAATTTCAATACCACAATGGTTAATTCGAGACAACAACAGCGACAAGAAAACTGGCGCACACAACGATTTCAATACCACAATGGTTAATTCGAGACTCCATGATGCCCTGCAGTTGTTATGTTGTTGTTTCATTTCAATACCACAATGGTTAATTCGAGACCTACCGCCTCAGCAAAATAGTTGTTGGGATTCAATAATTTCAATACCACAATGGTTAATTCGAGACCGCGTATATGGTATTAAACAGCATCGGCGTGCATATTTCAATACCACAATGGTTAATTCGAGACTCTGTTCAAAGCCAAGCAGTCTCAAACTTCCTATGATTTCAATACCACAATGGTTAATTCGAGACCGGGGGGATATCACAGGCATCAGAGAAAGACGAGACATTTCAATACCACAATGGTTAATTCGAGACGTGAAGATGGGAGATGCAAACTACAGCCTGATGGATTTCAATACCACAATGGTTAATTCGAGACCCGTTTCTTTCATACTGGTTCGCCCAGAACGAACATTTCAATACCACAATGGTTAATTCGAGACATATTGACAATACAACAGAGCTTACATTCGACGTATTTCAATACCACAATGGTTAATTCGAGACTGGAAACACGAAAAATGTTTCGTCATGGGTATTCGTATTTCAATACCACAATGGTTAATTCGAGACATGAAGACATAGACTCTGGCAAGCTACTCATTTGATTTCAATACCACAATGGTTAATTCGAGACAAAGACGGTCGAGAGACTGTTGTCTTCGATATGTAATTTCAATACCACAATGGTTAATTCGAGACGAGTTGGGGAAGCCTGATATTTCGTTTGCATGGCCTATTTCAATACCACAATGGTTAATTCGAGACCAGAATACGAACGTCGATGGGGACTTGACCGCATGTTATTTCAATACCACAATGGTTAATTCGAGACGAAATCTAATTCATATGCGCCTGCTTTTGCTTCTTATTTCAATACCACAATGGTTAATTCGAGACTTTTGGGATGGGAAGAGCGACATTAAGGTGTTCCTCATTTCAATACCACAATGGTTAATTCGAGACATGAAACTATCTGGTGGAATAGAGGCCATAATAGAATTTCAATACCACAATGGTTAATTCGAGACCCGAGTGTCTCCCTTGTTGTCCTCAGTGAATTCAAATTTCAATACCACAATGGTTAATTCGAGACATGATATGATTAAGCGAAAATGCAACTGCTGACACATTTCAATACCACAATGGTTAATTCGAGACAGTGGGGGGGTAGCAAGGTGTACCGAAAGCTACACATTTCAATACCACAATGGTTAATTCGAGACTAGAATAGTTATTTTGCAGTTCTGTTCCAATAAAGATTTCAATACCACAATGGTTAATTCGAGACCTGATTCACCCTGAGCAAAAAATTCGTTCGTTATTAATTTCAATACCACAATGGTTAATTCGAGACCTGTCCAGAAGAGACAATATTCCCGCACCCAGAAATATTTCAATACCACAATGGTTAATTCGAGACCCCCAGAGATCTAGTCAAACAAAAATTTTACTAAACATGATTTATCAGATAGGCTTTTAAATAAGGATAATATTTTTCAGCTGATTAGAACAAAAATCTCTTCGAAGGTAGAAAAACGAGAAGATCCGCTAAGTTAGATTCAGATAATATTGCTCGTGCTTCGCTTTTCAAATCCAAGAATTTCTTTTGATATGTACTTAGGATTAAAAGAATCAAAACAAAAAATAATAACAGAATCCGTCCCCTCTATCAATTCTTGCAACTTGCTTTTTAGCTCGACAAGGTTTGCTTCACAAATCCCTCCTTCAAAAACACTGTTTTGGATGTGGATGAGGTATTGACGACAAAGTTTTAGTGCTTTTCCAACACGTTTTTCCTCAATATCATAGACTAAAATTACATACATATGAAATTCACCAATAAATTCTAAATGACTGATAAGTTTTCTCTTCAAGAAGATGTTTTACAAGTTTATAACATTCTATTCTTATTAGATGACGGTATGAGACGCTTCTTTTGAGAGTAGGATGTTTAATTGTTTGTTTGAGCTTCTCATCATAAGTTTGAATGAATTTCTTGCGCCCAGCATCATTTAGGAAACAATAGTCGGTCTCTACCCGAAAGTCATCGGTAGAAAACATATTTTTATTTATCATTGTAAAAATTACGCGGTCGACTATGAGAGGCTTAAAAATATCTGCCAAATCCAAATTCAAAGAATAGCGACGTTCAAAAGGTTCATGAACAAAGCTTATTCTTGGATCAAGTGGCGTTCTGAAAATCTGGCTCAATACTGTATTGTATAAAAGCGAATTGCCAAAACTTATTAGAGCATTAATTCGATTTGATGGTGGATCGAATTCCCGGATATTGAAGTTGAAATATTCATTCTTGAGAATTGTATTGAATTTTGAATAGTATTCTTCTCGCGCATTTCCTTCAAGACCCATCAAACTTTCAATTGAGGAGGCATAGGCACATTTTTCTATAATTGAGTCTATTCGTGCAGATTCTATACCATATTGCATCAATGTTTTTCTGATGTTGTGGATAGCGGCTTCGACCATCTGACGCGCAATTTGAAGCCGAAGTAATGGGGAATGATAGTGAAGAACTTGATTTACAATTACTTTTCCACTTGGATATTCCTCTCTAGGTGAAAAACAACCTACAAAACTACCATAGTAATTGTAGAAATATACAGGAATGTGGTTTTTGGAAAGAAATTGAAGCAATCTTGTGCTGAGTTGCATTTCATTAAGAATGTGAATTGACGAAACCTCTTTTACCGGTATTCTGATAGAATCTTTTTCGGTTTCAAAAAGAAGTGTATTTTCATTCTGTTTCAAGCAACCACTTTTAGTAATGTAAATATCTCGCATTAATCCACCCAACAATATTCGAAAAGTGAACAGTTGATGCACTGGCTTCTCTTTTGTTTTCTATCTGGAATTTTAGTTGTAGAACATATATCATTTGACATATCGCGCAAGTATTTTTCATAAGTTTCGTCTGGAAAAAAAATGATCTTTGACTCTCTCTTTTCTATAGATCTAACTATTGCATATTTGATTTTTTTACCATAAAAATTCAAACGTTTTAAGTAGAGATACGCTTGCACCTCAGATGAGAGACTAATTTCACGTTTCTTGAATTCGATAATTTTACCTCCCTCCCAATCAATAAAATCCACTTTGACTGGTTCTTCTTTCACATTGCTTCTTTTCTGATGCAAAACTCTGCCAAGCTGAAGAAGGCGATGCCTGCGATTGTAGATTCCATTAAGATTCAGAAAAAATTGTCTGTGGCAAAAGAAATAGCTCTCTACTAAGTGAATTCGGCTTTCAAGAATCCTTTCAAGTGTTTCGGGCGTGATTTTTTCCATAATTATCTAAAAAATGATTGCGTCTTCGCTTTTATCTTCGCTTTCATTAAGTTCATTAATAAGTAAACCTTTTTCACGAGAGTATATCTTATTTATTTGCTCTTCCTTGATTTTCAATAAAGTTATTTGCTCTTCCTTGGGTTTCAATAAAGTTGTGAATTGATCTCTGAAGAAAATATCCTCAACGTACGCGTTAAGTTTATCTTTTTTATTCAAACATAACGATATCGTAAATTGATTCAGAATTGTAGCAATCTTTTTTAACTCGACA
>JAWAEW010000008.1:0-47524 GCA_038891035.1 Candidatus Anstonellaceae archaeon
GTGGGCTATGATATAAACTGTGGGGTTAGACTGATTGCCACTCCTCTGACAAGAAAGGAAGTTGAGGAAAAAAAGAAACAACTGATTGACCTGCTTTTCAAGAATGTCCCGTCTGGTGTTGGGTCAAAAGGCAAGTTGAGATTAAAAGTTCAGGAGCTTGAGGAGGCTGTAGTTGAAGGAGTGGACTGGGCAATACGCAATGGATTTGGAACAAACAAAGACAAAGAAAGAACAGAAGAAAACGGAAGGATGGAGGGTGCTGATCCTTCGGCTGTTTCTGAAAAGGCAAAAAGCAGGGGGCTGCCGCAATTTGGCACGGTAGGGGCAGGGAACCATTTTGTTGAGCTTCAAGAAGTCCAGCAAATCTTCCAGCCAGAAGTTGCAAAAAAATTTGGTCTTGAGGCTGGGCATGTTGTTGTAATGATACATTGCGGATCGAGAGGATTTGGGCACCAAGTGTGCGACGACTATTTAAGGCAAATGATTGCTGCTTCAAGAAAATATGGCATAGAGCTTCCAGATCCTGAGCTTTGTTGCGCTCCTATAAATTCACCTGAGGCAGAAAAATATATCAAAGCTATGTATTGCGCTGTAAATTATGCATTTTGCAACAGGCATGTGATGATGCACTGGGTGAGGCAAACTTTTGACGAGGTGTTTGGGAATGGCACGGGTGAGCAAATGCCTCTCATATATGATGTTTGCCACAACATAGCAAAATTTGAAGAGCACGAAGTTGAAGGCAAAAGAAAAAGACTTTGTGTGCACAGGAAAGGTGCCACCAGGGCATTTGCTGCCGGAAGAGGAGAGTTGCCTGCATACTATAGAGAGATAGGTCAGCCGGTCTTGATTCCTGGAAGCATGGGGACTGCATCTTATGTGCTTGTAGGCAAAAAAGGTGCTATGGAAAATTCTTGGGGCTCATCGTGCCACGGTGCAGGCAGAGCAATGAGTAGAAGTAAAGCAATCAAAACTTGGAGCGGAAAGGAGATACAAAATAATCTTATGCAAAGAGGCATCATGGTAAAAGCAACAGAGTTTGAATTACTTGCTGAGGAGGCGCCAGGAGCATACAAAAATGTTGACGAAGTGGTGTCCTCGGTTCAGGCTGCCGGCCTGAGCGACATTGTTGCCCGCTTAGTCCCGATTGGTGTGGTAAAAGGCTAAAACTTAATAAATATCGACTTCTACAAAAAGTGCATGCCAGTGGCGGCGAAAGGAAACAGGATAGAAGAGTGCAGTAATGAGCTTGAACTTCTTGAAAGAATGGCGGACTCTGCACTTGAGCAATTTGTTTATTTATCGCAAAAGGCTCCTGAGTTCTACTCAAAAATTGAAAACATAGAGGAGCAGTTGAGGCGAATTAACTTCAAGCAAGGAATAGAAAATGACTTGCATCTGAATGAGATAACAGTTGTTGCTGATAAAATAGATGAAGAGATTGATTTGGTGCATGATTTGGCCATATGCGCCTCTGCACACGAAATAGCCGAAGAATGGGCTGAGGAATTTGAGGAGAGCAAAAGAAAAATTGAAAGGCTGAAAGGGTATTTGGAAAAGGCAAGGAAAGAAAGTGCCGAAGGAGAAGTAATAGGTGTTGATACTCTACTTGAAAAATTTGAAAAGGATGCGCAGATTTGCAAAGCCAAGTTGGATAGGCTGTATTCGGCATTAGCAGCCCCAAAAAAGGAACACCGCCGGAGACTTCAAAAAGCTAGGGCCAAGCTTGCAAAAATTAAGGCGAAAGTTGTGAAGGCAGTGGTTGAACTTACAAAACAAAGGCTTCGAAAACCGATTGCCCAAATGCGCATAAAGATACATGAGATGATGGAAAAACAAAAGGAAGGAAAAATTGTGCTGGATTTCAAACGCCTGGCTTTCTTGGGAGAAAAAGGCGATGTAAGCATGTCACTTACCGAAGCAGTAAAATACGCATTTGCAGATCTTGCCCCTGGCCTTGAGCCATACGTAATGAAGGCAGCAAAAGGAGAAGTAGTTTTGGTAGGTTCTTATCAGCAAGATTCTGGAGGGAGCATTCGGTTGAAGATAGGCGAGCGCTTTTCAAGCGGTGATGCAGTAATCTACAAAGAAAGGCATTTTGTTGTACAAAAAAGGCAAGGTTTATTATAGATTTTGCACAGAAAGCTGATGCTTTGGGATGTGGGGGTTGCTGCCCGAACCGAAGCAGTACGGTGATTTTGTGGGAATGTATAAGTACATACAGGAAGCTTTCCAGCATGAATACAAAACGAGGTCAGAAGCCTACAGAAAACGGCTGCAGCAGTGGAGAAAGGAGGGGACAGTAGTAAGGATTGAAAAACCTACCAATCTTGCTCGCGCAAGATCTCTTGGTTACAAGGCAAAGGAAGGATATATTATGGCAAGGGTTGCAGTTGGTAGGGGCTCAAGAAAAAGAAGGCATCCAAGGGGTGGAAGAAAACCTGCAAAAAATGTTGCATACCTTTCTCCTGGAAAGTCGCTGCAGCGCATTGCAGAGGAAAAGGCTGCAAGGAAATTTTCAAATTGCGAAGTGCTGAATTCTTATTGGGTAGGGCAAGATGGGACTAAGAAGTATTTTGAAGTGATTCTGGTCGAAAGGAGAGTGCTGCCTGAAATGAGGCGAGGAAGGGCCTTTAGGGGTCTGACATCTGCAGGAAGAAAAGGAAGGAACCTTTAGAAAGTGAGGTGGATGCTGGATTTTGTATTGGCAGACGGTCTGCAGCCACTGCCAGGAATCGAAAAGCTCGTAAATGTAAGAAATCTGAAAAACTTTACAACTGAAAAAAGAGCGCAAAAAAATTGCATTTTTTACAATGAAAGTTATGAATTTGATGAGGGAGAACTGAAAAATCTTGCAAAACTGGAGGGAGCGATAATATTTTCATTTTCAGATGTAATCAAGCACAAGGGATTTCAGAGAGGGATTCTAATTTCGAAAATGAGACTTGCAATCCAGCTGTGCAAAAAAATAGGATGTGGTGCTATTTTTGGGACCCTTGCTCAAAGCCAACATATGCTGAGAAATGAAAAGGAGCTAGAATCTTTTATGATGGTTTTGGGAATGACGCAGCATGAGATTGATTTTTCAAAAAAGCTTGCCCGCATACTGGTCGGTGAGAAAGAATGAAAATTTTGCAAGCGTTCAAAAAAAGATATATTGGCTTTAGGATTTCTGTAGGGGGAACGACACCGCAGGAGGATGTTGCAAAAAAGGCAATTTACCAGCATTTTTTGTCTTTTTTCGGAGAGCTTGGAATTGGCGCGGTGGGCCTAAAGCTTGTAAAATATGGGAATGGTGAGGGCATTTTGAGATGTCAGCGAAGCAAGCTACACGAAGCAATTTTTTGTATGGCCTGTTTTGCAGAATACGAAGGTGAATCTGCAAGAATTGAGCCGACGGGCGTATTTGGGACTTTAAAAGGGGTGGAAAGAAAAATGCAGAAACAAAAAGTTGCAAATGAAACAAAAAATTTTCACGACGTTGAACAAAAAAAATAAGATATAAGATGCCAAAAAGCCGCCAAAATCGAAATTAACCCGCTGATTTTTGAAAAAAAGAGGAAAAATAAATTTAAATCATTTAAAGATGTTATTAGCTGATTTAATTTAAATAAAAGCGATATTAGATTTGTTTTTTTAAAAAAAAGTGTTATAAAAGCTCATTTTTCGATTAAAATAGATTAAAAACGCTTTTTTTTTCCAAAAAATAGAAAAGTTTAAATATAGTATTGTATCACATAAAAACCACGTTTCCCCTATTGGAGGCTTTTGCCTTTTGACGGGGGGAGGGGAGGACTACATAAATGTTTGGACCGCATTTGACACTGGACATGTATGGATGCAACAAGAAGAAGCTGAAGGATGTAAATTTCATTTACAATTTTTTGAATGAGTTCCCTGATATGATTGGAATGACCAAAATCATGCCGCCGTATACATTCACATACAGTGGCGTGAAGCCCGAGGATTGGGGGGTGTCGGGCATCGTATTGATTGCAGAGTCCCACATCAGCATCCATACGTTCCCAGAGAAAAACTTTGCAAGTGTGGACATCTTTTCTTGCAAAGAATTTGACATCGAATCTGGAGCAGAGATAATCGCATCAAAATTTGAGGCAAAGACATACGAGCGCAACTTCATGATGCGCGGTAGGCACTTCCCAAAGGACATTATGCGAGCAAAGCAAGCAATTGAGCTTGAACGGGCAAGGGAAAGCCTAAAAACAGAGTAAATTCGTTACGGTTGCTGCACAATATTTTGTTGATCTTTGCCTGGGCATTCTGCGCCACACTTTTGTATTGCATCAAGATAGCGTGACATTACATCCATCGAATATCTATGCCCAACTGAACGCATATAGTCAACATAATGCTGAATCCCTGTGCAGTGGCCATTAGAATCTCTCTGAGAGGTGAATGAGGAGATGCTTGGTGGCAAGTAGCCGTAATAGGTTTCAGCAGCAAGCAAATAAGCAAGCCAGCCCTTCTCGTCTTTTATTCCACCTTGGCATTCAGTAAGCTGGTGCCAGTACTTATCCACAAAGGCTCTTCCAGTTGAAGAGTGTGAATCAAGCATATACTTGAAAAGAGAAGTGCCGCAGCAGATGCTATCTTGCGGGTCAAAAGGATTGTAATCTTTTCCTGATGTGCTCTTTCCGCAATTTCTAATCTCAGGAGGGGGGAGAATGTTGTTGTTTGCATAATATGCCCCTGGGTAAGCAATGCATTGAGCAAGACCAAATGCGCAAGGCTTCATGCCCGGAGGGCATTCGCTATGGATTTGAGCATCATTCCAGTACTTGCCTGGGACTCGGCCACAGTTGTCTGGCAATCCCGAAAGACGACAGATTTCGGCAACGGTGAGATTATCTTTGTTGCAGTTGGGTGAATCTTTTGCGATGCATGAGACAGCAAATTGGTCATAATTACTCTCCTGCTCGATTATTGCCCTGAAAAATAGAGCGCTTATTTCTTTTTTATCTGCTTCCTCGTCTATGAAGGGGTATAAATCACAATGTGAAGAATCGAATTGCTTGCCAGTATCGTCAAAAATTATCCAGTCTTTCAGCGGAACATCTGAAACGCAAATATCAGCACATTTCATATATTTTTGCTTTGGCGCGGGGGTTACAAGTGAATAAGAGGGAGGTTGCTTTGGATTGTTTATTTCAAGAGAAATTGCACGGAACATCTTATTATTTTGAAGCTGTGCAGGGTCGCAAACAGACCCGTATCCGTTTCGTGAGAAAATAAGTGGGCTTCTGAACTGCTCTGTTCCAAAAAATTGACATAGAGAAGACCAGCTATTTAGTGCAGGGTGCTTTTGGTTGCCAAAGACATCCAAAAAGCCAAATTCGCAACCTTTAGTTCTTTTGTTGCACGGGATAGGACCAGAGTAATCTGAAAACTCATAAAAACCAACACCAATTACTCCTGAGCTTGCCATCGCTTGAGTGCTTGCAAAAAGCTGCTGATAGAAAAGATTAATTTGTGAATCTGTCCAGGTGCAACTATTGATGCTGTTGTTGCCCTTGCTAACTCCAACATAAAGCCAAATTGTTGGCTTTGAGTAATTCTTGAGGACAAAACGTGAAAAAAGGAAATTCTCTCCAATTACATCAACAGGATTACATGTTGGATAATCATTTGCAAGAAATCCAAATCCAACTACATCAACTTTGTGATAAAATGTACTAAAGCCTGCACCTGTCTTTATATCCCCTGTGCCGAAAAATTCCCTAAGAAGTGCTTTTCGCTCTTCTGTGGTCCCATTCAACATCAGGACAACAAGGCAGTTGTCACAGTTTGTCTTTATCTGGTCGATTTGTTGCTTGACTTGCTGTATTGATGCGGAATCATATGGGTTAAGCCAAGCTTCCGTAGTTATGAAAACTGGACCTGTCCCATTCATCGCTCTTGCGATTTCTCCTGTCCTACTGGGGTCTATGTTTTTTCCTTCAGTAAAATAAACATAAAATGGCAAAATGTTGCGCTCAAGCCAACACTTTGCCTGTGTTGTCTTCGGAATTGGTGGCAAAGTAGTTTGCGTGCCTACTAGCCATTTTGTGGAAAATTGAAGGGAATAATTACAGTAAGTATTTGCCAAGTCGATTGCAGCATGGGTTGGCCCGCCACCTAACATAAAGGAACGAAGTTGTGCATTATTATCCTGCTCAAGCAAACTCACTACATCTGAAAGGTTGCAGTGCCTAAATTCACACTTTCCTTTGTAAAGGTTCGAATCGAACCAAGAAGACAAAAAGCGTACTTTTTCGAAAAAGCCAGACCAGCTTGTTCTGTTTTGACATATCATGCAGTAGCAAGGTTTTGGATCATCAAGAGGCTGACATACCATTTCATTTTGTGGGGAAAATCTTGCAAGAGTTAAGTCTGCCGCAACGAACTTTTCCTCTGGCGGAATATTGAAAGTACAGCCAAAAAGGAATAAAAATGCCAAAATGAAAAAAATCCGCCTCATGTTGATCGTCTTCTTCTTAATATGCTATATATTTCTAGCCCTTCTTCGAGCGCGTCACGTGAAAGCCTATCATATTCTCTCTCTCTCATGAAGAATGTGACGCTGTCTATCAAGTCTTGCGTATTGTTTCTTAATATTTGGATAGACCGCTGCCATTTTTGCACTGTTGACGGCCATATGTCACTGACTTTCACAACTGGGATGTAAGTTGGTGAGAGTACAGTATGGCCCAGCATTACTTGGGCTAAGCGGAGAGTTGGTGACATAAATAAAGTAGATGGTGTGTTTGTCAAGCTGTAAACCAGCATTTCATTTTGGTATTTTATCAAGTGAAGAAGGGCTGTGCTTTCACGCTTATAGACTTCTCTAGAAGCATCATCATGGGTATGCAGCTGATCTTCCCAAACTACCATTCCTTTTTTCTCATCGAATCTGGCGATATTGAAGTATCTCAAATTGTCAAGCTTGCTTTCTTCCTCAGCGCGATCGACTACTGCGGCGATTTGCGGGAATGCACGCCATTTGCCAGTAATTGGATCCAAGTCCATCATCCCTGGCACTACTGGCTTCCATATGTTGTGGTGGAAGCCGACATAAAGGTTCATGAAACGATTTCTGGAACCGTCTTCATCCATATCTGAACCTGAAACTGCACGCTGAACGCCCCAAGGCCTTCTGTCACGAATTTCAACGTATTTTGAAATCACGTCCAATGCCTCACGCTGCTCTTCTGAACCTTCTGCAGAAGCAAGGTATTTGTGCCAAGCTTCTCTTACCTCACTGAATTTTTCGATTGCTTCATCTAGCTTTTTGAATTGGTCAAGTGTCCTTTGCGAAAGAATAAATCTTGCTTCAGTAGAATAGTGCGGACTTGGAGTGAAGAGCTTTTCTGCAATAGTGCGAATAAATGAATCCTTTGGTGTTGTGTCAAGATAAGCCCCTATAAACGAGGATGCTCCTGAATAGTCAAGAAGTGCTTGGAATCGTGTTCTCCAGAAATCTGAACTGTAATGCTTGCGCAGAGGAGCAAATAAGGTTGGGAAAAACAAATCGTGCTTCCCTATTTTGCTGTCATCATGCATTCTTCCTGGATATATTGCATCCATTTCAAGATATGAAGGATAGTGACTTCTGTCACGAAATGCTTGGCTTACGGATGGATAAAACCACTTGTGGACTGCATATGATAAAATAAGTGGGATACGGTTTTGTTCTTCCCACAATGCATTGGTCATGTAGAATCTTGAGCGCTCGTAAACTGTCTGACCAGTTTGATAACCGACATAGAATGAATAATCAAGACCGAAGCCTGCACCTGTAGCCGTACGAGGATCTCTCATTGCGCTTGATTCTGTAATCCAGTAGAAATCATATTTTGCACCCTGAACGAACTTGCTGTCAAAAAAAATAGAGGCAAGTGGGCTGAAAGCTGTGAAGAGGCTTCTACTTGTGCCATATACATTGTCGTGACTACTTGCCCAATACCTTGCAGACTGATTGAAATCTTTGTATTCTTCTCTTAGCTCTTTGTATCCTGATTTGAAGCTTTCTATTTTAGAAAGCGCCTCTGATCGAAGGCTACGATATTCTGCATCTGTAATTGCGCCTTCTTTTCTCAGCTTTTCAATTGCGCGTAGCTCTAGCTTGGCAGAAAAGAAGGCAGATTCTGCCTCTGCAACTTCTGCCACAATCTTGGAGGCGATGTTTCGCCTAAAACCATACCAAGTGGCTTTTAGCGTTTCAAGCTGAGTGCCACTTCCTTTGTTAAGCATTTCCATTGTTTGCGCAACTAAGAGCTTTACTTTATTATTGGAACTCTGCGCCTCTTCACGCATTTCCTTAATATAGTTTGAAGGGTCATAGCGCCCTTTGCCGGGAGTCATATAAGTATTTATCGCGCTCTCATATGACTCAAGAATCATACGCATTTGATATTGAGCCGTGTACCATCCCTCAAGTTTGGTTGCACGCGGATTAGTGCCTGCATAATACATTTCACCCAGAAGCTCTCCAATTTTATGCAGGCCTGTCCGTATTCTATTTTTGAAGCCTTCCATCGGAGAGACGTATCCAAAGAAATTGTTTGGGTTGTTCTTCATCTCCTGCAGATCTTTTGCTGCGATAACCTTGATGGATTGCAAACTTGGATTATATTCTCCGTTCTTGGTAAAGCCTGCAAGCATCATGGATAGCTCTGAAGTTCTTGTATAAGTTGGATCTTGAGCCGCTTGCTGATAAAGTGAGGCAATAGTCTTGTTTCTGAGAGGAGAGCCGTAAAGCCAGCTGGTTCTTCCTGCAGAATCTACGTTTTTTGTCAGAATCACAACACCAGCAGGAAGGTTTATGTAAAATGAGTCTGACAGTCTTGCAAGCAGAGGAGCAAGGTCACGAACTTCGCCTTTTCTGACGATCTCGCTTGAGTAGCCGAGTTTGGAAAGGATATTCCTATCGTATTCTACAAATGGAAGATTGCCTCTTTTATCCCCACTTAAAAGAAGGCCTACGCCATTTCTGATGTCTGTAAAAGTGTAACCCCTTGCAAGAAGCGCTGCATAGTTGGAAACAAAATCGCCGCTCACTTTGCTTGCAAAATTTTTATCAAAGAATTTGCTAGATGGATTTGTGAGGTTATTGTAAAAGGCGCGCAGAATACCGATTGCTTCTGAGTTTTGTCTGATTACTGAATTCAGAAGTCCCATTCCAATTTCGGCATTCGTTCCTCCCCTCTGCGTGCCCCATACGAAGAATACGGCGGCTCTGTCAGATGCCCTAAGCACGTTGAAAAGTGTCTCAGTCTTCAAATCATAAGAAGTATAATTGAAAACTTTTCTTTGAAAAGCATACTCTAATTGCTCGTGTGCTCTAATCATTTGAGCCACACGTCTTTCTGCATCATATCCCAACGGGTCCGAAAAAACTTTCCTGCGGTCTTCAGGCTTGCCTGAAATGAGGTCATTTATTCTTACACTTGCCACGTTGTAGGCAGTCTGAAATTGAAGTGCGTCGGACAAAAGCTTTCGCAAGATTTCTTCTGCAGACAGATTTAGCCCTTTAGCCCTTGCTGCTTCTTCCAGCTTGGAACGCATCTGCTCTGCCATAGTTCCTCTAAAAAAGAAGATCTCGAACTCGTCAAGGCTCCTTACAGGAACATTAACACCAAGCTCTCTAAGCCTTCTATTAAGAAATTCTGCGGTCGGATTAGTTCCAACGAAAATGGAGCGTAGGAGTGAAAAGGTGTTTGCTTGATCTCCTCCTAATCTGCGGTTAATTTCATCGCGGATTTGTAACAAATCGCCAACCGTCCTTCTCATCAACTCTTCTTGGTTTTGGGAAAGCAGTATGTGGTTGCGAAGGGCAGTAATTTTGTTGTTGTAATGGTCTTTGTTGAGAATGCCCAAGTATTTCTTTCTAAGTTCATCTGGAGAAACTCCATTCTTTATATCATTTCGTATGTCATTCCAGCTAATTGGTTTGTAAGTTCCTCCTTCAAGCCTTGCAAACATAATGCCGCGAATGACTCTTTCTTCATAATCTCTCCATTTTCTTAGAGTATCAGAAAGATCTAATTCATTCCCTTTTATTTTGTCAAGATTGTACTCTTTCATTAATGAGTATAGAGCTATCAATCTGTCTGCATGAGTATTGAACTTAGCATTCAGAATTGCCTCCAACCTACGCTCTAATTCGCTCCACTTGTCTTGTAGGCTTACTATTTTGAGGATGAAATTACGTTCTGATTCTGGAAGATCTAGTTTATTCAAAATACTTCTTAATAATCGATTTGATATGTGCTGTCCATTTTCAAGATTTTTTAAAAGACCTTTCAAGATGTTTTTATCTTTATCTTGCAAGTTTTTCTCGTTTGCCACTTGCTGCATATGATGCAGGATTTCGCCCATTGTGGCTTTAGTTGCAAGTGAAAACTGAAGTGCTCTGAGTGCATCTTGATATGCAATGTTGTATGTTGTAATAGTTAGGTTACGCATGTTTTCTACTGGGTCAAAAAGCTCGCGGAATCTTTTGAAGTATAAATCGTGTTTAGCGACAAATTTGTCGAATGTCCAGCCATGGGTAAATTTGAACAGCTTTTCTATCGGAGATCCCTTTATTATCGCTCCTGCCTTGTCTAACATGTTTAATCTGTTTAAAACAGTGTAAAATATTCCCCCAAGGATTTCTCTCCTGAAATTTACAGCTGATACACGGGATGAGCGGTGCTGAGCAGTAGCATCAAGAGCCTTCGTAGGAGTATTGATGATGCCTTTTATAATTGGGATTTTCCCGAGTGCTCTTATTCCTTTAAGTTCTTCCAACATTACGCTTTTTTTCGTGAGAGTATTAAACAAGGGAGTAACTATTTTCTTTGAGATCAAGGACTCTGAGCTACCTCGTCCTGCTGCAGTTAGACTGTATGCTTGGTATGCTGCATTATAAAGCTGAATGAACGGTAAGGTCGTCTCAATGCTTTTTTTCCAAACCTGAAATGCACGTCTGCCTTGAGGAGCGTCTCCAAATATTGCTGCAAGCCTTCTTTGGAAATCGGCTATTTGGGCATCGGAAAGACCTCTGTCCTTGCTTTGCTTGAGCGCCTCCTTCAAGTCGCTGAAGATGCGCTTGGTTTTTTTCTTTGCTTCATTTACCTGCGATCTGATTTCCACTTTTGACAAACCTGCATCTTTGCCTCTTGCTTTGACAGCCAACGCAACTAACTTGGATGCATGCTTTTCTGCTCTAAGTTGCATTTGAAGATACTTGCGAGCAATCGAGCGCATCATCTGAGGAGAAGCCTTGGATTTCATCTTAGCGTGTTTGCCTTGTGGAAGTCTTGGGGTAGTTATATCAAAAAGCGACAGCGGGTTTCTGCCAGAATAATACATTCCTGCTATAAGAAGAGAAAGGATCAGAATAAGAGGAAAACATATCCATGAATTTGAGGTTGAGGAAAGCACAAGCGCTGTAGCAAGGCCGAACTTGGAAAGCGCTGGGCTGGAGGTAGAGCAAACCATAATCGTCTGCAAACTGGATTTGTATTCTGCTCCTCCTTCTGAAGCGCCGTTGAATGAGACTTTGACAAATGCGCAATTTGGCAGAGAATCAATGGATTGAGGCTGGCCGGATGCATTCAAAAAGTAAGAAATAGTGCAATTTGTCCTTCCTGTCTGGTCGG
This sequence comes from Candidatus Anstonellaceae archaeon, assembly GCA_038891035.1. Classification (GTDB taxonomy): domain Archaea; phylum Micrarchaeota; class Micrarchaeia; order Anstonellales; family Anstonellaceae; genus UBA10161. Next base: position 11,646 of record JAWAEW010000008.1, read on the forward strand.
TCTTGGGCGCGGGAAAACATATTTCTTGTCCGTTTTTATCAATAAACTTAAATTCGCTAGAACCTAAGACCAAGGTGAAAAAAAGCGAAGCGTTGGTGAGGTTTTTCTTTTCAAAACTGAAGTACTCCTCAGAATACGGTCTTGTAGGTGGCTTGAAAAACTCTGGTGGAAGCGTATTGAGCCTACTATCCAGATTAGGATAGTTTTGAGGCAGCTGCTTGCTGTAATAGCTGAGATTGATATATGAAATTTTTGCTATAACTGTTTTGTTCTCCATCTGTAAGTCTATTATAGTCTTAAACTTGCCTTCGCTTAGTGTCTCAAAGGAAAATAAGAGTGTGGAGAAAAGAAGTAAGGTTAGAAAAACGAGTTGGACTTTGCTGTAGTAGATGGTACTGGCCTGCATCAGTAAGCTTTTGTACCTCTCAGAATATATAAATATGTGCCTGTAGAACGACCAAATAGTTTAAGTAATCAACACCTAACAAAATAAGGGAAAAGATATGCTTGGGTATATGCTTACTTTGGCGATTCAGCAATCCCCATTTTACGAGTACATATTCTTTGCTTTTGCATTGGCAATTAGCATAATAGTTATTGCTTTTATGGCAGGGGAGTTTTTTTCAAACCCACCCTTGAAAGCCTTTGCAAAGGGAGAAGCTTCTGAGCTGATTGTGAGTGCAATAGTGCTTCTGCTTGCGTTTTTGCTTGCAACCCCTGGGGGGATATTTGATATAGTCGCAGAGGGATTTATTCTTCACGGGGTGCCTCCTGATAGAGTTTGCCCTGAGTGGGCTGCGAAGCATGGTCCCTTCACAAATGGAAAGTGGTCGAATGGAAATTTGGCATATGCTCAAGCAGACTACTTTCTGGGGTGCCGTCCGCAGCTAATATTTTCCTTTTATCCGATAGTGGCAGAAGGAGTAATACTCAACAAGCTTATCTTAGGCTACAACGCATTAATGCTGAATGAATTTGTGATAGGCTTACTTTCAACCCTTTCTACTGGGTTTTCTTTGCCCATACTTTATCCATTCATGAAGCTTGATGTGTCGCTTGCTCCTTGGATAGCAATGGTGCCCCTTAATGACGTGCACACCGCGCTTGTAGATATATTGGGTGCAACCATAGCAAGCGTGATGGCCCAGAAACTACTTCTAACTTTTATTGAGGAGACTGCTTTAAGTGTATTTTTGCCTTTTGGTCTGGTTTTGAGGGCTTTCCCGCTTACTCGCAAAACAGGATCTACCATAATTGCGGTGGTTTTTGCTGCTTATTTTGTTTATCCAATAACTATATTGATAAACCAGCAGATATGGGAGATGATTGCAAATCCTCAACCCCAGCCAGGAGGGCCCAAGTGCTTAACAAATGATCAACCTTGTAACACTGACTCAGAATGCTGCTCATTGAATTGTAGAAATAAGCCATCTTCGCAAACCAAGGTTTGTGCTTCCCCACTCACTGACTTTTCAGAGTATTCTTCTATCTTTTCTATCTGCTATGGCAAAAGCCCAGATGAAGTAAATCGAATACTTGAGCAGCAGGCAAGAAGACAAGAAGAAAACTTCCTTGACATATACGCTCGCGGAAGCGCAAGCTCTGGCCAGTGGACTAAAACTGAACAAAGAGTAAAGGAGGCATGGGAAGAGATAAAGAGAAGAGGAGCACTTATCTTGAGGGACTGGGATGCTTTTCTATTCCCACATCCAAAGAAAGCATCTATTGCAGTTATGAAGCTGGTAGAAGTCGTAGTTACAGATGTGATGCACTTTACAATGGTAACGATTTTGTTTTTGGTTAATGAGATTATCATAACACTTACACTTATGAAGGATTTTGCTTTGTTGATAGGCGGTGAACCAAGAGTCTTTGGGATAAGCAAATTGGTGTAAAAATGGCCTTATGCGCGGACCCTGGCTTTTTGTACAACGTGGTTTTTGCTACAGCTGGTCTTGCACTTGCTACGATGATTTCGGTTCTTGCAATTTCCTACATGAGTGCTTCACTTTTCCGCAAGCCAGAGTATGAGGCATTTACTTCAATTGAGATTTACCAGTTGTTTGTATCAGCAATATTGTTTATCGTATTATTTGGGGCAACCTGCTTTGCAGCTGAAATGACAGAAGCTTTTGCTGGTGCTGATCCGTATGATATTGGAAGGGACTATCTAAATGACATTAGCCAAAATATAGGTCTTAAAGTAGCTGTATTTTTCAAAGCAGCTGAGTTAAGATATCAATATTGGGGAGCTTGGTCTATGAGGTGGGGACCCGGCGCGTGGGGAGTAATCCTGCCATCGTTTCCCTCTGCAGCGGTGATAGAAAAAGTGTTTGGCTACCTTTATTTGATAACAATTCCATTTATAGCAAGCCTCCTGACTCAGCAAATTATTCTTGAAGCAATAAGAGGAGTTCTTTTGCCATTTTTACTGCCGGTGGCTGTGCTGACTAGAATATTTCCTCCTTTAAGAGATGCAAGCGCCTTCCTTATTGCAACTGCAATAGGATTTGGCATATTGTTCCCATATACTTATGTAATGCATCGGTATGTAGTAAATTTCATGCTGACTAACACCTTTTCCCAACAACCAATCCAGAATATAGATGAGTATATGGAATCTAGATATCCTAATTTCACAGCAGAAACCACTGATTTTGGACTGTACAGTTATGAGAAAACTTTTTTCTATCCATTTTTGTCGTTCTCATATTTGTTGCTGCAGGCACTATTTTTACCTGCTCTTTCAATTACTATTACTATAGCCTTTATCAAAAGCTTCACAAAATTCATAGGACAAAAGCTGGGGTAGAAGTGGAATGAAAAAACTGGCACAGTTCATATTCATATGCTTTGCCTTGACCAGTTTAACTTATGCCATTTTGCAAGGAAGGAGTATTTGGGTGTGGGGGTGGGAATCTCTTGTAGGGATTGCAGTTGCTACTGTGATATTTTTGCTTTCAATTGGGTATTTTGCGGCTGCAGCTACTGGTGATGAAAAGCTGAGAGTGTGGGTGAAAAAAGAAGTTTGGCAAGCTGCTTTCTCTTTAATAATATTAATATTTGCGTTAGCCCTTGTCTCAGTGGTAGATGAATGGTTAATGAATCTAAGTTATATAAGCGATGACACAACTGGCTCATGGAATACCTATGTTAATACTGTGTGCTGCCCAAGTGGAGCCAATTGCCAAATTAAAAGCAGGAGGGCGTGCCATATTGAACTTGCAAATGATTATTTGCAGACACTTTACGAAACTGCGAGGATGACCGCATTCACTTCATTGAAAAACTATTGGAATTATGCTTTCCTTGGGAATATAGCTTTTAGTTCGACTTCAATTTTGGACGAAAGGCAAGGGAATCTAAACATCTCCCCGTTTGCAGGATTATCTCTGGTTGCGGACATATTTTCTTCGATTTTTGACCTTTCAATCAAACTGATGATGTTGGCAAGAGTCCAGCAGATAGTTTTTGACTATTTATGGTATGCTTTCTTTCCAGTAATGATGTCCATTGGCTTAGTCCTCAGGATTCCATACTTTACGCGAAAGCTTGGCGGACTCCTTATTTCTCTTGCCCTATCTTCCTATATAGTCTTGCCGATGTTTTACGTGATTGCAAATGCGATCCTCTTTGGGTTTATGGATTCTGCTGGATGGGCAGCAGGGGGGAGGCATTTTGGATTCACATATCAGGATAACCCTGCGCAAGGAGGAACTCCGTTGCCTATGAGCAGCGGAAGTGTTGATTTTGGCACAACCGCAGAGGCAAAGGAGGCTTTTGATCCTTCAAATCAAGTTCAGATAGATTTGTGTCAGGATTCGCGCTCTACCCAGCAAAAGATAGAGATGATTGATACCATCTCAGGATTTATTGATACTTGGAAAAATTATGAGGGAACGAAATGGTACACTGGATTTTTTGAATTCATAAGCAGTAGTGTCGCTCCGACAAGCTTATTCGGACCAAAAGGTCCAATTGCAATACTTGCTTCTTTGATGATATTTAATTTGATAGTGCCCTTTCTTGGCCTTATGACAACACTTGCAACCATAAAATATTTCTCGCCACTAATAGGTGGAGATGTTGAAATCTCGGTACTTTCAAGGCTGATATGATGATTTTATTTGCATTCTTGATGCTGATCGGCGCCGCATTTGCTTGGGATTGGGGTAGCCCACTTTTTTCTGATTCTACTCTTAAGGTAATGACATGCAATCGCCCGCCATCACAGGATTTGGGATGGTTTGCTTTGGCCTTTGTAGCAATCAGCGTAGGTGTGGTGATAAATAGTGTAGTAATAATGCTGAGCGGGGTTTTGGGGGAAAGAGTACGAAATTTTGCAAAGGAAGGAGTGTGGGCTTTTCTTGAGAATGCTTTGATAATCAGCATTTTTGCAGCCATGATGGTTGTAATTCAGCCTTATGCAGAGCAAAACATAGATGCGGCAAGAGCTTATACCACAATAATTAGGAATACAGTAATTACAGATTTTGGCATGATTTTGGGTGCAACTACTCTGGTTTCTCTTCACACTAACGTGAATCCTCAGTTTAAGCCTTTTCAAAAAGCACTGGGCATTTCCTTAACTTTTCAGCTTGCGCCTATATTCAAGCCGATATATGACACGTTGGGTTTGCTACTGCAGCTTCTTGCTACTTCTATTGTAAGTTGGATTGCGCACGAATTTGTGCTTTGCTTCATAAAAGACAGCGTTTTGCAGCTGTTGATACCTGCTGGCTTCTTTTTGCGCTCTTTCGGATTGAGAGGGGGAGGAAATGCGTTGATTGGCATTGGGTTTGCGCTTTACCTTATTTATCCTTTTCTGCTTATCCAAACCGGAGAAGTAATAAAAAAACAGATAGAAAATGAAATCAAAACTCAGTTTGGAGCTACATCTAGTGGAGGCCCTATAAATTGCATAGATCGTCCGATATGCTGCATAGGAGATGCAACCCCGCCCGATTTGAATGACGCAAGACCATACATATCCAATGGAGATGATTCCACTGTCCAAGGAAGGCTCCTTGTAGAGAAAATAAATCATGGCCCCATTGCAATGAGTCTCAGTGGATCTATACCAATTACAACTGGAGCAGTGTGCGTCTACAATACTTTTCTGAGGACAGCTTGGCTGAATGTAAAAAATGCCCTTACATCCAATGAGACTGCGGGGGTGTGGTCGCTTACAAAAACTGTTGCAATTGGGATTGGAATCTATGCACTAACTAAGCTTTTGAATATTCAATTCATAGCTATACTTTTTGGCATACCGATAACTTCATTTACAATTCAGGCACTTTATGAAACTACATATTTCCTATTCATAGTTACGATTTTGCTGCCTATATTTAACATATTCATTACGATTACCCTTGCAAAAGAAATAGCCAAAGCACTTGGCACAGAAATAGATTTAACTTCGCTTGAGAAGTTGATTTGATGGGTTTTGGGGAAGTTATATGTGATGCAATTGGTGCTGCTGGAAGCCAGCCGGTAGTGCCAACAAAGTTTGGGATATTGGGGGAAACGTGGCTGTCGCTTGTCTTTACTGCTTTGTTTGTCTCTCTTTTTATTTTGGTGTTGATATATATATTCTCTCAATTCTTACGCAACCAGAGCTTGATTGCATGGACAAAGTTTGAACTTTTTCAGATTTTTGGGACTGCTACTGTGATTGTTTTTAGCATAGTTTGGATACATGGTTTTTGCACATTTGATATGAGCTTTCTTGACAGTTCAAGGTATCCACAAGGCATGAGTATGGAAAAAATAATTGAAAGGTATTTTGGAGATGTTCAAGAAATTGGCTATTTGATATTTTCTTATATGTTGTTTGTAACAAAGTATGTCAATCTTATTACAAATGTCACTTGGACTTCAAATCCTCTTGGAGTTGGGTCTGTCGATTCTCCTCTTCAGTCCTTTTCGCAAATAAACGGCTTGATGTTTCTTTTAATGAGCGGCTATGTTACTTCATTTTTGCTTTTGCAGCTTCAAATGAGAATGGTAGAGTACTTGGCAATTGCGGGCTTGTATTTTCTTTATCCGTTTGGGATATTTTTCAGAGCTTTTGAACCTACGCGTCCTTTTGGCGGAGCATTGATAGGTCTGACTGTTGCATTGTTTTTCTTTTATCCACTAATGCTGGTTTTCAATGATTACATAATGTGGCATAAAGTAATTGAAATAAAAAACAATTTAAACTCAGGGATTCAGCAAGTTGATCAAAGGGCTTCCCAGAACAATTATCAATTGCCCAAGGGGGACAGGCTTCCACCGCCATCCGATCTTGACCCGGCCGATCCTGCAACCGAAAGCACAAGGAATGCTTTAGTTGAGAACGTCACAAGCGGATTTTTGTTTTTAATACAACCAATAGTAGCTTATGTAATTGCGGCGGTAGTTTTGCCGGTGATAAACTTTATAGTTTTGGTTGAGCTTACAAGAGGCTTAACGCACGTACTCGGAGAAGAGATAGATGTTACAAATCTTACAAGGATGATATAGAATATGGTAGACTGGGTATATTATTCTGTTTTGGTTGGGTTTATTTCGCTTTTCGGAGTTATCATACTGCATATGGTTTCGCATGCATTTGGCTTGCAAAGCCTAAACCTTTGGGTAAAGGGCGAATATGTTCAGATTCTTGTGACATTTTTAATAATATCTATAGCTTGGTCAATTGCGCTGGTCAACACGCATATTCTAGGACCTATAGTGATTATGGTGGCTGCTGCTTCTGGAAACTTTCATATACCTCAAATCCCGCCTGGCACAGTAATTCAGCCAGCGGAATTGGGGAAAGCTTACCTACTTAACATCGTTGAATGCCAGACAAATATTTACAGGATTATTTACCCATTGAACTTTTGGTTTGAAGGATGGAGCACATTAAGCTATGATATACTTGGTCTTGAACCAATTGCAAGCGGATTTGCTCTGAGTGGGTTTGTCTCACTTTTCCATTATATAGCAAATAGCCTCATTTACCTTATTTTATTCAATTATATTCAGTACTATTTGCTGAATTTTGCCCAGCATACCATGCTTTATCCTTTTCTTCCGATCGGGCTTATTCTACGCTCAATCCCAATCACGCGGGGGATAGGGGCATTTGTGACCGCGTTTGCATTGGGATTTGCTTTTGTCTTTCCTGTAAGTTATTTAACCATCGTCGCAGTCATGCCTTCTCTTCATGGCGCATGTACTCAGATTGAAAACATAAAGCTCTCCCCAACAATCCAACTTCTTGCTGAAGAGGAACCGTGCTTTACCAATCCAGCAGCGCAATTCGAGGCTTATTACAAATTGAATAACAAGATGAATGAAGTGGGAAATATTATTGAATTCTTAAGCAGCATGCTAGGGATCATCTTTCTTCAGGCCACTTTCTATCCTCTTGCTGCACTCACTATAACCTTCACATTCATCCGGCAGACAAGCTCGCTGCTTGGGGCAGACCTTGCAGAGATAGGGAGAGGTTTAATAAAGATAATATAAGCAAAAGGAAAAGGCGCTTCGAAAGGATTTGATACTATGGAATTGCCAAACCTATACAAAGGAAACTATAAGTTGCTTGCAATTGTTCCGCTGATACTTGTTGCAGTGTCCTTGCTTTATATTCCACAGATAAAAAAAGGTGTGGATTTCAAAGGCGGGACATTAGTCACAATGCAGACTAAGGAGGGAGTAGATTCTGAGTTGCTTAGCGAAACACTTAGGAAAGAAGGGTATACTGTGGCCTCTGTTAAATCACTTAAAAATCCTGCAGGCTATAAAGTGGAGGTCGAAATTGAAAGAGATGACCGCCTTACTGAAGCGGAAGAGCTGAAAGCTGCATTCTTTGAAAGGATAGAGGGAGTCGCAAGGCTTGAGGCTGAATTGGGGATAACAAACTACAGCGCAGAGGCTCAAGAAAAATATCTTCAAGCAAGGAAAGAACTTGAAGCAAAGGCAAACCGTCTCTTTGAGATTGCAAACATGAGCCAAAACGCATCTGAGTATGCTAATGCTAATGAACTAAAAAGGGCAGTTAGCACTACTTATCGATTTATATTGGACAGCTACTCTGAAAGGATAAGTCAGGTCCTTTCAAAGAATGTGCCTTATGAGAGTGCCCAGTTTACAGAGATTTCGTCTTCGCTTTCGGCAAAATTTTTGGAGAAGGCAATAAACGTGGTAGTGTATTCTACTATTCTTGTTAGCATAATAGTATTCCTGATCTTCAGAACTGCAATTCCCTCTGCTGCTGTGCTGATAGGGGCTTTGTGTGACGTGATTATTGCAATGGGTGCGATGGGGTTTTTTGGAATTCCGCTGACATTAGCTTCATTTGCTGCCCTTTTGATGCTGATAGGCTTTTCTCTTGACACTGATGTGCTTCTGACTATGAGAGTGATAAAGAGGCACGAGGGGACTCCCAGAGAAAGGGCATATGAGGCTATGAAGACTGGTGCAACTATGAGTGCTGCGCTGATGCTGTCTTTTATCTGCCTATTTGCTTTGGCTTCGATTACCCACATCAACACATATTTTGAAATCTCTGCGGTTGCAATTGCAGGTTTGATTGGAGACCTGATAGCTACGTGGTTCTTGAATGCAGTAATTGTGCTTGCTTATCTTGAAAGTGGAGGTAGTAGAGGTGAAGAAAAAAGACCGATAACTGCCGTTTTCTTTTCAGACCAGGGGTGAAATATGATAACAAAAGAGCAAATAATTGCAGGGGCAAGGACGAGAGAAGTAGTGGGTATAGTCTTATTTTCACTTTTGGCATGCGCTGCCATGATTTTAGACAGACCTCACGGTGTGCCGATCTATATTTTCTCCATTCTCGTAATTGGTGCAGCAGTTACAATGCTTAAAAAAGACAACGTAAGGATTGCAGGCTTGAGTGCAATTGTGTTGCTTTCATTGTGCTCTATAGCATTCAACGGAATAAAGTTTGGAATTGACTTTTCCGGGGGCGTAAGGATACCGATACTTCTTGAAAGGAGCGTAGATAGCACTACAATGGATGAGATTGTTTCAACAATAAAGAAGCGCTCTGCAGCATTTGGCTTGACAGAAGTCAAAGTAAGACCTATTGGGGATTCAGAAATTTATGTGGAAGTGCCGCAAAGCAGTCCTCAGCTGGTAAGCCAAATAGAATCTCTTATCTCTCAGCAAGGAGTTTATCAGGGAATAGTGGATGGAAAGCTTGCCATAAAAGGAGATGATATTTATACTGACAATATAGTGCGGCTTCCACCTGCAAGCTTGAGAGATGCTGATTGGGGCATAAGTTTTACTGTCACACAGGCAGGTGCGCAGAGATTTGCAGCCGCAGCCAAAGGCAAGGCAGGCTATTCTCTTTACATGTTTTTGGACAGGCCCACCAATGCAATAGTCGTGATAAATGATTCGAGGTTGATCGAAGGTGTACCTACTCAGACCCCTGTAAAAAAAGAGCAGGCTTTGCAGGCCTTGAAGAATGCAATGAAGCTTGAAGGGGACGATATACCGGTTTATTTAGAAAGCGAAGTAATGCAAAATATAAGCTTAATTACGCAGCACAACAAAAGCAAAGTAATAATTGAAAACGGCAGCGCCCTAATCAAGATCATCCAAGAAGAAGATTTCAAGATTATTGAAAAAAGCAAAGAAGAAATGACTCCACAGTTATTTTATAGCGCAGAAAGTACTATGCAGTATTCGGTAAACAAATGGAAAGCTGTTGGGCTTCTTTCTGCGCCTAAGCTGGTTACAGGAGTTACTGAAGGGATACCGAGCTTTGCCTATAGCATAACAGGATTTGCAGAAGGCACTACTTACAGCGAAAAGGTAGCTGATGCCAGAAAGAAGGAGAAGGAACTTGAATCTCTACTCAAAGGAGGGGCATTACCTGTGCAAATCACTCTTGGAAGCAAAACTGTAGTGCCTGCGGCATTGGGCGAAGAGTTTTTGAGGCTGAGCCTAATAGGAGTTGCAGTTGCTCTTGTTGCAGTTTCGCTCATGGTTGCAATCAGATACAGACGTTTGAGGATTATCTTGCCTATGATAACAATTAGCCTCGCCGAACTGATAATAATGATGGCTATATTGGGCTCATTTACTATTGACCTTTCTGCAATGGCAGGCATGCTTGCAGTAATTGGAGTCTCAGTAGATGCACAAATCATAGTTACAGACGAGTTGCTCAAAAAAGATGAAGAGGCGAGGAAAAAGCTAGAGAAAGCATTTGGAATTATTAGCACCTCTGTGCTTGTTGCAGTAGTGGCAATGCTGCCTTTGCTTTTGCTTTCTGGCCTAGTCGAAATAATCGGATTTGCAACTGCTACAGTACTTGGTCCTCTTCTTGGGTTGTTTATATCTCGGCCTGCTTATGGTGCAATAATTGAGCATATTTTTGATTAGAGCCTCTTGTTTTTGAATACAGAATGTGCAAAAGATTCAAACAAGGCATTTGCAATAGGCAAGATATAAAATGGCATGACGAAACCTATTAGCGCACCTGTTGCAATACGGACCAAATTGGTGCTTTCCCAAAGTGCGAAAAGCTGTCCCAATCCATCAATGCCGATTGGAATGGCTGCCAAAAAAAGGATAACTGGTGGAGGAATGCGCCTGCTTTCTATTTTTTGGAAAAGCGGTAGCAACAAAGTTGCCAACAACATGGAAAAATATATTGCCATATCTCGGCTGCAGACCGGAAATTTAAATGCTGTTTTATCAGGATAGAAAACTACTTCTGCTTTTGAGGGAGAGAAAGTGCTTACTGGAAGGCACTCGCCTATACTTAGGCTTCCATCAATATCATGCTTGAAAAGGCATAACGAGCGGCTGGTGAGTTGATGGCAAGTTGGTGAAAAAATGAAGTACATGTCTTTTGCAACTGGATTGTTTTGAGAGGCAAGAAAGGCTGTAAGGAAAACTGCGAAGTTTAATCCAAGCAGACCGAAAAGTAAAAGCAAATAAGGAATTTTAGAATGCACGCATACATAACTTCAATAAAGTTTAAAGAGGATTTGGATAAAAGTTGAGAATGGGACCGTAGCTCAGTTTGGATAGAGCGGCACTCTCCTATGCCTGTCGGCGAAGAGAGGTGAAGGTCGTGAGTTCAAATCTCACCGGTCCCGCAGTGATCAGATGGCCCAGCAGATATTTCCAGGAGTATATGTGGTGGATGGCAAAATAGCTACTGCAAACTTGACTGTTGGATTTAAGGTCTATGGAGAAAAAATTGTGCAGGAAGGGGGGGCCGAATATCGAATTTGGGATTTATACAGAAGCAAACTGGCTGCTGCCATCCACAACGGCCTGAAAAATATGCCAATACGACCTGGAAGCGCTGTTTTGTATTTGGGGGCGTCTACCGGCACAACCGCGTCGCACGTTTCAGATATCGTAGGAAAAGAAGGAGTGGTTTATTGCATTGAATTTGCACAAAGGCCAATGCTGAAGCTTTTGCGTGTGTGTGAAAAAAAGGAGAATATGCTTCCAATTATGGCAGATGCAAGGCAACCGAAAGATTACGCCGTGCAGATAGGAAAAAAGGTGGATGTTATATATCAGGACGTTGCTCAGCCTGATCAAGACAAAATATTGGTTGAGAATAGCAGGATGCTGCTAAAAGATGGAGGATGGGCGATGGTAGCAGTAAAGTCTCAATCGATTGATGTGACAAAAAAGCCTCATGAAATATTTGAAGAATTCAAAAACAAAATATCAGAAGAGATAAGCATACAAGAAGAAGTAATGCTGGAGCCGTATGATTTTGAGCATCTGTTTTTGGTTGGGAGGAAAAAACAAAGGCAAGTTTTGCATTAGATTTATAAACGTTTATCAACACAAAGAAACACAATGAGCCAGGACTGCGAATTGAACTGTTCCAAATGCATTTTCTCTACTTTTGGCTTCTTCTTTAGCTTTAGCTAGATTCCCCCTTGGGTTGCCTGGCAAGTGGCTTGAGGGGCCTGAAAAAACATTTAGTATAAAGGAGGTGTATGTTTGTGATGATTGCAAAAAAAGTTGCTCAAAGTGGGGTTCATGACAACGTACCCCCAAAGGTGAAGACTTTGGGACCTCTACAAAGGGCATTGCTTGAAGAAGAGCTTGCAGGCCAAACATCTACGGCAAAAAAGCAAGAAGACGAAAAAAATAATACAAAGAGCAAAAAACCAGAATAGGCATTCTGCCTCTTAGGATCTTTTTATTTTTCTTTGTTTAAGCTCTTCTTTTATTGCAAGCTCTTCTTCTATTTGATTGATGTGCTTTAGAATTATTTTGTGGACTCCTGTCCCGTACTGCATTGCCTTCTTTTTCCGCTCAATTGCTGCTTGTGGAACCCCAAGCTCTGCGGCTATCTTGCGAAGCAGAGGCTTTTTATCTTCGAGTGTGCCTAGCCTTTCTGAAAGCGGTGTCTTTAGAACTTCATCGACGAATGGAGGATAAAGAAAAGGATAGGCGGTAGACATTCCAAAATGTTTTGCTATCATATCTTGAGCTTGGCAGTCGCGTAAAGGCAGGGTGCTTAGCTCCTGCTCTAAAAGCTTCTGAAGCTTTTCGCCTTTGTACTTGAAATACCTATCATAACCAATGAAAAGCTCCTCTGCACCTGAGCCAGAAAGAACCTTCCACTTACCTGCCCTAGCAGCTTCTCGGCAACAAGAATAAATAGGCACCATAAGCTCTACTTCAAGCATGCTTCCTTTTCTTATTTTGTAGCACTTCTTATAGACTTTCACAATTTCTTCCTCTGAGAGAACTACTGCCTTGTGAGGAAGCTGCAGCTGAGCTGCAATTGATTTTGCAGCCTCCAAATCCTGGCTTCCTTCGATACCAGCTGTCACAAGAAGGGGATTAGTGAAGCGCTTTGCAACGGTTGCAATAGTAGTGCTATCCAAACCTCCAGAAAAAAGTATTGCTATTTCGCCTTGGCAGGTATTTTTTACTGCTTCAACGAAAAGCTCTGCAAGTTTTGACAGCATAGCCATCCCTTATGAAAAACGGGCCCGGTGGGATTTTTGGGCGGAAATCCTAAAGGAACTTCCGGAACCCACGACTTTCTGGTTTCCTTAGCCGGCCTGAGCGCTTGCCGAAGCAAGCGTTGGCGCTTAAAAGCCAGACACTCTAGGCCAAGCTGAGTTACGGGCCCCTTGGTTTTTTGAAGTTCATAACCTTTTAATACTTATAGCGAGTGGTAGTTGTGGGCAGCACAAATACGGGGTGGCAAAATGAAAAACATAATGTGGTTTTCAGAAATAAGAAAAGAAAATTTGGCAGAGGTTGGAGGTAAAGGAGCAAACTTAGGAGAGATGGTTTCGGTAGGCTTGCCTGTGCCAAATGGTTTTGTAGTCACTGCCGCTGCATACTTCACTTTTATCAAGCACAACAAAATAGATGAAGTCATAAAGGAAGCCACGTCTGATCTTGATGTTGAAAACAGCCAACAGCTTGGGAAAGCATCTGAGATGATAAAAAGTAGGATTTTGGGTGGGGAAATACCGCCTCAACTGCGGAACGATATTGCAAATGCTTACCGTAGCCTTCAGCCGGGCAAAGAACCCTATGTTGCGGTTCGCAGCTCAGCAACTGCAGAAGACCTTCCTGAAGCATCTTTTGCCGGGCAACAGTCTACATTTCTCAATGTGAAAGGCGCTGAAGAATGCGTACAGATGGTAAAGGAATGCTGGGCCAGCTTGTTCGAGCCACGCTCAATTTACTATCGCGCTGCAAATAAATTTGACCATTTGAAAGTAGGTCTTGCTGCAGTTGTGCAGCTGATGGTCCAGTCTGAAAAAGCAGGCGTTATGTTCAGCGTTGATCCAATAAGCCAAGACAGAAACGAGATTGCAATTGAGGCAGCATATGGCTTGGGCGAAATTGTGGTTTCAGGGGCTGTCACACCGGACAGATATGTAGTGGACAAACAAACTCTTCAAATAAAAACTAAAAGCATCTCCAGGCAGACTTGGATGATTGTTAAAGTGAATGACCAGAATGCCAAAGTAGATATTCGAGAGGAAATGCAAGAAAAGCAAAAGATAAATGACATTCAGATAATAGAGCTTGCAAAACTGGCAAAAAAAATCGAGCAACATTACGGCAAGCCGCAAGATATAGAATGGGCTATTGCCGAGGGGAAGATATTCATTGTGCAGGCAAGGCCGATAACTACTCTCAAAGAGCAACCAGAAAAGAAAGAAAAACTTGAGTTGCAATTTGCAAAAGAACAGAAAATTTTGGCCAAGGGCCTTGGTGCGTCTCCTGGGATAGGGAAAGGGAAGGTGGTCATCCTTTCTGGTCCAGGTGAAATCGGGAGGGTGCAAAAAGGAGATGTACTGGTTACTGAGATGACCACCCCTGATTTTGTGCCTGCGATGAAAAAAGCAGCAGCAATTGTCACAAATTCAGGCGGTATGACTTGCCATGCTGCAATTGTTTCCAGGGAGATGGGAATACCTTGTATTGTTGGCACTAAGAATGCAACCGAAGTACTGAAGGAGGGCCAATTTGTGACTGTCGATGCGATAAGAGGCGTGATATATGAAGGTGATATAGAACTTGGCGCAAAATCTGAACCACATGAAAAGACGGGCTTGGAAGCATCGCCTACCAGCTTATCTGTGCCAGTCACTGGAACAAAAATTTATGTGAATTTGGCTGAGGTGGAACTTGCAGATAAAGTGGCAAAGTTGCCATGCGACGGGGTAGGTTTGCTTCGTGCAGAGTTTATGATAAGTGAAATAGGAGACCACCCAAAAAAGATGATAAAGGAGGGGAGAGAACAAGAATTCATTGACAAACTTGCCGAAAATCTGCGAACTTTTGCATCTGCCTTTTATCCAAGACCAGTAGTTTATCGTGCAACTGATTTCAAAACAAACGAATACAGAAACCTTAATGGCGGTCAAGAGTTTGAGCCTATTGAAGCCAATCCGATGATGGGATACCGTGGGTGCGCAAGGTACATATCTGAACCAGAAGTCTTCTCATTGGAGTTGAAGGCAATAAAGAAGGTGCGGGATGAGTTTGGGATGAAAAACCTGTGGCTTATGCTGCCATTTGTAAGGAGGATAGGGGAAATCCGAGCTATAAAAGAGCTTTTGAAAAAGCACGAGATACACCACACTAGAGATTTCAAGCTTTGGATAATGGTTGAAGTGCCATCTACAGTCTTCCTTATTGACAGATTTTGTGAAGAGGGCATTGATGGAGTTTCGATAGGCACTAACGATTTGACTCAGCTCATACTGGGGATTGATAGAGACAATGCAACCCTTGCAGAAGGATTCGACGAGCGAAATGAGGCCGTGCTCCGCGCAATTGAGAGAGTAATAAGTGTCTGCAAAGAAAAAAACGTTACAGTTTCGCTTTGTGGGCAAGCCCCTTCAGTGTATCCAGAGTTTGCTGAAAAGCTGGTGGAATATGGAATAACATCAATTTCCGTTAACCCAGATGCAGTTGAGAGGACAAGGCGGATAGTTGCCTCTGCTGAAATGAAAGTAATGCTGCGTCGCCTTGAAAAACTCGCAAGGGATAAGACATGAATTTGGTGCTTTTCTGGCTGGCAGTGTTTGCCTTTTTTCAAGGATGCATAAGCTTGCCTTCAAGTCAAAATCTTACACAGACAACTGAAATTATGAGGGAAGATGTACTTACAGGGGCTCAAACTGCGCTTAAGGGAGATATTGTGTATGTTGATTATATAGGGAGGTTTGAGAACGGAACAGTATTTGATACAAGCATTGAAGCTGAGGCGGTGAAAGCTGGTTTACCCAAAAGACACTATGAGCAGCTGATATTCAGGCTAGGTGAAGGGTGGATGATAAAAGGTTTTGAAGAGGCCCTCATTGGAATGAAAGAAGGGCAGGTAAAGACAGTGAAAATAGAGCCAAAAGATGCCTACGGTGAGAGAGATGAAGGCTTGGTGAAGACAATCCCTCTTTCTTCTCTTGAAAATGCAGAAGATGCAAAAGTTGGCGGGATTGTGTATTCCTCAGAAGGACTCCCTGGAATTGTGATTGAGATTTCAGATGGGAAGGCAATTGTTGATTTTAACCATGAGCTTGCAGGCAAAAGTTTGATTTATACTATAAAGCTTGTAAGAGTGGATAAAAGGTAGCTTAAATGCGGATCTTGTTGCAATTTCCTGAAGGGCTTAAAGCAGAAGCTTTGAAAGAGGCTAAAAAGCTTTCTTCCAAAGGCCACGAGGTATTCATCTCGGCTTCGCACTGCTTTGGAGGATGCGATTTATGCCTAGACGAAGCAAGGCATATAGGCGCAGAAAAAATAATTCATTTTGGGCATGCGGAATTTTGCAAAGTGAAAGGCAGCATAAAAGTAGAATATAGGCCTTATTTTTTTGAGGTTGACTGGAAAAGGCTGGAAAGCCCAATAAAAAAGCTTGCAGAGCTTCTCAGACAAGCCGGTGCAGAAAAGATTGCTCTCGTTTTTCCCATCCAGCATTTGAAAAATGCCATCCCCCTAAGAAGAAAGCTGAGGGCACTTGGGTTGACCGTTACAATAAAAAAAGGCAGAAAACATGTCAAGCATGCAGGACAGATATTGGGATGCGACACTACTGCTGCAGAAGTAGAAGGAATAGATGCGGTGATTTATTTTGGTGGAGGGAAATTCCACCCGACTGGAATTGAGAGTGGTGCAAGGGTATTTTGCCTTGATCCACACATAAATGATGCATATGAGATTACAGAAGAAATTGAAAAACTTAAGAAAAAAAAGCTTGGGGCAATTCTTGCTGCCTCACAAGCAAAAACTTTTGGTATTCTTCTATCTACCAAAAACGGCCAGATAAATATTCCTGGCGCACTGCTTGCAAAAAGACTGATAGAAAAAAAAGGGAGAGAGGCAGCAATCCTCGTTGCAAATGAATTTTCTCCCACTGCACTTGAAAATTTTAGAACGTTTGACGCATATATTAATACTGCTTGCCCAAGGATAGACGAAGATACAGAAGCATATGGAAAGCCGATAGTAAATTTGGAGGACCTGAAAAAGCTTCTTGAGCTGATGGTCTAAGGCATCGTTATTTATTGGTTCTTACATTATTTAGCAGGGGGTGCATTATGGCAATCATTATAGGCCTTACGGGCGAAAACTGCGCAGGAAAAGGGACTGTTGCGGATTACTTGGTAAAAAAGGGATTTTACTATTACTCTCTTTCGGACGTAATACGAGAAGAGCTTGCAAGAGAAGGCAAAAAAATCACTCGGGAAGCACTAATTGCCAAAGGAAATGAAATGAGGCGCAATTTTGGACCGGACATACTTGCAAAGAGGGTGCTTGAGAGGCTGCAAGCTGACAGAAACTATGTAATTGACTCGATAAGAAATCCGGCTGAGGCAAAGGCTCTACTTGCTACAGGCAGAATGACGCTGATTTATGTCACTGCTTCGCAGGAAAAAAGATTTGAGAGAATGAAAGCGCGGCGCAGAGAAGGCGATCCTCGCTCTTTTGAGGCATTTCAACTTATTGACAGACTTGAGCTTGATTCACCTGACGAATTTGGCCAGAAGCTTTCGGAAGTGTTTGTGCTTGCAACAAAGAAGATAGTGAACGATGCTGGCTTTCGAGAGCTTTATGATGCAGTTGATATGGTGCTTTCAGAAATCTCTTCAGAATTCAAGCACCAGCGACCTAACTGGGATGTTTACTTCATGAGCATAGCAAAAGTGGTGGCAAGCAGAAGCAATTGCATAAAAAGGCATGTTGCAGCTGTAATTGTAAAGGATAGGCGGATAATTTCTACCGGATACAATGGGACTCCGCGCGGAATAAAAAACTGTGATGAGGGCGGCTGTGCTCGCTGCAATTCGTTTGCAGATTCAGGCACGCGCCTTGAAGAATGCGTCTGCTCGCACGCGGAAGAAAACGCGATAGTGCAGGCAGCATATCATGGAATTTCTATAAAGGGGGCTACCCTTTACAGCACCTTCTCGCCATGCTTGATTTGCACGAAGATGATAATTAATGCTGGGATAAAAGAAGTAGTTTATAATGCAGAATATCCATTGGGAGAACATCCCCTGAAGCTTTTAAAGGAAGCAGAAATAATAGTGCGTCAAATAAGTGTAGATAAGGACAAATGAGTCTTACTTTATTACGGTTCCACTGTGCTGCTTGCCTTCTATGGCTTTTCGCACATCCAAAAAGTTTTTCCCATGGACAAAGTGTGTTTCTATCTTGCTTCTGGCAATCAGCTTGCAGGCAAGAAAATCAAATACAAAATGTGTCCCTGCCTTCCTTAAATCATACTTGCTTGCAAGCTGAATCAGCTGTTGATAAGACATTTGCTTATACTTTTTTGCTTTTTGATTTTTGATGGGATTGTCCGAATATACTCCGTCAATATTTGAAAGATTGACTAGCCTTTTTGCATACAAGCACTCTGCAAGGAGGGCTGCGTCACTATCTGTAGTTATGCCTGGGATAGTGCCCCCCATGACAACAAACCTGTGTTTCTTTGCGTGTTGCCGCGCAGATTCAAAGTCAGGGCAAGGGATTCTGTTTACATCTTTTTTTATTACATCAATAACAAGCTGGGCATTTTTCTTGGTAGCATCAATAGCTGCCTCATCAGCCTCGAACTCAGACGCTCCTTTCTTGCGGGCTTCCTGTGCCCATTTCCTTGCAAGCCTTCCGCCACCAACCACGATGCCGAAATTATATTTGGTCGAGCGAAGCAATCTAATTAGTGAATTAACATACTGAATATCGGGCTGGCGGGGGTTGACAAGTGAGCCGCCAAGCGAAAGAATTACAGTTTGCTTCATGCAAATGGTTTTGTGCGCAGATTTTTAAATCCTGATTTCGCTGAATACGCATGATGGAGGAGGCAGAGAAAAAAGAACTGGCAAAAAGCATGCAATATATCGTAAATGAGCTTTCAAAGCAAGAAAGGGAGCAAGACAAAATACTTGGTTCTATAAGGCAAATCGTAAGGAATTGTGCAAATGGAATTAGGTTGATTCACGCCAGAAAACTTGAGGATGCACAAAAGAATATATTAGAGGCTGAAAAGGAAATTGCAAAATTTGCAAGGACAAAAAAATTCGATTATCTGCTTATGCAGCCTTATCAGGAAATTGCTGAGGCTAGGCTTCTTTTGGCAGCTGTACAAAAAAAGAGGCTTCCATCATGGAAAGAATTGAAGATGCCGTTTGAGTCTTATCTTCTTGGGCTGTGTGATTTTGTAGGTGAGTTGAGGAGAGAAATGCTTGAAATGCTCAAGCAAGGGAAACTTGAAGAGGCTGAGAGATATTTTGAATTGATGAGTGAGATACATGAGCACCTTCAGACCATCCGCTTTTCGAATTCTCTTCTTCCAAACTTCAAGAAAAAGCAGGATGTTGTAAGGATGCAGACGGAGCAAGCAAGAAGTGAACTTGTAATTGCAAAGATTTCAAGAAACTTTGAAAAATGCTACTAGAGAGCTTCAAAGTGATGACTTGGCTTTACAATTTTCAAAATAACTTGCGTGTTTGTGTGCTCAACGTAGGGAAGCTGAAGGAAGGATTTGATGATGCTTGAAAATGAGTCGCGTGTCTTTGCAGCTACAATTACAACGCTGTCATACTCGCCGGTTACGTCATACACGGCTATAACACCTTTCATTGTGCTTATTTTCTCTTGAGTTTCAACCAATTTTCCTTTAGAGATTTTGACTTGCACCATCCCCATAAATTCGTAGCCGAGTTTCGAAAGGTCAAGATGCACGCTATAGCCAGTAATTATCCCTGTTTTTTCAAGCCTTGAAATGCGGGAGATAACAGTGGTTGGGTGTAGTCGCAGTTTCTTTGCAATTTGGCGGAAAGACATTCGAGAATTATCCTTAAGCAATGATAATATATCGTTGTCTATTTTATCCAACATTTGTACACCCATTGTATATATATGTTCATCATTTTTAAACAAAATGATACTTTATTTATAAATATTATGTATAAATTTCTAAAAAAATGGTAGAGAGATTTATATACTGCTTTTGCATTCAAGCTGCGCAAGGAGGTGTAGTATGCTTTCAGATATACCAAAAGAAGAAAAGGAAAGAATACTTTCCGACGCAGAAAAAAATGAGGTAAAATTTGTTGATTTAGAGTTTGTGGATATTACAGGAATGCCAAAAATGTGCGAAATAACCGTAAAGCGCCTTGAGAATGTTCTTGATGAAGGAATATGGTTTGATGGCTCATCAATTGAAGGCTTTGCTAGAATTGCAGAATCGGACATGTTTCTTGTCCCTGACAGCAGCACATGGGCAATAATACCTTGGAGCCAAAACCGAACTGCACGGCTTATATGCGACGTATATCTTGATGAAAAAACCCCATTTGATGGTGACCCACGGATGGTGCTCAAAAAGCAGCTTGCAGCTGCTGCAAAAATGGGATTTGAATATAAAGTTGGACCTGAGTTAGAATTCTTTCTTTTCAAAAACTCAAACGGAAACGGCGACCCAGAGGCAATGCAAGTGCACGACCATGCAGGTTACTTTGATTTGGCAACAAGAGATGAGGCATTTGAGCTGAAGCAAGAAATCGTCCCTGCACTTGAAAAGATGGGCATGACCATAGAGCGATCACATCATGAGGTTGCACAAGGGCAGCATGAAATAGGCTTTAAATACGGCAGTGCACTTCAAATTGCAGATTCGGTCATGACTTACAAAACAGCTGTCAAGACTTTGGCAAAGAAATATGGGCTTTACGCCTCTTTTATGCCTAAGCCTGTTTTCGGAATAAATGGATCAGGCATGCATGTGCATCAGTCTTTGTGGAGCGGGAGCGAAAATGCATTTTTTGATGGCTCAAACGAGTACGGATTATCAAAAGTTGCAATGAATTTCATCGCAGGGATTATGGAGCATGCCCGCTCGCTGACTGCAATAACCAATCCGACAGTAAATTCCTACAAAAGGCTTGTTCCAGGCTATGAAGCGCCGGTGTACATTTGCTGGGGGAGGATAAATCGCTCAGCTCTCATAAGAATACCGCGCAACCTCAGAGGAAAGGACAAAGCTGCAAGAATTGAATGTAGATTCCCCGACCCGTCATGCAATCCATATCTTGCTTTTGCTGCAATGCTTGCAGCAGGGTTGGATGGGATAAGACGTAATCTTCAACCGCCAGCACCAGTCGAAGAGAGGGTATATGGGTATGAGGAAGAGAAAAGAAAAAGCCTTGGGATAGGAACTCTCCCCGGATCTCTTGCAGAAGCAAGCGCAGAATTTGCTTCAAATAAAGTTTTGCTTGAGGCTTTGGGTGAACATGTCAGCACCTACCTTTTGAAAATACAGAAAAAGGACTGGGATGAATACAAAGCACAAGTAACTTCGTGGGAGAAGAAGCGCTACTTTGGAGTGCTTTGAAGAGAAAAACGTTAAAAAAAGAAGAGCGGAAAGAAAATCATGGGTTGGGCCTTCTTGCTTTTGGCGGTGGCTTTGCTTCTTTCGGGATGTATATCTTTTGCAGAAGAAAAAAAGGAGGCGACGGTGCCTTTGACTTCGCCCACGTCTGTTCAGCCGTCAGAACAGGAAAACAAGACCAACCAGACTGCTGAGATGCCAGAGATCAAAAAAAACAAGACAGTCGTAAAGCCTATAGAGAAGCCTGACCCTTTTGCCTCTTTCCCTTTGCGGAACCTTTCAGATAAGATAGATGACGGCTCATTCAGGATTCATGATATGCCTGGTTCGCCGCTGAACATGTATGTAATAGATGCGGAAGGAGGAGATGCTGTCCTAATAAATAAAGGAGAGTTTTATATGCTAATAGATGCCGGCCACCCCAAAGTAGTTGATTTTCTAAAGGGCATGAATATAGAGAAAATTCATGTACTTGTATTAAGTAGGAAAGCACCTGAATCAATAGAAGGGGCAGAGCGCCTTTTAGAAGAGATTGAAGTGGAGGAGATATGGGAAAACAATGTTCAATATAGCCCAAGCAGTGTTGCCCTTGTGCAGCAGGATAATACTTACGAGAGGATTCTTGAAAATGCGAAAATGAGTGGGATTGTGATAAAGCATCCTCAGGCTGGGGATAGGCTCACTGTAAGTGGGATGGAAATTTTAGTGCTTAATCCTCAGCCACAACGATCAAAAGGCAATCCGGATGTGGATTCTATAGTATTGAAAGTTTCGTTTAATAATTTCTGTGCCTTACTTTTGCATTCAACCATCCAAGAGACCGAAAACGCTCTGACGAAGCTAGGTGAAGATATTTTTTGTCCAGTTGCCACTTATTTCAAGCACGGCGAGGCAAGATCTTGGCCTCCTTTGCTTCTTGAGAAAAATCCGCCTCAGCAGGTAATAATTTCTGCAGGAAAGGATAACCCTTCCTTGCCTTCTCCAACCACACTTGAAATACTGAGAATCAAAGGTATAAAGGTATGGCGGACAGATAAGGATGGTACAATAAGAGTTTATTCTGATGGCTATTCTCCTTACAGCATCGAAAAAGCAGGATAAGAGTAGTTAGGCTTTTTTTGAATGCGCAACCTGGGCAGAAGAGGTAAGCTGCACCCCGACAATTTTTGAGCCTTCTTCTGTGCGCGTGACACCGAGGACAACATCTGCATAAGAAAGCAGGGTATCGTTGTGGGTGACTACGATGAATTGGGTATTTGACGAAAGCTGCCTTAGAAGCTCGGCAAGCTTCTTTGAGTTTTCTTTATCAAGAGCGGCATCCGCTTCATCAAGTATGTAAAACGGAGCTGCCTTGTACATTTGGATTGAAAAGATAAAAAGAAGCGCAAGCAATGATTTTTCGCCACCTGACATTGAATCCAGGTATTTCTCATGATTGCCCTCTCTGACTTTTATGTAAAGTCCAGATTCGAATGGATTAGTAGTGTTTTCCAAAATAAGGGACCCCTCCCCTTTGAAAATGTAGGAGAAAATCTTTTTGAAGTTTGAATTTATTGATGCGAATGTGGAAAGGAAAATCGAGCGCTTTTTTGCTTCTATTTCATCAATCATACTGAAAACTGCGTTCTTTTCAGCATTAAGTGAAGCCACGCGGGTCTTAATCTCCTCTATTTCTGCTTTTTTCTGCTCATATAGCTGCGGTGCCTTAAGATTGACCGAGGGCAAGGAGTTCATTATTTCCTCGCTTTTTTTCATTAGGGCTTCCAGTTCTTGGCGTGAAGCATCAATTGTTTGAATTCCTGTAAACTCCTCTAGCGCTGCTTTGAGATCTACAAGTCGAGTCTCGATAGTTTGCCTGCGGATTTCAAGTTCCATAGATTCTTTTGACTTTTTGTCCATTTCGGCCTTTAGTTTTCCTGCCTGCTGTGCAATTTCTGTAGCTTGGTCCTCTATTTCCTTCAGCTTAGCCATCAGTTTGCTATTTGCTGCACTCATCTCGGAAAGCTTGGCCTCAATTTCTTTCAGCAGCTTCATTTTCTCTTGTATTTCTGCCTCAAGGCGTGCAATTGAATTTTGGCATTCTGAAAGCTGCTTTTTGGTTTCTTCTTTTCGCGAAAGAAGCTCTGCTTCAGACTTTGCGGCCTTTTCACGCTCCTGCATTTTTGCTTGAAGTTGAGCCTGAAGCGAGGAGCGTAGCGAATGAAGCTCGCGCAGTTTTTTGTTTGCTTCAGAATCTTCTTTTTTGATTTTTTCCTGCTCTTGCTGCAAAGTTGCCTTAAGCAAGCTATGCTGTTTTGCTAGCAAAGCAATCTTTTCATCGATGGATTTTATGGTTTGCTTGTGCTGCGAGATCTCTTTTTCTGCGGAATTAAGTTCAGATTCTGTCTGTAAAATTGCTGCTTCTATTTTCTTTTTGCTTTCCTTCTTTTCCTGTGCGTTTTTCATTTCAATTTCTATGCCCTTTAGCTTTATTTCTGCTTCTGCCTTCTGCTTGCGAAGCAAGCTCATTTCTTCCCTTATTGAATAAAGCCGTGCAAATAGTGCATCCTTTTGCTTCTTGAGCTCTTCTGCTTCCGCCTCTGCTTTCTCTAGGGCAGACTTTGACATGTATGATGGCCTGGTGAAGCCGCCGCTTATTGTCCCAGAGCGCTCGAAGAGCTCACCGTCCAGTGTTACCATACGATATTTGCCGTAGCCAAATTTCTTTGCGTTTTCAGCCTTATCGAAAAGCAAGGTATCTCCAAATACATAATTTATCACAGGTTCAAATGAAGGGTCATATTGGATGAAATCGGCCAGCCGCCCCAACAGGCCAGCCTGCTTTGCAGGGACCTCTTCCTGCTTAGTTTGAGGCAGGCTTAATGGGATAAATGTGCATCTGCCTGCTTTGCTTTCTTTGAGTTTTTCTATAACTTTGAGAGCAGTAGAGGGTGTATCCACCACTATATAGGAAAGTCTTTGACCAGCTGCTGCCTCAACTGCAAGCACGTATTTGGCATCACATGATATCAGCGAGGAAACTTGGCCGAAAATACCTTTTGCACCGCTTTGCTTAAGTTCTTCGATTAATTTGAGAGCAGATGAAAAATGCATTGGAGCAATTGAAGCCCTCAGAGTTGCAACTTTATCCTTTGCTGCAAAAAGCTGCTTTTCAAGCTCAGGCAAAGAATGGTTGATCTTCTTTTCAGACTCAAAAAGAGAATCTAGCTTTTCCTGAAGCGCTGCAATTTCTTTTCTGTAAATTTCTGCTTCGCCAGAAAGTTTGTCTTCGGAAAAAGACCCAAGGGCAGCAGAAAGCCTTTCTTTCTCCTGCTTCTTCATGAAAAGCATCTTTTCTGCACTTGCAAGCAGGGCCTCGGATGAGGCTTTTTGCTCCTTGAGAGAAACGATTTGGGCTGAGATTGATTCCAATTCCTGTGTTATTTGGTTTGTCTGGCTTAAAGATGCGCCACCATAGGATTCCCATTTTGCTATTTCTTTTTCTACTTCTGCAAGCTTCTTTTCTATTTCTTGGAACTGCAAGAGTAATTCTTTCTGGAATTTTCTGCACGAATCGATTTGCTTTAGGATCTCTTCATTTGCCAACTGCAGCCTTTTTTCTTCCTTTTGGTGGGCCGATAAAGTTGCAGAATCCGCACCTATTTGTTCCTTTAGATCTGCTATTTGGTCCAATGCCGTCTCGCGGCTTGCACTAGATGCAATTTTTTCGGTAATAGATTTTTTTTGCAAAGTAAGCTCATTGAGCCTGGAAGATAGCACTGCAATCTGATGCTCCAGCTCTGCAACTTGAGCAGAAACCTCCGAATGCTTTTGAATTATTTCTGAATGTTGTTTGTTCAGCTTAGAATATTCTGCGGACACTAATGACGCCTTTGCTTTGCGGAAGTTTTCCTGAGCTTCAAGAAAGGAGATTGCTTCTGCTTTCTGCTTTTCAAGCTCAGAAAGTGCAATTTGCCTTTCGCCAAGAACCAAGTTCGCCTCGTTTATCTTTTCATCTACTTTTGCAAGCTCAGAGAGAGCTTCTTGCTTTTTTGCATCATATTCTGAAATACCGGCGATGCTGTCTATTATTTGGCGGCGTTCTTTGGCAGACATTTCAATTATCCTTTCGACCTGACCTTGAGCAATTATGTTGTGGGTACCGCTCTCCAAACCATATTGGCGCAGCTCTTCCAGCACTAGCATCCTTGTGGAGCGCCTGCCGTTGATTTTGTATTGGGTTTTGACATCTTTCCCATCTACTTTTATTGCCCTTTTGACTTCATATTGCTTTTCTCCGTCTATAAAAAGAGTGACTTCGCCAAAGCTACAAGAGGTGTTGATTAAGTCTGAAACTTTTTTTGCCCGAAGTGCTTTGAGGCTGCTTTCGCCCAAAGCAAATCTGATTCCATCAGTAATATTGCTTTTTCCGCTGCCATTTGGACCTGCAAGGCAAACGAAGCCTTTAGGAAAAGAAGCTTCTGCACGGCGAAAGGATTTGAAACCTCTGAACTTCAAACCCTTAATGTAAACCATAGCGATTGCCTTTGGTTGGCAGCCTTTGGTCGCCTATGAGCTGCTTTGGTGAAAATACTGCATTATAATTTAAAATCCTGATGCAGACCTCTTCTTTTTAGCCTCTTTCCACTGATGCAGAAATCCTTCCTGAGGCTAGGTAAGGTCCCATGCATACGCCTGAATTGCAATTATGATAGGCAAAACTGACAAAGATGGTGCGAAACTCTTGTGGCTGAGGCTGAAGAGGACCTGAGAAATTCTGCGAGAAATTGGCTGCTATACCAGAAGAAAGGAAAATCGGATTAGGCAGGTTACCGCTTACTTGCCTTCTTCCTTCGTGCCCTATGTTTGTTATAGTATAGTTCACTTCAGTAATGTTGATTGGGAAGCCTAAGTTGTTTGAAATCCTGAAAAGAAGCACAGTTTGGCCTGCTGATGAATCCTGATAAAGCATAAAAGAATGGCAAGGAAGGCCCGGCTGAAAAACACATTCCTGGGAGGAAAAGTTCCCTATTGAAAATGCTCCGGAAGAGACCAAGATAGCAATTACAAAAAGAAGCAGAAGAAGTGCCCACCCATAGGTAACTAAGTATTCCATCATTACTTGGCCTTTGAATTGGATCATTAACCCACCGATAGTAGATTTGCTTGTAGGATTATAATTTTTTGCGGGCATTCTGAAGAGCAAGGAGGTGGGTGTCAGACATGCCAAAATAATAATAATACTTGTTGCCTGCTGGGTCAAACACCTCTAGTTCTACTCCTACTTTGCCTAAAGGCAGCTCACCACTTTTTTCAAGCAAAGTAATATACCTAAAAGGAGCTTTGACCGTATTTCCGTCCGCTTCAATTATTATCCCGTCTTCACAAAGTATAATTTGGCCAGACACATCTATTCCATTAGAATAGACCGGGATTCTGCCTTTTATTTCACCAAGCATTTCATCTTTCTTTGCAGCAGGCATAACATCACCTTTGGAATTTTAAAAACAACCTTTAAAATTGGCTGCCTATCGTGTGCTTGAAGCATATGCTGCAAGAGTAGTTTGTACGCCTCCTTCCAGCATGGATTTTGCATGAGCCTCTATTCCAAGCCTTCGAAGATGTCTGGCTGCTTCTACATCAGATGCGTTTGCACATATCACCCTTTTTGCTCCTGACTGGTAGATGTAGCGCATGGTGTCGCGAAAATCTGCATGGTCGGAGAGTGGGAAGGCCTCATCGGTAGGAAAACGACTAAATGCTGCCCAGCCGCTGACTGCAGCGGTCTTTATCTCCATGCCAAAGGCTTCGGAAAGCCTTGCACCAAAAGAGAAATTCACCATATGAAGTGGCATGATGGCAACGAAGGCCGACTTCATTGCTTCTTCCGCTTGGCTGCTTCCTGCTTCAATCCAGTCAAGCTTTATGCCTGTTTTTTTGTAAATTTGGCAAAAATGTGAAGCTTGCTGTGAGACTATTGGTGAAACGTTGCATTCTTCATTGAGAAGCTTGACTAATTCTTGGGTTTTTCCGCGAACATACGCACCAAAAATGATTATTTTGGATTCGTTTTCTTTAACGAAGCGCACCAGTCTTTTGACGGTCTGTTGCCTTGAGGGAAGCTGCAGGTGAGGAAGAGCATATGTAGAATCGATCATTAAAGTGTCGCACTCCAATATTTTGGCAGGCTCAACTGTGTAGCTTTGATGAAGTGAAAAATCACCAGTATAAACAAAAACTTCACCATCCAGCTGCGCCTTTATCTGCCTTGCCCCAAGCATATGACCTGCTTGGTGCAAAGACACGCCCTTGGGCAGGGGAAATGAAGTATTGGGGGGTTGCCCTAAAAGAAGAAAGGTTTCTTCAGATGCTATGATTTTTCTTCCTTTGAAAAAGGCCTTAGTGTGGTCTGTGTGAGCATGAGAAACAAAACATACCTCTGACCTATCATCATCTAATGAAATTTGGATGCCATCAATTGAAATTCTACTTGAAATGCCCATCCAACCAAGCAAAACGAATGAAAAAAATAAAAAAGTAAAGCAAGTGCTACTCCTCGTTTGAATGGCTTGAGAGCTCTTTTTCCAGCTTGTCAAGCTGCCTGCTCACTCTTTCCATGGTTTGCCTTATGCCTGCGATTTCAAATTTTATGCTTTGAAGATATACTTTATCGAGTACTATTTGCGGCTTGGGTAAAGTCACTTCTTTTGGTGGAGTTGGAGAAATTTCATCTTTTATCATATTTACAGTCTCCTCCACTTTGCGCGGAATCTCGAAATTAAACGAAGGAGAAGGTGGCTCTTGTTGAGGGAAATTAGAGGATGCTTGGGCTTTTTGTTCTTGGGCGGCTTCCTTTTTTTGCTGCGCTTTTAGCAGTGCCCTTGCAGCCTTGACCCACTTTTTGACGTTTGCGAATGAAGCGAACTTGTTTGTCTTGGTTGCCGAATAGACTGCTTCTCGAATCTCGGCTAGCTTTTCTTGATTTATAGGTTGCCCCTCATATTGACGAAGCTTCTTTGCAACGATTTTGATTATTTTTTCATCCATGTCCATCACCCATTTTTCAAGCCTGAAGGCAAGAAGAGGCAACATATATGTAAGCGTAAATTGTTATAAAACATCCGTGCTATTCCTTGAAGCGAGTGGTGAAAAGTTGGCGAAGCAACTTGGCTTTTTTTGGCCCTAGCTTGTCTACTTGTTGTAGCTCGCTTTCAGGTGCAGTTGCAATATTTTCAATAGTATCAAAATAGTTCAAAAGCTCTCTTGCAAGCTTAGGACCTATCCCAGGCAAGGATTCTATTACTGCAAGCTGCTTTTGCGCAATTGTGGGAGCTTTCTTTTTTGCAGTTACAGGAGGAAGCTCTTTTCTTGCAAATTGCTCATGGCAGGCAAGAGCAAACAAAAGCTCTGAGGTTGAGGCGGGGGACGAAGTAAAAAACAAAGAACAGCCAAAGTCAGAAATCAGTGAAGCGTAGGCCCCAAGAAGTGCATTTTTAGAGAGGCGCTGTTGATCAGAAGAGAGGCCTTCCACAATAACTACCACCCTTGGAATTAAGCTGCAAAGAGAGGCTATTTGAGAAAAGAGGCGGCCATCCACTATTGAAGCCTCAAAGTCCTGCCTTGTTTTTCTTTCAACAACCAGCCTTTCTGACAATTGGTAATCGCCCAACGGAAGAGAAACTATTTGGATGTCGGCTCCTGCTGCTTCAAGTGAATCGCAGATATATTCTGGTTCGCGCACATCAACCATGATTTTTGGCGACTGCCTCTGCTGCATACGAACCGCAAAAAAAGAAAGCAGGAAACTTAAAATTGTTATCTTAAAGCAAGGAGATTAATCCGGAAGAAGTCTAGATTGTATTTGAGAAAATCGAACGGAACGGCATTTTTCGCATAATCAAGCTCAAAGAACAGAAAATGGCGCCCTTGGACTTTGAATTTGGTGTCGGTTGCAAGTCTTATCATAAGGCGCGAAAATGAAGCAAAGTCGTTGAAGTAATCTTTGTAAAAAAGCACTACGTTTTCACCGTGTTCCTCTAATCTATCAGCCCCATAAAGAGAGACGAAATTTGAAACCTGTGCATGTATGGCAGCTGCAAGAATCAGGGCCGCATAAGCAGAAGCTTTTCTTTTTGATTCGAAAGTTTGTGGCAGTAGCTCAATATACCGAACGACTTTGTGCAAATTGAGCCCATCTATTTCAAAAAAAACACTATGCTCATTTGCAAGATAATAATTCAGAGGAGATAAGGAATGTATAATGCCGGCTTTTGAAATTTCAAATACAAAAGGAAAGGTGAGGTATTGTCTTTCTATTTTATCCATTGACAGAAAGGATTTGCGGCGCTTTCGTTCAGCTAAAGGATCATGCTTTTTTGTTGATTTGGTTTTTCTTTTGATGGCGTTATTTTCAAATGGAAACTCCAGATACATCAGAGAGTTAAGAATGCCGTCTTGGCAAAAAAATCGCAAAGCATGAGGTTTAGGAAAGTATGCCTCAAATAAAGTTGCCGCAAGCTTCAAAGAGTAATACTGAAGAATCTGGCCATGAACAGAATCAGATGTTGCTATTGCTCTGGACAAATACCCATTCTGCTCTTGGAAAAAAAATGCGCTAGGAAGAGTTAGCGGTGTGCGCCTTTGGTTAAGCTCCATCTTTTTTTCTACTAAGACTTCTTTGCCAAAAAAAGGATTTCTAAGCAAGACCTTGGATATTGTAACTTCCGGAGTTGAAAAAAGATGACTTCTTTTTTCTATTCTCAATTGGTTGGCGTTGCCAAATTGCGCAACTTGTGTATCAATACTCATATAATCCCTCAAATGTCATAAAATATGTAAATTCATGTTTAAAAATATTTAGCAGATTGGATTTATTATAATTTTCATGGTAAAAAATTGTATAAAATGTAAAAAATTTTTACTTAATTTTCGTCGGATAATCATAAAGATTTAAATAACTTATCAAGATTAAATCATGACAGTTGCATGACACTTGCATGACAAGAATGCAGCAAGTGTGAGGATATGAGCAGGGAAGAACAATATAAGCCTATCGGTGAAGGCTCAGGGAAACAAGCAATTGAAGAGATAAAAAATGAAGTGATAGTGCCACTTGAAAATGAGATTCAAAAACTGCGAGACCCTGTTGTGCTTGCTGCGCTAATGCATACCGCTGCAACTGAGAAGGAGAACACCAATCGATTGCTGAAAACGCTGATTTCGCAGATGGAGGCAAAATTTGCGCAAATAGAAGCTCGGTTGGAGGCAATAGAGAAGGCTATGGGGACTGGCCAGCAGGAAGTTTTGCTGCCGCAAGTGGATGAGGAAATATTGGAATTTGTCAAAAGAAAAGGATATGTTTCTGCGGAAGATGTCCGCAGGAGGTTTGGATATAAAGGAAAAAATGCTGCCAGCTTTCGCCTAAATAGGATGTATGAGATGGGCCTGCTTTCAAAAAGGCAGGTCGGAAGGGCGGTGCTGTACAGCATAAAGTGATGCTTGCAAGAGATTGCAAGGCGACCAAATGTTTTTGGGGAAATGGGGGCGCTTTTATTCACCTCCCACACCCTACTTTTGTTGCGCCCCCCTCCCCAAAAAAAGATTAATATAAACTTTACTTCAGAACTTAAAGCATGGAAGAGCGCACTATTGTAATTTCTAGTCGTGAGCTGGTGGAGCATGCAGTTCTTTCCAGAAAGAAGAATGAATTGCTTTTCAAAAAGGACCTACTGCTGCGCTCTGGGGCAAAACCAGAAGATTTACACCTTAAAGCAATAGAAGAAGAGATTGCTGCAGTCGAGCAAAAACTTCTTCCTATCGCAGAAAAGTTAGAGGCTGCAGACATGATTGACGTAGTTCCAAACAGGAAAGAGATAGAAGAGTACACGCAGCAGATAAACAACTATTCGAGAGCAGAGCTTGAACAGGCAATTAAAACAAAAAGCGGGTATCTATATGAGTTGATGAAAAAAAGGGCTGCTTTTGTAAAGAACAATTTTGAAAAAAGAGAAGATGTTGCAAAGCTTACTATTCTGCTGAACACTATGCCTCGGCGTGAAGCCGAAGCCCTCAGACAAATAATAGAAAACAACGAAGGTGCAGAAGTAGATGTCTCTTTTCTCCCAAGAGAAAAACAACAGGAGCTGGTAAATCTGGCTGCACGTCTGGGAAGAAACTGTGTAATTGTAGCTGGCAACTTCACGTTAGATAAAAAAAAATTTGACTTTGCTGAGCTGAGGCCTGCAGATGAGGTGCAAAGAAGCATAGGCAACAGAACCGTTTGGATTGACGCTTCGAAAGCAGAAGAATTTGACGAGAATGAAAAAAGAATCGCTCAGCTTCTTGCAAAAATTCAGGCAAAGACTGCAGAAAAGCAGGCAAGGAAACTGACAGAAGAAGAGATAGTTTATTTCGAGAAAATCCAGCAAGATTATCTTGAAGCTCTCAAAAAAAGAAATGAACTTGCCCCAGATGTTGAGTTGACTGCAAAGGTCTACAAAAAGAAGCCGACCGAAAACTGAATTGCTTTTTTCAGTGTAGGTCTTTTTAAAATCTATCAGAAATTTAATGATGGCAGTGGGCCGGTAGCTTAGCCTGGTTGGAGCGTTCGACTGATAGGCTGCTAAGCTCAGGCGGCTTTGAAATCGAAAGGTCAAGAGTTCAAATCTCTTCCGGCCCACTATATCCATGCAGAGGAAAATTCTCCAAGGAAAGCAAGTAGTATATATCTAATAGATTTCCCTGCCACTGAAGCTGCAAGGAATTTCCACCACTTCATTTTGATGGCGCCTGCAGCCATCCCCACAACATCAAAAACTGGATTTGGGATAAGTGCTAGAGTAAAAACTGCAATGCTTCCGTATTGTCTTATGCTGGATTTGTGGGCTTTGAAAAATTTTGTCTGCTTTAGTGTGCTGTGCCCAGCAAGACCTGCCAAAAAGCCAGAAATTTCTCCAAGCCCAGAGCCAACTCCTGCAGCCAAACCTAAAAGAAAAGGATTTAGATAGGAAGCTGCTCCAAACACCAAAGCAAAGCCCGGGAGAGGAAGAAGGATAGTTGCAGATGAAAGGAAGGATGTAATGAAAATTTCAAGATAGCCTATACTCTTTAGTTGTGGCAAATTCTTGAAAGCCAACATTGCTGCGAATGCTATCAAAAAAGCGGCAAGCAAAGACGCAATCTCTTTTTTCCCAACTTGAATGAGCATAGTGTCTACCTTTGGCTGCTCTTGCTTTATATTTTTTCTCAGTCAAAATGGATTAGTGATGTGATTGCACAAGGAAATTTTGCCGCTATTGATGATTGCACTCATGTTTGCAATTTCAGTTTATGCAGAGCCATTGCTGAAAGCAGACCATCAAGAGAGGATACCAATATACTTTATTTCTGGGATAGAGCCAGTTTTGTGGATTCCAAAAACCTCAGCAGCTTATCTTATCCCGATTGTCACACTAATATCTTACCTTGGACTGTCAATAATCCCAAAAATAGAAATATACAAGAAAAACCTAGAGGAGTTCAGGCAACAGTTTCTCGGCTTTAAAATATTACTTGTATTTGTAATGTGCACAATTCACGTGTCTTCATTGTTGCCAAGCCTGGGCTACTGGAAAAATGTAGATTTGGGACTTATTGTAGTGATATCAGTTGCTATTTTATTTTTCTATGTTGGATATATGCTAAATTTCACGAAGAGAAATTATTTTATCGGAGTGCGGACTCCCTGGACCCTTGCAGATGAGAAAATATGGGAAGACACGAATAGGCTTGCGGCAAGGCTGTTTTGGATATCAGGTGTGCTTGCTTTGGTTGGCCTAGTGGTGCAGGGAGATGCGAGGCTGTTGCTGCTGATAATCCCTGCGATCATTAGTGCAATTGTTGCAAGCATATACTCACTTTACCAATACATCAAAACCAAAGAGAAGCATGCTGTTATAAAAAAACGCCAAAAAAAAGGCTCATTTTGATTTTTTGATCAGATGCGGACAAATAAGCTCATGGAATCTTGAGTAATGTCTGGCATATGCAAGGAATTTTGAGATTGCCTTCATCGCCGAGGACGGTGAAGAGTATGAAGGCACACCATAGCTTTCAAGGATCCTTTTGTGCATTTCAGTGTATTCCCCTCCAGTGCAAACGGCAATTATGGGCTTTTTCTTTTGGTCGGAAGCTCTAATTGCAATATTGACAACCGAACTGTCAATTCCTACTGTCTGGAATAGTATGATGAGGAGTATAATATCTACATTGTCATCTTTCAGGAGGGCATTCAAAGCAACTTCGTAGCGATGAGAGTCGGCATCTCCTATCAAGTCCAGTGGATTTCGCACGTTTGCATATGGCGGAAGGGAAGAGCGAAGCAACTTGTTTGTCTCCTCTGAAAATTGCGCAAGCTTGAGGTTTTCCTCTTCAAGTGAATCAGTGGCAAGAACCCCCATGCCTCCTCCATTAGTGATAATCCCTATTCGATTTCCACAAGGAAGAACCTGGTCGAAAATCTTTGCAAAGTCAAAAAGCTGCTCTAGAGTATCTGCTTCTATGATTCCTGCTTGCTTGAACGCTGCTTTGTAGGCTTCTGCAGAGCCTGCAAGAGAACCTGTATGCGATTGCGCTGCTTCTGCGCCTGCTGCGCTTTTGCCTGCTTTTAACACGACTATTGGCTTGCTGCGCGTGATCTTCTTAGCTATAGAGAGGAATTTTTTTCCATCTTTGACTCCTTCAAGATAGGCAACTATAATTTCTGTCTGCTTGTCTGATGCAAGATACTGCAGCAAATCCGATTCGTCAATTACTGCTGCATTTCCGTATGATACGAATTTACTCATTCCAATGCCTGCCCGGGCTGCCAGATCTACAATGCACCCTCCCACTGCACCAGACTGAGAAATAAATGAAATGCCGCCAACCCTTGGTCTGCCCAGCTTGTAAATGGGTAAAAAGACGCTATCTACCCTGCTTGCAGGAGTTATTACACCCATGCAATTTGGCCCTATAAGCGCAATTCCGTATTTGTTTGCGATGCTTGCAATTTTAGACTCTCCTTCAAAATTTCCAACTTCTGAAAATCCCCCAGTAATGAGCACCACACCTTTGATGCCTTTTTGCCCGCATTCTTCCAGAACTTGAGCAACTGCAGCAGCAGGCACAGCGATCACTGCAGAATCGATATGATCTTTTACATCAAGCACTGAAGGATAGGCCTTTAGCCCTAAAATCTCATCTGTATTTGGATTGATTGGGTATATCTTTCCTGCAAAGCCACCATCCACGAAATTCTTCAAGATGACATGTCCTATTTTGTTTGGCTCGCGGCTTGCCCCGATTACTGCAACGCTGCTTGGGTTGAAAACAGCTTCTAAGTTTTTCACTTTTGTTGGCAACATACAATCACTTAAGCAGCCTCACATCTACTGCGGTGCAACTTTTTGAATCCGCAATTACTGGATTCAAGTCGAATTCCAGCGGGTCTTCTTTTATCAGCAGCTCGGATACTTTAAGCATCATACTTACAACTGCATTCTGATTTATCGGCTTTCTCCCTCGGGCGCCTGCAAGAAGTGGGTATGACTTAAGCTCGTGTATCATTTCCTCGGCATCGCTTCTGTAAATAGGGCAAACCCTAAAACTTACATCGTGAAAAACTTCCACAAAAATTCCGCCCATCCCAAACATAATGAGTTGCCCGAACTGCTTGTCTTTCTTACCCCCTATTATAAGTTCAACTGCGTCTTTTGTTTTGACCATTTTTTGTACAAGAACTCCTTCTATTTTTACCCCCGAAAACCTCTCGATTAGATTTAAATATGCATCTTTTACTTGCTGCTGGTTGGAAAGGTTCAAGACCACCCCGCCTTTATCAGACTTGTGCAAAACTTCAGAAGATGAAATTTTGAGGGCAACAGGAAAACCGAGCTTGGAAGCCGCCTTTGCAGCCTCCTCGGCAGAGGAGCATAAAGCATATTTTGGGTGACTGATTTTATATTTAGAAAGAAGCTGAAAATCCATAGTCCTCACTAAAGTTTTGCGAAAGATAAGACTATTGCGCCTGCGATTACTGCAAGCAGAATTGCTATCAGTATTATGTAGGGGGCATACTCGACTAAGTAAAACTGCAACTTAGAAAGCATTCGCTTAAGCTTCAGCTTCTTTTTCTGCTCTTCAGGTGAAGATGGGCTTTCTTGACTGCTGGAAGTTAGCGCATGTACTTGTGGCTCTATAAGATGCGCAACGTCTTCCTTGACTTTTTGCTCTTTTCCTTTAATGTCTGCAGGGTTCACCCAGGGTGGGGCAATTGGAGCGCCCTCTTGCCTGGATTGGACTTCATGCTGCGTGCCTGGAAAGGTCCTTGCCTTAATGCTCCCTGTAATGTTGAAGCCAGATTCTGTAAGCAAAAAATGAACTTTGGCAGAGCGCACCTCAAAATCAATGAAGCCCTGCTCGACTAACTTATTTATGTGGAAGGCCAGATCGCTACTTCTGATATTGAGGGTGTGCTGCATTGAATCCAAATCTCTTGCTCCAGCTGCAAGGACTT
>JAWAEW010000009.1:0-41673 GCA_038891035.1 Candidatus Anstonellaceae archaeon
TTTTTGCTTTTCTCTGAGACAGTAGTAAGTATAACTGGCCCATCAGAGATAATAGTATCTCCTGGTTTGAGAGAAAGCGTGAAGTCTTTGAGGCTTTCGATTGAAAAAGCGCTGTCACCTAGAGTGAGCATTTTTTTTGAAATATGCATGCGTTTGAAATGAAGAACAAGAGAAAAGAACAACGGTCCATACGGAGAGCTTATTGAAAGTTTATATGATTGGTTTGGAAGAATATCACCTTTGGGTCCGAATTTTCCGCTCAGAGTACTGAATGTAAATAAGCCAGGATCGCCAGAATTACGGATGTCTTGTACTTCTTTAAAAACTGATGACGAGAGACAAGAATGAATTAACCCGTGCATTGCACAACGGTATTTTCTCTCAAACTCTTGCCGAGAAAATCCTCCTTTGGATAACAAAGATAATACTAAACGCATAAAACCCCATTATACAAATCCTATAATCTTTCTATTTTTTTGCTTCATTGTTCTCTCTATAGAATTTGATCAGGTGCAAAGATTTAAAGCATGGCCTTCAGACCTGTCATTTGCCCAAGAAATAAACATCTTCGTTTTAAAGCAAGGACTATAATGCCAAACAATCTAAAAGGGATGGAGGCGAGTTATTTGTATAAAATTGAATCGTATTCTCTTTTTTCGGAGCGCAGCCGGATATCGAAATTATCAAGAGCTCTATTGAATAATCAAAAAAGGAGGATTGATTTTGCTCTTGGTAATTTTGCACCGGGTTTTTCTCCATAAAACCACGCGCGGCATGGGATTTATGCCGGAGGAGGAGGCGGCAAATCATTTTCATTTGAGCCTGTTTCTGGCAAGCCTTCTCCTGCAACCTCGGAAGGTAGAGAGGCTTTTGGATATTTAATTCCGCTAGAGCTAGGGTTTGTTTTGGTTTCTGGAGGCGATGGTGGAGACTCATTGTCTTTTGGCGGAGCCTGCACACATCCTGCTAGCAGCATGAAAGCTGCGAAAAAAAGCAAAAGAAAAGAAGCTTTCATTGCGCCACCTTGCTGATTTGCTGAATTTGTGCGCAGATGAAAACCGGGCATCCGTCTTTGCCCATGTGTGAGAATACTTGGGAAAGGCCCGGGGCACATGTTATTGTTGTTATGCAGTTTGCTTGATAAACCTGAACTGTAGCTGATGCTTGTGAAGATGCGCCTTGCTCATCTGTTACCGTAATTCGAACTGTATAGTTTCCTGGCGCATAGTATATGTGCGTGGCTGTTGCTGTCTGCAATACGCTAGGGTTGAGGAATACACATATGGATTGGAGCTTCCTGCCAAATTGCTGTCATAATGCCATGGGCCAGAGGTTATTTTGCAGTTTCCTGCATAGTCGGAAATTTTTACACTTCTTCCAACGCTTCCAATCAAGTTCCATCCTTGGGACAATGAATTTATGGAAAGCGCGTATTGAGTGGCAGATACGTCAATGCTGCAATCCCTTGTTGCTTTAATCCAGTACCCTGCCCCTGGCAGGAGTTTCTCCTCTTTTTTGTAGCCTGAAGAAGAAAAACTCATGCATAATCGGCAGTACCGCAAGCTGAAGCCAATTTACTCATATGGATTTGAGTGTCTACAGGAAGCGACACCATGTTCCATCCCTTGCTTACCTTTAGATTTCCAATTATTTCTTGCTGGAATTCCGTGGGAGGAGAGGGTGGAAGACTGGACTCAGGAGTTACTCTGATTAAAGCTCGCGAATAGCCTACTTGGTGCTCAACTGTGCTGCACGACAAGGATGGCTTTTGGGCTTGAGGTATGCATTCTTCTTGGACATAATAGACTTTTACTTCTGCGAACTTATTGCCTGGCTTTCCGGAGTTGAAATATGCAGATATTGTGGTTGATTCTCCTGGAGCTAAAAACAAATAATCTTCTCTATTCTGCTTGGCTACTTGAAGCGAGGATATTGGGATTGATTTCTGTTCTGGAATAAATATAGATTCTTCTTTCTGCGGCTCAACTTTTCCATATATAAGGCTTGAAATTTTCTCAATCAAGCCCTCGCTTGCAAAAAATATTTGCTTGTCTTTTGAGCCAGAAAGGCTCGCTTCATCTGAAAGCGAGGATATAATTTTGAACTTCATCAGCCTGTCTTGGTTCATGCTGCCTGACAACACCGCTATTCTGCTTTCCACCAAAACTTGGCTGTTTGGGGCAGCCTCTTGCGGGCTTGCATAAATCACTACCGAAACGGTTGGGAGACCTATCGGTCTGCATCCATATATTTTACACCCGTTCTCATCATAGTGTAAAAAGTAAGGCTCGTAGCCCTGCGCACAGTTGACAAGTGCAACACATTCTATCTGTGCGAATGCAAGCTGGGTTGCAAGCAAAGCAACCAATACTGCATACCCTTTCAATGTCAGTGCCATTTTTCCACCAATCTGCCAATTTTTCTTTTTCCTAATTTTGGCTGCCCCTTACTGGTTTGGGCTTTATTTAAAAGGGTCCTCCGGCTCGCAAGCGGAACCCATATATAAGCTTTTCGCGGTCCGAGCAGCTGCACCGGCGAAGCCTACTTGAAGATGTGTTGGTTTATTTCAGCAAGAAGATTGCGCCCAAAAGACACAAGCTTGACTATGTTCTTCCTTTCAAGCGAGCGTAGGTTGCGAAGCAGGCTGGTTTTTGGTATGAGAAGCTTGTGCTGTATTTGTGAGCGCTTTGCCCTGCCACCTGACTTTAGCAAAAAGAGCGTTATTTCCATCTCCCTTTCAGACAAAGTGGCAAGCACAGCACTTACTTTAGGATTGGAGATGTCAAATTCGCTTTCAGAATTTGGTTTTTGGGAGGATTGTTTGACACGCTGTTGATTAGCTTGCTTTTTCTTTTCAAGTTTTGATTTGGCTTCTAATTGAGTAATTGGATTTTGGGGCTTTTTGAAGGAGAATTTCCTTAAGAGAATTAAACCTAAGATTATTAATATTAGAATTGGGATTGTGAAGTCTTCCTGTTTGGATTTTTTTTCATATTCACAATAACATATGTAGCATTGCCATGAAGTATCTTTACTTCGGAGGAGCCTGCAAAGTTGCTGTCATAGGCAGAAACCATGCATGAGCCTATAGGAAGGGCGCGGAAAAGAAAAACACCTGATTCATCTGAACGCACAAGCGCCCCCCATTTATCCTAGAATAGTCAAATGATGATGAAGGATAAGACACTTTTACTAATGCGGACGGCACAGGGAATTGTAGATTGGTTGCATGCCCATAAAGGCTTCCTGATGGGTGGAAAATCAATGTCAAGTTCCCTTCGTTTGGCACAGAAATTTCGCTAGTTGAGGCAAAATCTATTCCTGGTGTTGATGGTAAGTCTATGAGTGCATCTATTTGGTAACTTCCGTTTTGAAGAGAAAGCATGAATTTGCCTGATGGATCAGTGATGGTCCTGTAAATTGTTTCTGACCTGTTTGTTCTTGCAAGAAACGCAAGATGCACCTGGCTTGCTGGAGTGCCGTTTGAAAAGACCGCTTGGAAAGAAAGCGTATTTCTAACGTCTGGGATAGAAGGAGGATGAATTTTGCTTGAATCTAGGGTGTCATTATTTTTTGGCTCTTGCCCAAACTGGCTTGCAAATGATAGGCAAAAAAAGAGAAAGATAAAGAAAATGGAACGCATAAGGGGCTTATGTTAAATTGAATTTAAAATCGTGCGCTTTACTGCTTGGTTTCTTCCTTCACAAGATATTTTACAATAAGGAATACAACAAAAGCAATTATCAGAAAATCTATAAGTGCGCCAAGAAAGCTTCCAAACATGAGTTTGATTGGACCTATCTGCAAAACGAATTCTCTCCATTCGCCGCCGCTTGCATTAAGAAGTACGCCTATGATTGGCATGATTATATCACTTACAAGTGAGCTGACCAGTTTTGAAGCAGCAGTGCCTATAATGAAAGCCACTGCAAGGCCTACTACCTTATGCTTATTAAGAAAAGCAAGAAATTCATCTACAAAATCCATAGGATTACCTTATACTATGATCTTCGTCCAAAATATTTATAATCCCTTGAAAAAACTCTTCTTGCAGGCAGATGACTTTGCTGAAGTTTAGATTTTTTGCCTTTAGATGCAATTGGACTTTGAGTTTGATTCTTTCTTTGCACAGGTCTTCCCTTAATGATCCTTTTTGGCAAAAGCTCAGGTTGAATATATACAGTTAATTTTTCCAATTTGCTGCCGCTTAGTTTTTCGATTGTTGGAATAAGCCTTAATTGGTCTAGGAAGACCAGACTTATTGCTTCTCCTTCCTTGCCCATCCTTCCTGTTCTACCTATCCTGTGAATATAGGTGTATGGGTCATCTGTTAAATCGTAATTGAACACATGGGTGACTCCATCTATGTCCAGCCCTCTGCTTGCCAAATCTGTTGCAACCAGTATGTTGACTTGACTTTTTCTGAAAGCTTCCATAGAACGGTTGCGCTTGCTTTGGCTCATGTCCCCGTGTAGGGCAATCGAACGAAATCCTCTTTCCTGAAGTATTTGGTTGAGTCTGTCTGCACCTCTTTTTGTGCGAACAAAAACGAGTGCTAATTGCGGCTTTTTTTGAGAAAGCAACGCAAGGAGTACATTTAGTTTGTCGAATTTTGAAACTTCAACATAATACTGCTTTATCGATTTTACAGACAAAGAATCCTCGCTTAGCAGTATTTCTTGAGGGGATTTCATATAGCGCCTTCCCAATTCTAATATTTCCTTTGGCATGGTTGCAGAAAAAAGCAGTGTTTGGCGGCTTTTGGGAGTTGCTTGTAAGATCTTATCTATGTCATCTTTGAATCCCATATCAAGCATTCGGTCAGCTTCGTCAAGAACGACTATTTTGACCTCATCCAAAAACAAGGTTTTCCTTTCCATATGGTCCAAAATTCTGCCAGGAGTCCCAACAACTACATCTGCCCCTTCAGAGAGTGCTTTGAATTGCTTTTCGATCTGCTGACCGCCATATAGCGTTGCTACTCTTACGTGAAGGTATTTCCCAAGCCTTCTTATTTCGTCTGCAACCTGAAGCGCAAGCTCTCTTGTGGGGCAAAGGACTAGCGCACTTGGGCGATTTGGCTTTGCATAGCTGCTTGTCTTTCCCCCAAGCAGGCGTTCCAATATGCATATGCCGAAAGCAGCGGTTTTCCCTGTGCCTGTTTTAGCCTGGCCGATCAAGTCTTCTCCTTGAATAAGAAGAGGAAGTGCCTGCTGCTGAATAGGGG
This sequence comes from Candidatus Anstonellaceae archaeon, assembly GCA_038891035.1. Lineage (GTDB taxonomy): Archaea > Micrarchaeota > Micrarchaeia > Anstonellales > Anstonellaceae > UBA10161. The sequence goes on from JAWAEW010000009.1 coordinate 5,228, forward strand.
TTGGATGTACAAATCCAAGCTCATTTAATGCCTTGACGATTGCTGCGTCTAGGCCCATTTTAGAGAACTCCACGAGGCTAATAACAGCATAATAAATAAAATAGATTTCCACCTCGAAAGGAAAACACATATATAAGCCTTGTTGCAATAGCAATATCCCGTATGCGGCTCAAAAGCAGAAGGTACGTCGTGGTTTTAGGCTCTCTTATGTCAGGGCTTGGGAAAGGCATCCTTACTGCTTCTATTGCAAAAATACTCCAATCAAAAGGGCTGAATGTCTCACCCATCAAATTTGACGGCTATTTGAATGTGGATTGCGGGACCATGAATCCCTTCCGACATGGTGAAGTATTCGTACTAGACGATGGTACTGAGTGCGACATGGATTTTGGCACCTATGAGCGCTTCTTGAACGTCAGCCTTTCTGCAGCAAACAGCATTACTGGCGGGAAGTTGTTTAGGAATATAATTGAGAAAGAAAGGCGTGGTGGCTTTCTTGGAAAGGACGTACAAATTGTGCCGCATTTGACTGACGAGATAAAAAGTTGGGTGAGGAAAACCGGTGAAGAGCAGGATGCAGACGTAGTTATTATTGAGGTTGGAGGCACAGTAGGGGATTTGGAAAATGGCTACTTTTTGGAAGCCATGAGGCAGCTTGCAAGCGAAGAAAAGGTGCTTTTTGTGCAGCTTACTTTTGTGCCTTCATTGTCTGAAGGCGAGCAGAAAACCAAGCCTACGCAACATGCAAACCGCCTCATTCAGTCCATTGGAATCCATCCTAAGATAATTGTCTGTCGTGAAGATGAGCCGCTTGGAAGAGAAGCAAGGGAGAAAATTTCGATGTTTTGCAATGTCCCGCAGAACAATGTATTTGACGACCCTGACCTTGAGACAATTTATGAGCTTCCGTTAATTTTGGACAAGCAAAGGATGACCGAGTTGCTACTTGCTGAGCTTGAAATTGATGAAAAAAAGGATGATATGAAAGAATGGAAGGCTCTTGTCGAGAGAATAAAAAATCCGAAATCCCAAATAACAGTAGCGATAACCGGAAAATACACCGCAGTCAAAGACGCATACGTTTCGATCAAAGAGGCGCTTGTTCATGCGGGCGCCGCAAATTCTGCAAAAGTGAATGTGAAATGGGTGGAGACTTCTGAAATAGAAGAGGGCAAGACGCGCCCTGAGGAAATTCTTGCAAACTGCGACGGAATAATTGTCCCTGGAGGTTACGGAATCAGGGGTACTGAGGGGAAGATTTCATGCATAAAGTATGCAAGAGAGAATGGCCTGCCATTTCTCGGGCTTTGTTTTGGATTGCAGATGGCAGTGATTGAGTGGGCAAGAAATGTTGCTGGACTAGAGGGAGCAAATAGTACGGAAATCGATGAAAAAACTCCGCATCCAGTAATAGATTTTCTTCCACAGCAGAAAGGGGTCAAAGAGAAAGGTGCAACACAAAGACTGGGTGCATGGCCTTGCAAGCTCAAAAAAGGCACCAAAGCTTATGCTGCATACGGACAGGAGATCATTTATGAAAGGCACCGCCACAGGTATGAAGTAAATAATGAATACCGCCAGAGGCTGGAGGAATCTGGCTTAATAATTTCTGGCACCTCCCCAGACGGAAGTATTGTGGAAATGATTGAATGGCCAAATGGATTTGGGATTGGGACACAGGCACATCCTGAGTTGAAAAGTCGCCTTGAGCAGCCTGCTCCGCTTTTTGTTGCCTTTCTGAAAGCTTGTCTGGAAAGAAAAAAGCTATAAGCGCTAGTTCCAATTGAGTTCAAATGGAGCCCCCACAAGGCGAATAGTCACATTCTGTGAAGAAATAAACAGTGGAACCCGCTTTTCTGCATCTATGTGGTAAAAAATTGGGGGATCGTCATCTATTTTGCTTTTAATGATAAATGAGGGGCGACCGGCAGTTGAATTCGTCATTACAAAGCTGTATTTTATCGGTACTTCTATTTTGATATTCAATGAAGAGATAAGGAAGGTGCTTTCCCAGCTGAAGTTTTCTGATACGGCAAGCATCCACGGAGAAAATAGGAGGATGCCGCCTTCCCCAGAAATTCCTTCCGAGTCTGAAAAAGAACCGTTTGAAAGGATGCAAAGGCTGGAAGTTTGTTGTTGCGTAAGTTCTTGCACTACTACACCGGGACAAGAGTAATGCTTGAGGACTTGATATGTGAATGTGTTTTTTTGGACTCCATCAGAAATTTCATACACGTACTTTTCTCCTGCTTGCAATCTAAGGGCAGTGTTTGGCAGGATAGGGTCTTGCACAAAGACTACTTGGGGGGGAGGAAGAGTGAAAAATACGTAGAACAAAAAGATAAAGAAAACCAGAGATGAGAGATAGATTACAACAGAGGTTTGCTTGTCAAGAAAAGGAATGCTAGGGATGCGATCATAAGCGTTGCGCATTTTTTGCAGAATCTCAAGAGCCACTGCTTTCTTTGCTTTTGAATGATATTGCTTTGACACTTCTTGCCATTCTTTTGAGGTTGCAGAGCGCCACATTAAATATACAAGAATTGCAAGGGCAAACCAGGAAATTACAATTAATGTATTTTCCACCTTTCTATAAGGCACTTGAAAGATTAAATAACCTCCTAGCAAAAGCTTTTGTATGAAGTTTTCTGAATGCGCTCCGTGTAAATTGATTCTTTTTGGTGAGCATTATGTTGTTTATGGTGCACCCGCCATTTCAATTCCTATTGGGCCAATGAATAGAGTTGAGTTTTCTGCCCAAAGCGAAGGAGAGATAATTTTGGAGTCGAAGCTTGGAACAGGCAGAATAAGCCAATGTGGAGATTACAGCGGGGAGCCTGCACTTTCTATTTATGCAAAAGTTGCAAAGGCAGTTTATCCAAAAGGAAATCTTCCTTCTTGTAGCGCAAAATTTATGCCTGCAGTAGAGATGAAAGGAATTGGGACCAGCTCTTCGCTTTGTGCAGCATTTGCAAAAGGCTTGTTTGCCCTCAAGGGTGAAAAGCCAAGCAAAAAAAGACTTTTTGATGCAGTGCAAGCAGGCGACGCGATTGCCCACCATGGAAGGGCTTCGGGAATAGATGCAAAAACTGTGGTAGAGTCTGTCCCTCTCTTTTTCCGCAAAGACACAAAAAATGGGAGGCTGATTTGCAGAAAGGCAAAATTTAGTCTGCCTGCCTCGGCTGCTATCTTGCTGATAGATACCTTTGCTGGGAAAAGAAGCAGCACAGGAGAGATGATAATGCGATTTGCTTCTTCTTTTGGAGTGTCAAATCCGCCTCACCTTCTGCCAGACAAGGAGAGGGCAAAAATCCTTGAGGAATATTTAGTGCTTTGGAAAAAAGTACGGCCTGCACTTGAAGAAGGTAACGTGGAGCAGATAGGAAAGCTTATGCTTGAAAATCAGCTTCTTCTTGAAAAGAGAGGAGTTAGCTCAGAGGGTATCCGAAATGCTGTGGAAGCTGCCATTAAAGCGGGTGCATTTGGGGCAAAATTAAGCGGAGCTGGAGGGGAAGGTGGTGTGGTGGCAGCTCTTGTCAGCAAGTCAAAAAAGGCAGAAATTGCCAGGAAAATAAGCAAGCTAACCGGCTTTCGCTGCTTGCAAGCAACCCTCTTTCTGAGCAAAGAGTAGAAAGTAATATTAGGATATATGTGTATAAAAGAGAATATACATGGAAAATATTGGAAAATTGCACCATTGAAGGTGATTTTCTGCAAAAACCTGCCAATGCAGATATTGGCATTCATCACATAGTAGAAGCAGTGCGCCTGCCCAAGATGGAATGGAGAGCAAACAGAATCGCTCCTTTGCTGGATCAAGAGTGGTATGAAGGCACTTTCAAAAGAATTCTGAATGTGCATTCTATGCCTCTTTTGCTGGGTTTGATAAAGATTTTCAATCATCCAATAAACAACCTTATTCCTCCTTATCAGAAGATAACCAACGCAGATGTGGAGATGCTGGATAACACGATTAATACTTTGCTTTTGAGCTATCACGGGAAAAAAAGGAAAAGTGGAAGCGATGCGGTAAATCATCCTCTGCTTTGCACTTTGCTTGCCTCTGCGATAGGTTTGCCGCAGCATGCAATCAGGAAGTGCGCAAGGCATGACATTGCTGAAGATGCAGACAGTCCGGATGGCATCACTTATGTATACTTTGGCTTGGGTGATTCTGAGGCGGCTATAAGAAGCAAGAACCTGGAGGAAATCTTTGCCCATATTAGGCAGATGGAAGGAAAAGATGCAGAAGAGCATTTGAGGCTAATGACTCGTTTGCCTCATCAGAGAAATTTTGACGGTGACCTTGAGCTTAAATGGGGGTATGGAAGGTATTTGGTGCCTATTTATCGAAATATTTGGGCTGCATTTGCAAAAGGTATTGATGCGGTTGCTAATTTGTGGGAAATAGAGCCTATCAATGACAAAGAACTGAGAGAAAAGCTTGCAAGAAAGAGCAGGATAAAGGTTTCCTTGCAGATTCCAAGATGGCAAAAAATATCATGGCTGATGGCAGAGATAATGGTTGTTGAGCTTGGGTATCATTTTCCTGAAGAGGCATACTTCCTGAGGACTCCAAAAAGAGATGAAGTTGAAAAGTTCAAGCGAGGCTATGCGTGGGTTGGGTTTGAGAGGACGTTTTCTTTGCCTGTGCTAAAAAGGACAGGAATAGCAGGAAGTCCGATAATTTCATTTTACGGCAAGCATCCGTATTTTGAAGCAGAATTTCCGTATCTGAATTCGCTCATTTCAACAACTATATTGCAGGAAGTACTCGGGAAAAAAGTGCGCAATATCAGGCTTTCTGAAAGCCTGCTTCCATACAATCTCAGAAATGCTACAATCATTTCCTTTGAGGCTGATGAAAGTGGGCTGAAGTCAAGGATTGCACAGCTGGTTGAAGCATATGACCTTTCTATTAGGGAGAACGTGCTTGCCAGCTTTGACAGAAAAAGTATTGCAGAAGCAACAGAAGCTGAAATCAACTCAAAAGGGATAGATACTCCTCTTCTAAAAAATGAAGGCGACCATGGACTATCAAAATACAAGGAAGTTGAGATGAGGAAAGCTTGGTCAGTTCAGACAGCCTCAAATAGGAGGCGCGGCTTTGGCTCCATCCAACCCCTTCAAGCAGGACCACTTTAGTCGAGCCTGAAAGGATTTTTGCTTTACCTTTCTTTTCCATTTCAAGCAGAAGTTCTGCTGCATCTGAAGGTTTCATCGGGCCCAATTTCTCATCTACATCCAAAAAAAGCAGAGTATGAAGCCCTCTCTCAAGGTTTTCTTTGATTGTTTCATAGGCTGCCATTGGTTTGTAGTTTTCACGCCAGAACGCGATAGTGGCAGGCTTTCCGAATTTGTAAACTTGAAGACCTGACTCTCCTATTGCAGAGGAAAGTATAGATGAAGCATGCACTACCTTAGTGTGAATTCCTGCTTTTTTTGCTGAAATTAAAAGACTTATATGAGTAGTTGCAATTAGAGGATCGCCGGGCACTATGAGCGCTGCTTTCCCCGAGGAAGCTGCAAGAAGTATTCTTTTTTCGCTTTCTACCTCCTCCCTTTTTAGTAGATGTATTTTTTTACCTAACATTTTTTCTAGCCTGGCAAGTGTGCCTTGCGGCAGAAGACTAGTATAGCTTTCTGCAAAAATTTCCTCACAAGAAGAAAGCTCTTCCAGCCCCGCCAGTGGCATGCCTTTTTCATCGGAGATTCCCAGCCCCACTAGCACAAGCATTCCCATGAAAGACTAATACGTAGCTTCTTCTTATAAATAGGATTCCCAAAAAAATTTGTGGCAAGGCTTTGCGAAAATTGCAGAAAAGCAGGAAGAGTCTGGTGCCCTCACGACTTTGCCGAGAGGTTGAAAACTTCACTTTCTGGCAAAATAAAACAAGAGATGTTTGGCCCTTCCCCTCCAAATATCTTGGTTGGGCACTCCTCTTATCCTAATGTCTGTTGGGGACCGTTGGTTTTTGCAGACAGTGCTTCTCTCCTCAGGGACGACCCAAAGAAAATGTATGGTATGAGTCTTGAGCAGATATTGAAGGTTAGAAGCTTCATGGTCCGCGGTATAAGACGGGGAGACGTAAGACTTACTGGAAGAATGCTTCAGGAAGTGCAAGAGGCGGTAATGAGCATAACCCCTGTTGATGTGGAAGCACGGTTTTCGAAACAGCCTCGCTTCAGCCTCGAGCTGGATGATGTGCTTCACCCGATCGGGGCTTTTGCACCGATTGAAAAATTCAAGATTGCGCAAAACCCAGAAATCCCAAAAAAAGTGGATGAAGTAGTGGATGAGAAGATGAAGGCTGAGGAGGCGCTAGTAGAGCTTTTGCTTTCTGGATTTGATGTGCATTATCTTTCTAAGCTGCTTTCTGCAGGCATTTTGGGGCAGAAGGGACAGCGCAAGCTGGTTCCAACCAGATGGGCAATAACGGCTGCTGACGATATAGCTGCAAAAAGGTTCATCAGCTCTGTCAAGGATTGCCCAATAATTGAGCAGGTATGCGTTTTTTCAAATACATACCTTGACAACCATTTTGAAATTCTACTTTTGCCAGGAAAATGGGAGTACGAGCAATTTGAGGCTCATCTTGAAAATCCTGAGAAAATTGCTTGGGAACATGAATCCTTTTGGGGAAGGACAAGCTACGCAGAAAGTGAGGGAGGAGGATATTATGCTGCAAGGTTTGCAGTTGCAGAAGCCCTCTACAAAAGCAGGCTGCAGGCCCGTGTAGTGGTATTTCGCGAAATAGGGAAAGAATACAGCGTGCCGGTTGGAGTTTGGGAAGTGCGTGAGAATGTACGTGCCGCACTAAGAAAACCACCGAAAAAGTTTGAAAGCATTAAGCAGGCTATCTTGTACTTGAAAGCCAGCTTGAAGGTGCCTATTCAAAAATACCTCAAAAGAAGCCTAATTATTGGCCAGATGCGGTTGGATAAGTGGATTGGGTTTTAAGAGTTTGCCAAAAAAGATATCCATGCATCAACTTGTAAAGGAAATCTTAAAGACCGTCAAAAGTGCTGCAGGTAGGCGCAAAGTTGTCTTCTTGCGACTTGCAGTCGGAGACAAAATAAGCCTTCCGCAGATGGTTCTTGCCTCTTATCTTCACAAGGAACTTCCGTGGGCGACTATACAGATTGAAAAATGCAAAAAGGAGGATTGCGTAGTGGTAAGGGAGATTGAGGTTGAATGAAACCTATTTAATGATTTGATTTCAATTTTGAAATTATGATAATTGGCGTAGATGAAGCTGGTAGAGGCTGTATAATAGGTCCTATGGTCATCTGCGCTGCTGCAATCATGCCTATAGATGAGTACAAACTCAAAGATCTCAAGGTAAGGGATAGTAAAAAGCTTACTCCAAACCAGCGGGTGCGGCTTTATGGAAAAGTGGCAAAGCTTTGTCGGTACACTACAATCAAAATCAGCGCGCAGGAGATAAACGAGCTGATGGAAAAGTATAATCTAAACGAAATTGAAGCGATGAAAATAGCCCAAGCAATAGATCATCTTTCAATCCAGAACGCAACAGTGTTTGTTGATTCTCCGGACAATGTGCCGTCGAAGTTTGCAAAGAGAATCCAAAAATACCTTAAGACTCCTGCAAAAATCATTGCTGCAAACAAGGCTGATGACACATATGTTATTGTTGCCGCTGCATCGATACTTGCCAAAGTTATTCGTGACCGTGAGATTGAAAAGATAAAAAAGGAGGTTGGAGTGGATTTCAATTCAGGTTACACGTCTGACCCAAAAACGCAAGAAGTAGTTGCAAATTGGCGGCAATATCCTGCACTTGAAAAATACTTGCGAAAAAAGTGGGCAACTATAAGGGAAGGCGGGCAAAGAAGGATACTTGACTTCTAATAGCCTACTGCCTTATTACTACAAGTGGGATGACACCTGCCTCAAGTTCAGCTTTGGCAACTTCTATGGAAGTTTGACCTGGCTTTACTTCCACAAGAGGCGGAGCGCCGAAAGAAAGCTGTGTCGCCCTTGCGCCCAAAATTCGTGCAAGCTCGAATTTTGAAAGTGAAGCAACCATAAAATCACCAAAGCACCTTATCTATTCTGCAAAATCTTCATAAACCTTGTCATTGAACGCATAAAGCGGCTTACCCGGCATGAAAGAAAATGCTTCCTTTTCGGATTTGAACTCCTTTAGTTCTTTTTCAGAATGGCTCGCAAGGAAAATTTTGCCTTCAAATTCAAATATGACAAAAGAGGTGCGACTGTCTGTCACCACGACTTTTGCATGCTCACATCCAAGGCTGCGCAAAATTGAGCAAAGCAGGATTGATTTGTCTATTTCATCACCTGCAAGCAGAGAATGCATTTCTTGGAAAGAAAGCCAAAATGAGACTGGGGGTGAGATGGTTTGAAATGAGCTGACATAAGCAAATGCCATCCGTGCAGCCTCAAGAAAATGCTCTGAAAAGATATACGGATGAAAATTGGAGGTAATAGTTGCACGTATCTCTTCTATTTTTTTGTCGTAGGGGGCAACCATCGTCTTGAGCTCTGAGACTGTCTTTGTTTCATACGCCTCAATTTGTTCGCGGTAGCGATCTATGATAATCTTGTAAAGCTTCATCTTCAACTGGTCTTCCTGCAGATTTGATGGTGGCTCTGACTGGCTGGAACCAGAAGGTTCCTCTTTTGGCTTTTTCATAAAAGGCAGATCTAAAATTGGTGCCATGAAAGGATTGGGGGGTTGCCGTATTAAATATTTGTGGTTGGTGGTGGAGTGTGAATTAGACATAATCAGCGCATGTTGGTACCCATCCTGCGGTACAAATGAATTGACCACTTTTTCTGTTGTTGGAATAATCAATCTCATATTGGGCTTTATTGTAATTTGCCTCGGCTTCCACAGAAATTTGGCCAGGCTGGACGCAACTGCAATATACTTGCTGGACTGCACTTTCACCGACATTAAGAGGACGAAGAGGTATGATGGAAATATCGCAATTTTGCACTGAGGTGTATGTTACATTGGTGGCATTACGATTGCCTATATTTGTTATGTGGATTTCAAGAAGTGTTTTTCTTCCATACGAGACGATAGAAGGGTCGAACACCAATCTGGTTATATTGTAGTCCGGCCCGATTGGCTGGCCCGGTCCAACCACCACAGTAAGTGCTTCTATTTCGGTTAGGTTGCACTGCGGCCGAGCCCCAGAACAGTCCGGCGTGGTAGGCTGGTAAGTGATGTTGAGCTTAATTTGCTTTTGCCCTTCAGAAGGAGGCATCCTTATTTTTGCAGAAAACTCCCTTTTTGAAAGAGGTGCAAGAGTTACCGAAATGGGAGAAAATTGGGAAACCTGTGCAAAACCCTGCTCAATTGAGGATGACGCCAGTGAAATGTTCAATATCCGTATTTCTTTTGAGAGGTTGTTGGTAATATTAAGATAAAACATCACTTCTGAGTTTGCGGCTGGATTGGTTTCATTTAGAGCAGCCTCCAGCGGAAGCTTAGAGCATGAAAACGGATTCTCTATTGGCACTGTGATTTCATTGCTTTCAAAAGTGCGTGGCATTCCGGCACAGCGGCCGTAGAACCAAACAGCATCTGGAGAGTTTTGACAATAATTTGGGCTGGATGCATATGTATATGTTCTGCCGGTTGCAACGCAACCTTCCACTATGAAATAAGCTTTAAACTTGAGATTTTGGAGGCCTGAAGGCATCGGCATAGAGAAATTGGCTTGACCAAAAGTGGTGGCAGAAGGGAGAGAATATTCTTTTTCTTCCATATAAGAATATCCAGGAGTAGTGGAAACTAGGCGCAGCTTGCCTTTGCAATATATGCCGATATCTGAGTTGAATGTGCCATCAAAAATCCCACCACCTGGCTTCAAGTACCGCGAGCCCGCAGATGAAGGGCTGTAAGGGATGCTATTTGTAGTAATGAAATTAGAAAACGCTTCAAAATTTGCGGCATAAGTGTTACTGCCTTTTTCGTAATCAATCAATGAAAACTTTTGGCTATTTAGCCAATGGATAGGACTGTTTGAAGGGACTTTTGAATTTGATTGCAAACAGTCAGAACCTGTTACGTGGCTGACTAACACTGCGCCAAGAAAATCCCACGAATGTGAAGGCCTTACAGTTATGTTTGCTGGGGAGCCTGCACAGACTGCATTTGCTGGGCCTTGCACTGCTATTGATGTAGATATTGATGCATTTATCTCTGAGCCGTTTTTCGGATCATGCACTGGATTGTAGACAAATCTACAGCTGAAGCTGAAAAGAAAGGAGAACAGGAGCGCTAAAGCAAAGACTGTCTTAAAGTTCATGGAATCATCTGAAATATATTTTAACTCCGAATGTGATGGAATTCTTGTTGGCATTGACCTCGACACAAGAATTTTTGTAGAAGAAACCAAAACGGCCACCGACGTTATACTTTTTTTTATTTAAGTCAGAGTTATTGCTTTCTATTTGCATCACCAATTTTGCGAATGCATCTACATCACCAAAATCTCCAGAAACTCCTGCGCTCATAACCAAAATCGAATTTTTGTCTATATGGAAGTTGATTGGGACTTGCTCAACTTCTATAAATGAGCTCCCTGCAAACTTATGAATAACGCCTAGGCCAATATTAAGCTTGAGCCAATTAGTAAGACTGAGCCCCATGCCGGTGCTTGTAAAAACAAAGAATTGATCTATAGGTCGCAAATTAGAAGTGTAGACGCCAGTGTGCCCTACTCCGACATTGGTTCTCAGGCTGAAACCTTTTGTTTGAAGAGTATAAGCCAGGTAGAAACCTTCGTTTGAAGAAAGAAATCTTGTTGGGTTCTCGTTGGATAGGACGATCTTGTTTGTTGCTAAATTGACATATACATGGAGTGATAGGTTTTGGTGTGAAGCTGGGTCTTGTTTTTGAAAGAGATTAAGGAATTCTGCGTCGGCAGAAACGACAAAGGATGGGTGTTTCAATAAGTCAAAAAGGACGACTGCTGCTGCCAAGGCGCCCTGTATTGTATTTCGGTATGTTTCAAATGCTGTTTTTAGAGGGCTGCCCTCTACCATAAGATTTGCTATTTGTTCAAAGCTATTATTGTCAATTAAATTGAGAAGCTGCTCTTTTGTGGTTCCGGCCTTGAGTTGGCCTTTCATCTGATCGAATGAGACATCTACCCAGTTGCGTAAAGATTGCTTTAAACCATCTGTGAACTGTCGCACCTCTTTCTCATTACGTAGGGTTATGCCTTCGTATGTGCCTTTCTCTTCATTAAGTCTGCCTCCAAAATTGGAAACAAGATTTTGAATCTCACTATTAAGCCTTTCATAATTAGGAAGTGAGGGAGCAAACAACGGGATTGTAATTGGGATTTCTTGCCTTACATTAGGCATGACATGAAAAATTGAGTCTGGTGGGAGGTCGGTTAGTTTGGAAGGCTTCTGTTCTTCTTTTTTCTCTTCATTCGTATGATGGTAAACCACCTTACCTGAGCTGAGGTCGCCAATATTGTATTCGGCTATGAAAGATATTTTTTTGATAGCCTCATATTTATATACTGGTGGGATAGAGTAGGTTGCATAAAAATACCCATCTTCTCCTTTTTCTGTTTCAAGTTCTCTTCCATTCTCTGTTAGCCCATCGAAAACTCTTACTTTAAGTGAGCCTAATGTTGGTGTCTTTTCATTGTGCAAGACCGAAAGTTTAAGCTTATACGTTTTTCCTGGCTCAACCTTCTCTACACGCTGGCCTGCTTCATCATAAAAATCTACTATTTGAATTGAGAGTGTTTGTCCAGCGCCAATTGCAAACCCCAACATTCTATTTGACATGTTGGTTGGCGGCAGGCCATATTCTTTTAGCTTCTCTCCCCAGAAACCGTCTTTGCTGGAAAGTGCAATCGCATTATCAAAATAGCTGCCTTCGCCATTTTCCATCCATCGCAGTCCCCCTCTTCTGAGGCTTAGCAATTCATTTAGATAGGAGTTGTTTATTATTTCAACATCAAGAAGATCTCCGCGTTCGTTCACATGAAACTTAACTGCCTCCTTCAGCTTTTCATAAGTATAAGTTGCGCTGTTTTTGTCTTTTTTGAGTGCATTAATTTCCTGCTGTGATTTTCCTTTTTGTTCTTTCATCGCGTCGTAATAAACCACACCGAACACTCTTAGCCTATTTTCCCTCACACGCTCGTCTGAATATTGATTTTGAAGAAATGCCCTAAGCTCTGGTGAGGTGTCTTTTTCCGTTAGCCATTGGTTGCGGACGTTTTCAGGAATTTCCTGAAGAAGATTGAGGTCCAACACTATCGGGCGCTCGATACCTAGATGCTGCTTAATGAGGCTATCGAACTTATCAGCATAATCTTTTGCTACTTTGAGGTTTTTTTCAAGCTCCTCTTTTACTTCTTCCCAAGAAATTTGGCCTGAGTATATTTTCTCTACTGTTGCAGAAGAATAAATGACTGTATTATTCTCTTCTAAATATTTTATGAGATCGTCTTTATGCATAGATATGAAACGTTCTGTGCTGCCATAACCATCAGTTTCAAGTTTGAGCTGTTTCGCACAAAGAAGAATTGCATCGTAAAATGATTTTATTGCAATCTGTTCGCTTTCCGTGCTGTGTTTGTAGTGTGTTGCGTGCTGCCTGTGGGCTGCAAGGTTAACTGCACCACTAATTTCCGCCATACTGAAAAGTATATTATCTGTCCTATTAAGCAACTCCTCATCGGAAAATTGTTGCGGGTAAAGAGATATTATAGAGGACCCTAAGTTTATTCTTGTTTGTTGATGTTGGAATGTTTGTGAATCTCGCCTTTGAATTGGTTGTTTTGACTCTTCGACACTAGATTGTGGGCTTGAGATATTGACTGCCCACTCTCCGTTTTGCTCTTCTAATTGAACCTTCATTGGCACGATATCTTGGAGAGCTTCAAGAATTTGTATAAAACTCGTCGCATAAGCCTTAGATTTGAATAGTATTGTGGGTGGAGCTTGGTTTTTGTGTTTGAAGTCTGTTAATATCTGTGAAACCATTTGTGCTCCAGAATGTGAAATCTTGACATTACTATTTGATATCAACTCAATGATTTTGAAATATACATCATAAAAAGTAATCCAATGTTTATCTTTCGCAAAGGTAGAAAATGGGGGGAGACCAGAGAATTGGAGAACTTTTTCGCAAAATGCAATTGCTTGTTGATGATTTTCTTTTTTTGCTTGCACATATAATTTTTGGACATCCTGCACAAAAAAAGTATCGACCGCTTTTTTCTCATAGATTTGTTTTTCGAGCCGTTCTAAGTTTTTTGTGATGTTTGTTTCTTCCTTTGCTTTATCTTGTGGTTGAGTAAACATAAAGTTTCCCATCCGACGCCACCTAAGAATTGTTTTGAATTTTGGTGTTTAAAAGCTTAATTAAGGATTTTTAATCCTGGAAGCTCCTTGCCTGAAAGATACTCTATGAGGGCTTTGCCTGCAAGCGAGATATACCCCAGCTTTTTCTTGTTGATTTTGAATTTTTCAATAGCAGATATGGTATGCCCTCCTCCAAGGACAGAAAAAGCCTTTGAGGAAGCCACTGCTTTAAGAATTGCTTTAGTACCTTTGGAGAAAGCTTTTTGCTCGTAAATGCCAACAGGGCCATTTAGGACAAGAGTCTTTGCTTTTTTGATGTAAGAAGAGTATTGCTTTGCAGTCTTTTTGCCGATGTCAGAAATCAAGAATTCGGAGGGCAGCTTGGATACCAAAAGTTCCTTCCTTTTGCCTTCTGCATCAACTGCAACGTCAGATGGGGAGATGATTTTGCGCCTATATTTGGAAAGAAGCTGCTTTGCAGTAGGAAGATATTCTAGCGCCTTTGATTCCTTAAGGAAATCAGTAGTTTTTCCAAGCTGTATCCCTGATGCCAGCAGGAACAGTTCCCCTGCCACTCCGCCAAGCAATGCGTAGTCCAGTTTTCCTTTTTTCAGCCACTCCTCCAGTATTTCTATCGAATCTCCTGCCTTTGCTCCTCCAAAAATGAAAACTGATGGCCTTTTTGGATTTTTGAGCCTGCTTAAGGCTTCAAGTTCATGTTGCATCACTAATCCTGCCACGGTGGGCTTGTCGCAAAACCCTACCACCGAGGCATGCGGACGATGGGCTACTGAAAATGCGTCTAACACAAAAACATCACAGAAAGGAGAAAGCTCTTTGACTATGGTTGCATTCTTGTTTTCCTCGATTGTTTTAAACTGTGTTTCATCATCGAGGAATCGGACATTTTCAAGAAGCAGAATCTCTCCTGGGGCCAGATTTTGTATTGCTTCTTTTGCCTTCTGGCCGCACACGTCATCCACGAATTTTACAGGCTTTTTGCACTCTGCACCCAGCAGAAGGGCATGCTGCGAAAGGGAGAGAAAGTCTGAATCCCCTTTCCTTCCTTGATGGGCAAGCACAACAACGCGCGCGCCAAGATCAGAAAGCAGGCGGATGGTTTTTGCATGTGCAGCTATTCTGGATGAGGGCTCAACTTTCTTTGTCTTCTCATCTACAGGGCAGTTCAAATCAACACGAACAAATACTCTTTTGCCTTTAAAGTCAAATCTGTCGATAGTCTTCATAAACACACCGTTTTGCTTTTGCTGGCAAAGATTAAAACTTTTGGCAGATTAGAATTTTTGTGGAAGGTGAAAATAGGCTTTATACGATACTTGCACTTGCTGGGGGATTTTTAGCTCTTTCTGCAGCATTTTTCTTCGGTTCTCCTTTTGCCGCTGCCTTTGCTGCTTCATGCTTTGTGCTTTCTGTTGCTTTGTGGAAATATGGATATCTAATAATTCCATTTTTTGCAAAAAGGGCAAAGATTGTGGAGATAGGCAGGAATTTTGAAATTCCGCCTTCTCAAGACGTGGTGGTTGGCAAGGCAGGCTGGAATTTTGTGGCAACGGCGTTTCTTGCAATAAAGTTTTACGAATCTGCAAGTGAAAAGGACGAGAAAGGAAAGCAGACTTTGGCTGAGATGTTTGAAAGGGCAGTTTCTACTGTTGGTTTCCCTTTTAAGCTCTCCTGCATTGTCTGCCCTCTTGACTTGAAAAATGAAATTGAAGAAGCAAGAGCAAGAAGAAGCTTGGCTGAAAGCAAGCTAGAAAAGCTCCAAAAAAGGCAAAGCGCAGAGCGTGCAAGGCTCAAGCGTGAGATTGCAATGTGGGACAGGCAAATAGAACGGCTTTCTTCAGGTAGGATGCCTCTAGAAGTCCTATTTTGCCTTTCTACTACAGCTTCTGGGTTAACTAAGGAAGAAGCAATTGCCCGCGCAAACGCTCAGGCAGAAGAGCTGTCAGTAGTAGTAGGAGGCGCACTTTCATGCGAAGTAGTTCGGCTCAAAGGAGAAGAGATGAAAAAATGCTTCTGGTGGGATTTCTTTGGACCTTCGGACAGAGAAGAGCTTGCAGATGAGCTTTTTTAGGTGGCAACTGCATGGAACTTGCACAAATCTGCATCGAGAGTATTCGGGTCAAACTCGTTGCATAAGGAAAGATTGCGTGTCTTTTTTGCAATGTTTGAAATACAAATCTGTCTAATCGACCACTCTTCTATTTCTTTGCATTTTTTCATGTTAGATTGGGCAATTGCAAGCTCGTTTATGCACTCGTCCTTTTGAATTCCTACCTTATCTTCGCAAGGTTGTTTGGAGAGTTGCGGTTGCTCCTCTCGTAGCGACCCTGATTGTTGAGTTTGATCTTTTGCTTGCGGCACAAAGATTGCTTCCTTTTCAGAAGGCAATGCTTTACTGAGTGCAGCTTTTGCTGAAGGCTCTATTGCATCTTGCAGGCAAATTTTGCGCTGACCCAAGTCTGCGATGTGATAGCATAGGTTTGGATTCTGATCCGAGACTGCTTCAATGTAGATGCAGTTTGCAAACTTTTCTTGCGGAAGCCCTTGGCAGTTGTTTGGAACAGGAGATGTGATGCATCCATAAAGCAAAACAAGCAAGAGTGCAGGAACATATCTCATGAGTGTCTTTTGTCGCAATAGTTTAAATTGATTTGGCGCAAAAGCATGGCTATGATAAGTGAGCTTTTTTATCCAAGACAAGTGCTGCTTGTAACTGCTGCCACCAGTGAAAAGTCGAATTTAACTGCGGTGGAGTGGCTCACTCCGATTGCAGAAAAGCCTCCAATGATTGCACTTTCACTTGCCAACACCTCTCTTACTTTGGAGTTGCTTTGCACCTCCCTTGAATTTGTGGTTGCAGTGCCAACTGAAAAGATGAAAGAGCAGGTGCTATTGTGTGGCATGACTTCAGGAAAGTACATAGACAAGTTCTCTGAAACCAAGCTTGCAACTGCCAAGGCAAAGAAAGTTTCTGCCCCTCTTATTGCCGAGGCCGCAGCAAATGCGGAATGTAAGGTTTTGTCTTACCACACCCATGGTGACCACACTTTGGTAGTGGGGGAAGTTCTTGAGCTGCATCTTCCAAAGGAACCAACAGCAGAGCCCTTGTTGTTTAATAAAGGGGGGAAGCGCCTTTTTGGGCTGACAGTAGATCAGCTGTAATGACTGCATTCAAACCAATCGTAAAGCCTTGAAAAGTTGCCGTGCGGATAGCAGCAAGGAATTTCATCGCATGCATACGGAAAGTCGATTGGATAGATGTAGTCCTGCTTTTGCGTGGATTTTGTACAGCTTGCATCTGAGAATTCAGTATAATGCACACGATAAAGTGCTGCATCAATCCTCTGGCAAAAAACAGATGGAGGAAAGCCTTGGCTGGACTCATATTTGGAATGTAGCTGAGTTGCATTTCTTGCTGGCTGCCGAGAAGTATTTGCTGGAGTGGTATTTTTGGTTTGATTAGTGACAATCGTGCGGTTTGTGACGTTGGGCGGCGGCCGGGTAATCACTATTGGCTTTGTTAGAGTGGTGTTTTGCTTTGTTGCATTATTTTTCTCAAGCGTAAGCTTGGTGAGATTTATTTGACTTTGTTGTGGTGGTGGAGAGGCGGTTTTTGATTCTTGCTGTATGAATATATAAGCTGCTGTTATAAGTATGAAAACCGCAAAAAGCACAAATGGGAGCAGACTTCTTTTTGATTGGACTGATGAGGAAATTGCTGCAGCAAGATTTGAAAATGCAGGATTTTTTGCAAACTCCTCAAGACCGGGCTTTTGTGGAATTGGGGCTTGTTTTGCTGGAGGGATTGGTGGATTGGGCGCAGAAGAAAGAGAAACTGTAATTGTTGGTGAGCTTGCTATCCAGAAAGGGATGGAATAAGATTGTGAAAATTGAAAAGGCTGAGTGGGTGCTTGCTGCTGTGGCTGCTTGGGCGGCTGTTCTGCTGAAGCAGAAGAGAGTGGTTGCCTCTGGGGCTGCATTTCTTGAGTTGGCTTTCTGAAAATGGAAAAAATGTCAAAAGGCTTTTGCTTTGGTTGTATTTGAGATTGAGATGATTGTGTTGTTTGTTGGGCTTGTTCCTCTTGCTGCTTTATTTGAGTAGGTTGTGGCTGCATTGGCTGTGTTTGTGGGCTTGCCTGTATAGATGATGCCTGTTGTTGCAGCGCAGAAGCCTGTTGGGAGGGTGCTTGCTGCTGCAGTAAGGTAAAATAATTTGGATCATCAAGCTTTCTGAAAACGGATTCAATCTTTTCTTTTTTCCACCCAACAGAAAGCAGGGCCCTCATGATTTGGTCTTTTGTCCTGCCCCGCTCACGCGAACGGAGGATATAGTTGATCAATTCCTCGTCGCCCATCGCACCACGCAAAGAAAACACATGGCTTGCTTATAAACATATTTTTGCTTATCCTTGAGTATGAAGCCGGTCGTTATAGTTTCGGCAGACAACTCAGCAAGCCTAAATATCAGGGATGCACTTCTTTCCCTTGAGGACTTTGAGCAGAAAGAAAAATGGTTTTGGAGTGGGCAATTTCTGGATATTGCCCAATATAGTGGAAGCATTGTTGAGATAATTCCGTCTCATCCTGCACCCTATTATATTTATGCAAGCACCCACAAAAGTTCTTCTGGCAAAAAATGCCTCACTGTGCATACTCCCGGAAATTGGGGTAGCGCAGAACTTGGTGGCAGGCCAGAAACCCTCAATATTTCCCTGCCACTTCAGCTTAAGGCTGCCGCCCTCGAGATGGAAAGGCTTTCTTCATCGATGCTTGGGTGGTCGGTTTTTGCAGAAGTGGATCATCATGGTCCTACGATAGATGCCCCTCTAATGTTTGTGGAGATAGGAAGCTCTCAAGAGGCATGGGAAGATAAGATTGCAGGTAAAGTGGTGGCAGAAGCAATAATTGCTGCCTCAAAAAACAGAAGAGAGTGGCCTGTATATATAGGATTTGGAGGGACGCATTACACTCCTAAATTCACTCCTAAAATCCTAAAGGAGGAACTTGCTCTTGGACATATAATCTCTGGTTATGCCCTTGAAAACTTTGGTTTAGATGAAAACCGAGTCAGACAAGCCGTCGAAAAGAATGCGCACAAAATCCAAGGCGCGCTTATAGATTGGAAAGGAATTGATAGCAAAACACGTCATTTGCTTATTAATACACTTGAGCAGATTGGGGTAAGTTGGGAAAGATGCTAACTTACATTTGCCGCAAACGCTTGATCCTTTCTTCTATTGGAGGGTGGGTGGAAAAGAGCGAGGCTCCGAGAGGGGAAGCAAAATAAAGCGAGGCGGTAGCGTCATTTGCAACTGAAACCTTTGAGCCTATCTTGGCAATCTTTTCAAGTGCAGAGGCAAGCCCTTCAGGATATCTTGTAAGCTGGACTGCTGTTGAGTCTGCCAAGTATTCCCTTTGCCTAGAGAGTGCAAAGCGTATTAGCATTACAAAAATCGGGGAAATCACAATTATTGCAAGGGCAATGATAAGGAGGATGGGGGATATTTTGCCTCTGCCTCTTCTGCCATGAATGAATACCCGCATGAAAAGATCTGAGATGATAACCACCAGACCCGCCAAAGCAACAGTAAGAGTGGAAAATCGTACATCAAAGTTTTTGATGTGGGAAATTTCGTGCGCAACCACTCCTTCCAACTCAGCGCGATTGAGATTTTCCACAAGCCCTTTTGTAAAAGCAACTGATGCATTTTCAGGTGAAAAACCTGTGGCAAATGCGTTCAGTCCCGGCTCATCGATAATATAGATTTTTGGAGTCGGAATCCCTGCCGCAAGAGAAAGCCCTTCAACCACGTTGTGTAAGTAGGGGTACTGCAACTTTTCTGCAGGCTTTGCAGATGAAAAGGAGAGAATGATTTTTGATGCATTATTGTAAATGAAATAAACATAAGCTGCCGAAAGAATTGCAACAATGAAAAAACCGAGTGGGCTGTCGCCAAATAAAAGCAGACTTGCCGCCCAAATGACTGCAAAAACTACTGCAAACATAAATATTAGAAGAATTATTGAATTCCGTTTGTTTTGCTCAATTTGGTCAAAGAAAGAAGACATTTGACCACGAATGCTTTCAGAATTGCACTCTCACATTTTTTCGCTCCTCTTCAGTTGCCTTGAAGAATTCACGAGGAGTAAAACCAAAAATGCTTGCCACTATATTTGTCGGCACTGTCTGGATTGCGGTATTGTAAGAAAGAACGCTGTCATTGTAAAATTGCCTTGTGTAGGCTATCTTGTTTTCGATTCCTGCAAGCTCCTCATGCAAAAGCTTGAAGTTTTCATTTGCTCGCAAAGTTGGGTAATTTTCTGCAACCGCAAAAAGGGATTTTAGAGTCTGGGAAAGCATATTGTCTGCCTTTGCTTTTTCTTGGATTGTCTGCGCAGAAATTGCTGCATTTCTTGCCTTGGTCACTTCGACAAATATTTCCCTTTCGTGCTTCGCGTAGGCTTTGATAGTTTCAACCAGGTTTGGCACTAAGTCTGCCCTTCTTTTTAGCTGGACATCAATTTGGGACCACGCATTGTCAATTCTATTTCTTAGAGTAATTAGGTGGTTGTAAGTGAGAAGGAAAAAAAGGAAAACGACAAAAATTCCACCAAGCAAGACAGCTTCAAGCAACGTAAAAAGCACACGGACACCTTATCCTATTGTTTTTTTGTCTACAATTATATGATCTGAAGCCGCAAGTACTGCAGAGTATGGGATTACAATCAACCCGTCTTCTTTATTGAGCCTTCTTGCTGTTTGGTTGTCTAAATTAGGTTCCAAAAGCAGGTTTTCAATCTTGCCTGTGGTTTCGGAAATTTCTAAATCTATCAGCCTTCCCAACTCCTCACCGTCGTTGGTTATGATTTTTTTGCTTGCCAGCTGCTTTGCAAGAACAATCTTTACCATAAAGCCTCACCTTGCTGTTGGTTTCTTCTCGTTCAAATTTAAAAAGCTTTAGCAAAGCACCAGATGTGCCTGTGCAAAAACGGCACAGATGCAAATATTTAATTTTCATCCTCTTTAAAGCATGGGGTGTTGAAATGAAAGCAAATGAGATTCATCTTGGCAAGATTGTGCAAAATGGGCGCGTACTGATATTGGCTATGGACCAAGGGATGGAGCACGGTCCTGCTGATTTTGACAAGCGCAACATTAATCCAGAATATGTGTGTGAGATTGCTGCAAAAGGAGGATTTACCGGATTTGCAGTGCAAAAAGGCATAGCCAAGCATTACAAGGAAAACTATTCTGGCAAAGTGCCTTTGGTTCTGAAATTGAATGGCAAAACCAATATTGTTCCAAAAGATGAAGCATACTCGCCCCCTATTGCAAGCGTTAAGGAGGCAGTGGAGCTGGGGGCAGATGCGATCGGGTATACTATTTACGTTGGCTCTCCTATGGAAGCCCAAATGTTCAAAGAATTTGGAGCAATTGAAAGGGAGGCGCACGATTTCGGCCTTGCATGTGTCGTATGGGCATATCCTCGAGGAAAATATGTAAAGGATGAGAAAGCTGGCGATGTAGTTGCCTATGCTGCACGGGTTGCACTTGAACTTGGTGCAGATATTGTGAAAGTGAATTACCCTGGCTCGGTGGAAGCTATGAAATGGGTGGTGGCTTCAGCAGGAAGATGCAAAGTTATCTCTGCAGGAGGAAGCAAGCAGCCTGAAGAAGAGTTTCTCCAAAAAGTCAAAGATATAATGTCTGCAGGGGCGGTTGGGCTTGCAGTTGGAAGAAATGTTTGGCAACACGATGAGCCGCTGAGAATGGCAAAGGAAATAAGGAAGATAGTGTTTGGGGAATGATTGAATGGAGGACCTAACACTGCAGCAGCATCTTGAAAAGGAAGGAGCAAGCCCAAAGCTTGCGCAGCTTATCACCTCGTTTGCCTATATTTCCCTTGATGCACAGCATCATTTCCCAAAGTATATTCGCGGCACTTTGGGAGACCGCAACAAGTATGGCGAGGCGGTTGCAAAGCTTGATGCATGGGTGAATGGGTATCTTTGCGACAGTCTCGTAAAAACCGGGTTGGTATCTAAGATCTATTCTGAAGAGTTGAAAGAGCCCATTGTTGCAACCGCAAGTAGCCAGGCAGAATTTGTAGTTACTCTAGATCCTCTGGACGGCTCTTCTAACATAATCACAAACAATGCTTTTGGGTCGATTGTAGGTGTATATAGAGGTGATTTGCCTCAGTCTGGCAAAAATCTTGTGGCTGCATTTTACAAGCTTTATGGGCCTGTCAATACGCTTGTATATACTATTGGGAAAGGGACGCATGAATTTGTCAAGCATTACGACTCCGAGGGAAAGGCCACTTTTTACCTTTTGGCAGAAAACCTCAAGATGCCTCATCCAGGAGAGGTATTTGGAATCGGTGGAAACCCCTTGGATTGGAGCCCAGAGTTCCTCAAATATGCAAAGGACTTGTTTAGGGTTGAGAAGCTAAAAGTAAGGTATTGTGGAACGTTGGTTGCGGATTTTTCCCAAATACTTCATAGGGGAGGCCTTTTTGCATATCCTTCCTCCAAAAAAAGCCCTTCTGGCAAGCTAAGGCTGTTTTATGAGGCACAGCCGCTTGCCCTAATATGCGAGCAGGCAGGTGGAGCAAGTTGGTCTGGCAAAGAATCTCTGCTTGAGGTTGAGCAAAAAGATGTGGATGCAAGAACACCTGTTTATTTTGGCAACCAGTACCTAATTGACAAGCTGAAAGAGTGTTGCCCCTAAGGCTGAACCCATTCAATCTCATAATACTCGTATTCTGAGCCAGGAAGCTCGATTCTTTTTACCGCATAATATGTGACTGCAGTCTCTCGGTCACAAATTGCCAAAAGCAGCTCCAGACCAATTTTCTTGCATTGTTCAATTGCATCTGCAAGCTCTTCTCCGCCAATATACTCTTCTTCTGAAAGCGAAAGCATCAGATATTTTGGCTTGCCTGTCTTTGGATTTTCTATTCCTCCTCCTTTTCTGTGGTAAAGGAGGAAATCTAAGTTTGTATAAAAAAGATCTTGGCTTTCGGGCTTCTGTTTCTTTTTTGGTGTGCCAGGGATCGCAAGCACGAATGTCTTTTTAACAGAATGCGCCACGCGAATTGCCCGTGCCCATTCAGAAATTAAAAGCTTGGAAGCTCGAGGGAAGCAGTGGATGACATGTTTGCTGTGTATCCATTCTTGGCTTGAGCGCACAGGTGATGCGCCAGGAAAATAAAGACGGAAATGTGTTCCGAATTTGAAGCCTGTCTTTAGCACAAAACCGTTTAACCTCCAATCTTCATATACCTCGTACATCTCCCCAAAGTATTTGTGGCGCTTTTTTGCTGCTTTGATTACCTCAGCCTCTGTTGCATTAGTAAGTTTTAGCTGTGCGTGTCGCATCAGAAAGAGGGTTTCATACACATCAAGCTTTGAAAGCCTGCCTCTTTGCTCTGCTTTGTAGGAGCCAAACTGTCCAAACCAGTATCTCTCATAAAGTTCCTTGCCAGCTGCTTCATCATCAATGATTGACCATAAATCTGCAGGATAGAAAGTTGCCTGGATTGAATATTTGTCCAAAGAAAGCTTGCTGGCTGGGTATCTTTTTGAAGTGTTCCTATCGTACTTTTCGCAAATTTCAGAAACTTGTCGGGCAATCAGCCCGCGGTCTCTCCAATCTTTGTAAGTGAAGTAGCGGGCCATTTGCTTTTTTGTTTTGAAATTGCTTGCCAATTCATTGAACTTGTATTCGTTTAATGCTGAGTCGAAGCATTTTGCATTGCGTATGTCCATAAGGTATAAGGCTTCTTCCAAAAAAAGATGGATAGTACCTTTTTTCATATATCCATAATATCCATTTACAAGAGAGGAAACTGCTTCTGGCTGTGAAACGGTAAGTGTTTTTTTCTTGGGGTCAAATATAATTTGCATTCCCATTTTTATTGCCCTCCCGCCTGCTTTGAAAAAAATGCCTGCGGAAAGCCTGCGCAACAAAAAGATGGGAGAGATGATTTAAATAACAAGATGGATAGAATGCGACTGATGGGTAGGGCAAAGGCAGGGCAAGGAAAGCACTATGCCAAAGTTCGAAGCCAAAATAAAAGCATTCCTGATGAAGTGTTGAAGCTTCTTCTGAAGCAGAAGTACCATATTGCAGGGGAGCACTCTGCTGCAAAATTGTGTCATTGGACGCATTCTACGCTTACTGGTGGGATTGGCTGCTACAAAAACAAGTTTTACGGTATTGCTTCCCATAGGTGTCTGCAGTGCACACCCTCGCTTCTATTTTGCAATCATGCCTGCGTCTTTTGCTGGAGGATCATGCCTGAAAAAAGCCTCTCTTTTGAGGATATGCCTTCCAGAGGCTTCAGATGGGACGAGCCAAAAAAGGTTGTTGAGCTTCTTTTGAAGGCTCAGCAAGAGATTATCTCAGGATATGGAGGCAACCCAAAGGTAAGCAGACAGAAATATCAGGAAGCGCTCAGACCTGCGCATGCTGCACTCTCCCTTACTGGTGAGCCTGCCATTTATCCTTATCTTGAAGAACTAATTAAAGAATTTCACAACAGAAACATGACCACTTTCCTTGTTACAAACGGCACTTTCCCAGAAAGAATTGCAAGAATGGAAGAGTTGCCTACACAGCTTTATGTTTCCATGGTTGCCCCTGACTTAGAGGTTTACAAAAGAGCAATACGCCCAAAAAGTCCTATCCTTTGGGAAAGATACCTTCAGACACTTGAGCTTTTGGCTCAGTTTGGCCAGAAGACGCGAACTGTACTTAGAATGACACTTACAAGAGGAGTAAATGATTTTGGGTGGGAAGGATATGCAAGGCAGATATTGACCGCACTTCCGAAGTATGTGGAAGTGAAAAGCATGGTCTTTGTAGGAGGAGCAAGGCTGCCTGAGCGCGGGCTTTCACTAAAAAGTATGCTCACTATTGATGAGATAGAGGGAATTGCAAAAAAGCTTGCAGATCTGACCGGCTACCGAGTGTCAGACAGACATGAACTTTCTAGGGTAGTGCTTCTTTGCAGAGACGAAAAGGCAGAAAAAGAGCGGTTGATTAAATGGCAAAGATAAAGGCAGTAATATTTGACATCGATGGTGTTTTGGTTGATTCAAGAAGGGCAGTAGTGCATAATACTTTTCAGTTGATGAGGGAATTTGGATTTGACATACCAAAAGAAAAAATAAGCTCCATGTCCAGTGCCCACAGTGCAGAAACTGTACTGATAACGCTTGCGCCAATCCTCAAAAAAAGGAGACGACTGCTTAAGAAGATGCTTTTGAGGCTATCTGAACTTACCAGGCAAAACTTGCATATGATAAGACCTCTATACACTATTAGGAAAATACCTCAGCTTGCAAAAAGATATTTGCTTGCAGTTGCAACCAATAGGAAGACAAGCGCCCGGCTTATTCTCCAAAAATTCAAGGTGGGAAAGTATTTTTCCTGTGTGATGACGAGTGCGGATGCACCCCCTAAACCCGATCCGCGGATGCTGATTGCTGCCATAGAAACGCTTAAAGTCAAGCCGAACGAAGCGCTTTTTGTAGGTGACAATAAGGAGGATGCAGAAGCTGCAAAAAAGGCAAAGGTAAGATTTTTGCTTTTGGACGGTAAAAACAAAGAAGCTTGCCAGAAATTTGTCTTAAAGCTTATTGGTAAGGAAGCACTATAATTTTGCCGTTTTTGTTTTGGATTAGGAAATTTGACGACTGTTGTTGCAGTTGCACAACTATTTGGCAAGAGGAATTTGCTTGGGCAAAAAATTTTCCTGTTGAGAAGTTATAAGATGTGCCATTTGAACTTAAATTTGCTTGCATCCCGTAGAGGCGAACTTGGCGCACGTTTCCTTCCCCCAAGATACATGCTTCCTGAATTGCCCAGGACAATTCCGCAAACGAGCTTTTTGCCATTTCGAGTCTGGCTCTTTGGGAGGCTTTTTCCTGAATTTTGGAAATTGTTACATAGGAGGTGCCAAGCAAAAACACGAATAAAAGAAAAACGATTAAGGTTTCTAAAGAAAGCTGGGCCCTTCTCACATCTATCAGGCCCTCCTTAGCTGCATTTATTTGTAAGAGTATTGCATATTCCACTTGCACAGTCAGAATCAGAGACGCAGTACGCGCCAGTTGCCCCTTTAAGCGATGTGTCAGTGGCATTGAAGAGGGCCTCTGCTTTCTGCTCCACTTTTTCTGCAGCTTTGTTTGCAGAGCGAATCATTACAGAAGCAACTAGCACTGCCACGCCTAAGATCACAACAAGTACTATTAGCATTTCAGCAGAAAGCTGCGCTTTCATTTCCTCACCCATTTTAGA
The DNA here is from genome assembly GCA_038891035.1 of Candidatus Anstonellaceae archaeon. GTDB lineage: Archaea > Micrarchaeota > Micrarchaeia > Anstonellales > Anstonellaceae > UBA10161. The sequence continues at coordinate 30,892 of JAWAEW010000009.1, forward strand.
TGATGAGGCGGATGTTAAAAAGGGTGATGATGCTGTTTAATAAATAGATTGGAAAAAAGGCAAAAATGTGAAACTTATCATATGCGAAAAACCAAATGCTGCTGAAAAAGTAGCACAGGCACTTGGGAAGCCAAAGATAAGAAGATACGGCTCGGTTAAATACTGGGAAGTTGAAAGCGGGGGGCAGCATATAGTAGTGGTCCCTGCTGTTGGGCATCTTTATGGATTAAAGCAGAAAGGGACCGAATGGACTTATCCTGTATTTGATATCGAATGGGCCCCAAACTATATGATCGAAAAGGAAGCTGCTTATCAAAAGCCTTATTTGGAAGCAATTAGCAAGCTTTCTGAGGGTGCAGACGAATGCGTTTGCGCTTGCGATTATGACACTGAGGGTAGCCTTATCGGCTACAATATTCTCCGGTTTGCCTGCAAGCCTTCAAGCACAAGTAGAATGAAATTTTCCACTCTCACCCAAGAAGAGCTAAAGCAGGCTTGGGAAGAGAGGGGGAGAATGGATTTGGAAAATGCATTGGCAGGAGAAGCCCGCCATATTCTTGATTGGTATTACGGGATAAATCTAAGCAGGGCTTTGATGTCTTCTATAAGGAAGGCAGGCGCAAGGCAAATTATGAGTATAGGGAGAGTGCAGGGCCCTGCACTTGCTATACTTGCAAAAAGAGAAAAGGAGATTGCTTCTTTTGTCCCAACACCTTATTGGGAAGTGTGGTGTGAAGCAAAAGGTGCCAAGTTTCAGAATCTGCATGGGAGATACCAGACAAAAGAGCAAGCACATGCGGCTTTAGTAAACTCTTCTGAGAACGGAGTGGTGAAAAGCGTATTGCGCAGGGAACACCGTTTGCTTGCTGCCCCTCCATTCGATTTGACTGACTTACAAATCGAGGCGCACAGGATATTTGGATTTGATCCAAAAACCACTTTAGATATTGCTCAGAACTTATATGAGAATGCTTTGATTTCCTACCCAAGAACTAGTTCACAGAAACTCCCTTTGAAGCTTAATTTGAAAGGAATACTGCGAAAGCTTTCTTCGCATCCAGAATATTCTATTGCAGGAAAACTTCTCGAGCAAGGCAGGACGAAGCCACAGGAAGGCAAAAAAATCGATCCTGCTCATCCTGCGATTCATCCAACAGGCGAGTTGCCAGGGAAGTTGGACGAAAGGCAGGCAAAAATTTATGATTTGGTTGTGAGACGCTTTTTGGCATCCTTTTGCGAGCCTGCAATAAGGGAGACGCAAAAAGTGGTGATAACTGCAGGCAAAGAGGAGTATGGTGCAACTGGAGCAAGGACAAAAAAGGCAGGATGGCTTGAAATCTACAAATATGCAAAGTTTGAAGAAGAAGAACTACCTGAGTTTGAAGAAGGAGAAAGAGTAAGTCTCAAGTTCAAGATAGAAGAAAAGACAACCCAACCCCCAAAACGCTATACCTCTGCTTCACTGATATCTGAACTTGAAAAGAGGGGTCTTGGAACCAAGGCTACACGCGCAACTATTATTGAGACCCTTTTCAAACGAGGATATATTGAGGGCAAAAGCATACGAGTGACTCCTTTTGGCATGGCAGTCTATGATCTTTTACAAAAGATTGCCCCGCAGATATTGGATGAACAGCTTACAAGGCAGATAGAGCAGGAAATGGAAAGAATAAAGGATGGTGAGAACGAAAAAAAGGCTATCGAAAAAGGGAAAGCCCTGCTTAGCGAGATACTTGCAAGGTTTGAAGGCCAGGAGAGCAAAATAGGTAAGGAATTGTTTTTGGGGCTAAAAACCAAAAATGATCAGGAAAGCTTGCTTGGCAAATGTCCTTCCTGCAAACAAGGCAACCTGAGGATAATCCGCCTCAAGGAAGGGAAACAATTTGTGGGTTGCACTGCATATCCTGCATGCACTGCTACTTACAGCTTGCCAAATGTAAAGATAACTCCTGCAGGCAAAAATTGCCCAATTTGCGGCACACCTATGATACGTGGAAAGGGAAAAAAGGGCTCTTTTGAAATATGCTTGAACCCAAAGTGCAAAGGGCAGTGACTACGTTCTTTTAAATATGGATTTAAGCGTGGAAAATAAGCCTTTTTTGATTTCAAACATTTGAGTTTGAGTTGAAGAAAGGGACGCAATTGAGCCTGAACGCATCAGTTTCTTTAGCCCTTCTTCAACCCTGCCTAAAGTTATATTGTGATGTTTCGAGAATTCTGTTACTGAGAATCTCCCTTTGTGCACTTCCATCCATTCTAATATCAGCTCAAAAAGTACTTCGTCAGAAACGCTTTCCAGAGTAGCAACCCTTGCTTCCAAGGCTTCTATTTTTCGTTGTTGTTGGATTGCAACTGTTGCCTCTTTTTCTCTTTGCTTTTGCAAGTTGACTAGCTTTTCAGAAAGCTCTTTGCAGTTTTCTTGGCATTGTTTCAGCTTCACTGAAAGTGTTGCTGCCTCCTGTGGGAAGACAGTGGCAGACTCAAAGGCAGAAAGAAGGACTGCTGCTGTCTCTTTTGAATCCAGCCTAAGGCCTTGGAAAAGAGAAATCACTTGAAGCAAAAGAATACAGGCTTGTAGATGCCTTTGAGGCTGGCTTGCCTTTTCATAATAAGAGTACCAAAGTTGGATTTTTCCCTCGGAAATCTTTATTCGTGTAGAAAGAAGAGGCCGACCTGCAAAGTCTCTTGCATCTATTCTTGTAAGGTCGATTGTGCTTTTGCTAATCGAAGTACTGTCAAACCCCAATATGGCAAGCTGCTGCGCCACTTTGCGAAAATTTTTTGGCTTGCTTGTAGATATTGAAAAATGCGCCAAACGAGGTTCTTTACGTCGGATTTCCATCTTCATCTCTCCTCAAGCACAAGCAATGCTGGCTCCTGCTGCGGCTTTTTTGCAGACGAGAAGACTGAGATTATGTCTTTTTCTTCTGCTCCAAGCTCGCGCAACAAAGACACCAAAAAAGACCTGCCATAACCAAATTTTTCAATTAGAAATACAAATTGACTTGCTGAAATGGAATAGTTGTGGCGGGCAAACTCTGAAGCTACCAGCTTTGCCTGCTTATCGCTGAGACCGCATGAGACCAGCTTTCTTAAAAGTTCCTCTTTTTCAAATTCCAGATCCATTCCATCCCCCCTTATGCTAAGATGCACCAGTGGTTCTTCACCCTCTACTTTTTCAAGCAAAAAGGTTCCGTGTCTTGGTTGAGGTGATGAGAATTCCATGTGTATGAGAGGCTGGCCAAGCGAAAGTAAATGTGATTGTCTTTCGAAAAAATCGGAGTAAGAAAGTGAGCTTCTTAGATATTCCCGCTCTGAGGCGCTTGTAAGCCTAAAGGCCAGCACCGTCCCTGCGCATGCAAAAATGCTGCGGTGCACATCTGTTGGGTTTTGTGATGCAATAATAAGCGAAAAACCGTATTTCCTGCCTTCTCTTATAATTGAAACCACTTCTGAGCGGCTGTCTGCAGCAATTTTCCATGCCTCGTCACAAACAACAAAAAGCTTCACTAAGTGCTCTTGGATGTTGTTGGCCCGCATCTTCTCTTTTATGAATTGCAAAATAGCAAGGCCTGCAAGACTCCTTAACTCATCTGAAGCCAAGCCGTGCAAATCCACGCACACCAAGCCAGATACGAGCTCATTGAGATTAATTGTCTGCTTAATGAATGATTTGCCTGAGGGGAGTATTAGGTTCTTTAGGCGATAGGCTGCTTCTTTTTCATGCTCTCCTCCTTTGCGCTCAAGGATCCTGCGCACATCATCCAGCGTCGGCTTTCTTTTTGAGGAATATGCTTTTTCGATTGCTTCTTGGGTAATCCTCTTTTGCATGGGGAAAGAAGAAATGTCGGTGATTATTTCAAGGGCTTCCATCACCTGCTTTATGCGCCTTGGCACACTTACACCACCCAAATCAAGTAGATTTATTCCTTCCTTGCCAAATGAAACTACTTTTCCTCCTGCTGCTTTGACCCAAGAAGAATACTCTCCTGCCCAATCTAAAATCAAGGCATTAGCTCCAAAAGTTAGCCTGGCCCGGGTGATAAATGTCTTGACAAAATAGGATTTACCTGACCCTGTAATTCCGACCACACAAATATGTGGATTGAGAAGACGTTCTGGGTCCCAGAAAACAGGAACGTGAAGAAATTTGGTTTTTCCGATATAGATGGATTTTGAAGGGCGACTTAGGAGCGCTTGGCTTGCAGGTTCTGGTGGGCGAGAAAGAGGGAAGCTACGCGCTAGCTCGTCGGAAAGCATCCGTTTGCATGATAAATTTCCACACATAACTAAAAACGACCGATTATCTTTGATTTGAGTATGGGCAAGATGTCTATTTTCGAAGCTTCGGATGCAATAGTATTTGAGGAGACTATTTCTTCTGCTCCTGCTTCTTGAAGCTTTGTATAGGCATCTCCCAGAAAGAGGCCATGAGTACAGCCACAGTATGCACTTTTTGCACCAAGCGCAATTACAGCTCTTACTGCTTTAATCATGGTCCCTCCGCCTGCGATCATATCGTCAAGGATGACGACATTTCTGTCCTTCACATCAAATGAGGTGTCAATAGTCTCAACGGGCCTTACTGCCCTGCTTTTTGAGTTTTTGTAGTCCCCCCGCTTTTTTACCATGCTTTTCCCCCCTATCTCATTGACAAGATATGCTGCGCCTTGGTCAGGGGAGATGAAAAGTGGGTCTTGCACTTTTGCCTTGAAGTAGTTGATGAGCTCTTCGGCTAGTGAAAAGTTGCGGATTTTCAAGCCGCCATAAACGGTTTCTCCTGGCTTTTTGATGAAGTGGCAATCAAAAGTGGCAAGGGATACGAAACCTGCATCAGAGAGCAGTTCACAGACTGCTTCAGCAGAAAGTACTTCCCCTTCTTTCCATATTTTGTCTTGCCTTGCATAAGGAAGATATGGGACCACTGCCTCGACTTTAGAGGCGATTTTTGAGATAGTCTTGCCAATCAGCATTAGCTGAAGGAGAGAAGTGTCTTGTTTTGGATAGCAGCGATGTAGCACTTGCACATCTGCTCCGCGATAGGAATCTAAGTCGTGGATAAAAATGTGGCTTTCTTTGTCTGGAAAGCTTTTCAGTTCTATATTCGCCTTAAAAAGATATGAGCAATTTTGGCTGACAAGCAGCCTGACCGAGCTTGCAGAGGCGACCATGAAATTATTTGGGAGGCAAATTTAAAACCACCTACCCAAAGAGCTTGTTAAACATTGCTATAAGTGAAGGCTTGGTTGCTTTCCAATCTCCTTCCCTTTTTGAACATGTGGCGCAGATTGCAAGGCCGTTTGGCAATACTTTGAATTTGTCTGTCTTTGCATTGCAAAAAGAGCAGAAAACCTGGCTTTTACTTTTCAGTGCACAATCCAGATGGGCAAACAGACCGTCTGCAAGGCGTAGTTGTTTTTGGAAACTTTCTATTTTTTGCCCACATATTCTGCAGATAGGAAGGCGCTCCCTGCGCTCAAGTTCGCCTTCACAAAAATTGCAAAGGAGCAGACCTCCTTTTCTTTTTGCCTCTTCCACACGCAACCGGGTGCCACATTTAGCGCAAAATGCACTGCTTTCCGCGCTTTTGCGAACATAGCATGGGATACAAAGCATCCCGCGTGGGTAATATGCTGAATCGTATTCATCTACAACAGCACCACAAATGAGGCAATGAGGCATAAAACCTACACTAAAAGTTATAAGATGAGATTTTGTAAAATTTAAGGTTGGCTGGAGTGCCGAAAGCAACGATCAAGTCCAGCCTTGCAAGATGCGCCACCTTTATTTCATTTTCCAGTGACTTGAGGGAAGGCGCCTTTCCAGGTATCAGACATACCAAATGCGATGGACGTTCTTCCTCTCTTCCAACTCCGGCTGCATATACACGAAAGTACTTTATTCCTTTGGAAAAAAGGCGCACTTGCCTTCCTGTCCCTCTAATGTGCGAATAAACAGCAAATGCGAACTCAAATTTCTTGTCTTTTTTTGATTGAAGCTGGATAAATTCTTTGAAAGACAAGCCTTGAATGCTAGATTTGTCTTTGCCTACCAAATAAGCTACTTCTAAGGGATGGAAGAGAGTACTGCCCTCGTGCTGAATGCCAAAACCTGCTTCCTTAAATCGCTCCTGTAAAGAAGCATCTTGCTCAACAAAGAAATTTGACTGTTTATGTTTGCAAAACATTTTCACACCTGCTTTTTCAGAAAATCGATCTCATCTTCTTCAAACCCCAAAGAACGAGGTAATTTTCCTTTTTTTGCAAGCTGTCCAAAAATTCCAAAGTAAGATTGCGCTCCTTGCAGCGAGCAGTGACATGCTAGTGCAATTTTGCGCAAGACAAGGGTTCTTACAGACCTCAAAGATTTGCTTTCTCCCATCTGTTTGAGGAAAGACGGAAACTCGAGTTTTTGGTAGCCTAGTTTCGAGGTTTTTGCAACCGCTACTCCTGCAGACATAAGATCTGTAGAATAGCGCAGATACCCATGGTATTGTGTTCTGCTTATTCTTCCATCGAAAATATCTGCTTTGGAAAGGGCCTCATAGGCGTCTGCCACTTCAAAGGGTTTAGAATAACAATTTGAGATGTTGTGCGCTATCCAAAGCTTTAGTGTATCGTGGTCAGTGTCTGAAAAAAATGCTGCTTTTCTTGCTTCGCTGTAGCTGTTTGAAGAAAAAATGGATTGAAGTGTCTCAAAAATACTCTTTTGGATATCTCTTATAGAAGAAAAGTTGCCTGCTTGCAAATCATTGATGGCGGCTCTGACATCTCCCCCTGATGAAGAAGCAATTTGTGCGATCTGCTGTGATGTTACTTGCATGCGCTTTTGCGAGGCAATAAAAGAAAGGAGCTTTGAAATGCTTGCGGCATGTACTCTTCGCAATTGTATTGGTAGGCAGTGCTGTCGGATAGTTTGCAGCTTCCGGTCATAAAGATCAAGTGCAGTTAAAATAATTGGCTGGCGGGACTTCGAAAGCAGTGAAGAGATTGCACCTGCGCCTCCTTTATCATTTGAGCCTGAAAGAGCATCAACATCATCAATAAGAAGCAGCCGATAATTGCTTAAAAGAGAGGAAGACTGCGAAGCGTTCTTGAGAATTCGGTTGACCGTTTCTTCGTCCCTCAAGTCTGAAGAATTGAATTCGAAAAGTTCCCATCCGAATTCGCTTGCTATTGCGTGCGCTATTGCGGTTTTTCCTGTCCCAGGTGGGCCCCAAATCAAGAGAGGTTTTTGAGGCTGGCCTCTTTGCCATCCTTCTGCCCACTGGCGCACTTGAGAAATTGCAGAAGTGTTTCCGATTATTTCAGACAAGGAAGATGGGGTAAACAGCAAGGACATCAAAAAAATAAGGAGGAGATAATTTAATAGCTGCACTGCCCAAAAAAGAGGGGTTAGAAATGTTGATTGGGGTTGTCGGCGCACCAAACAAAGGTAAAAGCACATTTTTTTCTGCTGCAACTGCACTTGAAGTTCCAATTGCAAACTATCCTTTCACTACCATAAGCCCGAATAAAGGAGTGACCTATATTCGGGCAGAATGCCCACATCAAACTTTAGGGGCAACGGGTTGCAGAAGATGCGAGAATGGTTTGAGGTTGGTTCCAATAAACATAATAGATGTGGCAGGTTTGGTGCCTGGCGCGCATGAAGGAAAAGGCTTGGGAAACCAATTTCTGGATAATTTGCGTCAGGCAGATGCGCTTATACAGGTAGTTGATGGTAGCGGGTCTACAGATCTCCAAGGAAGCCCGGCCACAGCTCAAGACCCGATGGATGAAGTTTCGTTTTTGAAGGAAGAGATTGCTTGGTGGATTTTGGGAATATTGAAAAGGCATGGCAAGCCTCACATGTCTCCTCAGGATGCAGCCAAAATCTTAAGCGGCCTGAAAATAAGCGAAGGGATGATTTTTGATGCTGCAGAACGCTGTGGCTTGGATATTTCGGATGGAATGCCTGAAAGCGAAGATGCCTTAAGGATTGCAAAAATGCTGGTCTCCATTCGAATGCCTATTGTAGTAGCCTTCAATAAAATGGATTTGCCGCAGGCAAGACAAAACTACAAGAAAGCTTCTGCAAATTACGATGAGATTTTTCCTTGTTGTGCTGCGGCTGAGCTTGCACTAAGAAAGGCAGCAAAAAGCGGGTTGATAAAATATTTGCCTGGTGATACAAACTTTCAAGTTGTTGGAAGTCCTGATGAAAGGCAGAGAGAAGCTTTGAGGCAGCTTTCTTTGATAATTGAGGAGATTGGAAATACGGGGGTGCAGCAGATAATAGATTATGTAGTGCGAAAAAAGCTCAGAGGTATTGTAGTTTATCCTGTGGAAGATGAACATAAATATACTAATCATAAAGGAGAAGTGTTACCAGATGCGTTGCTGGTACCTGAAGGAACCACTACCTTGCAGCTTGCCGGGATGATACATACCGACCTTGCCTCAAAATTCATATGTGCTATAGACGTAAAAAGAAAAGTTCGCGTTGGAGCAGAACACCATCTTAGAGATGGGGATGTAGTAAAAGTTGTTGCCGGTAGATGAATTGGTTAAAAGCTTATATGAAGAAAGAGGACGAAGGTGATAAAATGAACAGACTTTTGGAAGCTGCCGTTCTTTTAGCTGTCGCTGCGTTTGTGCTAATCTATTTTGCTTCTTGGCAACAGCCGACGCCAAAAGGTCCTTCCAAAGCAGAGGAACTTTTTATGAATGCTCTTCAAAAAGATTTGGAGTTAGAAAGTGCTTATCTGAAATATGTGGATATAGAGAATAAAGTTAGAAAGAGCTATACGGTCCTTAAAGGAAACGACACTAATTGGGTGAAGGAAGAAGGCGAATACGGCGCTCTTGAAGTATTTTTTGGAGGTAATCGTAGTGTACTTTGCCTTACCTATATGCAGACGAAAAGATGCACTGATGAATTTGACAGCACTACCAACCAGGTGTCGAAATATCTTGCTGCAAGGTTGCCTGAAAAACAAGATGCTGAGAGAAATTTACAACTTACAAAGAAACTTATTGAGGTGAAGGCTATTCGCTTTTCAGATGAGATTGTACCAGAAAAGGTGGGAAGGTTTGATGCAGAAAGAGTGCGGTACTTTTTAGATTACAGGAACCTTACAGTGCAAAATCTAACTGCTATTGGGATTTCGCCAGATGATCCAAGAATATATAGTGTGATTGATTGGGAAGTATTAAGTTGGATTGATAAGAAAAGCGGGCGACTGATAAAAAGCCAGACCCGTTACAATCAAAATGGTCTGATTTATTCTTTTGTAAGGGAATTTGAAGAATTTGAGGTGCCTACAACAAGAACGGTTGAAATGCCTAAAGAAGTTGTAGGAAAGGAAGAGTTTGCTTTGTTTTATTCATCTGCGGAAGAAGACTATTCTGCAAAGCGCTCCTGCTTAGCTTTGGGAGGGCAGGAAAGGTGGAATTGCCTTAAGACCTTAGCAATTGAGAAAAGATCTGGAGATATTTGTGATTTGATCGAGCAGAAAGAAGAAAAGGAGAGGTGTTTTTTGATTTTGGCTCAACTTACAAGAGATGAAGAAATCTGTGCGCGTTTGGAAGATTTGACAGACGACTGTTATATTGCAATCGTAAGCGAAACAGGAAAAGGAGAACTTTGCAACTTGCTTAAAAATCAAAGCTTGACTGAGGTTTGCAATCAAGCAATTTCGTTGGGTGAGAGGAAAGAAGCGGAAAGAAAGGCAGAGGAAGAAAGAAGACTTGCTGGTAGAAACTGTCAAACTGATCAGGATTGCTATGTTGCAGGCAACCAGAACCAATACTGTGTACCATTAAGCAATAAGGGACCTTTTGCAAATGAAACCTCCCCTTTATTTGATTGTTTGAAAGGTGTGGAGTGTGGTTGTATGGATGGGTATTGTGGGTTTAAAAAAGACAAAGAGTATTACGAGTGTGTAGATCGAATAGAAGGGGAGATGTTAAAGCAGTTAATAAATGATATTATCAAAAACCGAAGTGGTTAGCGGGCCTAGTGGGATTCGAACCCACGACACGTGGATTGCCCTGCTAAGCCTAAGAGTCCACCGCTCTACCAAGCTGAGCTATAGGCCCGTTTGCATATGGAAAGAAGTATATAAAAGTTTTTAGAGTGGCACAATTATGGAAAGGATTGAAAAGGAGATTGTTAGGCTGACTGCGCCGGTTTCAGAAAGGCTTCGCGACCTTTTTTTGGAAAAAAAGAAGCCGTTTGAAGTTTATGGTCTTCTTTCTGAGTTTTTGCTTAGAAGAGGAAAAATGCTTCGTCCTGCCCTCTGCCTTGCCGCATGTAAAGCAACAGGTGGGAGGATAAACAGGGATGCTATTCATGCAGCCGCAGCAATTGAAATGTTTCACAACTTTACTCTCATACATGATGATATTGAAGATGGATCGCTTTTGAGGAGAGGTGTGCCTTGCATGCACATAAAATATGGTGTTCCTTTAGCCCTAAATGCTGGTGATGGGTTGTTTATGTTGGTTTGGCAGGAAATGATGAAAATACGAAAAAATAAAGAGCTTGCACAAACGAGGCTTTTGGATGCTTTCACTGGTGTGCTTGAAGGGCAGGCAATTGAACTTGGTTGGTATTGGAAAAATGAGTGGGACGTAGGAGAGGAAGATTATTTTGAAGTGATAAAAGGTAAAACTGGTTGTTTGATTGCAGGAGCTTGTGAAGTTGGAGGGATTGTAGGCGGTGCAACCAAAGCCCAACAGAAGGCACTTTATGAATTTGGGATGGGAATTGGTGTAGGATTCCAGATAATGGATGATG
>JAWAEW010000010.1:0-41355 GCA_038891035.1 Candidatus Anstonellaceae archaeon
AGCATTTTTCTTGCAAATACAACGGCCCCTCCTGTCCCTAAAGAATAAGGTTCATGCGAATAACGAATCTGCAAGCCCCACCTTTTCCCATCCTTGCAGAATTTTTGTATCATTTCATGTTTGTAGCCAGTAAGAATGACGCACTCCCTTATTTTGTGCGATGCCAAATTTTCAAGAACAAAAGAAATGAACGGCTTGCGGTTGACCGGCACAAGAGGCTTTGGGATTTTCAGCGTCAGTGGTCTCAGCCTTGTGCCCAGCCCCCCTGCAAGCACCGCAGCAATTACGCTTTTTTTCATCAATTTTAAAAGCCCGTTTTGCTTATTAAACCTGCGCAAGAAATCAATCTATGAACGAAGAAGATAGCCATTTTGCACAAGTTGCAAGTGGGGCCATATGGAACATGCTTGGCTCATTCCTTGGAAGAATTATCTCATTTATCTACACAATCTATATTGCAAGAGTAATCGCACAGGATGATGTTGGGATTTTTTATCTTGCTTTAAGTATAATCGGAATTTTGACCATATTCAAGGATTTCGGCCTCCCATATGCCCTTGCCAGATTTGTCCCATTTTATGAGGCCAAAAACGAGCATCAAAAAGCAGCAGCTCTTTTTAAGGCAACCTTGGTTCTCACCTCACTTTTAGGTGCAATCTTAACTTTTGGAGTATGGCTGCTTTCAGGGCAAATAGCACAGTTTTACCAAAATGAAAAACTTGCATTTGCCTTGCAAATCTTGTGCACATTTGTAATTATCGATAATATAGGAAGGACCTTTTCTTACTATGTGGTTGGAAAAGCAAATATGAAGCTTACCCAGTTTGTTAGCAACTTTCAGCTTTTTGCAAAGCTTATCATAACTTTCTTGTTCGTTGAGCTTTTTGGGGCAGGATTATTTGCAATAGGGGCAGGCTATGTGCTTTCTTATCTGATCTCATATCCTATATTTGCACCATTTGTATTTCAAGACACCCGCCTTTCTTCCAAAACAGCAAAATTTAGCCTATCAAAAATAATACAAGAGGTTGCACCATTCGGCCTAGTAATCACCTTCATTAGCATTTTCAACATAATCATGGGGTTTGCTGATAGAATATTGCTTGGATATCTGATTGAGCCTGAAAGCGCACCATTCTTGATAGCAACCTATTCTTTTGCTATTTCGCTTGCAAACAACCTCAATATACTTCCAGGCACAATAAGCACTATTTTCTTTCCTGTAATTTCGAGGCTGGTTGGTGCAAACAAGTTTGATAAAGTAAGAAGCCAACTTAGGACTGCTCAAAGATGGGTTCTTTTTATCACCATGCCATTTGCAGCGGTTATGGTTGCACTTTCTTGGGATATGCTTGGTGCATTTTTTGGCCAAAAGTATGCTGAAGGCGGGCTGGCAATGTCTATCTTCGTTTTAGGCTTGGTTTTCTACATTTTTGCCTCAGTGATCAGCTTTGCCCTTGCTGGAATGCAACTTGTTGGAATTGAACTGAAAGTTGCAATAATTGCAGCGGTGGTAAATGTTTTGCTTAATATTCTTCTTATTCCGCATTTTGGGATAGAGGGAGCTGCAGCGGCTACTGCAGCAGGCTTTGCAGTGTGGGGGGTATTAATGTTCAAATATGGAAAAGAAAGGATAGGATTTGAGCCTTCACCTGCTGCTTATAAGTTGCTTCTTTTGGGTTTTGCTCCCTTTGCGCTTGCATTTGCGCTTAAGCCTTTGCTAGGCCTTTCAAGTAGTTTTTCATTTTCAGGAGGGCTTGCACCATACCTATCAAAACTTCTTTTCTTTTTACTTCTTGGAATCATCAGCACAATATGTGCTGCTTTATTTGCTGTACTTTCAGTTGTATTCAAGTGTTTTGAAAGAGAGGATGCAGCAGTTTGGGTGGTGATTTCGCAAAAAGCCAGATTGCCCCATTCTTTTGCAAAATTTGTTGAAAAAATTATTCTGGTAGGTGTGCAAAAATGAGTTTGTTTGGGACAAATGGTGTGAGAGGAACAATAAATCAGCTTGGACCACAACTTGCATTTGAGCTTGCAGCAGCGTTTGCCTCCTGGTGCAAGAGAGGGCCAATCCTGCTTTCACGAGATATGCGCCTCACCAGCCCCATGCTTCACTGTGCCGCTGCAGCAGGAATAATGGCAGCAGGAAAAGAAGCGCTGGATTTGGGGCTTTGTTCCTCGCCAGTCTCAGAATATGCACTCCATCATGAGAAAGCAGGAGGACTAATAATTGTAACCGCCTCGCACAACCCACCAGAATGGAACGCCCTCAAGTTCATAGACTCGAGAGGGGTTGCAGTATCAAAGGAAAGAGGACAGGAAATTGAAAATCTTTTGGGCAAAAATAAGCTTGCAGAATGGAATAAAGTTGGCAAAATAAAAGAATACCCTTTTGCTTTGCAGACCCACATTCAGCAAATCTTAAAGCAAGTGGATGTTGAAAAAATAAGAAAAAGGAAACTGCGCCTAGTTTTAGATTTTGGCAATGGAACAGCCGCTCTTTCCTCCAGGCTTTTTGAGCTTCTTGGATGCGAAATAATTACACTGAACGATAAGTTAGATGGTCATTTTCCAGGAAGGCCTTCAGAACCTTCCCAGCAAAATGTTTCCCAAATGCTCGCAGCAGTCAAAAAAGTCTCGGCAGATTTAGGAGTGGCTTGGGATGGGGATGCTGATAGAGTAATTTTTGCTGATGAGAAAGGAAATTGGATAGTTGGGGATAAAAGTTTTGCCTTGTGTGCAGCTTTTGCCTGCAGGAAGGCAAAAGAAAAAGAAAAGCTAGTTGTAACTACTGTGGCAACGAGCAAAGTAGTCGAAGAGGTTTGTGGCAACTTAGGAGCAAAAACAGTTTATACAAAAGTAGGTGCACCATACCTTTCTCAAAAAGTTCTTGAACTTGGAAGTGCAGCAGTCAGTGCTGGGGAAGAAGTTGGTGGAATAATCTGGCCTTCATTTTCGCTTGCAAAAGACGGAATTCTTTCTGCTGCAAAAATATGTGAGTTGATTTTGGAGCAACCTCTTTCACAGCATATAGCTCAGCTTCCTACATATTTCAATTCAAAATCAAAGATTGAGGTTGAGCCAGAAAAAAAGCAGCTGGCGCTTGATGCAGCAAAAGCACATGCACAAAAAAGCAAGGCAAAACTTGTTTTGGTAGATGGGGTTCGGGCAGATTTTGAGGATAGCTGGGTAATTGTTAGAGCAAGTGGGACTGAAAATGTAGTCCGTGTTTTTGCAGAATCGAAAACTCAAAAACATGCAGATGAATTAAACAAAGAATATTGTGAAGTTATCCAGCAAGCTCTAAACTAATGATAATGTAAAAGCAGAAAACAAAGTGCTTACAAACACCGAGCTTGCAGCAAGGTTTTCATCCAGTCCAAGCTTTGAGGCTAAAACAAAGTTTGTCACCGCAACTGGCATCATTGCTTCAAGAAGCGAGATATTGTACGGCTCTCCTTCAAACCCAATGAAAGAGGAAGTAGCCATAAACAATAAAGGAAAACCTATCAGCTTTATTGCACTTATCCCAAATGCAGCAGGAACAAATGCAATCTTGTTTGCTTTAAAAAACAGCCCTAAAGAAAATAGCGCAACAGGCGCAGTAGTAGAGCCTGCTACCTCAATTACACTTAGCATAAGCGGCGGAAGATCTACATTTAAAATTGATGCGCCAGCCCCAAAAGCACAGCTTAAAATCACGGTGTTTTTTAGAACCTTTTCTTCAAATAGGCCTTCTGAGCCTTTTTTAGTTATTACCAAAATCAAAACAAGCCCTGGGATAAACATCATCAAATTGTATGCAAATGAGATAATTGCAGCAGTTTGAAGTGCATCTGAGCCAAACTTAATCTCAACTATAGGAAACCCCATATAGACTACATTCCCAAAAAATGAGGTTGCAACAAGCAGCGAAGCTTGCTTTGGGCCCAACAGTTTCAACTTCCAAGCAGTTGCTGCTGCAGCCAAGACAATCGCAATAGGAAGCGCATTTGCAATCAAAATTTGAAGATGCTGGCTTCCAAGCTGAGCAGAAGCAAGCCTTGCAAAAATCAATGCAGGCATTGCAACAAAATAGACATAGTCATTTAGGGTTTGGTATGCTTTGGGTGAAACTAGTTTGAAGTAGCCTGCAGCATATCCTATAGCAATCAGTCCAAAAACAAATGCAACAGTTTGCAGCATATCGGCTGGTTGCACTTTTATTTTTTTATTACTTCTTCTTGCCCTTTTTTAAACATTGGTGCCAAAAAGTATTCATTATGTTGGGGGTAGTGGAGGAGAAATTTGCAGGTCAGCGCGCAAAGCTTAAGGTAGTAAATTGTCTGCTTAGGCTGGGTCTTTCTGTAAGCAAGCAAGGAAAAATATACTGCGAGAAAATAGAAATATCCCCTGCAAAGATGGCAAGGGCTTTAGGGGTTGACCGAAGAGTAATCATACAGACTGCTAAGGAAATAGTTGCAGACCCAACTCTCTTTTCAGTTTTTTCTCATATGCTGCCGATTGCAAATGTAGCATCAGCCGCAAAATTTCTGGGCCATGACTCTTTTGAGGTTGGCGCAGAGCCTCATGAGGTTGGAGTGGTTGCAAAGGTTTCCAAGGTGCTTGCAGACCACAAAATCAGCATCAGGCAAATAATAACTGACGATCCTGACTTGTATCCCGATCCAAAAATGATAGTGGTGGTGGAAGGCAAGCTTCCACAAAAAGCAGTAGAGCAGTTAAGGAAGCTTGGGCTAAATTCAATATTGCTTAGGTAGGTGGTTTTGTGAAAGGCATTGTATTGTGCGGTGGAAAAGGCACCAGGCTCAGACCCTACACATATACTATCCCAAAGCCAATGCTTCCATTGGGCAAAAAGCCGATTTTAGAATATGTTCTCTGCTCACTGAAGGCTGCAGGAATCAGAGAGGTCTATTTGACAGTAGGCTATCTTCACGAACAAATACAAGATTACTTTGGAGATGGAAAAAGATTGGGGATGAAAATCTTATACTCCGTGGAAACGGAAGAGCTTGGGACAGCCGGCTCTATTTTGCCACTAAAAGACAAATTTAAAGAGACCTTTGTAGTGGTGATGGGGGATCACCTTTCAAATTTGGACATTGCAAAAATGGCCAAATTCCATTTTGACAAAAAAGCCTTTGCTACGGTCGCACTCAACCGCAAAGGCATCCCACTTGAATACGGAATTGCAGAACTGGAAGGAGATCAAATAGTTAGGTTTCGTGAAAAGCCAATTGTCGAAAATCTGGTAAATGCAGGAGTTTATATTTTCGAGCCAGGAATTTTCCAGTATATAAAAGAAAGAGAGGACTTTGCTGCCCATGTTTTTCCGCGCCTTCTTGAAAAAAAGCTTAAGGTTTGTGGGTTTGTTTTTTCAGACTATTGGCTAGATATTGGAAGAACTACAGATTATGAACATATAAACCAGCTGATTTCAGTGATTGACCTAGTAAATTCTACCCGCTGAAAGTTAGAGAAAGAGTTTTAAAATGAATAAAGCAAAATTGGGTTTTGTGGTAAAATGCTGGTGCGGGAGGTTCACCTTTACACTGAAAAGATAAGGGAAGATGACATTAAGAATCTGTTCAATCAAATTGTAAAATCCCGTCTGCCTCTTTTTGGGATTTTTGATTTTTCTGATATTTTTTCTCCATATTTTGCAAAATTGATAATCACGCGCCAAAACAACACCATCCGCTTCTTTCTGAAAGAAAAAGCTTCACTGGCAAGTCTTTCTGCCCTCGTGTTTCCTTTTAGACTTTCTGAGCCAGTTGAATTCAATCAAGCAGAAGGATTTTTCACTCTACCGCCTCGCTTTTTTTTCATTACAAGCTCGCATGATTTTTTGGACTTTATGCTGAAAGAAAACGTGGTTGAGCTTCATCTTTATCTTTCGCGCATGTTGGGAAGCAACATAGGTCTTGGTTCGGCAATAGATGAGAAAGGCAAAAAAATGCTGATTTTTGTGTCAAACCCATCCAAATTTATGCTAATTGACCTTGAAAAGAATCCTTCAATTTACATCGAGCTTTTGGAGCCAATCCCAAAAAGAATGTCCACCACATCAAAATATCCGGTTTTTGAGGAAACCGGCATGACTCTCGGAACCGACAATTTTGACGTATTCCAGCACACAATAATTGTAGGGGCTTCAGGAACAGGAAAGACCAAGTGCTTTTACATTCTGCTTAAGGCAATTGAGGCTTTGCACAAGGACAATGTACGAATGCTAGTATTAGACCCGCATGGGGAATTTGTGCGAATGCTCCCTGATAAAAAAATAGTCAATTTTGTAGACAATTATGTGGAGCCACTTGAAATGGGCGGGCAAAAAACCCCGCTTTTAACTCAGCTGATTGCTCAGCTGATTTCATCTTCAATTGGTCAGGAAAACAAGTATT
Source organism: Candidatus Anstonellaceae archaeon (assembly GCA_038891035.1). Taxonomy (GTDB): domain Archaea; phylum Micrarchaeota; class Micrarchaeia; order Anstonellales; family Anstonellaceae; genus UBA10161. The sequence goes on from JAWAEW010000010.1 coordinate 6,411, forward strand.
CTGAAAGGGTGCTTTTTTATGCTGTCCATCTATTAACTGAGCTGGACAAGCTCACCCTCACCAACATCAGCGCTCTTCTTACAGATTCTGCTGCAAGGGCAGAGTTTGTAAGTGCAAGCTCAAACGACGAAGTGAAAAGGTTTTTTGATGAGGAGTTCAATGACATCTACATACATCACTTCAACGACGCAGTCCTTCCAATCTTGAATTTTGTTGGCGAATATCAGCTTTACCTTGGAAAGGAAATGAAAAAAGAAAGCCTTCTTGATTTGTTGAAAAACAACAGAGTTACTGTGGTTTCGTTTGATCCGCACTTTTTCGGGAAAAGGATGATTTCCTTCCTTGCCGGTGCAATTATCAACCAAATGTACATACTTGCAATCACAGGCAAGCTTCAGGAAAAGCCAACCATATTGGCAATCGATGAATTTCCGCGAGTAGAAAACAAGGTGGCAAAAGACATTCTAATTGAAACACGCAAATTCAACCTCTATCTTTACCTTTCAATGCAATATCTCAACCAGCTTTCAAAAGATGTCTATGATGCAATTATTGGTAACGTGCGAAACATAATTGCATTCAAGCTTTCAAGACAGGATGCATCTTCAATTTCATCCATCATGGAGATAAAAATAGAAGAGTTTTTCAAGAAAAACCGGACACAGACCGAGCTTGAAGAATCAAAAAAGGAAATGTTTGTGCGGCTGCACCAGCGAGAGTGCATTGTGCGCCTTTTTGACGGAAGAACTTACCTGATTCCAATGAAAGTAAAAGTAGTTGATATGTCGCGGTGGGGCTGGACAGATGAGATGGACAAAAAAAGCCTAATGCTTGCTGCTCAGATGGAAGAAAAAAGAAGGCAAGAAGAAGAGCGGCTACGGAGGTTGAAAGAAGAAGAAAAAGTAAAGCAAGCAGCACTCAGGCAGGAAAGCGAGCCACAGGTGCAGCATCAACCTGCTCTTTCAGAACTGATTCAAAAACCAGTCGCAGAAACTATGCTTTCCAACCAAGAAACCGATGAGGTGGCAGAGCAGGAGAAGCACAAAAAAGAGCACACCATTCTTCAAAAGCTCAAAAAACTAAAAGAATCCGCTAAAAAGAAAACAAAGAAAAAGAAAAGCTAAACAAGCTGTTCAAGGCCGGACTTGAGGCTTATTTTTGGCTCAAAGCCAAGCTTCTGTTTTGCAAGGCTGCAGTCTGCAACGCTTCGCAAAATTTCACCTTGCCTTGCTGGGAGAAACCTGGGCTGGATTTTTTTTCCTGCTGCTTTGCTTAGAATTTCAAAAACTTCAAGTATGGATATTTCCTTTCCTGAGCCTATATTGAATGCACCAGTTGCATCTCTGCGCAACGCCAGCCAAAATGCCTCGCAAACGTCTTTGACATGCACAAAGTCGCGAGTTTGCTTCCCATCCCCGTAAATTATTGGTTGTTTGCCTTCTTTTATTGCAGATGCAAATTTTGTTATCACCCCTGCATACTGGCTTGTGCTGGACTGCCCAGGGCCATAAACATTGAACAGGCGAAGGGAGAGGTTTTTCATCCCATAAAGCCGACCATAAAGAAGGACATAGGATTCTGCTGCAAGTTTAGAGGCCCCATAAGGAGAAATTGGGCACAGTGGATGGGCCTCTTTGATGGGCAAGCTTTGCGGCTCACCATAAATTGCAGCAGAGGATGCGAACACTACCTTGCCCACATCCGCTTTCCTTGCAGCCTCTAACACTGAAAGGGTACCATATGCATTTGTCTGGAAATCTGCTTGCGGATTTTGGACAGAAAAACCAACATCCACAGATGCTGCCAAGTGCACTATCGCTTCGCATTCTGCAAATATTTTTTGCAGCTTTTCTTGCTCCAAAATAGATGCTTGCACAAACCTTGCACTGCTTATTTTTGGCATTGCAATGTCAACTATCAGTGTGCTTTGGTGATTTTGCTTCAAATGCTGGATCAGATGCGAGCCGATAAAGCCGCTTCCGCCAGTGATTGCAATCATTCACATCTACCTCAAAAGCAACACAAGGGCTGCAATTGCACACAAAAGCTGCGCAGCAAGAAAAATCAGAACAAGCTCCTGCTCGCTTACCCCACCTAAAAGCTTCATTATAAGCTGCGCAGCACCCCGCACCTTCCCTTCAAGAGGATAAAGCTTGCCATCCTCCTGCAGTTTGCCCCACCAATTCTTGGAAGGAAAGCCGTTGTATGCCTTTATGAAAAAGTCCACCACATGAGGAATCACCAATATCGCTCCTGCAGATTCAAGATTGCCAATTATCACTGCAGCCGCAAGAGCAGCACCTATTGAAAGATTACCGATATCTCCACCAAATACCTGTGCAGGATACCAGTTGAATCTCAAGAATGCAAGAAGCGAGCCAAGCATTGCAGCAGCAATCATACCCATCTCTACCTCTCCTTTGGCCAATGCAAGCACTAAAATAGTTGCAAACATAATGCTTCCCATGCCTGCTTCCATCCCGTTGAAGCCGCCGAGCATATTTGTCAGGTTGGATGCAACCGTTACTCCAAGGGGAATAAGCACTACTATATAGACATATCCAAAATCAACGGAGCCAACCAAAGGGATTGAAATTTCTGTGCTGCCTGCTGCACTTACTGCAACAAGCGGAAGGGCTGCAGCCATTGGAAGCATTGCTTTGATTGCCTGCCTCATCTCAAACAAATCATCATAAGTGCCAATGAGGGCGATTATCATGAGCGTAAGCATTGCAGCAAGAACTTGAATCAGCTTGAATTGGATCCCGAAAAAAGTATAAAGTGCGATTGAAAGCAAAAGCGCCCCCATCGCACCCATTATTATTCCTAGGCCACCCATTTCAGCAACTTCTGGTGTGTCTTTTTTGTTCACATCTTTCCCTGTAATTCCTGCTGCCTTCAGCTTTCTTATTAGAAATGGCATGCATACCGTAGTTATGGCAAATGAAAATGCAGATAGCAAAGCAAAAAGCTCAAGCATCCTCCCCTACCTCAAAAATTGCAGTGTCCCCAAATTCTGCAATCGGTGTCCGTTCAGAATAAATATCAAGGAATCTAGGATATCCTGCGTCTTCTGCGAAAACTATTATTCTGTTTCTTTCAGAATCAAATGAGAGATTGCGCAAAAATTGCATCCGCGAAAGCGGCACATAATCATAAAACCTCCCTCTTGCATCAAAAAGCTCCCCATCTGCAACTGCAAGCTGCATGCTTTGATCTAACCTCCGCACCACCACTTTTCCGTCACGAGATGAAAATACCGCAACTTCGCCATACGGGGTTTGCAATGTTTTGACAAATTTGTAAGAGGTGTATTCCGGCTCAAATGCGCCAGCATCTAAATCAGAAAGAGAAAGTACCAAAAAGGCTTTTTTCAGATTCTCCTTGCCTTCCAAATATGCTCTTGCCTTTTCTGATTTTATGATGGTTGTGTTTGGAAGGAAAAATTCTGCTGCCTTCTGGTTGCCAAGAATCATAACGGCTTCAGGTTTGTAAGCTGAAAGATATGAAAGCGCTTTCACCAGCTCAGGATCAGCAAATTGCGGGTAGTACTTGCCGCCTGAAAGCGGGTAGGCGGCAAAAGCAAAAATTGATGCGACAAGAAGCCCAAGGCACAACACCAAAAAATATCGGTCCTGGCGGTACTCATAAGTATGAAGCAAAATCGGGAAAATCAAAGCCAAAAGCAAGGAACCTACTAAAATTGTTCTGATTTCTGCTCCAAAGAAAAGGAAAAGGCCTGCAAAAAACACAAACCCTACAAGGAAAGAGGAAATAAGCCCCTGCCTTCTATCATGCTTTGGTCTTTCAAAGCTATACGCTGCTTGCAAAGCAAGCATTTGGGCAGATGCAACAGGCAAAAATAATGCAGATAGTGCGCCTGCTACAAGCAGATACCAGTTGTTAAAAAGCACAAGTGCGGCTGCAGCAAGGAAAGCCACAAACCCAAAGCCCTCCGAATTGACTGAAAATCCTGCCTGAAGTGCCTCAAAAGCAAACAAAACAGCTGGCAAAGCAAAAGCCATCTTTTTGCGCTGCAAGCCCCATGCTACTGAAAAAAGAAAGCCAGGAATTGAAAATGCAGGCTCGACTACCACAACAGCTGCAGCCGCAAGCACATTTGCATAAAACAACGGCTCGCTTAGCATTGAAAAAAGAATAAAAGCAGCAAAAAGTGGAGAGGCAAGCCCAACAGCGCTATATGTGCCTGGCAAAAATTGCAGCGATACAAGTGAAAAGGCATAAAGCAATGCCCCAAACGCTGCAGAATGAACCGACAAACCAAGCTTTCTTGCTGCAAAAAATATCATCACCGCACTTGTTGCAAAAAGAAGCGGTGAAATTACAAGCAGAAGATTGATAACATCTGGTGTGGAAGTCTGTTGAAAAATAATCTGGCTTATGCTGGCGGCAAAGGCAACATGAAGAGGCTGCGTTTCTCCCTCCATTATTTTTTTTGCAAGCTCAAAGTCATCAATCGTCCCTTTTGAGTGCAAATAAAGTGATGTAACCACAATCAAAAATAGAGCAAGTGCAACTGTCTTGTCATCCATCTTTACCAAGCTCCTTGATTATTTCCTTTGCCCGACTTAAGCTTATGTTCTTTTCCAAAACCATCCTTTGGGCCACCCGGTCTGCTAGTTTGTCGCTTGCTCCTGCAGAAATTGCAATATTTCTTGCATGAAGCTCCATATGACCTTTTTGTATTCCTTCGGTTACAAGCGCGCGCAAAGCTGCAAAGTTTTGCGCAAGCCCAACACTTGCCATTATGCAAGCAAGCTCAGAGGCGCTTTTGACCCCCAAAATTGCCAAGGCAAGCTGGGCGGTTGGAAGCGATTTAGTTGCTCCTCCAACTATACCCACTGCAAGAGGAAGCTCGATTTCGCCTTGTAAATCTCCACTTGGAAGCTTGCGATACTTTGTCAGCGGAAGATATTTTCCGCTTATTGCAGCATAAGCATGGGCACCTGCTTCAACTGCTCTCCAGTCATTTCCGGTTGCCACCGCAACTGCATCAACACCATTCATTATTCCTTTGTTGTGGGTTGCTGCTCTGAAAATGTCTCCTTCTGCAAAAGCCCAAGCATCCAATATAGCATCCACTACTCCTTCCCCACCAATCTCTTCTTTTTTCCAAATCGCAGTTGCTCTTGCCATCCTTAAGATTGCAAGATTTGAAAGTATGCGAAGCCTAGCCTTTCCACCTGAAACTTTTTCCAGATGCGGTGCTGCCCCTTCAAGAATAGTATTGACGGTGTTTGCACCCATTGCGTCCCTCACATCTATATGAAATTCTGCAACTACCATCGGGCCCCTACTGGTCTGTATTATCCTTGCTGCAAAGTTTCGCACTCCTCCACCATGTGCCTCTATTCCTTTTGCAAATTCTGAGGCAGCATCCATCAGTTTCTTTTTCGAGGAATTGAGTTCCTCTGTTGCTTTTTGCGGATTGCTGATGCCAACAAGCTGAACCTGGCCAATCATTATTGGAGGGTCAGCGCTTGCTTGAAACCCGCCGCTTGAGCGGCAGAGCTTGGCAGCATAGCTTGCAGCAGCTACAACCGATGCCTCTTCAATAGACATTGGCACCAGCACTTCCTTGCCGTTTATTATGAAGTTGGTTGCAACAGAAAACGGCAAGGCATGCAGCCCCACCACATTTTCGCTGAGCCGATCCGCCACCTCAAAAGAAAGCGGCTGATCAGACAAAATAAGTTCAATTTGCTTGCTTGTCAGACCTGCTGCTTTTTCAAGAAGAGAAACCCTCTCTTTTCTTGAAAGCTTATAAAACCCAGACAACTGCGAGCTTCCCATAAAATTCACTTCATGTGCGCATAGCCAATCAGCTTGTATGCAAGCTTTGCTGCAAGAAAATCTGAAGAAACATTTGACGGGATAGGAGCCAGCTCTACCACATCAAATCCAACTATTTTGCGCCTTTTGGCAACCTGGCGCAGCAAATCCAACACCTCCAAATACTTTAGCCCTCCTGGCTCGGGTGTGCCAACTGCAGGAACTTCTGAAGGGTCAAAACCATCCAAATCAACAGTAACATATACTGCAGGCTTGAGCCTCTCAATTACTTGGTCAGCTTCAAATTCCACTCCAAAGAAATCCTGTTTCATCTTCTTGATCTCTTCTGCCTCCTCTTCAGAATAACTTCGTATCCCAACAGAAACTGCATGAAGAATTTCCCTGCAGCGTGCCATGGTGCAAGCATGGCTGTATTTGCTTCCTTCGTATTCTTGCCGCATATCTGCATGTGCATCGATTTGAAGTACTGACAGCTCATTCCCAAATTTTTTTTCCATAGCCCAAAAAGCGCCAATCGAAACTGAATGTTCACCACCAAGTAGTACTGGAAACTTCCCTTCTTCAAGAACGCACTCTACTGCTTCCTCAACGAAGCGGCAGTTGCGCTCTGGATTGCCTTTATCCACTTCAAGCTCATCCTCAGTGAAGATCTTTACTCTCTTGGTTATATCTTGCTCAAGCTCAATATCATAAAGCTCCACCTGCCTGGAAGCTCGAATTATCGCATCCGGCCCCGCACGAGCTCCGCATCCATAGGAAGTGGTGGAATCATAAGGACAAGAAAGCACTATCACATCTGCCTCCTGCCTTTTTGTAGAAAGCCCAAGAAATGTCATTGGAAGTCCCTTATGGAATATTTCCATATCAATCTCCTTCATTTTCAATTCAAATAGTGCTTTTAAACCCACGCTGTCTTATTCTGCTATGAAGCTTGCAGCATACATCAGGCTGTTTCGGCTAGAGCATGCATTTATGCTTTGCATTGCAGTGCTTTTAGGTCAGCTTCTCTTTGCTGGTCAGCTTGCGCCTGCCCATCTTTTGCTTGCCTCGCTTGCGGTGCCGCTTTTTTTGCAAATGGCAAGTTTTGCTTTGAATGATTTTCTTGACCAGGCAACAGACAGAGAAAACAAAAGGATGGATCGACCACTTGCAGCAGGTGAAATTTCTCCATCATTTGCGCTTTACTCATCAGCAGCTTGCTTTGCGGCAGGCATTTTTGCAGCCTCTTTCTTGCCTCACACAGCATTTCTCATATCTGTTGCTTTTGCAGTATTTTCTGTCCTTTACAACTTTGTCCTCAAAGATCTACCTTTGGTTGGGAATGTTTATATTGCGCTTTCAATGGCAATCCCATTTGTTTTTGGAAACCTGGTCTTGTCAGACCAAATAGACCCTAAAATCCTTTCTATCTCTGCCGTTGCATTTGTAGCAGGCCTAGGAAGGGAGATAGTCAAATCTGCCGAAGATGTAAAAGGAGATGTGCTACATCGCAAATCAAGGACATTGCCTGCACTAATAGGCATCAAAAAAAGCTGCATTTTGGCAGCAATCCTTTACTTTTCATTACTCCCGCTTTCTTTCATTCCATTTCTTTTAGGCCTTCATGCAAATCTGCTTTCAGTTTTGCTAGTAGCTTCCTGTGCGTTCTTCTTTTCAGTTTTAGCGGTGCAACTTGCAGTAGGAAGATGCGATTTCGCCTCAGCAAGAAAGACATCCTTGTGGCTCTTGTTTGTAGGTCTTGCAGGCTATGCTGCAAGCCTGCTGTAATTAAAAACCTTTTTTGCATGTTGCACTAGGGAGGTGCTGCATGGAGGTCATCACAAAGACCCAGCTTGATTTGCCTTTGTTTTCAAAAGGCAAAGTGCGCGACACCTACCAGCTTGAAGATGGCAATCTACTAATGATTGCAACAGATAGAATTTCTGCTTTTGATGTGGTATTCAATGAGGGTATCCCCTACAAAGGAGTTGTACTTACTCAGCTTTCGCTTTTCTGGTTTGAAAAGCTAAAGCACATCGTTGGAAACCACCTTGTTTCAGACAGAGTGCCAAAAGGCCTACCTGGCTTTTTGGAAGGAAGAAGCATGGTAGTAAAAAAAGCCACTCCAATAAAGCTTGAGTGTGTGGTGAGGGGTTATCTTGCAGGAAGCGGGTTGAAAGAATACAACGAAAAAGGTACGGTTTGCGGAATCCGGCTGCCAGCCGGGCTTAAAAACTCAAGCAAGCTTCCAAATCCAATTTTTACCCCGTCTACCAAAGAAGAGATAGGACACGACATAAACATCACAGATGAAGAAGGCAAAAAACTGATAGGAAGCGAAACTTACGAAAAGCTCAAGGAAATTTCGCTTAAGCTTTATCAGACCGCTGCCGATTTTGCAGCCAAAAGAGGAATAATATTGGCTGATACCAAATTCGAATTTGGCTTTTACGATGGACAAATAATTCTTATTGACGAGGTTCTTACTCCAGACTCCTCTCGTTATTGGCCAGCAGACGAATACCAAGAAGGCAAAAACCAAAAAAGCTTTGACAAGCAGTATGTCCGCGACTATCTTGAGTCAATTGGCTGGAACAAGCAGCCCCCGCCACCAAAGCTGCCACCAGAGATAATAAGCAAGACCACTGAAAAGTATATTGAAGCATACGAGAGGCTTACTGGGAAGACTTTTGAGAGGTGAAGATATGGTGGATGTGCTTGTTATTTTAGGCTCTCAGTCAGACATGCCTATTGCAGATAAAGTCACCAAAACCTTGGAGGAACTTGGCATCTCATACGAGCTGAAAGTTGCATCAGCGCATCGCCAGCCAGACCTTCTTGACAGCATCATAACGCAGTCGGATGCAAAAATTTTCATCGGAATTGCAGGTCTTTCTGCAGCGCTGCCTGGAGTGATTGCAAGCAAGACTAAAAAGCCTGTGATCGGTGTCCCTGTTAATGTAAGTCTTGGCGGCCTTGACGCGCTGCTTTCGATTGCCCAAATCCCACCAGGTGTTCCAGTTGCCACAGTCGGAATAGACAATGGCAAAAACGCAGCCCTCCTTGCAGCACGAATCCTTGCACTTTCAAATCCTGCTCTTGCAGAGAGGCTGGGAAGGTGAAGGTTTTTCTCCCACCACTGCTTTCAAAATGCAGGCGCGGCCCGCAAGTGATGCTTCCGAAAGATATCGGGATTGTGCTTGCTTATTCAGGGATAGGTAGGGATTCGATTGTGGTGGATGCCGGGGCAGGAAGTGGCTGGCTTGCAATCTCGCTTGCAAATGTTGCAAAAAAAGTAATATCTTATGAATGGCGCGAGGAGTTTGCATTGCTTGCTGAGCAAAATGCACAAAAGGCAGGGGTAAAAGACAGGCTTGAAATCAAAAGGAAAAACATATTTGACGGAATAGACGAGAGGGAAGTAGATTTGGTTACTTTGGATTTGGCTGAGGCAGAAAAAGCAGTGGCTCACGCATATGCTGCGCTTAAGCCAGAAGGAATGATTTTTGGATATTTGCCCCATGTAGAGCAGGCAAAGCGCTTCTTTGAAGAATGCGAAAGGTGCGGATTTTCTCAGCTTAATATGATAGAATCAATAGTGCGCCACTTTTTGGTAAGGCAGGAAGGCACAAGGCCACAAAACACAGGTCTAGTGCATACAGGCTATATAGTTTTTGGCAAAAAACAAAAGCATTAAAATCACTCTCATTTATATGCAGAGGCTGCATAGAGGATTGTTATGGCAGAAGTTACTATACCTGCAATAGTTGAGGGCGGGCGCGCAACCGCCGGACCGCCTCTTGGGCCTGCATTAGGGCCATTAGGAGTCAACATAAATGCAATTCTTGAGGAGATAAACAAGAAAACCTCGGCATTTTCAGGGCTTAAGGTGCCAGTGAAAGTAATAGTGGACAAGGCCACAAAGAAGTTTCGCGTGGAAGTCGGCAGTCCTCCTACTGGAGAGCTTTTGAAAAAAGAGCTAGGAGTGGAAAAAGGAAGAAAGGGCGGACCAGAAGACCCTAAAGTAATTGGGAATCTCAAGTTTGAGCAGATAGTCAAGGTTGCAAAGGCAAAAAGCGATGGCACCTTGGTAAAAAGCCTCAAGCAAGGTGTAAAAGAAGTGCTTGGAACTTGTGTTTCTTTAGGCATAACTGTTGAGGGGAAAGACCCACGACAAGTAATCAAAGAAGTAAATGAAGGCAAATTTGACTCTGCACTTGCCTAAAGCTTTTATATCAAGCTTGCAAATGAATTGCATGCGTGCGGCATTTGTTTTGCTTTTTCTTTCTTCGCTTTCCTTTGCCGGGATTATGTGGAGTATGCAATCTTCCGACGTTCCAGTAGGTATCCTATTTGCAGACAACAAGCTTATCCTTTCAACTTACGATGGAGGCGTTTATGCGCTCAATCCATCAAGCGGAAGCATTATTTGGGCTGCAGATATAGGAGGTAAAATATTGTACCAGCCTGCAATTTTTGGCAATGCAGTAGCAGTCCCTTCTGGCCACCAAAAAATAGTCTTTCTTTCTTTGCAGACAGGAAAACCCCAACAGACAATCGAGCTGGAAAATTCCTCAAGCTTTTTTGCAGTAAGCCAAAGGAGGATTTTTATTGCATCTGGTCAGACCCTTTTTGCGTTTGACGAAAAAGGAAAGCCTGTTTGGAAAAAACAGTTCGACTTTCGGATTGGCCCAATAAGTTATGCAACCGGCAGCCTCTATGTGCATGCAGGAAAGCTTTATATGTTGGATGAAAAGACAGGAGCAACCTTGTGGGCTTCTGATTTGGATGGGGAGATTTTTTTTGCTCCAGTGGAAATCGATGGAGATGTCTTTGTCGGCACGAGTGAAAAGAAAATCTACTGCATCAACTCTGCAAACGGAGTAATAAGATGGCAGCAGCGTATTGGTGGCTTGGCCGCATCTGCCCCAGCCTCTGATGGAGATTCAGTGTTTTTTGCCTCTACAGACGGATATGTCTACAGCTTTTCATTTTCTGGCAATCTACGGTGGAAACAAGCCGCAGGCGCGCCGATTTTAGTCCAGCCTACCCTTTTTAAGGGAGGCAGAAAAAGCTTCCTTGTGATCGCCTCAGAAGATGGAACACTTTATGGGATAGATCCCCAAAAGGGAAGCATAGAATGGTCATTTTCTTTTGAAGGAAGGCCCACCACTCCCATTTTTGGCAACAACTCAATAATTTTTGGGACCAACGCCCGCAAAATCTATTCCATCCAACCTTCTCCCTCATGCAGCTTCATCTATCCTCGCAATGGTTGGGCTGTTGGAAATTGGACGGTGGATGTCCAAGGGATTGCCTACTCCGAATACCCAATCGAGAGGGTTGAAGTGCGAGCAGGCTCACTTGGCTGGGTGCGCGCAAAAGGAACATCTAGCTGGTATGCTCCAATTGACTTTTCTTCTCTTCCTGCTGAGTCTGTAAAGCTTCAGTGCAGGGTGATAGATTCCTCAGGAAGACAGGAAGGCGATTACTCTTCAATCATTGTTACTATGTTTCCATATGCCTCTCTTCAAACCATCTTCATCGAAAGCCCCAAGCAAGTTTTGCAAAACCAAAACTTCAAAATTTCTGCAAAAGATGCAGAAGGACGGCATCTTTACGGCCTGAGGCTAAAAATTGATGGAGAAGAAAAAATAGCCGACAGCCCAATTGAGCTTTCATTGGACAAAAAAGGTACAATCCAGCTGGAGCTGCAAAAGGCAGGCTTTGAGCCAGCTATCTTTTATATCCAAGTTCAAGGAGAAGATACCTCTTTCATTTGGCTTTTGATTGCTGCAATTGCATTTGCTGCAATTGCATTTGCTTTAAAAGGCAAGGAATTTCTTTCAATATTAATGAAAAGATGAAACCCCTCTTTCTACCACAAAATTTATAAGCTAGCTTTCTCATAAAAAAGCCATGCAGCAGCAAATTTACTATACTAGTCTTTTAGAAAGGAAATGGCAAAGCAAGCATTTGAAAGATAAGGCAGAAAGCCTGTTTAGAATTGTGGATCTGCTGGTCCGAAAATTAGAAATGTTGCTTTCCAAGCAAAAGTCCTATCTTGCCAGTCAGCTTCATACTGCAAGCTTACTTACAGATTGGGCGCAGCTTGAAAAACTCATGCAGGAAAAAGGCCAAATGCAGTTTCATCCAAGCCAAATCCCACGGCGCACAGTGCCTGCAGTGCAAAAAATGCAACATTTGCTTGCAAAGCCAAATTTTTCATTTCAAGATGCAGAGCAGATTTTGAGGCTTTCAGGCGATTTGTTCAAGCAAGCAAAGGAAGAAAAATGGGAGGAGCTTCCGAAAGGAAAAACATTCATCCACTGCAAAATACGAAAGACAGCGGCAACGATCAAGCACCTTTCTTATATGCTTGAACTTGCATCATACTGCCAATTAAGCCAGCTTCACGATTATGTACTTTCACTTAAATCAAAGGATGCCGAATTTGCCCACGAACTAATATCTTTGCTTTCCTCCAAAAGGGCAATTTTCCTGCTTGAAGCGTTTAGCGGAACAGAAAAAGAAATTCTGCAAAAGCAAGAATAACTATTTTTCTTCTTTTTGCGCCTTTTGGAATATCTTTACTGTATTGGCCTTTATAGTGACAGGAATGGGCACTGCCACCTCAGTAAGCTCTACAGTCACTTCATCTTTGTTGGGGTCTATCTTTATTACTCGTGCTCTTTCTCCTTTGAATGGGCCAGAAATAAGCTCTACAATATCGCCTTTTGAGATGGAAAGTACTGCAGGCTTTGCAGCCTCGATCATATTTTCAATCTCACTTATTTCCATAGGCTTTGAAAGTATGCCTTTGATATGTGTTATCCTCAAGCCCGCCTGCCTTATCGAAACTTCATCTTCGCCTTCAGCAACCAAGTAGCCTTTTAACTCCTCAAAATGCGCAAGCGCATAAATTTTCAGCCCTTCTTTCTTGACTTTCCGATAAAGCATCTCTAGTACAATTTTTTCTTGGCCAGCAGTTACCCTGTAAACATAAATCATTTACACACCTCATATTATATTAAGGAGCGCAGAAATCACCACGCTCAAAAGCCCAATTATAAGCACACCTATTACACTTATTTTGACTATCATCTCAAACTCTTTCTTTCGAGGCAAAGTGGCAACGTGCATCACCCTTCTGCAATGCTTGATGAATTCTGAAATATTAGCCACTTTCTCACCGCCTTAGCCTAGCATATCCAAATCCAGCTCTGCTTCAACTTCAGGCTGCCAATCCTTGCCCAAAGCTTCATACTGCGGGAATTTTGCACCAGCAATTACTGCAAGAACCCGAATAGAGCTTTTCTTTGCAGATTTTTCTACCCTCGCACCCCAAATTATATGTGAAGAAGGGTCTATCCTCTTTGAAATCTCCGAAACAATAAGCTCAGCTTCCTTCAAAGTCATATCCTCTCCGCCAATCACATTTATCAGTGCGCGATTTGCAGTTGAAATATCCACATCCAACAGAGGAGAATTCATTGCAGTATCCACTGCAATCAATGCACGCTGGTCAGGCTTTGCTTCAACTGAAGCCTCTCCTATTCCAACCACTGCGCATCCTGCACCAGAAAGAATAGTCCTCAAGTCTGCAAAATCCAAATTTACTAGTCCTGCTTTAGTCACAAGTTCCGCAATCCCTTTCACTGCTCCTGCAAGCACTTCATCAGATACCTTGAAGGCGGTGTTTAAAGGTAAATCAGGCACAATCGAAAGCAGCTTGTCATTTGGAATCACAATTACGGTGTCTGCGTGCTTTCTCAGCTTTGCAAGCCCTTCAAGGGCGTTCTGCATCCTTGTTTTGCCTTCAGAGGCAAAAGGCAGAGTGACAACTGCAACAGTAAGCGCACCTAGTGCCTTTGCCTGTTCTGCAATCACATGAGCTGACCCTGTTCCAGTTCCGCCTCCCAAGCCGCATGTAATAAACACCATCATAGCGTCGGATATTGCAGCCTTGATTTCCTCAATCGATTCTTTTGCGGCTGCTTCACCAACAGCAGGATTTGAGCCTGCACCCATTCCGCGCGTGGTCTTTTTGCCAAGTAATATCTTTTTGTCTGCCCGCATCTTGACAAGGTGTTGCACATCGGTATTTGCAGCAATCAAAGTAACGCCTTCTATTTTCATTTCGTACATCCGATTCATGGTGTTGCATCCAGAGCCGCCTGCGCCAATCACATAAATTTTTGGCCTGCAGCTTTCTATAAACCTCAAAAGCTCTGCATCCTCAGGAGAGACAACAACTCCTTCTGGTATTTGCGATTCTATTTGGTCCAAACTCATACAAATTACCTTGCGCACGCTAACCAAAACACTTTGCGTCGGATATGGCAGACAAAATTTATAATACCAAGTCAAGCAGATTCTGCATTCAGATGATTTGCACAGGATGCCAGCCCTCAAGAGCCTTTATTGCAAAATCCAGCTTTGCCTCAGAATTTGAATGTATCTCAAAAAGTGCATCCCCTTTGCTTACCTTTTGACCTCTTCTGCACAAAAGAAGAACCCCAGCCGCTTTATCATTTGGTGCCCCTGCTGCCCTTGCTACTTTAGATATCATTTTGTTGTCAATATGTGCAACCAGCCCTTTCTTTTCTGCCTCTATGCAAACCTTGTATCTTGCAACTGGGACATCCGAAATTTTCACATTCGGCTTTCCACCTTGAAGCTCAACAATTTCTCTGAACTTTGCCAGGGCTTTGCCGCTTTTGATAATCTGCATTGCGACCTGCTTCCCTCTACCTTGCTCCACTTTCCCTGCCATCTCAAGAAGGCAGCCTGCAAGCATGCAGGATTTTTCGTACAAATCCGCAGGCCCGGCATTGTTGAGCACAGAAAGCACATCTATGCACTCAAGTGCAGGACCGATTCCTGTGCCTATAGGCCCGCTTCCGTCAGTAATTTTTACCAATATTTTCATCCCTAGCTTGTTTCCTATACTGACAAAGTCGCGCGCCAATTTCCTTGCCTGCAGTTCTGTTGAGATTTTTGCCCCTTTTCCAATCGGAATGTCAATTATTACATATTCCGCTCCAACACTTTTCTTTTTTGCAAGTATAGAAGCAAGCATTACTCCTTTTGGGTCAAGAGAAAGCGGGTTTCTAACTTTTATCAACTTGTCATCTGCCGAGGCAAGCTGCAAGCCTCCTCCCCACACAATACAGCCAAAGCAGGATTTGACAATCCTTTTTAGCTCCTCAATTTCTATTGAGACTTCACACAAAGTTTCCATTGTGTCTGCAGTTCCTGCGGCAGAGGTGATGGAGCGGCTGGAAGTTTTAGGGATATAAAGATTTGCAGCAGCCACCACGGGAACTATTACCATGGTGGTGCGATTGCCTGCCACCCCTCCTATGCAGTGTTTATCGCAAATAGGCCTCACTCCAAGATTTAGCTGATTGCCGGTTTTTACAATGCTTTCAGTAAGTCCTACAACTTCATCATCATTCATTCCGCGGATATAAACAGAGGTTATGAAAGAAGCAAGCTCTGCCTCAGATAGCCTGTTTTGCATCAATTCACGCATTATAGTGTCAATTTGAACTTTTGAAAGAGGCTTACCGTCCATTTTGCTTTTTATGTACTCTATTGACTCTGGCCTCTGCATATGGCATATTTCTACAATCTCTCCATCATGTGCTTCAAGCTCCTCTGCAGCCTCTGCAAAAAGCCCAATTTCACCTCTTTTTACCAAATCTGCTGAAAGATCAATTATGCAGATACTCTCCTTATTTCCTTTGCGAAGGATAACTCTATGCCCTACATACAAATCGTTTTCATGGGCCTCATCCTGATTGAGCACCACAATTTTGCTTCCTGCACTTATGTCAAAACAGATCGCCTTGCAAAGGTACTTTTTGTATTTCCAGACCTCATCTTTTGGATGCAGCTTTGCTGGCATGCTATCTGCTATAGTTGTGAGATTTAAAAGATTGGTGTCAGCAGCAATGCGCCTTCCCGCGGAGCACCGCAGTACAAGCAGCATCGTAAGAGGGCTTAACTTCCGAGTTCGGAATGGGTTCGGGTGTTTCCCCTCTCCTATGGCCGCTGACGGCAAGCAATTTGGATACAAGTCTTTTTAAACTTTCCCGACAACATATTTTGCTAATTTTCCATAAACTATAACACGTGATGTTATGTTTGTGTCTGCCCAAAAATTCAATACAGGCAATTCTGGAATTCAAAACAGCAGCCTTGTATTCTTTAGGCAGATTAAAGGGTTTTCCCACCCAGACAAAAAAATGGCCAAAAAGCTTTCAGAGGAATTTCGTCAAGTTGCAATTGAGTTTTTGCGCGCTTTGTTTGCTGAAAATGACATTAAGAAAGCAAAAATTCAGGCAAACAAGCTACTAGCAACCGTCCCGCAGGATTTTTATCCGCTTACAGTGGATTTTTTGGGCGAAAGCTTTGCAAAGGCAAGGCCGGATGCCGCAATTTCCCGCTTTCTTCCAGATGTGCGCCTGCTTAAGATGTTCAATCAGCTGAAGTCAAATTCAAAAAAATCTTCAAAATCCACAATTGAAAAAATGATCTCCCTTTCTTTAACACTTGGTAAAAAGCAAACAAGCTTTGTTCTGGATAGTCTGCCTTACATTTGCGGATCTCAAGAGCTTTTCAATCAAATGCAAAGCTTTGCAGTATTTGCTTTGCAACAAGCCTTCAGCTCCAGGCTTAATAATGCCTCCACCCAAGCAGAAATTGTTGATGCTTGCTGGTATGCACGCAAAGCAATCAGCATAAATAGGCAATCAACAGAGAAAATTGAAATAATCTGCGAGGAGTTTAGCACTTCACTAGCACTCAAAAGGATCGGCATCGAGCCTGATGAGGCAAGGGCATTGTTTGTGGCAAATATCCCAGATTTGCAATTTTTCTCATCGCTACACCTCTACTTTTGGAATGCAAGAGAAAGGATAGGTAAGGCACTGATGTTTTTCAAGACCAAAGAGGCACAAGAAATTGCAAAGGAAGCGCTTGCCAAGGCCCAGGAAATTAAAAGCAAGGTGCTGGCTTGCGATTTTCAGATGCTTTGCCTAGAAAGCTGCTTATATGAAGCACTTTTCATAAAAGGTGATTTGAAGGAAGCAATTGAGCAAACAAAAGAAATAGTCAACCTTGCCCAGCAAAACAATCTTCCTGTTCCCACCTTTGTTTCAGAGGCTTTCTTTACTTTTGCATACAGCAAACTAAGCCTACCTTCCACTCCATGCAGTGTAAGAAAAGAAGTGCTTCGTGCAATTCCATCATTTGTCTCCAACCAGCTAAAGGAGATGGAACTGCTTGAAATCCAGATGCAAAAGACAGCAGATCGTATCCTTTTGCAAGGCTATGGACACTTGAAAGACATACTTGCTTCTGCCTACAGGATAGCAGAGCTTTCTTTCCTTGCGCCTCCACGGGTTTTCGTTCAAAAAAGGAAAAACATAATCAATATTGTAGAAGGGCTTGCAATGCGGTATGAGGCAGCTTATGGGAAAGAAATTGCAAGAAGGGACGGGCTTTCATTAGAGCAAGTGAGGGCTGAGCTTTCTGCACAACTGCCCGACATCTACTCTTTTAAATAAGTAAGAAGGTTTTCCTTTTAATGAATATCGCACTTTTCACTGACAGCTACCTACCTATCCGAGATGGTGTAGTCTCATCTATACTTGCCTTTCGCAAAGGCTTAGCTGAAAAAGGGCACAAGATGCTTATTTTTGCACCAGAAATAATTGGTTCAAAAAAAGAGCCGAATGTGTTTCGTTTTGCATCACTCCCTTTCCCACCATATCCAGATTACCACGCAGCAATTTTCCCACATGTTTCTTCTTCTTTTGCAAAAAAGTTCAGCATTGATTTGGTGCACTGCAAAGCGATGACTACCATGGCCCTCTCAGCAATATGGTTTTCAAAAAGGGCGCGTTTGCCTTCATTAGCCTCACTTGAAACTATGATACCTGAAGGGGTTCATTATGTTTTGCCAAAGCAAGCCGAAAAAATTGGCAAAGCCGCAGTGTGGGCATATATGAAATTCCTTTATTCCAACTTCAGCTTGGTTACTGCTCCTTCAATTCATGCATGCAAAATGCTTAAGGAACATGGAATAGATGCAGTCTTGCTTCCTTCACCAATTGACACAGATTTCTTCAAGCCAGGTACTGGAAAGCAAGTAAGGGAAGAACTTGGGCTGAATGGAAAGAAAATAGTACTTTCAGTTGGCAGGATAGTAAAAGAGAAAAACTATGATTTCATATTGGAGGTTGCAAAGCTGCTTGAGAAAGAAGGCGTAATTTTCTTGCTTGTGGGCAAGGGGCCTTATCTTGAAGAGTTCAGGCACAAAGTTGCTTCCTTGGGCCTTTCCGAATGCATTAGGTTTGCAGGCTTCGTGCCAGATGAAAGGCTGCCTGAGTTTTACAACGCAGCAGATTCGTTCATCTTCCCTTCCACCTTTGAGACACAAGGGCTTACCTTGCTTGAAGCTCTTGCCTGCGGCAAGCCCGCCTGCGTTTTGCAGGGCACTCCGATGCAAGAGTTCATAGAAGAAAAAAAGACAGGATACAGCTTTTCAGATTCTCAAGATTGTGCAGAAAAGCTTCTTTTGTGCATCAGCAAATCAGAAAAAATGAAGCATGACTGCAGAAGCAAGGCACTGCAATATTCAATTCCTGTCTGCACGCAAAAGTTGATTAAGCTTTATGAGCAGCTCCTCTCTTGAGTTTGCGGCAGACAAAACCTTTTAAGCATGGCAAGTGAATCTTAACGCAGCGGTGAAGCAAAATGATCAACATCAGATACTTCGCTTATGGTGCAGCAGGAATCGGATTGCTTGGGGCACTTGGATGCTTTGCCTCAGGTGGAAACGCATTTCTGAACTTCATCTTCGGCCTGATGTGTCTTTTTGGCTCAGCAGGCGCAGTTGCTCTTTACAAGTATGGCTACCTTATTATACCGATGCTCACCAAACAGGGCAATATCGTCCAAATAATTGAAGGGGGGTTTGAAATACCTCCCTCAAATGATGTAGTTCTCAAAAACGTAGGTGGAATCTATTACGCCTCCAAATTCTTAGGGGTGCGCATTTTTGAATCGGCCTCAGAAAAAAGCCCAGAAGAAAACATAGTTTATTCTGAGTATTTCGAGAGGGCAATTTCCAGCGTAAAATACGTGACTAAATTTGCGCTCATGGTTTACATGAAAGATATCACAGAATACAGGAACAGAATTGAGACCAAGCATGCAGAGGCGCAATTGAGGCTTGCGCGCGAGAGAGACAAGCCTGAGCCAGACGTGCTCAAGCTGGATAGGTATGAAAAAGAGGTTGCAATGTGGGAAAGCCAAATCAACAAGCTTACCCGTGGGATCAAGCCCATGGGAGTGGTGGCTTATGTCATGACTACCGCAGTTGGAGTAAGCAAGGAAGCAGCAATTGCTGCTGCAACTGCGCAGGCAAATGAGCTTAAGGCAACCATTTCGAATGCCTTGAATGTACAGGTGGATCACTTAAGCGGAGATGAAATGCTCAGGTGTTTTCAGTGGGAGGTGATGATTCCGCCCACCCCGCAGGAGCTTGAGCAGGAGCTGCTGTAGCGCGGTGCTTGAAGATGGGAAGGCTACAAATTTCAGATGTGGACAACGTGGATGTTGCAAGGCGCAACATATTTATCCATCCTCCAGAGCCACCAGCAGAGGCGCTAATGGCAGATCCAACAAATGCCATTTACATCGGAAGGACAAAAATCTTTCATGTTCCTTTCTATTGGACCTTCCAAAAAACTACCAATCCTCATATTTGCGTGGTTGGAATCACAGGCTCTGGAAAATCCTATTTTGTCAAAACTTTCCTCACACGAGCAAGCTTTGTATGGGGGACAAACGCATTCATCATTGATTGGGCAGGAGAGTATAAAGAATGGGTAAAGCAGACAGGTGGTAAAGTAATTTCACTTGGCAGAGGGGCTTCGATAAACCTGCTTGACACTGCTGGGATGAAGCCTAATGATAGGATAAAGCAAATCATGCGCACTTTGGATATTTTAACTGACATAGGGCACTATCCAGAGCAGCGAAGACTTACTGAAATGGCAATTGAAAAAGCGTATGTAAATGCAAAATTCAAGCTAGACTCCAAACTTCAAGTGGATGGATTGGGGCGACCTTTGAGACCGCCTACTCTTAAAGATGTGCAAAAGGTGCTTGAAGACCTTGCTCAATCGGGCACATATGATTTCCCAGCCGAGCTTGAAAACGCAATTTACAGAATACGCCAATTCACAAGAGAAGGGGAGGATTTTTTTGCCCAGCAGTCAACCATAGATTTGGAAAAGCTTACCAAGGCAGGTCTGGTGGATTTGGATCTGTCGGGTCTGCCAGATGAAACATTCAGAGGTCTTGCAGCCCTTTCTATGCTCCAGTTCATAAAGGAAAAAATGCGCGAAGAAGGCTGGTCCCCAACAAAAGGGCTGAAGCTTTTGGTGGTGCTGGATGAAGCCTGGAAGATTGCAAAAGATGATAACTCAGATGCAGTGATGATTGTGAGGGAAGGACGAAAATACCAGTTCGGGCTAATCGTAGCTTCACAAAACCCAACAGATATCTCAGAGGCGATTTTTTCAAATGTCGGGACCACTTTCATCCTGCGAGTCAAGTTCGAAAGATTCTTAGATTACCTTCAGGCAACTTTGAACTTTTCTGATTACATGCGCAATGAAATTGCAAAGCTTGGGGTGGGACAGGCAGCAGTAAACATGGCATTTCAAGCAACAGCAGATTACGCAGATACTTTTTTGCTTGAAAAAATAGAAGGCGAAGAACCAATGCAGGAGTTCTTCATCGATTTGGATTCCGTGCTTTCTCAAGAAGAGCTTTCTATGGAAGGAGCAGTAAGATCGGTTTCCTTTGAGAAAGAAGAGCTGAAAAAGAAGTTGCGTGAATTCGGCCTAAGCGAAGAGCAAGGAGACGAAATTGCTTCGCTTTTTTCTGCAAAGGGAAGAAGGCTGGATGCAGCTTCCTTCGTAGTACTGTTGCAGCGCTATGGGATTGCGCGCAGCCATATAAGCGGTTTTCTGAAGGATTTGGGACTGGATGATTCCACAGTAGTTGCAATACTCAGTGGTGCAGAAGAGCTTGCAGTAAGGCTGGGTGACGAGGATATAACAGAATATATTTTAGGTGAGAAGAAACTTGAAAAAGCGCAACCGCGGAGGCGCTGACCATGGCAAAAACAGTTTTTTTCAGCAAGGAAGAACTTCGCAAAAGGCTGCGTACATTTGGTCTAGATGAGCTTCACGTTGCAGAGATTGCCTCGCTTTTTGATAAAAACAATGGCCACATCGACGTGGTTTCTTTTGTAATAATGCTTGAAAGATATGGAGTTCAGAGGTCTGACATATCTTCTTTTCTGCATGATTTGGGAATTGATGAGCCTACCCTCATTAATATATTTTCAAAGGCCGATTTTACTCGGCTAGGCTTGGGCAACCAAGAAATAACGCAAGTGGTGCTTGCGTAGGTGTGTATATGGCAAAGGTATGCATCATGTGCGAAAAGGAAACTGATGGATTTTTGGTGCTGGACGACTATGTTATACGATTCATCAGGGCAGTCAAAAATGCGTTTGGGATTGCAAAAAACAACACACTAGTGGTGTGCAGCAGCTGTCTTGAAGAATACAAGAAAAAACGGGCAAGATATGAAAAAGATCTTGCGATTCATGCAGTAATTGGAGGCTTTGTGCTTCTGGTTATGACTTTTCTACCCATCTTTACCAGCGGTTTTTCAATCACTGCAGTTTTCTTCGGGTTGTTGCTTTTTGGCATGATAATGGCACTTTCAGTTTTTTCCCACTGCCCGAAGATAGATGAAAATTCATTACCCAAGAAAAAAGGGAAAAAGTAGGTGTTTGGTTTGGTGCTTCCACAGCCTCAGCCAAATCCAGCGGGTGCTACTGCGCAACTTTCAGCCGAGCCTAGGGTAGGCGGCTTTAGGATACAGGCAAAAAGACTCAAAGAACCAAAAGAAATAGCAGAAAAAATTTCTGAGCTTTCATTTTTGCAGATGGCAATGGACAAGGACAGCCTTGTTGTGCTGAATGTTGAGTCGCGCGATATCCAAAAAAATCCATATCTTTTCTCAATAATTTACTTCAGGCCGACAACAATAGAAGTTCTTTACTCATGCCCCCCAAACGTTGCACCCAAAAAAAGAAGGATAGATGTGCTTCGGCACTGCCTCAACCTGCTGACCATCGCAGATGATGCTTACAAAATAGAAATTAAGCAGATTTTCCA
Organism: Candidatus Anstonellaceae archaeon; assembly: GCA_038891035.1. Taxonomy (GTDB): domain Archaea; phylum Micrarchaeota; class Micrarchaeia; order Anstonellales; family Anstonellaceae; genus UBA10161. The sequence continues at coordinate 28,481 of JAWAEW010000010.1, forward strand.
GCTTGTGGAGGCGTCCTTTGCAGATATGACCGAATACGTTTCTCTTGACTATGACAAGCTGTTTGCCCTTTATGACAATCTAAAGACAGATTTTGCTGCCCTTCAGAAAAAATACAACGAGGCAAAGGAAGCAAGTGCAAGTCTTTCAAAAGAAAATTACGAGCTTAAGACAAAAAATGATGAGCTGGTGCTGAAACTCAAATCACTTGAAACTTTTTCAGATACGGTGCTTGCCCTAAAAATACAGGAGTGGCTCGCAGAGCACAAAGGGGAGATCAACATCGCAGATTTTGCAAAGGTTTACAATGTCCCGGAAACCAGGGTCGAGCAGATGCTCAACAAGCTGGTTACTGAAGGGTATCTTGAAACCAAGGGCTGATGCCCTTGTTTGCGTGTGGCTATGGCAGAAGAGACCCTAAAGATGAAGATTGCCAAAAAGGCATACGTTTTTGAAGTCAAAAAAAGGTTTGAGGCAAAAAAGTTCTTCGCAATAAAAAAGAAGCCCGAGACTCCAGCAGAGGATTTGAAGGAAAGACTTAGCAGACTATTTAAAAAATCCCCAACCGCGCAGCAGCAATCTCAACAAAAAGGTTCGCCTACACCTTCCCTTTCAAGCATTATTCTGCCCACAGTCGGAATTGTTTTTCTTATTTTTTTGGGAGTATTTGCATTCGTCCTTCTCCCTTTTCTTTCCCAAGAACCGCAAGCAACTCTGCCTCAACAGCCATCCAAATTTTCAGGCAGTCTTTCTTTCAGACTGGAAGATTGGATGGTGCTCAGCACTGATGTAGGTGAAGAAAACAGCAATAGCGCATATTTTCTAATAAGCTATCAAGCCTCCAACCTTTCTTCACTTAATTTTTCTGCAGTGCTTTATCAAAGCTTTCCCCCCACCCAAGTCTTCATCCTTGACTATCCAAAAGATAGCGCAAGCTCATTTCCTTCTTTCAAAAAGTCCCTCACCGAAATTTTGGCCAAGCACGATATACCAGTGAGCCAAATAGGAATAGAGCAGGTGCATCTGCTTGGGCAAGGGGCAATTCTGCTGGTGCCAACCGGCTATTTCCCTGCCGAGCTTTTAGGAATAAACAACCCATATGATTTCAAAAGCCTGCTTGAGAGAGGGCTCACCATAATCTATATCGGAATGCCTTTTGATACTCAGGCGCTTGGAAGAGATGGCCTGACAGTTTCGCTTTCAGGCAAGCAGCTTAATTTTGACAGAAAAGCCAGGCCACGCTCAACAGACGGCTTCCGTCTCTTCAATGCTCAATATTCAGTCTCTGCGCATCATGAAAACAAGGAGCTTGCAGTGCTTTCTCCTATCTACGGTTCAGTTTCCCATGTGAAATACAAGGAAGGCTCCCTTCTTCTTATTCCGCAAAGTCTGGACGGAGGCTGGAGAGAAAGAGATATTGCTGGCAACTGGTCAGACAAAGGCCAGGTTGCTGCAGAAGACATTGCAAGGCTGATAGTGGAAGAGCCTTGGGTTGCAAAAATCAGCCAAAGCTTCTCCACTGCAGACCTAAATTCCACCAGAATTTCTCTTTTTAGTCAAAATTTCCGCTCCACATTTGCATATGCCAAAATCTATGCAACCGCAGTTGATGTAAATGGTGTAAGCCAAAAATTTTTCGAGGTGCTTAAAGTAAAAAAGGGCCATAGAGGAATACTTGCGCCATCCGAGCCAAAAACAATTCCATTTTATCTTTCAGGCCAAAAGACCAGGCTCAACCTTGCCCTAAAAGAAAATAGCACAGTCCCAGTCAAGCTTTATGTTGAAATGTACAAAGACGGTCAGCTTTTGCAAAGGAACGATTTGGAGCCCGGCCTTACTATACCAACAACAGAAAAGTCAGTGGACATTCAAGTAAATGCAGAGCCAGGCAATTACGTAGTGTTAATCGTTGATGATTTAGGCAAAGTCTATGCAGGCTGTGAGCTTGAAGTTGCAGATTTGGATATACAAATAAATTCTACTAATTGGGAGAAAGGCGAATTTTCTTTCTTTCTTTCTTCAGCAGGCCAGCCCATAGAGCCTCGCAGCCTCTCGATAAGCCTTAATGGCAAGCACGAGCAGTTTTTCACACCATCTTCGCTTTCGGTTTTTCCCAGCTATACAGCAGTAGAGTATAATTATCCTGAAAAAATAGAATCTGGAACTTACACTTTCACCTTTAAAGTAGGCCCTTATGCAAAAAGCATCACGCAAAGCTACAGCCGGATACCAGCATTTTGGGAAAATCCACTTTTTATTTTCTTAACTATTCTGGCTGCAGTAATTGCCGCAATTGGCACCATACTTCGAAGGCCGGATGAAGTAAGATACGGACTTGATATTCCAGATTTCCCTCCCCTTTCCACCATCAAAATTCCAATCAAAAGAGAGACAGTAATGGAGATTTTCGAATCGGTAAACAACAGCTATTCTTGGAGGTGGATGCCTCTTAAGCTGGAAGAAATCAAAAACGGGTTTAGAAAGCTTACTTATCAGGGCAAGCCAATCCTGATTGGGGATTTCAACTTAGAAAGGATACTTTCAAAAATGGAACAAGAAGGGCTGGTGCGGCAGGAGGCTGGATTGTGGGGCTTAGTAAAATGGGAAAATGAAAGCAACCACACCCTCCATTACCTTGCAATATACCGAATGCTTAGGAATGCATTTGTCAACAGTGCAGTGAAATTTTCTAAGCTTGACTCAATGCCGGATTGCGATGTGAAAGCGATTGCAGGCAATGAAGAGCTTTTCATACACATAATGCAGAAGCCTTATGAGAAAACAGTGCATCGTGCGCTTGCGACTGCAAAGAAAGGGACCACCATCCTAGTTTTCAAAACCTTGGAGGAAAAGCAGGAATTCAAATCTTCCCTTAACAGCACCTCCAAGCTTGCAGTAGCAGTCAAAATGGAGATGGAAAGCGGCAGAATTCTGCTGCTTTCTGCAAAAGAGGAGTTTTTGACCTTCCTTAAAGGGCTGAAAATATGAGAATTGCAATGCTTGGCTGGGAGTTTCCACCTTTTGTTTCAGGTGGGCTGGGGACGCATTGCTTTGAGCTTACAGTCAGGCTTGCAAAGATGGGTGTTGAGATTGACTTTTTCTTACCAAACGGGATGCAGGATGGGCTTTCACTTCCTCCACAGCTACGCATTATAGAAGTAGGAAAAACTTCTCTTCAGCCATATATCGTGTTCCCAAAAACAAAAGGAAAGCCGCCTTCATATGGTGAAAATCTGATTGCCGCAGTTGAAGAATACACAAAAGCATGCATCAGTGCAGTTGCTGAAAAAGCAGCAGAAAGAAAATACCAGCTTTTGCATTCGCATGATTGGATGACCGCATCTGCAGCTTATGCCCTGCGTAGCATGCTTGGAGTACCTTGGGTGCATACTTTTCATTCTACAGAGTTTGATCGGACCAGCTGGCCTTGGGAGTATATTGTTGGGGTAGAGCGTAAGGCCGCATGCAGCGCTGACTTGCTAATTGCTGTAAGCAAGCGCACGAAAGAGCAAGTGATGAGGCTTGGGGCGCAAGAAAACAAAATTCGTGTGGTTTACAATGGGGTGGATTTCGAAAGATTTTCTTGCGCAGCAGCACCACAGAAAAAAGAAAAGCAAATGGTGCTTTTTTTGGGAAGGCTTACTGAGCAAAAAGGACCTGTACAGTTCCTGCATGCAGCAGCAAAAGTGCTTCAAAAAAAGCCTGACACTTTGTTTTTGGTTGCAGGAAAAGGAGAACTTTTACCGCTTCTAATAAACATCTCAATCCAACTTGGAATTAGCCAAAATGTGCGATTTTTAGGGTATATCCCACAAGAGGAGCAGACAAGGATATACAAAATGGCAGATGTGTATGTAATGCCTTCCACTTCTGAGCCCTTTGGCATCACCGCACTTGAGGCGATGTCTTCTGGAACACCAGTCATAATTTCAAAGACATCAGGAGTTGCAGAGCTGGTCAAAAGCGCAATCAAAGTGGATTTTTGGGACATAAATGCCATGGCAGAAAAAATAGTTGCCTTGCTTTCCTATAAGCCGCTTTCAAGCACCATTTCGCAGCTTTGCACTAAGGAAGTAGTGCATTACAGTTGGGAAAAAACCGCAAGCCAAACTCTTCAAGTTTACAAAGAAGCCATTTCTAGGTGAGAAAATGGAGGTCTGCTTTTATTTTCAGGTCCATCAGCCTATGAGGCTTTCGCGCTATTCTATATTCGGCCAGCCTTCAGGCTATTTTGATGACGAACTAAATTCACAGATACTAAATAAGGTGGCACAGAAATGCTATCTTCCTGCAAACCGCCTGCTTCTTGAGCTTCTTGAGAAGTACCCAGAATTTTGCATAAGCTTCTCACTTACAGGCGTTTTCATAGAGCAGTGCAAGAAATTTGCCCCGCAAGTGCTTGAAAGCTTCCGTGCGCTTGCAAAGACAGGAAGAGTAGAGTTCCTCTCTGAGACTTATTACCATTCGCTTGCCTTCCTTTTTGCAGACAAAGACGAATTTATCCAGCAGGTGCAAATGCACAAGCAAGCAATCCTTGAAATAGCAAATCCATCCTGCGTTTTCAGAAATACTGAAGCAATGTTTTCAAATGAGGTTGCATACATAGCAGAGCGGCTGGGCTATGAAGGAATAATGGCAGAAGGACTGGAGCATATATTAGGCTGGCGCTCTCCAAACTACATTTATACTGTCAAAGGATGCGGCAAAATAAAGGCACTACTTCGCCACTACAGGCTTTCTGATGACATTGGCTATCGCTTTTCTGCAAAGTGGTGGAGCGAGTATCCGCTTACTGCAGACAAATATGCAAGCTGGCTTGCTGCTCTTTCTGGAGACTGCGTAAATATCTTTATGGATTACGAAACTTTCGGGGAGCACCACTGGCCTGACACAGGCATATTTGATTTCCTTGCCCACCTTCCAGCAGAAATTTCAAAAAGGCCAAACCTGCACTTTGCAACCCCCTCTCAAATTGTCAGGAACATTGCCCCACGAGATGATATTGACGTCCCACACATTACCTCGTGGGCTGATATGGAGAGGGATACTTCAGCATGGCTTGGCAATCAAATGCAGCAAAATGCATTCTCACTTCTTGAGTCGCTCGAAAAGGAAGTAAAGCAAACTGGTGACCCGCACCTTATTCACACATGGAGGCTTCTTGGCAACTCAGACCACTTTTACTATATGTGTACCAAATCCCTTTCAGACCAGGATGTGCACAACTACTTTTCTCCCTACGACTCCCCTTTTGAAGCCTACATCAATTACATGAATGTGCTTTTGGATTTCAAGCAGAAAGTGAAAGAAGCACAAAAGCGCTAGTAAAACCTGTTAATCTGGTGGATGTTTTGCTTTTCATCCGCAGAAATTATTACGTCAACAAATTTGTTGGTTATATCCACCACAAGTATCATTTTGTTTCTTGCAGCTTTTGCATAAAGAATAGAGCCATCTCTAAGTTTATATGTTCCTTTTTCAATATCTGCACTCATGGTAAAAACTACGTCCGGCTTGTCAGCGTTTGGCTTTTGGCTGAAAAGATTCATTGCTTCAAAACCGAATTCTACCCCACCCAAATCCATCCTAAAAGCTTCAAAATTCATCCCTATTTCGTCTCTTACAAACCTATCTATATTCAAGCTTACATGAAGAGGAAGGCTGAATCTTCCTTTATCAAGCAAAATGTTGTACATACCTATAACAACATAAAAGCCTTCTTCGCTTCGACTGTATTTTATCTGTGCAGCACCATTGTATATATTTAGTTTGCCACTTAGGTCCTCTCTGACAAATGTCCTTTTTGCTTCCATAAATCCTACAACTTTCGATTCCCCATCCTTTGTATATTGTATCTGATATGCCTTATCCAGGCTGTTTTGCTCCAGCTCCACTACTTTCATTTGCACTTCAAAATCAATATATTCACCTAAAATACGATTAAGCTCATTTACCTGCCTGTCTGAAAACCCTATAAAGAAAGCCATAGCTGCAGGGCTTTCAGGGGCAAGATTCATTTGCTGAAGCTTTTGCGGTGTGATGCTTTTGACTTCCTCATCAAGCTTTTTGAACTCCTCAAGCAGATGATAAGGTTCGTTTTTTACCTTTCTTTCGATTGTGCGCAAAAGAGAAAGCGCCTTCCTTTCGCACTCAAGAACATAAATGATAGATTTTCCTTCAAGCCCATTAGTTTTGCGAATATCTTCAACTATTGGTGCTTTGGAAGCAAACGCGTTTACTTCTTTTTTTAGCTCAATCAGCCTATTTATTACTGCATAATAATGTTGGCGTGCAGTTTGAATGCAAATGTTTCTCTCTGCGCTCATGATTCTTTTTTTATACGGTTATTTTTTAAATCTATGCATTTCCATTTTTTACAACATCATTTATCTGCCTCAATCCATTCAACGTCTTTCCATACCAACTATATATTTACATTTTCTAAAACACCAATCATCAAATATATAATTTAAATGCGAGATTTTTGCACATGAGCGACCAAAGCCTTTCGCGCCAGAGGATGCTTGCAGCAGCCCAGCTTTTGAGAAGCGATGAAAATCTTGGGGGGGCGCTTTTGGTTGCTTTGGGCACTCTTTTCCTCTTGCTTTCATTCAGCTTTTATCCGATTTTTATTGTCTTTTTGCTTGCTTTTGCCTCTGGGATAATCGCTTACCGCAAGCCGCCTCTTGGCACAATCTTTGGCATGCTGGTGGCATTTCCTGCAGTTGCCTATCAGTCGCCTGTGCTTGCATGGGTTTTTTCTGCAGCACTTGCAATCACTTTATTTGAAGCGTTTGAGCATTGGAGCACGATTTCTTTCTTGAAAATTGCAATCCTTGCTCCCTTTGCCCCACCACCAATTTCGTTCATTTCAGGATTTTTGTTTCTGCTTCTTGCAGTTGCAGCATTCAGATTCGGAAGCAAGCATTCACTTTTTGTTTCCCTTCCTTCTGTGTTTGCCGTACTTCTTCTTTCTACTATCTGGCTTCAGCCAACCTCCTCATTTATCACCATCTCTTTGGATTATCAATCTCTTTACGGGCCAGGCCTGCCTTCGCTTATGAATAACGAAAAGCCTTCGGTTGAGCTTGGCCAGCTTTTTGCAGAAATGGGGCTTTCGGTCGGAAGCCTTTTTGATGCAGAAAACATCAGAATATTTTCTGATGCTGTCGGATTGATGTTTTCCAACACATTCAAGCTTTTTTCCTCAGATTTTGCAATCTTTCAGCTTGCAGCTTGGGCAATTGCTCTTTTTGCATGCGCCAGCCTTCCTCCAAAAATAGAAGATGGAGGGGTATTTTACTTCCTCAAGCCGCAAGTCCGCTCCAAATACAAACAAACCATCGCCTCGCTTTCACTTTTTCTCATCCCCATAAATAATCTATTTTTCGCATCTGCATTCAACAATCCAGTAGAAACTCTTTCATTTGTTTATTGTGCAGCAAGCGTAGGAGTAATTGCAGTGGCTGAGCATTATGGGATTTCGCTTTCGCGCGAAAGGCTGGTGTTGCGCAAGGAAAAGCAAAAGGCATTTGGCAAATTTGGCTTGCAAGACCTGTCAGAATCCGACGGAGTGCAATCGCTTGATGATGTGGGCGGCTATGAAGATGTAAAAAATGAGCTTCGCGAGGCAATCATTGCGCCGCTGAAGCAAAAGGAGCTGGCATACACTTACGGAATCCGTCCACCCACAGGCATTCTGTTTTTTGGCCCTCCAGGAACAGGAAAAACCTTGCTCATGAAAGCGCTTGCAAAGGAGCTTGATATCGGATTTTATTATGTCAAATGTTCGGACTTGCTTTCTGAATGGTACGGCGAAAGTGAAAAGAACGTTGCAGAAATATTTGCAATCGCTCGCAAAAATGCACCATGCGTTCTTTTCTTTGATGAGATAGACTCAATAGGTAAAAGGCGGGATGCCTACACTACCGATGACGTTGCACCGCGCATAATGTCTGTGCTGCTTTCGGAGCTTGACGGATTCAAAGGCAAAAAAAATGTAATTACAATCGGAGCCACTAATATTCCAGATCAGCTTGACCCAGCACTTATGCGGCCTGGCAGGTTTGACAAAATAATTTACATGCCACTGCCTGACTTTGAGGCACGCAAGGCAATCTTTAAAGTGCATCTCAAAAAACTTCCGCTTGAGCCTGAGATTGACTTTGACAAGCTTGCCCTCATGACAGAACGATACTCTGGTGCAGACATCAAAAATATTTGCACTGAGGCTGCACGCATGGCTGCTCGCGAGGCAGTCAAAGCAGACCTGGTAGTTCCAATTGGCATGAGACATCTTACTGCAATGATAAAGAAAATCAAGCCCTCTGTTACCATTGACATGCTTGAAACATACAACAAATTCAGGATGGATTATGAGAGAAGAAGCCAAGCACAGGAAAAAAGGCCAGACGAGCGCAAGGTCAGATGGGAGGATGTTGCAGGTCTGGAAGAGGTGCGCAGGATACTGCTTGAGGCAATTGAGCTTCCTCTGCTTCATGAGGACTTGATGAAGGAGATGGATGTAAAGCCTTCCAAAGGTTTGTTGCTTTTCGGTCCTCCTGGATGCGGCAAAACCATGATTGTAAAGGCTGCAGCAAACGAGCTTTCTGTCAACTTCCTTTCAATTTCAGGGGCTGAGCTGATGCGAGGCAAGTCTTCTCCTGCTGCAGTAGTACGCGAAACCTTCAATCGTGCCCGCGAAAGCGCACCAGCACTAATATTTATAGATGAAATAGAGGCGCTTGCACCAAGCAGGCAGCATTACTCTGGCGGAATCTTGGCTGAGCTGCTGCAGGAAATAGATGGAGTAAAAGAGTTGAAGAACGTAATGATTATTGGAGCAACCAACAAGCCATCTGCGCTTGACCCTGCTATTTTGAGGCCTGGAAGATTTGACAAAATCATCTACATCCCGCCTCCAGACTTTGCAGCCCGCAGGCAAATTTTTGCAAGCAACCTGGCAAAGTTCCTGCAGCATGTTGATCTAAATGCCCTTGCGCAAGCAACTGAAGGATTTTCAGGCGCAGACATTACCTCAATTTGTCAGGAGGCAAAAATGCAGCTTGTAAGAAGCAGGCTTGCAGGCAAATCAGCAGTGCTTACCACACAACAGGTACTTGAAATAATCTTTTCGCGCAGACCTTCAATTACAAGCAAGGACTTGAAAGAATACCTGCAGTTCTTGCATGAATATGGTGAAAGAAAATGAATTTTACTTTTTTACCACAAAAATTCGTCAGTTCTGTGTTATGTATTCAGATTATTGTCGATATATAATATTTTTTTTATAAACAATCGTTTAAATAACTAAAAAAAATTTATAAATCTAGCTTATGACATCAAACCAAGTCCTCCTATGAGAGGCAGTGCTATGCCTCTGGAGGGCAATATAGGGCAAAATTAATGTCGTCCGAAATTATTTGTGCTGATGCCCTAAAAAGGACGACATTTGAGGTGAAAAAATGAAAGGAATAAACGTAAAGAAGATAGCGGCCTTTGCAGGCGCAGCTGTCCTCTTTGGCGCAAGCGTGGCTGTTGCCGACGTGGTTTATGGCAACACTCAGCTTGTTGACCAGAATGGGCAGCCGACTGTGAAAGTCGTTGTCGGAAGCAAAGCTGCAATCACCGACGGTGTGGCAGCTGCCAACATCGCGGCAAGGATTGCAAATGAAGCATACAAGAGCTCGACTCTGACTGCAGCACTTTCTGGCCAGGCAACATGCAGCCTTGGCACAGACACCGCAACTGGATCCTGCAGCGTAGTCGAGAACAGCAAGAAGGTGGTTCTGGAAGTAGTAGTTCCAGGCCAAGTTGCAGGAACCTACACCTTCAAGACCCTGATAACTGACACAATTGACAGAACACTGGCAAATCGTATCGCAACCGGCTCTGAAGAAACTTATTCTACTAGCATGACCGCCTCTGATACATCTGGGACCCTTCCATCACCACTAAGAGGCTCAAAAGAGTCTGCAGGTGACCAGGCAAGGTTGTTTCAGATAGGAGGCAACCTTTTCAATGGGTTTGCTCCCTTCAGTGTAGTAGATAATCAAGGAGGTACAGGCTATTCAACCTATACAGAGGAACAATCCTTCTGGGTAGGAAGTGATGAGGGAGCAGTTCGGTTCTCAGAGTATGAGGGGGACGTTGTAGTAGATAAGTTGAGTGCGGTTGCTTATCAAGTAAGATTTACTGGCAATGATTACGGAATTCCTGTTTGTACAGGAACTCTGCCATCCAATTCATCAGATGACTGGGCAAGCTGCTCTTCGAATTCACCTGCAAGAACAGATAGGCACAGGGTAAAAGTCAAGTTCCTGGGAGAAGAATGGATTATCTCCTCTATGGACAGCGGAAATGCAGACATTCAGAATAGTTATGGAGTTGTTGCTGGTGGAGAGATTAAGCTTGCAAAAGAGGCAAAGTACGGAATCATCAATGTTGGTCAGTCCCTTGATGCAGGAAACTTCAAGGTAAAATTGGCAGATATCTCAGTTGCAACTGGTGCAACCAATGAACACCCAGCAATCATAGACATTTTGGATGCAAATGATCAAGTGGTAGGGCAAATAACAGTAAATGAAGGCGAAACATATTCATACACCCAGCCAGGAACTTCAAATACAATAAAAATACATGTATACAAGACCGCACCTGGTTTCACTCTCAGTGCAAAGTGGGCAGAAATGGCAATCTACACTGATGAAATCACACTCAAAAATAATGCAAGATACAATTTAGCATCCTCTTCAGATCCGAACTACAAAGACCTTGAAGTTAGCCTGCTTTGGAAGAACAGAGACGCAACTACCAATAGCTCAAGAGCAGATCATTTACGCAGCATTGTGCTTTACCAATATCAAAACTTTAATGCTCTCAAATCAGGTGACGTATATAACTTCCCGAAAGCCGATCCGAAATTCAAATTAACTTACCAAGGACTTGACCTTGAAGAAAATGACTATGTATCAGTAACCTTAGTGCCTGTGAGGGAAACATCCTTCAAGGTTTCAAAAACGCCAGGTGACCACCAAGCATGTAACGATACTGTAGAATATGTCAATGCCAGACTAATAAAAATCAGTGTACCAGACAAACTCTTGAGCGGTGGAGATGACCTGATTGATGGAAGCAACCAATACGACCACATCTACTTTGACCCAATTGGGTTGGTAGGTAATGCATCCAACACAAGCCAACCTGCAACCCAGTTCAACTCTACCGTGACAGGTTTATCCGGCCTTACTTCATCAAATCACGGAAATTATTCTTTCACCAATACATCCGCCTGGAAACCCGTAGTCTTCTGGCAAAACAGCGACACTTCCACCACGTGCTATAATTGGAAGCCAGTCCAAAATGGTTTCAATGGTAATACTGGAGATTCTGTAAGATTTGATACACTTGGTGAAACCAACAACATTGGAAGAATATATTTTGCAAATAACAGTAGCAATACCAACCTTCTTGGTGCAAGTCCTGCTACTTTCCAAGCAGCAATAGTGTTTTCCGAGGATGCAGGTAAAGTAAATGGAACTGCCAACAATGCGGTGTACTTTGCAATTCCGTTCGTAGTAACAGATACACAAACTGTTTCAGACACTGGCACCTTCAGATTCCTCCAAACCGGCTCTACAACAAAGAAGATCTATTATAAAGGAGTGCAGGGTGCAGATCCTGCCAGCGAGTACGCTTCTGCTGGAGGCAGAGACCTCAAGTTTATCACTGAGCGCGGCACAGTAATTTCTGATATCGTATCGACTCAAGTGTCCTTCAAGGCAGCCAAGAAGGTCGGAATGCCAACCTTCCAGTTTGCATTTGCGGATGTTGCAGCTGCTTCATCTGCAAATGAATACACCATGAAGGTTGGTGACAGCCAAGTGTTTGGCGGAGTGACTGTCAAGGTAAAGGCAATTGATGCAACCTGTGGCGGTTCCTTCGTAGCACCTGGTGGACAGCCGACCTGCAGTGTGGATACCAGCGGCCTTTCTGCAGTAATCAAGCCGGACAACACGCCATCAGTTGAAGTCAGCCAGCCAGTCAAGCTTTCAAGCAAGCTGGTTGTGCTTGACAGCGAAGCAAGCGCAGTTGGTCCAGTAATTACTGTAGGAGGTCCTGAGGTCAACACAGTGACCCGTGCAGCACTTGAGGCCTCTGATGTGGACTTCAACACCACACCAGTGGTTGTCAAGGAAATCGGCAACAAGATTGTGGTTGCTGGAAAGACTGCACAGGACACCTTGGCAGCAGCAGACCAGTTCCTTGCTGGCATTCAGAGGAAGTAAGCCTTAAGCTTGGGGCGTGCGCAAGTGCGCCCCAACCCCCTTCTTTTTTTATTTTTGTTTTTTGCAAAAAAGAAGCTATTTAAATTTGGCTTTCATAGCATTTGAGCATGAAAGAAGCATTTTTTGTTTTAGCATTTGCAGCACTCCTTGCCGCAGATATTTCCACTTACCTTTACCCTTATGAGAATGCCTCTTCGATAAGCTACATAACTTTCAATTCCTCGTTTGGAACTGCAAAGATTGCAACAGTAGCAGGCCAGGAAATTTTGCTTTTGCTAAATGAGGATGTAGTTTCTGACAAAGAAAAGATCAAATCAATAATTTCAGAATACTATACAAAAACGTTTTATCCTTCCAATTCTGAGCTTGAGCGGCTTTATAGCTATTTTATTTCGTTCAACGAAAGCAGGAACACTAAAACAAGATTCGGTCCTGCAGAAAAAGTCTGCCTAACTCAAGGTACCTTACTTGCATCGCATCCTTGCAATACGCTTGTAGAATGCCTCAAGACTGCTACTTTAATTTGCTCCTTGAGTGGCGCACAAGGTTGTGAGCCTGACTATTTGTCCATCCATATATTGAACTATTCT
>JAWAEW010000011.1:0-36889 GCA_038891035.1 Candidatus Anstonellaceae archaeon
CCTGCAACGAGGCCGAACACCAACACACTTGTAAGAAGTATTCTAAGTTGCAGTCCAATCCCTGGAGTAAATATTTTGTTTTTCATAGTGCCTCACCATCCTTTAGTTGTATGACTAACCTTTTATTATTATTTTCTCATATTGCGTTGCGCCCTTGTAGTCCAACCTGGATAGGACACGAGCCTCCGAATGACTCGCCTCCCAGGTGAAAGTTCGTAATCCGGGTTCAAATCCCTCCCTAGGGGGCACTAAAACAAACCACAGGGCCCCCTGAGGGTTCACCCCCAAGACAAACCAAAGATGAGGGGAGAGTGAGATACTAAGAGAAATCCAAACATCCTCTCTTATGGAATTTCAATGAATACGGAGGGATTGATAGTATTTTTTTCTCCACCCAATTGGTGTTTGCCTTAGGGGTTGAGGAAAGGGGACTGTGGATATTCTAGTGTTCCCCTTTCCAAAGAGAGTCCCGGCAAGGGCGTTTCTTTATCAAAAGTGCTATTAAGATATTGCTAGAAAATCACGCTTTATGCAAAAAAAGATACTCATTACAGCAGCACTGCCGTATGTGAATAACGTTCCTCATCTTGGAAACATTATAGGCTGTGTGCTTTCTGCAGATGTTTTTGCGAGGTACTGCAGAAGCAGAGGTTATAATACCCTTTTCGTTTGTGGAACAGATGAGTATGGAACTGCAACAGAAGCAAAAGCGCTTGAAGAAGGAATAAGCCCAAAAGAGCTTTGCGATCGATACCATCAAATCCATCGGCGAATCTATGAGTGGTTCGGCATTTCGACAGATATTTTTGGAAGAACCACTACTTCTCTTCACACTCAAATTACCCATGAAATTTTTCTTGCTCTTTACAAAAATGGCTATATCAAGGAAGATGAAATCGTGCAGGCTTACGACGAAAAGGCAGGAATGTTTCTTGCAGACCGGTTCATAGAGGGAACTTGCCCTTACTGTGGTTATGAACAGGCAAGAGCAGATCAGTGTGACAAGTGTGGCCGTCTTCTTAACTTTGATGAGCTAATAAATCCGATAAGCAAACTTACCAAAACAACTCCTGTCAAAAAAACCTCCCGCCACCTTTTCATAGACTTGCCAGGAATTGAAAAACAGCTTGAGGAATGGATTGAGCGGGCTTCAAAAGAGGGCTTCTGGTCAGAAAATTCTTATAAAATCTCAAAAGCTTGGCTTTCAGAAGGCCTCAAAAAGCGCTGCATCACAAGGGACCTTAAATGGGGCGTTTCTGTGCCTCTTCCAGGCTGGGAAAAAAAAGTCTTCTATGTTTGGTTTGACGCTCCAATAGGCTATATATCAATCACAGCAAACTTTACCTCTGAGTGGAGAAGTTGGTGGCAAAATCCAAAAGAAGTTCTACTTTACCAGTTTATGGGTAAAGATAACGTCCCTTTTCATACTGTGATTTTCCCATCTACACTCATGGGAACAAAGCAGAATTGGACACTAGTTCATCATCTTTCAACAACAGAATTCCTCAATTACGAGGGCGGAAAGTTTAGCAAATCAAGAGGAATTGGGGTTTTTGGAAATGACGCAATGGAAAGCGGAATTCCAGCAGATGTTTGGAGATATTATCTGCTTGCAAATAGGCCTGAAAAGACAGATTCAGACTTTACATGGAAGGACTTTGCAGAAAAAACCAACAACGAACTGCTAGCAAACTTAGGGAATCTAGTCAACAGAACGTTAGTGTTTATTGACCGAGAATTTGAAGGCCAACTCCCACAACATTCACTTTCGGAAGAAGATCAAATATTTCTTGACGCACAAAGATCAATTTTTGAACAGGTGACTATGCTTCTTGAGAAGGTACAACTCAAAGACGCACTTCACCTTATTATGCATGCAAGCAAGGAAGCAAATGCATATTTCCAAAAACAGCAACCATGGAAGACTGCAAAAGAAGACAGGCAGCGATGCGCTACTGCGATTTTTGTGCTTGCGCACCAGATAAAAGATCTTGCTGTGGCTTTGGAGCCATTTTTACCACAAACTTCTGCATCGATTTTCAAACAGCTTTCAATCCCTCCTAAAAAATGGGAAGATTTAGGCAAGCTTTCTTTGGCGCCAGGTCACAAGATTGGAAAGCCAGAAATATTGTTTAGAAAGCTTGAGCCTAAGCTTATTGCAGAGCTTGCAGCCAAGTATGGCGGAAAGACCAACCAAGATTTGCATCAACAAAAGCCTGCAACAGTAGGAGAAAGTATTCTCGATTTGGAAGTTGCGAAAATAATTTCTGTCAAACGCCATCCATCCGCTCAAAAGCTTTATATTGAGAAAATCAAACTGAGAGATGAAGAGAGGCAGATTGTCTCGGGCTTAGTGCCTTACTACAGCCCACAAGAGCTAGAAGGAAAAAACATAATTTTAGTGAAAAACCTCAAACCCGCAGTCATTCGTGGAGTGGAGTCTCAAGGAATGTTGCTTGCAGCACAAGATGAGAAAGGGAATGTCGAGGTGCTTATGGTAGATGCCAAAGAAGGGACCAAGGTCCATGCAGGCACTGCTTCTGTCCCTTCCAATTCACAAATAACCCTTGAGCAGTTTTTCAGCATAAAGCTTGAGATAAAAGGCGGTATCTTTTTGGCAAACGGTAAGCCAGTGCTGCTAAATGGCCATCCAATCACTACTAAAAAGGTGTTGAACGGAAAAGTGACCTAAGCTTCCCAAACCTATTTATACAGCATTGGTGCATGTTTTTAGGCACTGTTGGGAGGAAGAAGGGGTCATAGATGGCTTCAGATGTCGATCTTTTGCCGTATGTAGAAAAGTTCGAGGAATTTTATTCAGTTGCAATGAAGGAGAAAATCAGCAAGCTTGTGGCAGAGTATCCTCTTCAAAAAAGCCTGATAGTGGACTACTACGAGCTGGAAAGATTTGACAAAAACCTTGCAGATCTACTCATCAAGCAGCCAGACAATATTATTTCTGCAGCTGAACAAGCGCTCATTAATTCCCAGGCAGTTTCGTTTAAGGCAGCCCACCCTGAGCAAGAGTTTGAGCCACACGTGCGCTTTTTCAATCTCCCAAGTTCAAATCTTCTCATACAAGACATCAGTAGCAGGCAAATAAAGGAGCTCATTTGCGTGAAAGGGACTATAACCCGCAGAACGCAAGTGAAGCATAAAGTAAAAGTTGCAGTGTATATCTGCCAGGTATGCGATGCTAAAACTAAAATCCCATTAACTAAAAACACAACCGTTCCGCAAGTTTGCGATTCCTGCAAAAGAAGAGCACTCAAGCTGGAAGAAGACGAGTCTTATTTTGTTGATATACAGTGGGCTCAAGCCCAAGAGCTTCTCGAGAGGCTCAAGGGAGGGGCAACGCCTGCACAAATTAGCCTTCTTTTGGAAGACGACCTTGTCAATACCGTTACTCCAGGAGAAACAATGGAGATTACTGGCATTATGCGCATAAGACCCGAAGGCAAACGTGGCAAAGACGCAGCCCAAATATACGAAAGGTACTTGGATGTCGTGTATATAAAAAGTACACAAAAAGATTTCGAGGAAATAGAAACCACAAAAGAAGATGAAAGGAAAATCCGAGAGCTTGCGGCAGATCCACGTCTCTATGAGAAAATGCGCAATTCGATTGCACCTGGGATCTATGGTCATGACGAAGTAAAAGACGCGCTTGTGCTGCAACTTTTCGGAGGAACACCCGGAAAAATGATGCCAGGCGGAGCTCCAATCCGTGACGACATGCATATCCTTCTGATAGGCGATCCTGGATCTGCAAAGACTCGCTTTTTGCAGTACGTATGTGAGCTAGCCCCAAAAAGCATCTATGTTTCAGGAAAATCAGTCACAGGTGTCGGTTTGACTGCAGCTGCAGAAAAAGATGAAATCGGTGACGGCGGTTGGACCCTCAAGGCAGGTGCACTGGTGCTTGCTTCTGGAGGGATTGCTGGTGTGGACGAGTTTGACAAAATAGATGACAATGAGCGGGCAGCTATGCATGAAGTGATGGAGTCGCAAAGTGTTTCAGTTGCGAAGGCAGGAATAGTAGCAAAGTTTAGGGCAAAAACTGCAATTCTTGCAGCAGCAAATCCAAAATTTGGAAGGTTTGACCCAAACAAACTTCCAGGAGAGCAATTTGATATCCCACCAACACTCCTTTCTCGCTTTGACCTTATTTTCCCTATCATCGATGTGCTTGATGAGGAAAAAGATGCAAAGCTTGCCCAACATCTGCTTTCGATTCATAAATTTGCCGCAGAGGCAAAAGAAGCAAAAGACGAATCAATAGTGCCACCCATCGACCCTCTGCTTCTTCGAAAATACATCTCG
This sequence comes from Candidatus Anstonellaceae archaeon, assembly GCA_038891035.1. GTDB lineage: Archaea > Micrarchaeota > Micrarchaeia > Anstonellales > Anstonellaceae > UBA10161. The sequence continues at coordinate 4,324 of JAWAEW010000011.1, forward strand.
TATGCAAGGCAGCATGTCAAGCCTGTACTCTCAAAAGAGGCAATGGAACGCCTCAAAGAATATTATGTCCAGCTGAGGGGTAGAGGAAAAGCAGAAGGCTCGGTGCCCATAACCCCCCGCTACATTGAAGGCTTAATTCGTCTTTCTGAAGCTTCTGCAAAGGTTCGCCTTTCAAATACGGTAGAGATCCAGGATGCCGAGAGAGCAATTCGGCTTGTTGACTTCATGCTAAACAAAGTAAGCAGGGATAGAGAGACAGGTAAGCTGGATATAGATATTCTAGCAACCGGCAGGCCAAAAAGCCAAGTTGACAAAATAAATGAGATTCTTTCTATTGCAAGGAAACTGCAGGATCAGTTGGGCGCAGTAGAAATATCAAGGCTTATAATGCAGGCAGAAGAAAGAGGAATTGATGAAGTCACTGCCAGACGACTTATAGAAGATTTAATCTATAAAGGGGAGCTTTACAAAATAAAGCCTGGTTTTGTCAAGATAGTAGAACAATCTGGCTGAAGCCTCAAATGGCTTTTAAGCTTTTGATGACAATATACGATAGGTGTGCAAATGCGACATTTCGAGTTCAAAAGAACTCACGGCATTCAAAAAGAAGATGAGATTTCAACTTTCAAAAGCTCGCTTAAGCATGAATGCACAAGCATTCGAAGAATTCGAATGGTGGTTTTTCGGCATTTTCTTGAAAACGTGGTACTCAAAAACGCAGCCCAATTAGAAGCAGGAGCATACAAGGTGATATTCAAACCTGAATATGAGGAAGGCTCACCTTACATTTGCATTTATCCTCAGATGAGATTTTCTGATCTGAATGCCTTCAAGCTGATAAAGGACCACAAAAAAGGCCTCGTCTTCATATCATACAGATGCAAAGAACCTTTTTCCTTAGTAGATACATTACAAAGAGAGATTGGTGCGCAGCCGCTGGCAAATGTTGCAATCAGATATGCAGATGCCAACGAGTTAGCCTCATTTTTAGCCAACAAAAAGGCACAGCTTGGTGCTGCCATACCAATCGACCATGAATTTCTTACAGATCTTGAACAGTTTGCAAATTATGTTGCACATGAAAATTACCTGCGAAATCAACTACTTAGTCAATCCTGCCTTCCAGACAAACCCGCAAATGCTCTTTACGACACACTTTCAGAGATAAAATCTATTCTTTTGGAAATCGCCGAATTCAAAAGGCAGGTCAACTCGTGCGAAAAACTTTCTGATACACTGCCATTTTCTGCCGCCATTTTTTGGCCTCTCTCACCTCAGCAGGCAAAAGTGCTCATAGATTGCGCAAGCCATTCCTTCAAAAACTTCATCGCAAGTGGCATCCAAAATTATGTAATTGCCATGAAAAAGTCTATGGGCGTTGCCCTCTTGGAGTATTCTTCATTTGATTTAATGCGCGACCTTGACTATCTGCTCAAGCGAATGCAACATTACCAATCCAAAAAAGATTCCTTCTATTCCAAGTATAATGTAATGATGCGCAACATGCGTGATCTTTATAACAAAATTTCGATTATAGACAAAAAAATCCAAGCTCTCTCATCCAAGCTTTCGTATTCGGCCTATGATCTTATCTCTATATGCGAATTGGGGCAAATGAGGAAAGATTTGCTTTTGCAGCTTAGAAAAATTTACAGGAATGTTGAGCCCCTCACCCACAAGCCCGAAGAACTCAACCACCTGCGGATGATCATCTCAACCATGGCTGCAAATTTGTGCAAAATAGTTCCTGAGGAGTATACGCTGTGGGAGTCTTTCCTTTCATCCGGTCATTTGGTTAATCCTTCTTTCCAAAGCAAGTTAGCAAAATTCAAAGCAAAAGAAAAGGTGGATCTACAACGTCTTTTTTCTGAAATCACATATTTCATCAGATATGCAAGCTTGGAACATGAGACTATACAAAAAATGAAGCAAGATGCTTCTTCAAGCCCTCAAAAATATTCAGGAAGAATTAAAGAGCTTGAAAAGATGCTAGCATCAAAGATAAATTCGCTTAAGCATATTTCACCACTGGCGCATTTTGTTCTTTCTGAAGCTTATATAGATTCAAAATCACATCTTGAATATAAGCTGGGAGGCATGATGTGCGAAGACCCATTTTATTATCTGAATTCAACCGATCTGCTACTTGCAAAATTTATTCTTGCGCCCAAAGAAGAAAGAACTGCGGTTGCAGAGCAACTCACTAAGCAAGTTGCTGAAAATGCCAAAATACTCCAGCTTCTACAAAAATATGGTCTTCAGCGTCAAATCCTGGACAGCATAGAACCTTTCCTTTACCTCAAGGAAAAGGCATTTGACTTGGAATCTAACCCATTTTCCAAGCTTGAAGAAGGCTTCCGCGGCAAAAGCATAGAGGTGTTTTACAAAACTGCTATGGAACCGGATGGAAGAACATCCATTTATTATCGCTTAGGAAATCTAGTGGAAAAAGTTCCAATTCCTCTGCCTGCTGAGATTTCTGCTTCAGAAAAAATCGGGCCTGAAGCAGTCTATGGAGATAAATTTGATTTGGATTTCTTGCTTAGCACAAATGTGCAGGACAAGTCTTTAGCTGAAATTTACACTCTCATCTACCAGGCACTGCCTTCTGATTTTTCATCTTTCTTTGCCATCCAGCAAAGCCTGCGTTCAGAAGATCTTTCAACTTCATATTTCCTTTCAACATTCTCAAAAAGTCAGTTCAGCGGCTGCATTTCGAACATAGGGGAGATTGCACCATCGTTTTTAGACAAAGATACTAATACTTTAATTAACGGCCTCAGATCATTTTACCCAAATTACAAAAAAGAGGTCGGCGAACTGGTCGATTTCTTTTTGGACAAGATAAGACTGAGAATATTCAGAGAAATCAACCGCTCCACGTTCTTTTGGATTTCAATCTGTGCGCGTAATATCCAAGTGCCAAGCACTGAATAATTAAAAAACGCTTGTTTCTTCTTGTTTTTCGAAAGAATACGATAGTCTAAAGAAAAATCCAAAGACTAAAGCACATTATTTTTAAATTCATATGAAGCTAATTAATAAACGTCTATTTTCGAAATGTAAGTGGAGAGGTGAAATGATGGAAATTAAAGATTTGTTCTCAGTCAAGGGACTCACATTCCTTGCTTTGTTTACGCTCATTTCTGTGATCGCATCCTCAATCAATTTTTCTGAAGTGTTAGGAGGGCCGTCCAACCAAACCTTCACTTTCTTTCAGTTCATAGGCCCAATTGCAGGTGGCTTTCTTGGGGCAGGAGTAGGCATTTTGTCAGTAGTCCTTGCGCAGCTTGCATCATTTGTCATTTTGGGCAAATCACTCGAAGTGATTAATGTCTTGAGGTTTTTGCCAATGGTCTTTGCTGCTTTCTATTTTGCAAAATATGCAAAAGGCAAGCTAACCCAGGCCGCAGTCCCCCTTTTATGTATGGCAGCTTTTGTTCTGCATCCAGTAGGCTCGCAAGCATGGGTTTATTCTCTTTACTGGCTCATCCCATTGATAGCCCTTATCCTCCCTGAAAATCTCTTTGCTCGCTCTTTAGGTGCAACCTTTACTGCTCATTCGATAGGAAGTGTGATTTGGCTTTACTCTTTTCCTTCAACTCCTGAATTCTGGATTGCACTAATTCCAGTTGTTGCATTTGAGAGGCTGCTTTTTGCAAGCGGAATTGCAGTATCCTTCGTAGCATTCAGTACTGTGCTTGCCAGAGTGGATGCAATTGCCAAGTCTGGCCTAATCCACATTGACCGCCGCTATGTGGTTGCATAAGCTATTTTTTCTTTTTTGACTTTCGCACAAGCTCACTAAATCCATCCAGCACCTCAAGAGGCAAAGGTATAATTACAGTGTTTGAAGCAGATGGTCCCAAACCATCTATAGTCTGCAAAGTTCTCAACTGAATGCTTGCAGGAACTGATGACATTATTTTTGCAGCCTCAGCCAAGTTCTTTGCAGCAAGTCTGTCGCCTTCAGACTTTATTATCGTAGCTCGCTTTTCTCGCTCTGCGGCAGCTTGTCTGCTCATGAGTCTCTTCAAGTCGTCAGGCACATCCACATCCTGCAATTTGATCGCCGTGACATCAAGGCCCCATCCTTCTGTAACCTCTTCCACAACCTTTTGTATTTTTTCTCCAATCAGCCCTCTTTCGCTTAGTACTTCATCTAGGTTCATGGAGCCAATTACATCTCTTAGCGCTGTTTGAGCATACTGACCCATCGCATATGTGAAGTTTTGCACTTTCATGACGGCATCTTCTGGGCGGACTACTTTGAAGTAAAGCACACCATTTACTGACACAGGGACGTTATCCTTGGTCATGACTGATTGCTTTGGAATATCCAAAGTCAAAATCCTCATATCTACTTTCCTCAGCTCCTGCAAAATCGGAATAATTATAGTGATCCCAGGCTCTCTTGTTCCGCTGTACTTTCCAAGAAAGAATACCACTCCTTTTTCGTATTGGTAAATTACATGCACAAACAGCTTGATCAGCACAATCAATACGATAGCAGCAAAAAGCAGCTCTACATTTGCCAAAATTCCAATCAACACATCAAATATCATTCTTCCACCCAAAGCCACTTTTACTTCCTTTTAATTTGGAAAGCTTTTATTTTTTCTGTTGAGGATACTCTCGTGCGCAACTTGAGGGAATTTTGCTGCAAAGGAAATTCTTTGAAATACTGGTGGAAAGTGAAAAATCCTCTAGCAGTCGTTTTCAATTTTCTTCTTATTTATTGTGCCAGATTTTTTCCATCAACTAGGTTAAAAACTTGGGCATATAGGCTTTGTGGGGCAAAAATAGGCAAAAATACCACTTTTGGGTTTGGTGCAATGCTTGATTTCTTTTTCCCAGAGCTTATAGAAGTTGGGGAAGAGACAATAATCGGCTACAATACAGTAATTTTGGCCCATGAGTTTCTGCAGGGCAAGTACAGGGTAGGAAAAGTCAAAATAGGCAAAAGTGCAATGATTGGGGCAAACTGTACTATTTTACCAGGAATATCAATAGGTGATAGGGCCTGCATTTGTGCAATGTCTTTAGTAAACAAAGATGTGCCTGCAGGCCAAACCTGGGGCGGTGTTCCTGCAAGGCGAATCAAATGAAAGTCACACTCATTATATTCGTCCATTTTCTTGCAGTGATAGCAGGACTATATTACTACTGGGACCAGCTTCTTTCAACTTCTCCTTTGCTTCTGATATTTGTTCCTGACTGCCCGCTTTATGTATTGCTTGCCTTACCTTTGCTTTTGAACAAGACAAAAAGCATCTTCTATTCGTTTTTTGTCAGCAGCGGGCTTGTCAAATATGGATTTTGGACAGTTTTTGTCCTTTTATTTTACTCAGAAGTTTATTTTGCTCCAGCGTTTTTCATGGTCTCTTCAATTTTTTTGCTTGGACATATTGGCATGGTACTTGAAGGGCTGTACTTTTTGCCCAAAGCTCAGCTCAACTATTATCAGCTGTTCTTCATAACTGCCTGGTTTTTGATCAATGATTTTGCAGATTACTACTTAGGCACAGTCCCCTCTATACCTTTTCAGCAGAGAGAAATTGTTGTTGGATTGACGGTAGCTTCAAGCTTTGTAGTCCCGACCTTTCTTTTTGTACTAAAAAGAGATATTGCCAAGTTGAAAGAAAAGGTTTTGTGGCTTTCTTAGACATTTTGACCTAAGTTAGCGCCTGGCTCTGCTTCCGGCTCGGCTTCACTTTTGGCTTCCGCCTCCAGCTTCTCTACCGCAATTATTTTTTCGCCTTCCTCAAGCTTCATCAGCCGCACTCCATTTGTGTTTCGCCCAATAATGCTAATATCCCTGGCACGGATGCGTATTATCTTCCCTCCGCTTGAAACCAGCAGCACCTCGTCTTCATCCCTTACAGCAGCTATCCCAACTACTTTCCCATTCCTTCCACGGGTCTTTATGTTGATTATGCCCTTTCCTCCGCGCGACTGAATTCTATATTCCAAAATAGGCGTTCTTTTACCATACCCGTTTTCAGTAACTGTCAAAAGTGTCTCGCTTTCATCAAGCGCCATCCCTACAACCGCATCCCCCTCATTGAGCCTTATGCCGATCACACCCTGACCTGTCCTTCCTATCTGGCGAACTTCCTTTTCATTAAACCTTATCGCATATCCTTGGCTCGTAGCTATAATTATATCTCTCTTTCCGTCAGTCTTCTTGGCATCAATTAGGACATCCCCTTTCTTTATAGTTATGCCAATTATCCCCCCTTTCCTCGGACGGGCATACTCTGCCATGCTGGTGCGCTTGATGGTTCCGTTTCTAGTAAGCATTACCAAATATTCCTCGGCCTTGAAATCTCTGGTTTTTATCCAAGCGCTTATTTTTTCTTCTTTCAGCTCAAGCAAGTTCACTATAGCCTTGCCTATGGAATATCGGGTTCCAGCAGGTATCTTGTAGACTTTTAGCCAATGCACATTCCCTTTGTCTGTAAAGAATAGCAAATAATCATGCGTTGAGGCAAGAATTACGTCTTTTATTCTGTCTTCTTCCTTGGTCTCAGAGCCAATTACTCCTTTTCCTCCTCTTCTTTGGGCTTTGTATTGGTTTATTGGTACCCTTTTTACATATCCATCCTGTGTAATTAACACTGCTACTTCTTCTTCCGCAATTAAATCCTCAATTTCAACTTCCTCATCTTCACCTTCCACAATCTGAGTCCTTCTTTTATCTGCATATTTCTGCTTCAGCTCCCAAAGTTCATCCTTTATTATCTGGTAAAGCAGTTTCTCGTCCGCAAGCACTTTCTGCAAGTGCTCTATCTTTTTGGCAAGCTCCACATTTTCTTCTTCTAGCTTTTTCGACTCCAAAGCAGAAAGTTTCCTTATTTTCATTTCAAGTATGGCTTCTGCCTGCTTTTCAGTCAATCCAAAGTCTGCAACAAGCTGGGTAAGAGGTTCTTTCGCAGTCTTTACGACTTTTATTATTTCATCTATTTTTTGAACAGCAAGCAACAAGCCTTCTACAATGTGCTTTCTTTCTTGGGCTACTTTCAGCTCAAATGTACTCCTTCTTTTCACTATGTTTAGTCTATGGTCTAAAAACAGTCGTAGCATCTGCTCCAAGCTTAGGGTTTTAGGCTCTCCGTTTACCAAAGCAACATTGTTTATCCCAAATGCGCTTTCAAGTTGGGTATGTGCATAAAGTTGGTTGAGAACTACTTGCGGGTTTGCATCTTTTTTCAACTCTATGTAAATGTGCATTCCTTGTCTGTCTGAGCGGTCCGCAATATCCGCCACTCCTTCAATTTTTTTATCTCTGGCAAGCTGAGCTATTGTCTTTATCAGCTCTGCTTTGTTTACTTGATATGGAAGCTCGGTTATGATTATAGCAGCCTTTTTTTCTTTTGTTTGGACAATCTCCGCCCTCCCTCTGACTTTTATTATGCCCTTCCCGCTAAAATAAGCCTCAGTAATCCCTCTTCTCCCTATTATCACTCCTCCTGTAGGAAAATCAGGCCCTTGCACAATCCCAAGTAGACTTTCTTGGCTTATGGCCGGATTGTCAATCATTGCAATCAGCGCATCTACGATTTCACCCAAATTGTGTGGAGGAATATTCGTAGCCATTCCAACCGCAATCCCAGAAGAGCCATTCACAAGCAGATTTGGAGCCTTGCACGGAAGAACTACCGGCTCTTTTAACGTAGCATCAAAATTGAGTACAAAGTCAACTGTTTCTTTTTCTATATCCTGCAGCATTTCCTCTGCAAAGCGATTGAGTCTTGCCTCAGTATAACGCATTGCAGCAGGACTATCTCCGTCTATTGAGCCAAAGTTTCCTTGCCCGTCAATCAAAGGATATCTCATTGAAAAGTTTTGAGCCATTCTCACCATAGCATCGTATATTGCTACATCTCCATGTGGATGATACTTACCAAGAACCTCTCCTACAATCCTTGCAGATTTTTTGTAAGGTTTGTCATGGGTGTTTGAAAGCTCATACATTGCATAAAGTATTCTTCTGTGAACCGGCTTTAGCCCATCACTTACATCAGGAAGCGCCCTGCCAACTATGACTGACATTGCATAATCCAAGTAAGCGCTTTGCATCTCCTTTTCAACAGCCCTTGGAACAATCTTTTCATCTTTAGTCTGCATTTTCCCCCTCATATATCAAGGTTTTTGACCTCTTTTGCATGCACTTCAATGAACTCTTTGCGGGGTTCAACGGCATCTCCCATCAATATGGTGAATATTTCATCTGCCTTCATTGCATCTTCCACATGGACTTTAAGCAAAACTCGGTTTGCAGGGTCCATAGTAGTAGTCCAAAGCTGTTCAGGATTCATCTCGCCTAGCCCCTTATATCTTTGAACTGTTGCGCCTTCCCATTCCTGCAGTATTCTATCTTTTTCTGCGTCGCTGTATGCATACTTCTCCTCTTTTCCTTTTTTGATGCGATAAAGTGGAGGCTGGGCAATGTAAACATGGCCTTTTTCCAGCAACTCCTTCAAATACCTGAAAAACAAGGTAAGCAAAAGAGTCCTGATATGTGCCCCGTCTACATCAGCATCAGTCATAATTATTATTTTGTGGTAGCGCAGTTTCTTTATGTCAAAATCTTCTCCAAATCCTGTCCCAATCGCAGAAATCAAAGTCTTAATCTCTTCATTATTCAGTATTTTTACAATTGGAGCCTTCTCAACATTTAGTATTTTCCCCCTCAGCGGCAAAATGGCCTGAAATCTTCTGTCTCTTCCTTGCTTTGCACTTCCTCCAGCAGAATCCCCTTCAACTATGTAAAGCTCGCTTTTTGCAGGATCTTCTTCAGTGCAATCTGCAAGCTTGCCTGGCAAAATTCCCGATTCCATCGCTCCTTTTCTTCTCACAAGCTCCCTTGCCTTTTGTGCTGCTTCTCTTGCTTGTGCCGCAGAAAGCGCCTTTTCTACAATTTTTCGTGCATCAGCAGGGTTTTCTTCCATATACCTGCTTAACTTCTCATACACGATTGATTCCACAATACCCTTTACTTCGGAATTTCCAAGCTTTGTTTTTGTCTGCCCCTCAAACTGCGGATGCGGTAGCTTTACCGAGATAACTGCTGCAAGCCCTTCTTTTAAGTCTTCTCCGCTTATCTTTATGGGCTCTTTTTTGTTCAGGTTAGCTTCCACATATTCATTAACAACCCGCGTGAGTGCAGACTTGAAGCCTACTAAGTGAAATCCTCCTTCCACTGTGTTGATGTTGTTTGCAAATGTGTAGATATTATCGGCATACCCTTCATTATACTGCATTGCCACCTCAACATCTATTTCTCCTTCTTGCTTTTGGAAGTAGATAACTTTGGTTATCGGGACCTTGTTTTTGTTGATATGTTCGACAAAAGAAACCAGTCCGCCTTCATAGCAGTGCACCTGCGTCTCTCCTGTAAGCTCATTTCTTATTGTGATGCACAGCCCTTTATTTAGAAAAGCAAGTTCTCTCATGCGGTTTGCAAGCACCTCAAAATTGAATTCTACATTTTTGAAGATAAGCGAGTCCGGCTTAAATCTTACCTTTGTGCCACTTCCTTTGGTTTCTCCCACCTGATAAACCGGGGTGACAGGCTTCCCTCTTTCATAGCGCTGGCGATATATCTTACCGTCTCTTTTTACTTCCACTTCTAGCCATTCAGAAAGGGCGTTCACTACTGAAACACCGACTCCGTGAAGACCGCCAGATACTTTGTAGGTTTTATTGTCAAATTTTCCCCCAGCATGAAGTACGGTCATTACCACTTCAAGGGCAGATTTGCCCGTCTCTTCATGTATCTCAACAGGTATTCCTCTTCCATCATCAGTTACCGAAACTACTCCTCCATCTCCAATGGAGACTTCTATGTTTTTTGCATAGCCGGCAAGAGCCTCATCGACGCTGTTGTCTACCACTTCATATACAAGGTGGTGCAACCCCCTTTCAGCGGTATCTCCAATATACATGGCTGGTCTTTTTCTTACAGCTTCAATTCCTCCCAACACCTGTATGCTTTTTGCGGTATACTCATGCACTTTGCTGCCTTCTTCCATTTCATCAACTTTTTTGCCTAAAGCCAAGGCTGATTTTGTCTTGCTTTTTTGATTTTGCCAAAAGTTTTTCCATAAGCAAGTTTACGACGTAAATTCAATGCAAATTTTATCTCAAAGCAGCCTTTTAAAGGTATCCCTTATTTTATCTCCCCAACAAGTTCTTCCAGCAAATCCTCAAGTGTGACAATGCCTAAAAACTTCCCTTTCTCATTTTCCACAATTGCAATATTTCTGCCAAGCTTCTGAAGTCTTGCAAATGCCTCAGAAACCTTTACTTTAGGGTGAAATCGCACGGGCTCCCATGCTATTTTTGAGATGTGCCAGTCTGGATGCTGATAAAGCGCTCTTCCCAATATCTTTACAGAAACTGTCCCAATCACCTTCCCCTTCAGAAGCACTGGAAATCGAGAGTATTGAGTATTCTGAAGTACTTTGCGGTGGGCGGTTGCAACCAGCATCTTTCCATCCAGTGCAACCACTTTGCTTTTTGGTGTCATAGCCTGCTCAACTGTGCGGTCATTGAAATCCAGCACATTCTCAATCATCTCCTTTTCTTTTTCAGTAATGCCTTTGCTTTTTGCCCCGAGCTTTATAGCAGATCTTATTTCGTCTTCAGTGAATTTCTCGATACCAGTTGCACGGCTATATACTCCTGGAATCAGGTAGTTGATGGCGTCAAACAACAAAACAAGCGGAAAGACCAAATAATAGTAAGACTCGAGAGCCGGGCCAACCAGCAACATTATCTTTTCGCTGTGGGAAGTGGCAAAGCTTTTCGGTACTATATCCCCAAACGTCAAGATAAGAAAAGTCATTATTGCAATTGCAATTCCTAGTCCTGCGTCACCCCAAATTCCTATTGCAACTGCTGTTGCCATTGCAGAGGCTGCAATATTTACAACATTGTTTCCAATCAGCAGGGCGATTACAATCTTTCGTCGCTTTGCTCTCAGCCTATGCAGGCTTTCTGCCCCAGGCGTCTTCTTTTCCATAAGCTCGTGTATCTTTACTGGTCCAATAGAAAGGAAAGCCACCTCAGTTGCTGCAAATACCCCTGACAGTAAAAGAAGAATTGCCAAAATGGCAATATCAATGTAAAGTTGCATGTAAGTTTTTCTCGCAGCTAAATAAAAATACCTATCCTATGAGCATCCAGTAGTTTCACCGCAGTCAATGCATACTTGGCAGCTTCCATTTTGCTTGACTTTCATGGAGCCGCAACTTGGGCACTGCAAGCCCGTGAATCCTTGCGCCTTTGCATTCTTTGCTTTCTCTTCGAAATCCTCCTCCTTCTGCTGTTGTGAAGATTCAGTAGTGCCTGCAAGCTTTGTCTGGGATTTCTGCTCTTCTATTCTGGTTGCAGGCTCATGCGCAGTATCTCCGTTTATCGTCTTGACATGCACAAAATCACGCCTGTTGAGGTATTCGTAGCCAAGCACGCGGAAAACATAATCTATTATCGAGGTAGCATTCTTTATTGCCTCATGTCCAGTCACTACTCCTGAAGGCTCAAACCTTGTGAAAGTGAATGTATCCACAAACTCCTCAAGCGGTACGCCATATTGCAATCCTTTGCTTACTGCAATTGCAAAGCAATTAAGTAGCGCTCGGTAGCCTGCGCCTTCCTTATACATGTCGATAAATATCTCTCCCAATGTTCCATCTGGATACTCGCCAGTCTTGAGATATACTTTGTGGCCACCTACTCGTGCTTCCTGCACAAAGCCCCTCCTTTTTGGAGGAAGTTTTCTTCTGTTCATCGCCCTCCCAAGAATCTTAGATTGCAACTGCGCAGGTCCAAAAGTCTCATCTACATCCTCACCCATTCCAAGAAGCTGTGCAAGTTCGTCTTCATCCATGTCAGCAGTGGCATTAAGTGGCTGCGAAAGCTTGCTTCCGTCACGATAAAGTGCAATGCTTTTGAGCATATATTTCCAAGATGTAAAGTACGCTTGCTTTATGTCCTCAATTGTGCTTTCAGCAGGCATATTGATGGTCTTGGAGATGGAGCCGCTTATGAACGGCTGTGCAGCCGCCATCATTTTTATATGCCCCAAATATGAAATGAAGCGCTTTCCTTTTTTGCCGCACTTGTTTGCGCAATCAAACACTGGGTAGTGTTCTTGTGCAAGATGAGGTGCACCCTCAATAGTCATAGTACCGCACACATATTCGTTTGCTTCTTCGATCTGCTGCTTTGTGAAGCCCAGTTTTGAAAGCAAATCAAATTTCGGGTCGTTTATCTCCGCGCTGCTGAAGCCAAGGAGGCGCAAGAAGTCTTCGCCTAATACGTGCTTGTTGAACGCAAACCGTATGTCAAATATTCTGGGAAGCTCTGCTTCAACTCTTGCAATTTTTTCTTGAGTGAATCCCTTCGCTGCCAGGGTCTGCGGATTAATGTGAGGGCAGCCGTTCAAAGTTGCCCTCCCAAGAGCATACTGCTCTATTTCCCTTATCTGTTCTGCAGTATAGCCAAGTTTTGCAAGCGCCTTTTTGACAGAGCTGTTTACTATCTTGAAGTATCCACCTCCTGCCAGTTTCTTGAATTTTACAATTGCAAAATCAGGCTCTATGCCAGTAGTGTCGCAATCCATCTGCAAGCCGATTGTTCCAGTGGGTGCAATCACAGTCACTTGTGCATTCCTGTAGCCGTATTTTTCACCCATCTGGTATGCTCTGTCCCAGCATTCTTGTGCAGCTTTCAGCAAATAATCTGGGCAAAATTGCGGGTTGATTCCCATAGGCTTTACTGTAAGGCCTTCGTATTCGTTTTCAGAGGCATTGTAAGCTGCCCTCCTATGGTTTCTAATCACCCTCAGCATGTGTTGGCGATTCCTTTCAAATGCCTTAAATGGCCCAAGCTCACGCGCCATCTCAGCCGAGGTCGCATATGCTTCCCCACACATTATGGCAGTTATTGCTCCGCATATTGCAAGTCCTTGTGGGCTTTCGTAAGGTATTCCCATAATCATAAGCAATGTGCCCAAATTTGCATACCCCAGCCCAAGGGTGCGGAATTCAAAGCTCCTTTTTGCAATCTCTTTCGATGGGAATTGAGCCATCAAAACAGAAATTTCAAGCACTACAGTCCAAAGCCTCACAGCATGCTTGAATGCTTCAACATCAAACAAGCTATTTTTTTCATCATAAAATTTCGCAAGATTAAGGGACGCAAGGTTGCAGGCAGTGTCATCCAAGAACATGTATTCCGAGCAAGGGTTTGAGGCATTTATCCGTCCATCCATCGGACAGGTGTGCCATTCATTTATAGTATCATCGAACTGAAGGCCTGGATCTGCGCAGCTCCATGCCGCATACGCTATCTGGTCCCAAAGCTGTCGCGCCTTGACAGTTTTCATAATACTTCCGTCAGTGCGAGCAATCAAATTCCATTCAGCATCGTTTTCAACAGCCCAGATGAATTTGTTGGAAATACGCACAGAGTTATTGCTATTTTGACCAGAAACAGTGGTGTATGCCTCAGATTCGTAATGCGTGTCAAATACAGGAAAATCTATTTTGTCCTTGCCTTGCTTTGCAAGTGCAAGAGCCCTAAAAATGTAATTTATTGGCACATTGCGAGAGAGTGCCTTGACCACTGCAAGCTTTACTCTCTCATTTTTCAGGTCTGTAGTTTGCTCATCTTTTGCAACTTTGAGTATTTCGTTGAGATATTTTGCGCAGGCTTTGCTTCCTGCAACCATCGCTGCAACTTTTTGCTCTTCTACAACTTTCCAATTTATGAATTTTTCAATATCCGGATGATCAATATTTACAATTACCATTTTTGCTGCCCTTCTTGTTGTGCCTCCTGATTTGATCGCTCCTGCCGCCCGATCATATATTTTCAGGAAAGACATAAGTCCAGAAGAGTATCCTCCTCCAGAAAGCTTCTCTCCTTCTGCTCTCAGACAAGAAAAGTTTGTCCCAGTTCCTGAGCCGTACTTAAACAGTCTTGCTTCGCGCACAACCAAATCGAATATTCCGCCTTCATTTACCAAGTCATCCTTGACAGATTGGATAAAGCAGGCATGCGGCTGAGGTCTGCTGTATGCATCTTCAGACGGCTTAACCTCACCTGTCTCTGGGTCTGCATAGTAATGTCCTTGCGGGCTTCCTTTTATGCCGTAAGCAAATGCAAGGCCGGTGTTGAACCACTGGGGGGAATTAGGAGAAGCCATCTGATGAACCAGCATATACTTTATTTCATCTTCAAATGCATCTGCGTCCTCTTTGCTTGCAAAATAGCCATATCTTTCTCCCCAATACCTCCAGCAGCCAGCAAGCCTTCGTATCACTTGCTTAATGCTTCTTTCAGGCCCAAGCATTACTTTTCCGTCAGGCCCAAGAATAGGCCTGCCGAATTTATCATACTGTGGCACACCTGCCTTACGAAAATACTTTTGTGCCACTATATCTGTTGCAACCTGAGACCAGCTTTTTGGAACCTCAACATCTTTCATTTCAAAAACGATAGAGCCATCTGCGTTTTTTATGGTGGATGCCCTTAATTCGTATTCAACAGTATCAAGAGGGTCTATTCCTTCAGTGCTAAAAAGCCTTTTTATCTTCAGTCCACCTTGTCGGCTCTCTTGCGGCAAAATCGCACCAGTTTTTTCCATCCCCACACCCTCCGTAAAGCAAGCAAGTCCGGCATTCCTCCGATTGGCAACCATCCAAACTCTTAAAACCACAATATGTTGCGCTTGATTCACTTATCAAACACAACCTATTGTGCTCAGAAGCATAGCATATGCATTGCTCAAATTTATAAGCATATTTTCATGCGTTTTTTTGTTATTCATAGATGTTTCATTTAGAACAATTCCAAAATCGCATTCAAAAGCTTTATTTATGCTACCATCGTAAGAGCAGTGGTGCTTTCAGTGGCGCACGGAGTATTTTTTTCTACTGGGACATTTGCAGTTAAGGCAGGACTTGCCCAGATGCTTAAAGGCGGAGTGATAATGGACGTAGTCAATGAGCAGCAGGCAAAAATAGCCGAGGATGCTGGAGCAGTTGCAGTAATGGCGCTTGAGGCAGTGCCAGCGGACATCAGGCGCTCAGGCAAGGTTGCAAGAATGGCAGACCCTGCAAAAATCAAGCAGATAAAAGCAGCGGTTTCAATTCCGGTGATGGCAAAATGCAGAATAGGGCATTTTGTTGAGGCGCAAATTCTAGAAGCTTTGGAAGTGGATTATATTGACGAGTCAGAAGTCCTTACTCCTGCCGATGCAGAGCGCCATATAGACAAATGGTCGTTCAAGGTACCTTTCGTGTGTGGATGCCGCGATTTGGGTGAGGCTTTGCGAAGAATATCCGAAGGGGCTGCCATGCTTAGGACGAAAGGAGAGGCAGGAACAGGCAATGTGGTAGAAGCAGTCAGGCACATCAGAGCAATAAATGAGAAGATTGCCAGCCTCAAAAGCTGCACTGAAAAAGAACTTGCACAAGAGGCAAAGCAGATGCGTGTGCCGGTTTCGCTGGTCCAAAAAGTTGTAGAGCTTGGCAGGCTTCCTGTGGTGAATTTTGCAGCAGGTGGTATAGCAACTCCTGCAGATGCTGCGCTGTGCATGCAGCTTGGCTGTGACGGAGTATTTGTAGGAAGTGGCATATTCAAATCTTCTGAGCCAGAAAGGATGGCTCACGCAATTGTTGAGGCAGTTGCCCACTATAATGACCCAAAAAAGCTTGCTGAAATATCAGAGTCTTTGGGCAGCCCGATGGACGGATTAGATGTTTTTTCACTAAAGGCTGAAGAAAAGCTTTCAACAAGAGGAATTTAGATGGACAAAATAGGGGTGCTTGCTCTTCAAGGCGATTTTGAAGAACACATCCACGCTCTGCTTAAAGCTTCAGAAAAACTCTCAGTCCCAATCAAAATTGTTGAAGTCAGGACGGCTTCGCATCTTGATGGGATAGACGGGCTGATCATACCCGGCGGTGAGTCAACTGCAATCTCCAGGCTGATGCAGAGTGAGGGGATGTTTGAAAAAATTGCATCTGTTCGCAAAATAATGGGCACTTGCGCAGGTGCAATTCTGCTTGCGAAGGAAGTGCATGGTGCGACCCACTTTCAAAGATTCCTCTCAATAATGGATATTTCTGTAACAAGAAACGCATATGGTTCGCAGCTTGCCTCGTTCGAAGCCCAAATTACAACGGTTTTTGGCAGTATGAACGGGGTTTTTATTCGTGCGCCAAAGTTGCAACCAATCTCGCCAGAAGTGCAGCCAATGGCATTTTTAAGCGAAGAAGTGGTTGGGGCGTATCAGAAATTAAAAGACCAACACCTTATTGCTCTGGCATTCCATCCAGAGCTGACCACAACCAAATTTCATGAATACTTCATCAAGCTTTAGCTAAATTTCCTTTCCTCTTGCACAATAGACACACACAAAGCCAATTTTGCACTGCGGCCTTCCACAGTTTCCTCTTCCACAAAGCTTGCACGTTTCGGTTGCAACCCGCCCACATATTGCACAAATGCCTGCTATATTCATAGCCATCAGCATATTATTCCAAAGCCGCATAGCCTCCAGCGCTGACCCACCTTTCTTGTAAGTGCTGCCTTCCCGTCCTTTTCTGCGCAAATTGGGCGCTTAAGTTTTATGCCTACCGTCTTGCCTTTCAGCTTGCTGATTATGCCTACTGAAGTTGCGGTGCCTGAAGAAATTACTATCGGCTCTCCAATCTTTAGCGAAGGGTTTTCAAATCCTTCTCTTTTAAGGAGGCTGTACTCCAGCTCAACTTCTGAAAGCACAGGAGGAAGCGTGCCTTTTTTGCCAACGATATTCCCAACCAATTGATCTGATTTTGCGATTGCAGGATCAAGCCCAGTTGCTATTCCTATCAAACCACCAGGTCTTGCCTCCTGCACTGGCTCGCCGCCTGCCATTAGGCCTTCGATTTTTATCACAATTGGCTCAACGGATTCTTTGTCTTTGACCTTAATTGAAATTCCAGGAAGCATTTCTACTTCTTCTCCAACCTTAAGGGTGCCTTGTACAATTGAGCCACCAATTACACCTCCCTTGAGCTTCTTTATGTCCGTGCCTGGCTTATTTACATCAAAACTTCTTGCTACATACATTCTTGCAGGAAGGGAAGGATCATGCTTTGGAGTCGGGATGGTCTTTTCTATTGCTTCCACCACTTTATCTATATTTGCATTGTAGTTTGCAGAAACAGGAATTATAGGAGCATTTTCGCAAGGCGACCCTTTCAGGAATTCCTTTATCTGCCTGTAATTTTCAAGCGCCTTTTCCTTTGAAACCAGGTCAATTTTGTTCTGCACTACCACCACATGTTTTATACCCAAAACATTCAGCACCATTAAATGTTCTTCGGTTTGCGGCTGCGGGCACTTTTCATTTGCTGCAATTACCAGCACTGCCCCATCAAGCAGGCTTGAGGCAGCGATAGTGGTTGTCATCAAGGTTTCATGCCCAGGAGCATCAAGAAAAGAAACGTGCCTAGAAACTTTCCATTTGCCAGGCTCTTTTTCAGCTTGCATCGCAGTTGCATATGCAGTGCCATCCTCATTCTTGTAAAATGTGGTGTCCGCATAGCCAATCTTTATCGTTATCCCTCGCTTTATCTCCTCGGAATGTGTATCAGTCCACTTGTTTGTGAGGGCACGGGTAAGGCTAGTTTTGCCATGATCCACGTGCCCAACCATCCCAATGTTGACTTCGGCTTGCAACTAATCACTTTTTCTCTTCTTTCTTTTGCGGGAAAAGCTCCTCAAGAGGCTTTGGTCCTGCCTTTACTACAACTGCATTCACTTGCACAACCTGGTCTGATATGATGTTCCCCCTTACTTTCCTTTTTTCGCGGATGCCCTTGCCTTTCCTGCGAAAGCCAGGACCGTCAGAAAGAATAATATCCACTCTGCGTGGCCCGGATACATCCGGCCTCATCGGAAAGCCAGAAGAGTCGCTTCCCCCACGTATTTCAAACTCGTATCCTTCTGCTCCGATAAAGCCACCATAAAAGGTCTGCCCTATCTTTTTTCCGATAAGCTCGCTTTCTTTTCCTTTTGGAACTTCTACATTGAAGCTCTTCCCTGTCTTTTGGTCTGATATGACAATTTTCATTTTATCACTCCTATTCTTTCAAGTTAGGCTTATTTTCTGCAATCTTTTAAAAAGGATTACCAGGGCTAAAGAAGCTTCCATCCTTTTTGCGTTAGGATAACCATCTCCTCGAACCTAACTCCATATGTACCTTTGTATGCGGCTGGCTCAAGCGCAATAACTGTTCCCACCCCTAATTTATCCTTAGAGTTGGCTCCAAGATAAGGGGCTTCATGCACTTCCAGCCCAACTCCATGCCCAATCGCGTGTACAAGCTTTGGCAGTCCAGCCCTTTCCATTTCTTTTTTTGCAATTGCAGCAACCTCCTTTCCTTCGCTGCACTGCCCAAGCTTCTCAAAAATTCCCCAAAAGACCTGCTGACATTTTTCATAATCTCTAAAGGCAGGGGTATTTTTGCTTTTGAAATAGCATCGTGTGAAATCTGAGCAATACCGCATGTGCTTTACTCCAAAATCTACAAGCACCACATCCGAAATTTTTGCTTCAGCTGGGTGATAATGTGGGAACCTTGCGTTCTTCCCAGAAGCCACTATTGGTTCAAAGCACACTTCTGCGCCCTCCTGCAAAGCAAGCATCTTCAAAGCCTTTGCTGCCTCCTTTTCAGTTCGATACTCCCACGGGTCAAAGCCTTCCAGTATTTTCCTTGCAATTCTAGCAGAATTGGCCATAAATTCCGCTTCTTGCCGAGATTTTTGAGCCCGTAAAGAGAGTACTTTTCTGTCTGCTTCAACCAGCTTCAGCCCTGCCTTTTTTCCTGCAGCAAACTGTGCCGCAGAAATTTCCCTCATACAAACTCCAACTTTCGCCCTTCCACATGCAGTTTTTATTTCTTCAATTGCATCCTTGGCAATCTTCCTGACAGGATAATAAGAACTTTCCTTTGCTTGGTTGTAATTCATCTGATGAACAAACAAAACGCCTCCCGAGGGCTTCAGCACAAGATAGCTGCTGTCTATTTGGCATCCTGCAAAATACGAAAAGCTTTGGCTGTAATTGTGTGTGTTGGGAAAAAGCGCACAGCCAAATTCCGCACCTTCGAAAAGACTCCTCCTCCTTTCCTCAAGCTCTTTCCTCATAGACGCGCCCCTTTATGCTCCTGCTTGTCTTGCGGAAGTATTGCAAGCACCCTATCTAGCTTTGCCAAAAGCAAAAGCGCTGCCTTTGCTTGCGCTTCTGATGCTTCTTCTTTTGCAGCTCTCTGCAAAAACTTTTCAATTGCAGTAATTGCTCCGGGCGCATCCAAATCATGCCCCATGCATCTTTCAAACTCATCTTGAAGCTTCTTTGCAAGCTTTTCAAACTCTCGGTTTTCTTTTCCTCTTTTTTTTGCCAGAACCTCAATTGCCTTCTTTATCCTTACATATCTTCGCTTTATAGCATAGGCGTACTTCCAAGTAAAGTTCATCCTTTTTCTATAATGCACCGAGAAAAGCAAAAAGCGAACCATCCTAGGGCTGAATCCTCTCTTAGTCAAATCTTTCAAATAAATCACATTTCCTTTGGATTTGCTCATCTTTTGGCCATTTACTATCAGGTGCCTTATGTGAATCCAGTATTTTGCATACTCTCCTTTTAGTGCTTCGACTAATGCACGAGTATTTTCGTGATGGTTAAAGATATTGTCCCTGCCACCCATTGCAACGTCTATCGCCCTTCCAAGTGTCTCAAAAGACATCACTGCGCAATGTAGGTTCCAGGCAGGATAAGCCCATCCAAGCTTGGACTGAAAGCAAAAGCCCATCCTTTTGCCTGCAGCATTGCACGGTTTCCATATCAGAAAATCTCCTGCAAGATGCCGCTTATATTCCTCAAGGGTAACTCTCCTTTTTTTAGGCTTAAGCCTGTTTCCAGAAAGCTCCCCATAAGGCGGATATTTTGATAGGTCGAAAAATACTCTTCCTTGCTCATCTTTATAGGCAAGCTTTGACTCCTGAAGCTGAATTACCCAATCAGCCATCTTATTTACATATTGGCTTACATGAGGGTATTTATCTGCAGGCAAAAGCTCAAGCAAGCTAGCATCTTTTCTGAAGAGTACTTCGCACCGAAGTGCAAGTTTGTGGCAGTTGCACTTTCTTTTTTTTGCCTCCTTTACAATGGTGTTGTCAAAGTCTGTTATGTTCATTACATGCGTTACCTTGTATCCAAGATAGATTAGATATCTCTTGAACAAATCTTCCCATACATAGGTCCTAAAGTTACCTATATGCGGCCTTGCATACACCGTAGGTCCGCAGGTGTACATTTTTACTTGCCCTTGCTTTTTTGGCCTAAATTGCTGAATTTTCTTTGTGAGGCTGTCAAATATTTCCATAAAATCACAAGCTCATTTTTTCAAAGCTATAAATACCTCCAAGAATAAATATAATGCCGAATATCGCCAGCGCAGCAAGATCTGTCAGCACTGGAAAGTTTGCAATTCCAAGTATGACGTATCTTAGCAAATCTACACCATATGTTAGTGGATTAAGAGGAAGCAGGACTTTCAGATAATAAGGCAGGTTATCAATTGGAAAGAGAGCCCCAGAAAGCATAAACATTGGCCAAAGAATAAAGCTCATCACAAGATTAAATCCTTCAGGGCTTTTCATATTCGCTCCAATTATCAATCCCAGCGATACTATGCAGCAAGCGATCAAAGCGCAGGCCAGCAATGCAAGCAAAGCAGAATCAATTCCTGTCAGCCCAAGCAACACCCCAATTCCTAACAGTACTGCTGCCTGAACCATTACGTCCGTCGCCCCACCTAGCATTTTCCCTGCAAAAACTGCGCTTCTTGGAACAGGTGCAACCAGTACTTCCTTGAGGAAATCCAACTTCCTATCCCATATTACATAAAGGCCGTAAAAAATCGAACCAAATAAAACAGTCATCCCTACAATTCCGGGGAAGATAAACTGCTGGTATCCCATTCCACTTATTTTTACTGCACTACCTAATCCCGCCCCAAAAACCATTATCCACAAAAGAGGGGTTACTATTGCAGAGATTACCCTCTCTTTCTCTCTGACGAATACTTTCACTTCTCTGAGCCAAATAGCATAAACTGCATTGCCAAACCGCCCCATTTTCTCACTTTCCTCTATTTTGCATAATCCTTTCCATGTACCCTCCTTCACCCTCCTCCTCCCTTATCTGTCTCCCAGTGTACTTTATAAACAGGTCATTGAGGGTTGCAGGCCTGAGGCTTACCGACTCTATCCAGTTGAATTTGCGAAGTATTTTTGGTAGAGCTTCAGTCGTATTTTTTATAATTGCAACCACTTGCCCTTTTGTTGCACTTCTAACTTTCCCAAAGCGTCGCAAGCCCTCTACAAGCCGTTTTACAAATTTTGCTTTGAATATGGCTATATCTCCTTCCAAGCTTTCTACAAGCTGCCTCGGCTTTCCAACGGCAAGTATTCTTCCTTTATCAATTATTGCAACTCGGTCAGCATACATTTCTGCTTCCTCAAGATAATGAGTGGTGAACACCACAGTGGTTTTTTCAGTTTGGGAAAGCTTTCTGATATATTTCCAGATTTTCTCTCTGGTTTGCGGGTCAAGACCAACAGTTGGCTCGTCCAAAAAAAGCACCTTTGGCCTGTGCAAAATCCCTCTTGCAATTTCCAGTCTCCTCCGCATTCCACCCGAGTACTCTCTCACTTGGGAATGCTGCCTTTCTGTAAGACCCACCAATGAAAGTACGCGGTCTATCCTCTCTTCGCGTTCATTCTCAGGTACGCCGTACATCAGTGCATGCATGTAGAGGTTTTCTCTCCCGGTCAGCAGATCATCCACGCTTGGTGCCTGAAACACCACTCCTATCATCTGCCTAACCTTCATAGGGTCTTTTTTTGTGTCATACCCAGCAACTTTTGCAACTCCGGAGTCAGGTGCAAGCAAGCCGCATAAAATGAGAATTGTTGTAGTTTTCCCAGCGCCGTTTGGCCCTAGAAGTGCAAATATTTCTCCTTCTTCTATCTCAAGGTTTATGTCGTTTAAGGCCTTAATTTTGCCGAATGCTTTTGCAAGCCCATGAATTTCAATTGCCTTTGGCATACTTTTGGATTTGATAGCGCACCTTTTAAACAGCACCGACAAAAAAAGTTGCATGCACGAAACCTCATCCACAGCTGAGTTGGCTAAAAAAATTTCAAAGGGCAAATGGATAGTTCTCTTTTATGCAAGCTGGTGTCCAGACTGCGCCAAGTTCATGCCTAAATTTGATTCGCTTCCGATTCCCAGTGGAGTTTCTGTACTCAAAGCAAAGATTGATGAAGATTCCAATCCTATTTGGGAGGATTTCAAAATCGAAGTAGTGCCTACTGTTGTTTTGTTTGAAAACGGGAAGGAAAAAGCAAGAACAGAGGAAACTTTCCCTGGGGAATGTGCAAAAGGACTCAAAAGACTTCTTTCAAAATGCTAATCCGACTCTCTTGGAGCAAGATAGTAAATTACCTTTGCACCTTCGACTTCATATTCTGCCTTCAGTGGCTTATCAGTAGCCAGATAAATAAGTAAAGATGCATTCTCTGGGCATGCACGGACTATGTCCTCCAAGTATTCGAGAGGAAAAGTTGCGCGTGCGGGTTTGCTGATTCTCATCTCTATCACTTCTTCAGACTGTACGTCATTTTCTTCAGTCAAATCGCTGGAATCTCCATGCACCTCTATCAAGAAGCCCTTCTCTGATGCTTCAAGCGTGATGTGCGACCCGACAAGCGCTGCATCTCGCACGCTTTCCTTAAAATGAGTGCTTGAGACTTTGACCATTGCATCATATTGTACTGTTGGCTCCTTAGTTGCCCCCGCAGGCATATCAATTATTGGAACCTTGAAGCTTCTTTTCCTTCGCTGGCCTATGAACCTGAGCTGAAGCTTGTTTTCTGCCTGGGTTATTTCAAGCTTTTCTCCTGGTCTGCTTCTGGAAAGTATCTTTGCAAAATTGTCAAAATTAAGTCCTACTTTTGCAGGTGGAAGGGGAGCTTCATAGTGTGAAAATGCAGAGGCAGACATGGAGAATACAACCATTGAAATATGGGAAGGGTCTAATGCCCTCAGGAACAAGCCATCTCTACCTATCTCAAGAATCCCTTCGTCAATGAGATTGACTATCGCATCGATTGCATTTTTGTAGCGCCTTGCGTCATCCACTATGATTTTGAACATGAAAATAACACCCCCTTATACACTTCCACGCATATCTTTAAAGCAGTTTGGTAGATTATCTGCCCATGCAAGAGGCATTATACCTTGAGGATGCTTACCTGAAAAGTTGCACCTCTAACATAATGCAAGTGCAGGAAGGTAAATACGTAATACTGGATAAAACAGTCTTTTATCCAACCGGTGGCGGGCAGCCTTGCGACACTGGCACACTGATTCGGATTTCAGACGGAGCAACATTCAAGGTAATTTCAGTCTCAAAATCATGGGGAAACATCATTCACGAAATAGAACCCAACTCTTCCGTGCCGCCACTTGAAATCGGGCAGCAAGTCCAATGCAATATAGATTGGGAAAGGAGATATAGGCTGATGAGAATGCATACTGCAGGGCATATTCTTTCCGCAATACTTTATTCGGAAAAAGGCATACTTATCACAGGCAATCAACTTGGCACTGACAAATCCAGATTTGATTTTTCCCTGCAAAATTTTGATAGGGCAGAATTCGAGTCATTAGTAAAAAAGGCAAACGAGGTAATTTCCTGCAATCTCGAAGTCAAAGTGTTTTTCATCTCTCGCCAAGAAGCACTTGCCTATCCAGGTGCAGTAAAGCTTGCATCTGCCTTGCCTCCTGAAATCTCCACTTTGAGAATGGTCCAGATTGGAGATATTGACTGTCAGGCAGATGGCGGGACACATGTAAAAAACACATCCGAAATTGGCAAAATAATCTTTCTTGCAGCAGAAAACAAAGGGAAAAACAACAGGAGGGTAATATTTACCCTAGAGCCTTAATTTTAATAACGGCATCTGCAAGCTTGCCTCAACTCAACCGAGTGCAAGCAACTTTTTTATACATTTTCATATGCTTATATAATTATATGAATAAGGCAGCAAAAATTTTTGCCGCTTTGGCTGAACCAACACGCCTCCAGATATTGCTTCAGCTTTCCAAAAGGAGCGGCTGCGTATCGGCTCTTCAGCTTCAGCTCAAGCGAAGTCAGCCAAATATCTCTCAACACCTGAGAGTACTCAGAGAGGCCGGTCTGGTCAAAAGTAGGCGTGAAGGTAAAAAAGTCTGCTATTCTCTTCCAAGCAGAGCCATTGCCAAGCTAATTTCTGCTGCCGCAAAACTAGGAGGGAGATAATGGCAGAAGCATCTGAAGCTCAAGTAATTGTATACAGCACCAAAACTTGCCCATTTTGCATAATGGCAAAAAGATACCTAACACAAAAAGGAGTCAAATTTGTAGACTATGATGTCGGTGCAGATCAGCAAAAGGCATTTGAGATGATTGCAAAAAGCGGTCAAATGGGCGTGCCTGTGCTTGACATAAAAGGTAGAATAATCATTGGGTTTGATAAAGAAGCAATAGATGAAGCTTTAGCTGCAAAGTGAGGTGAAAAAATGAAATTTGAAAAAAATGTAGGCGAAGTTGATCGAGTAGTGCGGGCAGTTGTAGGAGCGCTTCTGATTGGTGCAGCGGTACTTGCAGATTTTGAAGTAGTTCTAAGGTTGCTGCTTGGGCTTGCAGGAGCAGTATTGATTGCAACTGCAGTGCTTGGAAGCTGCATGCTCTATTCTGTATTAGGCATCAATACTTCAAAGAAGTAGCATTTAGCTTACAAGATATCTGTCGCATCCTTCAGGTGTAAGGATTGCTGCAGGTGAAATGAAAAGTTTTAGGTAGCCTACAACAGGAATAGAAAATATTACTTTTCCTTTTATTCTCTCCATTTCAACAGGCAAATTCCCTTCTTTGCCAACTGCCACTTGCACATCAAACACGGGATTGTTGTCTCCTTTAGTTAAAACAAAGCTTTGGTTGCCTGCTTTTAATATCAAGTAAGCGCGATGAATAATGTCGCCCACTTTTGCGTAGTACTCATTTTGCTTTGGCCAATAAACTACAACATCATTGCTTGCATTGAAATAGTACTTTTTTCCTCCTGCCTGGACCCATCTTACGCAAGGGCCGTATTGTCTCTCGTTGCTTTTTGGATAGAAAATCTCACATCTTTCGTATCCAAATGCAACCTCCCCATGCACCTCTATGAAGTCCTGCGGCCGACTGAGAAATTCCTTACATACTGGAAAAGTAGGATTTTGCGCACATGCAGAATAGATAGAGCCATTCACATTTGCAACAAGCTGTCCGCTTTGGAAAACTGCTGCATTTCCTAAGCCTTCCACACTTTTTATTTCTGCTTGCGGCGCATTGATTTGCCAACCAGCAATCAGCACCAAATCACCGCGCTGAATGTTTGGAAGCATAGAGCATGAAACTACCGCATTTAAAGGAGAGGAGGTCTGAAGCAAAAATCCTGCCCCAAACCAAATCAGCAGGGCAACTGCAATTGCACTTGCGGTCTCCTTTATTTCATGCATCAGCCCATGCTTTTTTATCCCTACCCAAATTTCAAGCACCACGGCTGCCAATATCGAAGCTCCGCATAAAACTCCAAATAACCAAAAGCCACTTGTCAAATACAAAAGCAATGTTGCAGCTATTGCCACATAAGAGGCCTGCTGGTAAAAAAGCAACCGGCTTTGCTCCATGTGCACAAACCTATTTCTTGGGCTTCTTTGCAGCCTTGAGTGCGTCCTTGAACTCTGCTGCTTGTTTGCGCAGCTTCTTTATTGCAGCCTTTATTGCAGAAAGCGGACTGCCTTCGCTTACTCTGACCATGAGTACCGGCGGTGCAACAATAGGGTGGTCCTGCCTGCAGGCAGCAAACTCCACATTTTCATCCTCAAGCATTATCTCCTTGAGTGCGTTGGGAAACCCGATATCTACATCTTCGCCGTGCAACTCGATTTCAATATAGTCCTTTTCGTTTTTCACAACCTTGATTTCCATCCAAAATCCCTCCTAAATTTGTGCCTTGCGGTAATCGTTTGCCAATTTTCTGTTTTCAGTCGCTTTGCACTTTTCGCATTTAAGCAGCCTTCCTTCCTGCCTGAGTGGGTGGCGGCACTTGCTGCAGAAAGCTTTTATTGCCCCAAGCTCATCTGATTCTGTTGAAAGGCGCATTTCGCCATTTCGCATATCTACTATCTTTGCCCGTATGATATCTCCAATTCTGTATTCATCTCGAACATTTTGCACATACCCCTTTTTTATCATGGATGCATGAAGCACCGCATAATCAGGGTTGTCGCCGAACCTTTCATCAGCCTGCTCCAGGGCTCCTCCCATCTGCATGCTTACAAGCGCAATCGGCTCCACAATATTTTCCACCCTCCCTATTATTATGGAACCCACCCCATATGCCCTCAGAGGGGTTCCATGCGCTACAGAAAGCCTGCGGTTCTGTTCAATCAGAGTGCCGCATACACTTGCCCTTATGCATTCGCCCTCTATAAACGTCCCTTCCCCTGCCAAGTATTCCTCTTCAGTCCCTAAAAATTCGCCCGGGATTACAAATCTCTTTTCCATTCCAACCCTCTATGCTAGGTGTTTCTGCTTCAATAAATATTTAAATGGCTTTTCCTAAACCCTCTATCAATGAGCTCCAAAAAAGGCAAATTGGTAATATGCATTGACCGGGACAATGACCTTTACGAGAAAACCACGGTATCCGGTCCAATAATCGGAAGAGAGGCAAATCTCGAGGCAGCCATAAAGCTGGTCCTTGCAGATCCTACGGAAACTGATGCAAATACCATGTTTCAGGCAATCAAAATATATGATTCAATCTCTTCCGAAATGCCTGCGCAAATTGTGACCTTGACAGGCTCGCCGTTGCTTGGTTATGCGGCAGACAAAGAAATTGCAAGCCAGCTAGACCGAGTGCTTTCTGAATTCCCTGTGGATTCTTGCATTTTTGTTTCAGACGGCGCTTCTGACCAGCAGATTTTGCCCATCATCCGCTCCAGGCTCAAAATTGACAGTGTGGAGCTTGTGGTAATGAAACAAGCAAAAGAGCTTGAAAAGACCTATTTTGTCATCTTGGAAAAGCTCAAGGAGCCGCACTATGCACGGCTGGTCTTCGGCATCCCAGCTGTTCTGCTACTTTTGTTTGCAGCAAGCCGCTATCTCGGATTGGGCATAGAATTTGTGGCAGCAGTGCTTGCCTTCTATCTTGGTCTGAAAGCTTTCGGAATAGAAGACAGGATCTTCAAGGCAGCATCCGAATTTCGCTTTGCCGCAGACAAAATCTCAAGCATCATCTATCTTGTCTTTTTTATCATGCTTCTTGTTGCAGGCTGGGCTGCATTCCAGCGCTACAACACAGCCCAGGAGATAGGGCTGGACAGTGTAAAGACAACCACTTATGTGATAAAAACTCTTGCAAACATGCTTTCAATCGCATTTCTCATTCTTTTTGCTGGCAAGACAATTGACATTCTCAACGAGCGCGAGCCAAAAAAAATAGAGATACCAACCTACGGGCTTTATGCAATAAGCACAGTGATTGTATGGTTTCTTATATCAGTTGCATCAGATTGGGTGCTTAACCTATATCCTCCGTATGTCTCATTCCAGGATTTCCTGCTTGCAGTGATTGCAGCGACATTTTTGGGCTTTTTTGGGATTTGGTCAATGAGACAAATCAAAACCTCGCTTATTTTGAAAATGAAGCTTGACGGCAGGGAACTTTTCACTGAGCATGGCGCCTATCTTGGCAAAATCATAGGAGTTGACCCAAAAGAATCGCTTCTTATTTATCGCTCCCCTCTTGGGCAAAAGCTTTCAGTCCACCTAAGCGACATTTCCTCGCTTGGTGATCGCGTAATAATCAAAACTTAACCTTTCGCACTAATCATTTTCTTCATTTTTACAATAAGCTTTTTCTTCTGCGGGCAATCCACGAGTGCCACTTTCAGCACATCCAAGAAATTTTTCGCAGGAATTATTTTTATCTTGCCTTTCAGCTTTTGCGAAAGGTAAATGTCTTCCATATTGTTTGCCGGGACAATAATTTCCTTCATACCAGCTTCAATTGCTGCCTCAGTTTTACCCGTCACTCCGCCTACAGGAAGCACCTCGCCCCTTACAGAAAGTGACCCGGTCATTGCCACCTCTTGCCTTACCGGTATCCCTTCCATTGCAGAAATTATTGCAACTGCAATTGAAATTGAAGCAGAATCGCCTTCTACTCCCTCATAGGTTTGCAAGAACTGCACATGCATGTCGTATTGGCTTACATCTCTTCCAATATGCTTCTTTATTATAGCTGAAACGTTTTCCACTGCTTCCTTTGCAATAGTTCCAAGCTTGCCTGTTGCGATTAGCTTGCCTTCAGATTTGCTGCTAGAAGGAGTCACTTCAGCAACTATTGGAAGCACCAGCCCAGAAAGTGTATCTCCCAGCACCGCAAGTCCATTCACCTTTCCTATCTGGCTTCCCTCTGCCGAAAACACTTGGTAATCTTTGCGAGACTCGATTACCCTTCTGCTTATCTGCTGCTCCAAAGTTTGAGCTATTTTTTTTGCTCGAATCACATGCTCTGCAGTGACATATTTTGCCTTCTCTTCATTTGCAATGTCTCCTGCGGCACGCACAAGCCCCCCAAGCTCACGCAGGTTGAGCGAAAGCCTTTTTTTCCTGCCTGCCATTCGCCTTGCTTCATTTATTACTTCTGCCACTGCCTCTGCAGTAAAGTGGGGGATTTTGCCGTCCTTTCTTATCTCCTGAGCTACAAATTGGACGTATTTGTCCTCATTTTCAGGTGTGTCAGGTATGCTGTCTTGCATATAGACTTCATATCCGTTTCCGCGGATTCTGGACCTCAATGCGGGATGCATATTGCGCAAGTCCATCAAATTTCCTGCAGCAACCAGTACAAAATCGCAAGGTACAGGCTCGGTCTTCACAATTGCGCCAGAGGAGTTTTCAGACTGGCCAGTAATTGGGTATTTTTTCTCTTGCATTGCTGTCAAAAGCTCCTGCTGGCTCCTGGGCCTAAGCGAAGCTATCTCATCAATAAAAAGCACTCCTTTGTTTGCACGATGGATGGCCCCTGCCTCCACTCGCAAGTGGGCCGGAGTCCCAAGCCCGCCTGACTGAAGCGGGTCGTGCTTTACGTCTCCCAAAAGAGCGCCTGCCTTTGCACCAGTAGCATCAACAAAAGGCGCAGTTTTTCTTCCTGAATTGTCTACAATTAGCTTAGGCTCAGTAGATTCTGAAAAGCCAAATCTCCTGCCGAAGTTGTTTGTGAATTTGTTTAGCAAAAACAAGAATCCCAAACCAAAAAGAATTGCAAGCACAAACCATTTGTTTTCATTTGACAGCAAACCAGTTGCATAAAGCACAATGATTGCGCCAATCATCACAAGCAAAAACAGGATGCCATCGCTTCCGCTACTCCTATTCATCATCGCCTCCCTGCTTTTGCTTGCCTGCTGTATTATTCTGCCTTGCCCTAAATCCTCTTCTTTCTCATTTGATTGAGGAGCAAACTGAGCAAGCATTTTTTTCATTTGCCGAAAAGAGGAGTAAAGCTGGTAAAGCTGCGGGTCTTTCTTTATTTCCTCCTCAGAAGGATAAGTTTTGACTGTTCGGATAATCGGTCGGTTTTCGTCGTTAGGGTTGGGATAGACTAGCACATCCTCAAGCTCTGTGGCAGGCATAAGTTCTGCCATCGCCTGAGCAAGCATGGACTTGCCTGTGCCAGGCATCCCAATCATCAAAACATTCCTTCTTTGCGCTGCTGCCTTTTTTACGATTTTGACTGCCTCATCCTGACCTATCACTTGGTCTATCAGCCTGGAAGGTATTGGTATTTCCTCAGTGGTTTTGAATTGCCGCATGTTAAGCACCTTTTTATTTATTGGCTTGAAACGTTTTTTAGCATTTCAACTATTTCTTGCCCAATTGCACATTGCCTCTGGCTTATCGCATCTGAAAATGCCAATCTTGCCCTTTCGCATTCAATCATATTAGAGCAACTTTTTAGTACAGCCCAAGCCTGGCTTATTTTCTGAAAAGAGATACTGCTTACAAGCTCCTCAATTTTCTTCAAGCGGTAAGTGTTAGGAACCCCCTTTGGCCCGTATGTCTGATTATAATAGATTTCAAGCTCATTCAAAAGCTCCATCTCCTTGACTTTGCTTTTTGTCGCCTCCAAAATCTCACCTTCTTTCCTTGCCTTGCCAAGCTCAGCATCAAGTGCGTTCAGTTTGGTTTGCATCCCTTCTTTTGCAGCTGCGCATTCGGCAAGTCTGGCTTCAAGGCTGAGGATTTTGCTTTCCTGTTGTGCAAGCTTTTCATTAAGAGCTATTATTTGGCTTTCATAGCCTTTTTTGATTTCATCATATTTGCTTTCCGCGTCGGCCAGACATCCTGCTGCAAGTAAAGATGCAACGATCAGTACTGCTGCAGACATTTTCATGCAAAAGCCTCTCTTGCAAGGTTTTTATGCCTTTATAAAGCTGCTGTGTCAGTTTATAATTTTCAGTGTTAATACGGTATTAACGCTTTTAAATCTTTGTTAATACAATATTGACAGTGATTGGTATGGCAAAGGCCAATCCTACACTGCCTGCGGTGGTGCAAAAAGGCAAATCCCATACCGTTGATTCAGACTTAGTGACATTGTGCAAAATGATGAGGATAATGTCAGAGCGCGACATAGACGCCACTCTGCCTCAAGTGCTCAAACTGATGCTTCTTGAAGGCAGGCTTAGGCCTATCGGGGGAAGCGAGCTTTCCCGCATCTCAGGGCTCAACCGCATCACAGTTATTCATCATCTCAAAAGGCTTGAAGAAGCAGGTTTTGTCCGCCGTGTTGAAGGCAAATATATCTTTAGGTTCCAATCAACTGAGGATATGCTAATAGAGTTCAAAAAGGAAGTTGAGAAGATTCTTACGGAAATGGATGAGCTTGCAAGGCAGATAGACGAAGAATTCGGTTTTTTTGAGCGCAGATTTGCCAATGCCAACACCAAGGGCAAAGTCAAAAAATAAGGTGTTTTTATGAGTAGCAAAAAGCAGCCTGAGGCTCAGCAGAAAGAGCCGCAACAGCCTTCTTTGCAAGAGGAGCAGATAAAGCAGCTTTCATCAAAGATTTCAGAAATGTCAGATCAGCTTTTGCGGCTTCAGGCAGAGTTTGACAATTACAAAAAAAGGACCGCAAAGGAAAAGGAAACGCTTTCAAGTTATGCAGAAGGCAAGATGATGCTGCGGCTGCTTCCTATTTACGAGGAACTTTCATTTGCCGAGCAGGAAGTTTCCAAAATAGAGCAAGAATCTGTCAAAAAAGGCGTACTACTTTTGCTTTCAAAAATGCGCTCGGCATTTGAAAGGGAAGGGCTGCAGCAGCTGAAGCTGGAAGGGGAGAAATTTGACCCTTTCCTGCATGAGGCGGCCGGATATGAGCCCTCTGATTTGCCTGAAGGAACCATTCTGAGGGCAATCCAAAACGGATACAAATTTAGGGGCGAGCTTCTTCGCCCTGCGATTGTGATTGTGTCTTCAGGGCCGCATGCGCCAGAGGCGAATGCTGGCCAAAAGACAAATACTGTTCAAGAATCAGAAAATAAGGGGTGATTGTTATGGCAAAAATCATTGGAATAGACCTTGGTACTTCCAATTCTGCTGCGGCAGTGCTTGAAGGCGGAAAGCCAGTCATGATTCCGTCAGCAGAAGGTGCCTCCCAGTACGGCAAGGCATTCCCATCCTATGTGGCATTCACTAAAGATGGCAACCTGCTGGTTGGGGAGCCTGCACGAAGGCAGGCAATCACCAATCCAGAAGGGACATTTTATGGATTCAAGCGAAAGATGGGGACTGATTTCAAGTACAAAGCATTCGGCAAAGAATACCGGCCACAGGAGCTTTCTGCATTTTTGCTTCAGAAAATCAAGCGCGATGCAGAAATGTTCTTGGGCGACAAAGTGGAAAAGGCAGTAATCACAGTGCCGGCTTACTTTGACGACAATCAAAGGCAGGCAACCAAGGACGCCGGTGCAATTGCAGGCCTGGAAGTGGTGCGCATTATCAACGAGCCTACTGCTGCAGCCTTGGCATATGGCCTGGACAAATCAGAAAAGGAGCAGCGGATTGTAGTGTTTGACTTGGGTGGCGGAACGCTTGATGTTACTGTAATGGAATTTGGAAAAGGCGTTTTCGAGGTGAAAAGCACCTCGGGTGATACCCAGCTTGGCGGAACTGATATGGACAATGCAATCGTAGATTACCTTGTTGGAGTGTTTTTGAGGGAAACAGGCATCAACGTCTCTACAGACAAGCAGGCAATGCAGAGGCTGCGAGAAGCAGCAGAAAAGGCAAAAATTGAGCTTTCCACCGTACTTGAGTCAGAAATCAACCTTCCT
>JAWAEW010000012.1:0-26116 GCA_038891035.1 Candidatus Anstonellaceae archaeon
ACTGCTCAAGCACCTGTGGATGGGAATAAACTACTCTTATTTCTCTGTAATCAGACTCCGGCAAGGCTAGAAGGCAGTGATGAATTGGAACATATATTTCTGCAATTATCTTTAAGTCAGAGTGTATTAGCAAATCATTTACTGGGTCTACTGCGCCAACGATTGAGTTCTCAATAGGCACGACTCCTACATCAAAATAACCTGCTTTTATTCCTTCAAAAACTTCTGTAAAATCCACACATGGGATTGGTACCCAGTTTCTATCTATCATTTGAATAGCTATTTCGCTATATGCACCGTGCTCACCCTGAAATGCAGCTAGCTTGAAGCTTTGCGACTGGAGATTCTTTGATTCTTCTAATATATCAAAAAATATCTTCTCAATAAATTGAGGTTTCAATAAGCCAGCAGAAGCTTTTTTTGCATTGTCAAGAAGTTCTTTCTCCCTTTGCTTGTCAAGAATACTACCCTTGAATTTGGTTGTAAGCAAAGCAAGTTCCATCCTAGAAGACAGAAGCTTGACGATTTTACCATCTATCTTATCTATTTTTTTCCGTATATTCTCAAGATTCATATTTCCCCTCCTTAGAAGACAAAATTATATCCGCAAATGTAAAGGCTGCTACACACTCCACTACCGGGGTAGCCCGAATAGCAATGCATGGGTCGTGGCGACCAACTATTTTCAGCTTGACCTCTTTTTTTCTTTCCAAATCAATAGTATTTTGAGTTTTAAAAATGCTGGAAGTAGGCTTGAATGCTACACGAAAAATAATCGGCATTCCGGTAGCAAGACCGCCTAGTATCCCGCCGCAATTGTTAGTCTTAGTAACTACTCTACCGTCCATTATTGTATACTCATCATTGTTTTGAGACCCAAGCAATGCTGAGCCTGCAAATCCTGAGCCAAATTCTATTCCTTTTACTGCAGGGATGGCGAAAATGGCCTGGGCTAATCTGCTTTCGATAGAGCCAAACATCGGCTCACCAACACCTGTCGGAACCCCAATTATTCTACATTCTACTATACCCCCTACAGAATCCCCTAATTTTTTGGCATTCATTACTTCTTCAACCATCTTCCCAACAAATTCCGGTGCTGCGGTATAGACCGAATTAGAATAAGTAATCTTTTCTATCTCTTCCTCGCTTATTGGACGACTTATTTCTGTTTTGCCAATCCTTTTTACAAACGCCATTGTTTTGATGTTTTCTTCTGCAAGCAATTTTTTGGCAATAGCACCTGCAATCACAAAGGCCACGGTCATTCTTCCAGAGAAAAAGCCGCCTCCTGATTGTAAGCCGCCATATTTCACGATGGCAGGGTAGTCTGCATGGCCAGGGCGAGGTTTGGATTTGAACTGCAAATAATGGCTTGGGATGGCATCTTTGTTGCAAACAAAGCAAGTTATTTTTCCGCCATCAGTCATTCCTCCTTTTATTCCTTCAAGCACTTCCAATTTGTCTTCTTCCCTGCGACCGCTTGAAATGGGAGCGCCTGGCTTTCTTTTGTCAAGAAAAAACTGTATTTCGTCTTTTGTTACCTTAATCCCTTTTGGGCGGGTACCTGAATCTAAATTATAAAACTAGGAAGAAATTGTATTGAAAAAAAACATTATGATTACCTATGAGATAACAATCTTGAAAGTAATTAGCGATGAAAAAAAGCAGAAGTAATATTGTCTGGGGTTTTGGCAAAAGTTTTCAAAAAAAACTGCAAGTGGTATTTCCCTCAGAAAATCTGGCAGATAAAGTTGGGCTTGTAAAGAAAAACTTGCAGTCCTTGTGCTAACGATAGAATTCAAGTAGCTAGGATTTTTCGCTGATTTCATAGCAAACCATCGTCTGTGTCTCACCAACGTTTTTTTGCTTTCTTAATGTTTCTACTACCACCTTTTTCAGTTCATCCATACTTCCCACACGGGCTTTGAAGAGTATATCAAACTCTCCAGTTATCATGGCTGCCTCAAACACGCATGGGATGTTGATTATCTGTTCCAGCAATTGTTTTTGGTCCGCCTGGTTTATCGCTTTTACCAACACAAATGCAACAATGGGCTTGCCTATTTTTGCATAATTGAGGCGTATTCCATATCCTTCAATAATCCCTTCAATTTGCAGCTTTTTTATCCTATTGTGGACCGTAGTCATTGGGATACCTGTTTTTTTTGCAATTTTTTGCTCTGAAAGTTTCGAATTCTTCTTCAATTCCTCCAATATTGCAATATCCCTTTCATCTAATTTATATTCCATAAAATCACCATTAGTTGAAGTATTTACTCCAAAAATTATTTAATATTTCCTAAATTTTGTTCATTTATACATATTTTTTTGATAAAAAATTTATATATAAGTTGTAAAAAAACAACAACATGAATAATGGTGATTTTATGCAAATCCTAAAAAATAAGAAAGAAGCTATTCGAGCAGTTCATCCTAATAATCGGCAAGTAAATCCAGCATTCCTTCAAATTGCTCCTGTTTTGGAGGGAAATTTCTTTACCCGTGCAGAATGCCTCGAGAATTTACAAAAAAATATTCTTTACACTGGCAAAGGAAAACGGCCAATCTTCAAACAGTTGTTTCTTGAAACAATCAATAAGTGCGACCTTAAGTGCCCAATGTGCTATACCGCAGCTGCAGGAATAAACGGAACAGCAAGAAACACTATCGAAGAATGGAAGGAGGCAGTTCTTATAGGAAAAAGGCAGGGTGTGCGTGTAATAGCAATCGCAGGGAGAGGGGAGCCTCTTTTGGATGACCGGCTTTTTGTTTTAGGCGAAATGGTAAGAAAAGAGGGACTCGATTTTCTAGTATTCACACGGTGCAATGTAGATTATAAAATCGCAGAAAGGCTAAAGGAAGTATGCACAAGTGTTGTTATCAAGCTTTTTGCCTTGACACCCGAGGTGCATGATTTTCTTGTTGGGGTGAGAGGAGCACATCAAAAAGCTATGGCTGGATTAAAGAATCTGCTTAGGGTTGGATTTAAAGCGCCAAATCTCGGCATCGATACCGTCATAGTCAAGAAAAATCTTCCTGAGCTGGCGAGGCTCCTTCGCTTCTGCAGGAGGCTAGAGGTTATTCCTTTCTTTGAGAGGCTTTGGGTTAAAGGTAGAGGCAAGAATTTTGCCTTTGAAGGTGGACTAAATAATGCTGAAACGGATGTTGTTTTTGAGTATCTTCGTACTATAGATGAGAAAGAATTTGGGCTTACATTGGTTTATAAACCGGGTATGCCTGTGCTTGCACATGCAGAAACAGACAAGAGGACAGTGACCTTTCACATAGATGTTTTTGGCAATGTCAGGCCAGGCTTAGGGACAGATGTTTTGATAGGAAATATGCGTAACCCCAAGGACGGGTTAGAAAACGTGCTAAATATGACAGATAAATGGAATGCGTTTTACCGCCAAGTATGGCAGGAGATCGAGGATAAAGTAGAAAAATGAATACTGTGTCTGAGAGGTGATATTGTGGTTGAAGATTGCAATAAAAGGCAACTCAAGGTTCTTTTGGCTCTTTTACTCGATGAGAGAGCGGATCCCGATGTAAGAGCTGCAGCTGCAGAAGCTATAAGGATACAAGCTGTGCTGGGAAAAATACACGACGAATTAGTTAAAGGAGAAATTTTGGCAGCTATTGACAAGGTTATTCATGAAGAAACGTGCAAGCTTTTCATAGAAATACTGCAAGAAATAAATGTGAGACTAAAAGAAAACGTTGATTTGAAAGACAAAGAAAGACTGATAATAAGAAATGCTCAGAAGCAAACAGACAATTTAAAGGAGGATAAAGGCTGCTGCCTCAAGAACAAAAAGAAAATTTAAACCGACCCGATTCTTTCGTCTGCTTGAATGCTCTTAATGGTCTACTTTATTACTTTTTCAGGCACTCTATCCCTCCACAAAGGCCTTTTTTAATCCTTTGCATTATAAAACTTTGCCAGAACGAGATTGATATACACAAAATCCTTTTTCCTCAAGCGCAAGAACCACTCCGTTATCTGTTTTTACTTTCACTGGAACTGGCTTTTTCATATGATAGTGGATGTGTTTTCTCATTATTTTATAATAATATTCAACATCTTTAAAATACAAATGCCAAATACCACTGCAAATGATGATGGATGTGATCATTGAGCCAAAAGCAATGATAAATGACGGACGGTCTGATGCCAAATGTTGTAATAATGTTTATTTAGCCGCTATCTAAGATGAAAGTAAGATACAGAAGAACAAAAGTACAAATGATCAACTTCTAGAATGGGATGATTAATTGATGTATACCAATCAATATTACTTTATATATTTATATATATAAATATATGACTTTATGAAAGCAAAGACTTGTAGCGAACCGGAGCTTTTCAAGGCATTAGGTGACAGAACAAGATACAAGATAGTTCTGAGTTTAATGAATAGGGAACTCTGCGCATGCAATCTTCCGAAAATAGTCAATAGGGCACAATCGACTGTTTCCCTGCAGTTGAAGTACCTTTCTAATTTAGGAATACTATCCTCAAG
Source organism: Candidatus Anstonellaceae archaeon (assembly GCA_038891035.1). Lineage (GTDB taxonomy): Archaea > Micrarchaeota > Micrarchaeia > Anstonellales > Anstonellaceae > UBA10161. The sequence continues at coordinate 4,527 of JAWAEW010000012.1, forward strand.
AAGAGAGGGTAAGAAGATAATTTATAGTGTGGCAGACCGCAGAGTGTATGAATTGTTCAAGGCACTCGGCCACACACAATTTCTTTGTTCGAAAAAAAAAATGGTCGTGTTTCAAAATGAGGTGATGTATATGAAAATCCAGATATTGGGAAGTGGATGTGCAAAATGCAAGATACTTGAAGAAAGAGTAAGGGAAGCGGTAAAGAAAGCCGGCTTGAAAGCAAGTGTAGAACATATCTACGACATTGACAGGATAATTGCCCTAGGCGTATTCGCCACTCCTGCAATGGTAGTTAATGGAAAAATTGTGCTTTCAGGTAGTGTTCCGAGTGTAAACGAACTTGTTGAGATTTTGAGGGGCGAGTAAAGATGGATGACAAGTGGCTGTTAGCGATTTTCATTGGTATTTTTCTCTTTTTCTATTTTGTGCCTCAGAATGAGATATTTAAGGATGCGCTAATTGGCGGCCTTTTAATGTCTCAAGAATATGCCCGCAAGCATGTGCTCACTTGCCTTGTGCCTGCTTTCTTCATAGCTGGCGCAATTACAGCTCTGCTGAAAAAGGAGGCAGTGCTCAAATACCTTGGTTCAAAGGCAAACAAGATAGTCTCCTATGCAGTCGCCTCAATATCGGGCATAATACTTGCTGTCTGTTCTTGTACTGTTCTACCTCTCTTTGCAGGAATCTGGAAGCGTGGGGCGGGGTTAGGACCGGCAATAGCTTTCCTCTATTCCGGACCTGCGATAAATATCACTGCAATTCTTCTAACAGCATCTGTGTTGGGTTTCCAGCTTGGGGCAGCACGCACTATTGCAGCAGCCCTACTCTCGATTGTGATTGGACTGACCATGGAATTCATGTTCAGGAAAGAAAACCGTGACTACGAGCGTAAAGAGATTTTTCAAGCGACAGGAAAAGAGATGAGAATGCATCTTGCGGTAGTTTTCATATTTGTACAGATTCTTTTTCTAATAGTCAATGGATTGCAGATTGATTTTTCGCTCAAACTTTTTTTGTTTGCCTTGATAATTTCTGCAATAGCATACATAACTTTCTACAAACTAACGCAGGAGCAGGTTAAGGAATGGTTGTTAGAAACTTGGGTGCTTTCAAAGTCTCTTCTTCCTGTACTATTCATCGGCGTATTTATAGCAGGTGCAATAGGTGCAATTTTGCCTGATGAATTTGTTTGGACCTACGTCGGCGGGAATGGCCTTGCAGAAAACTTTGTGGCATCAATTGCCGGAGCATTCATGTATTTTGCAACTCTTACCGAAATCCCAATAATACAGGCCCTTGTGGCAAAGGGCATGGGCGCAGGCCCTTCACTTGCCCTTCTGCTTTCAGGCCCATCGCTTTCGCTTCCGTCGATACTTGCAATAGATAAAATATTGGGGCATAAAAAAACCATAGCCTATATTGCATTGGTGGTTTTCTTCTCTACTCTTGCAGGGATGGTTTATGGAATATTTGCTGGTTGAGACGAAATAATGAAATATATCAAGGAAAGCACGGCGGTATAAGGATGAAGAATCATTTAACATAAACTTTTTTCCTTTGTGTTGAGATGAGAAAGATGGAAAGAGAAGGGTGAGATACACTCTTATTATTAAAAATTTTGATAAAAATAATAAATAATATAAATGTTTTATTAATAAAATATAAACAATTATTTAAAACCAAAAATTACTTAGGGGGATAATATGACCACAAGAAAGAATATTGCTTCTTCACAAAATTTGGAAAATCAGCCAAAATTCAGAGACCAACTTTATGATGAAATGAGGCTAAAAACTCTTATGCAAAATCTTAGACGACTAAATAGCTTCTTTCATAAAAGTACAGCTGAGGGACAACATGAACACAAAGAATTAAGCCCTGATGAAGTAGAAGCTGCAAAAAAACTTAAAGATCAGATTAGACTTCAGCTTGCTGAATTGCTATCTGAGGGCATTCCAAGAGAAAAGCTTGAGAAAGTTGTGATGGAATGCTGTACGCCAACGATTCAATTTCTCAGCAAAGATTAGCAGGTGTTTAGATGCACCAGACCCCACTAGCAAAAAATGCCAATGCTGCGCATCAGCAGATGATAAAAAATGGGTGCGCTGGCTGTGGCCATACTGCATCATGCATTCTTTTTCGCTACATGAAAGAAAATCAGGCAAAAAAGCAGATACAGATTGACGGCGCGCATTCTGCGGACTGCAAATGTCCAGAATGCAGCGGGGAAAGGAAGGGGGCAGCGGTAGAAAGCTTATTTGGAAGCCTGGAGAAAGAAAAAAGAATGATAGAAAGGTTGGAGACTGGGCTCGTATCGTATGAGAAGAGTTTGGAGGAGAAGAAGACAACTACTGCAACTACGATGGACACCTTTTCATTTTATGAAAATAAAGGTAATTTTGAAAAGGTGCTAAGGTATGTAAAAACGGGGGAAGAAGTGCAGCGAAGGGAAAATTGGCCGTTTCCAGAGTTTGAAGCAGAGATTAAAAATGAGATCTATTTCTTTAGAGAAAATATTGATAGGCAAAAACCAAAAAGCAAGGAGATTGCCTTGTCAAATGACACAGGCAAGACAGAAATGAGTGAAATTGAGGATTCTGCTATCACTGAACAAATGAAAATTGTGCAACTCCCCATCACTTCAGATGAAAAACATGAGCAAAAGGCTGCAAACGAACATCAAGGAACCAAAATCGAGGTGGAAAAAAGAGAACCACAGCACAAAACAGAAAGCCAAGCTAAAGAAACATTTGCTGGGTTGGTGCAGCGTGGTCTGCACAACATGCAAAAAGATAAGAGGAATTTTGTCATCGGAGAATATACTTATGAAGACATCCTTGCAATTGGGTGGTTGAGAAAACTTTATGGTCATCTTATAGGGTTGCACGATGCAGAAATGCAAAGCAATATGCCGAAGGTAAAAATGAGCAAACACAAAAGCCAGAATATTAAGCAAGAGCATAAAAGCCAAATTGAAACAGAATACCGAGCAGAAAAGAAAAGCAAGGAAAATGATGAGGAACTAAAGGAAAAAAGCCCGCCAACAAAACCGAAAGAAGTTCAAAACCACAATTTAAAAGCCGTGGGGCTGAAAGATCAAGAAAATGAGTCAGATGCGGGAAAAAGAAAAGAAATAGAGAAAAAGGAAAATTTGAGCACCCCTAAAATATCCTCTTTTTCAGAAGAGCAAGGGAAGATGACAGAAACAAAAAAAGAAGGCGGATTAGCAAATGAAGGAAAGAAGCGCAAGGGGAAACGAAGGATATTAGAACTTGTAAAAGGAATCATCACCAAAAGAAAAATTGCTGCAGCAAGAAGAACAGCGAAGAAACTAAAAGGAAAAGACGGCAGATAGCTTTCTTTTTTAAGATATTCCAATGATTTGTTTTTGTGGGGGAAAATGGCAGAGATAACAGTCCAAAACGTTGTCAAAAATGCAGCTGCGCCTGGAAGTCAGCAAATAAGAAGGAAGTTTTACAAGTTCCATGAAAGGATGCTTGAGGCAGGCTTTGGGCCCCTCTGCACTCCTCTAAAGAAAGGCATGATAGTATATGACAGATGTGTGGATGCGGATGGAATTCCGAATGGGAAATCTTCGTATTCTGTTTTTGTGTGGGTTTGGAAAAATGCCATTGGAATAAGATATCAAAACCCTGGAACCTCCAAGGAAGATGAAAAGCTTTCATTTACTCGGCTTTCAAATCTCCACGTTGAATTTGGGCTTATGGATGACTCAATTGATGAAGTTATAAGTGCCATAAAGGCGACTGCTGCAAAGAAGTCAGTTTACACCTATTTTGTTGCGCTGCATGACCATATAATGTATGTGGATAATATCGATATGGTTGCACTGCACAAAAATGACGGCTTGAGTGATTGGGAAAAGATGATTATCCACAAAAAATGGGCAAATATTGATTTTGACTTCGGGACCACTTGCCACAATAATTTCTATTTGGAAGCTGCCTGCAAAATAAAGGAGGCAGAAGAGCTCATTGGAATAACCAATGGCGCCTCAATTGAACTTACCATGCCATTTTCCAAGCACTCAACCAATGGGCCGCACGTTCTAGTTTGGTTTGCTGATTTCGAAACTGCCCACCTTTACCAGGGAGAAATACTTGAAAAAAGAGTATATCATTATCCTACTTATGCACCGGATGTCTCACCAAAAAAGATAAGGAAAGAAAACAATAGGCTGCGCATGGAGATGAAAGCTGCTGTTGGCATGGCGCATCCGGTTTCAGGGATTAGGCTGCCGATTGTTGGTGTTCCGCCGACTGGCATACTTGACTTGGTGGCAGATGGGATTTATCCTTTGGATTATGCATTTGAGTAATGCAAAAAAAATGCCGACGCCATTGCCTGCTTCAATCCAGGCACAAACATAAAAGAAAGGGCGTTTGCTAATCCATCAGAAGGAAGAAGAATGATGGGGCTGATTGAAAAATGGAAAACCGGATCTGCCCTTTCTCCCCATGCAATTAACATGGCATTTGCTCTGGAGCTTTGGCAGCAAGCAGGCTTGATACCGACTGCGGATAACGACATACACAGGCTTCACACAGTCAGGTTTGACCACGCAATTCACGGCTATGGGAAGATGTGGATGGTAATCAAAATGAAAGATAAGTCTAGGCCGTCTAATCAAGATGTAATTAGGATTTTAAGGGGAGAAACTAGTGGTGAGATCTTTGCATTTGTGCCTTATGATTCAGAGAAAATGAACTTGGTGAAGGCGAGGATAAATGAAACTTTTGTTCAGAGGCTCGAAAACAGTGTTCGGGCGGCATTGTTTCATGTCAAGCATACTTTTCCTCAGATATGGCATGATGCAAAAATCAGATTAAATGGGCTGATACATTAGGAAAGTTAGCAAGGATTCGTACAGGCTTGGGACTCCATTATGCTAATTGAAGAAAAAAGGTGGGATTTAGTGGATAAACATTTAAAAAACGTTTGATAGAGAAAATAAGATGAAATATGGGTGAGTTATATGAATGGCTCATTTTTTATAGACAGAAAGGTTGTAAGAAAGATTGAAAAAAGGATGCAGCTTAATGAGGTTCAGGCCCGTATATTGAGAAAGAAATTCGAACGGTATAAGGAGTTGACAGAACCAAAAATAAAAGGAATGGCATTGCAAGGATGGAAATATATACTGAATATTGAAATTCCAGAAGCCGATTCTGTGAAGAAGGAAGAAGTAAAAAAAGTAAAAGAAGAGCTTGCCCAAGTCTTGGCAAGAATAGCAAATAATAGCAAATTTGAGTCAAAAGAAAAAATCAATATTAGTGATTGGAGGAAAATGATGGGTATCTCTCTTATAGCAAGAGCGGTTGAGAGCTTGGTTGGAAGAAAAAAAGCACTGCAGTTGATTGAGAAAGAAGTTTTTTACGAATCCATCCAGAAAAATCTGCAGTTTAGTGAGAGAATCAAAGCGGATTCGGCAGCGATTATTGCTGCGGTAGCGGGAGTGGTCGGTATTGCTTCTGGGGGGATAATGATAGGCTCAGTACTTTTGGGAAACTTGACATATTTTGCTGCCTCAACTGCGGTGTTTTTAACATCATCTGCCCTAATTTTGTGGTTATTTGGAGCTGACGCAAAAAATAGCTTTCACCGCGCCATACTACTCGATTATGTGAAGGATAAAAAGAATTAGAGGATTAGAATGCGAAAAGAGACCCAGCCGTTACGTGATAAAGTAGTTAGAAAAATTATTACAATCTCCAGGAGATTTCACTATGAACCTTTGACTGATGAACTTTGCACTGAAATAAAGCTTCCAAAAAACCTCACCTTAATGGCGCTTTCTTATCTTTTGGATTCAAACCACCTGATAAAAGGAGACCCAGGGAGGGGAAAAAGCACTGGTGCGCGCATAGTTGCATCGGTTTTTGGAGGGGTGCCGTATGACTTATACCACAGCTTGGAGCTGCAAGGCCACTCTGGACAAGTCAAAGAACACGTGGTTGGGCGACTGAACTTTGCAAGCCTCAATAGCGGCTATGAGAAAATGGTTTGGATGGGGACAATTGCTCTTCCTGTATTGATAGTTGACGAAGGAAACAGACTTCCGCCTGAGGTGCAGGGAGCAATATTGCAGGGAATTGAAAGCAAGCGCTGGAATTATTCAGGAAACCACACTTATTATGCTGGGCAAAAGCCAGCATTTATTACTGCAAACTATCATGACGAAGGCACAGAAAAGCTGATCCCGCCACTTCTTGACAGGATGGATATTGTAACTGAGGAAAAGTACACTGGAAGGAATAATTTTATCACAGGGCAAACGTATGAGAAGGCAGAGGAAGACAGAAGAAGGCTTCTTCGTGACTCAAAAATTACTACAGAAGCAATGGAAATTCTCAGAAAAGGAGAGATAGATGAATTTGTCAAGTATTGGAAAAACAACAAGCTTTCAACTGTGGACCCAATAACTGATGAAGAAAAAGAGGAGATAGTAAGGCAAATAAAAGAAATAAAGGTTGCTAAGGGAGGCAATGGAAACGATGTGCTCCCACATGCTAATGATGCTTTGCTGTTTTTGTCCGCGTTTGACGCTGAAATAAATTGGTCTGAAAAATATGGCTCGAAGCGATCTATTGACCCGATAAGCGACCACCCCCACGACAAAAAATACCTTGGGATTTATGTGAAAAATGGGTTTTCCCCGCGCTCGCTAGTGGCAACTTTAGAATATGCAAAAGGCGTAGCTTGGATTGCCGGCAGGGATGAACTAGATATTAGAGACGTGGTGGCAGTGCTTCCGCATGTGATTGCCCACAAAATGACTTACTCTGAGAATTTTGCCCCGCCTCAGGAGCGCAAGGATATGATCGAAATTGCAATGGCAAAAAAGCTGGTGGAAATTGCACTTGAAAATTACCAGAAGGTGGCGGCTGCCATCAAAAACCTCCTTGAAAGGATACAAAAAGACCCAGAAGGGGCAGCAGAGCTTAATGAGAAGGAATATGACCATCCGCTGCAAAAATCGCTCATTGCAACCGTGAAAGATGAAGTGCTGAAATTCAGGCTATACGGCGAAGAAGAAGAGCGGCTCCTTTGAAGGGTGTGCGCCGATGAAATTCTTTTGGAAAAAAAACATCCAGCCTCAGCTGCAGAATGGGCAGAATGCGTTTTTTTCCAGGCAACTACAACAGACAGAGCTTGCACAAAAGGCAGCAGTACTTGAAAGGTGGGAATACTGCCGCGGGCTTTTCCACTCCCCGATCCTGCCTGAGCCGCATTTTGGCCCTCCCCCACCAGGCTACCGTGGCGCCCATCACAACCTTGCAACAGGCCAAACCTGGATTGATTTGGAGTTTGTAAAAGAGATTGCAAGCAAAGGGAAAGCGGATTTCCAGCTCGTATTGTCCGGGGTGATGATACGCCAGATTGCATGCTATATGAAATTTCCAAGGACAATTGCAAATGCTGTAATTGCAGAAAAGGTGGCAAACGATCTTTGCAAACGTGAAGGCATGGAATTTGCAAGGTTTTTGGCAAACAGCTTTTCATCGCTTTGCGTGGATTGTTGCTGTGTATTGGAAGCAGACAAAGCGGATGCAATTCTTGAGCTTCGGCGTGCAATATCAAATGCAAACCCCTCAAGCAGATTGGATCGCATTGTGCTTGCATATCTGCATGCACAGGCAAGGAGAGAAGAAGCTGAGTTTGTAGATGTAGAAAGAGAAGTTGAGATTTTGAAAGGTGCGGACTTTACAGCAGTGACAGATGATGTTGGTGAGCTTAGGCGCGCCATGCTGATATGGAAAAGGGTAGTGCTTATGGCGCAACAGGCAAGCGTCTCAAGCCTTCTGGGAATAGGCAAGGGAAGGGGCCAACTATTTGGAATACTTGGCAGTTACCAAATAAATGACATTGACCAAATTCCCATTCTCAGCCAGTTGACAAAGGCCGATCTCAAAAAAGCACTTGCGGAAGCTGCCCTGAAGCTTTCCTGGAAAGAATTTGCCGAAGTTGAAGAGATAATACTAAGCTTGGGAGGCAGGCAACAAGAAGAAGGAATAGGTCTTGGCTGGGCAGACGGTATAGATGCAGATATGAAAACTGTGAGGCGCTATCTTTCCCTTCTTGAAAATTACCCTGTGGTAATTGAGAAAATGCCGATAGAGGCAGAGGGGTGGAGGAAAGTAATAAAAGGCACAGAGAGATTTTGCATCGACTCGCCCATATACAAAGTGATGCCATACACGAGTGGTGGAAAGATATTGCCAGGCATAACGCGCATGATGGGCACTGGGCTGCGAAAGAGGATGACGCTGGACTATAAGGCGCCAGATGCTTTGATTATGATTGATTCGAGCGACTCTATGCCGCATCCTGCACAGATCAAATCCGCTGCAGTTGCTGCAGCAATTGCTACTGCAAAGGCGTACATGAGCTTAGGGTCGGAAGTGGCGGTGATAAATTTCGGGCCTAAAAGCTATTATCTTGATTATACCAGAAAAGAGGAAGCCGTCTTTCTTTCGATCGTTGCCAAGCAACACGGGGGGACTAAGCTGGATTTGGAGCTTGCAAAAAAATTGATAGCACAGGCTAAAGGAAAACCGCTGGAAGGTTTGGCGGAAAAGGACATAACAAAAGTGCTTTCTGACCCTGAATTTATCCATGTAGGGCAGCAGGCAACTGTGAAGGAAGTTCGGCTGGCAGTTGGATTGCTTGAGACTGCAATTCAAAGAAGAATAGTCGATGTATTCATATTTTCAGATATGAAAATTGCAAACAAGGAGGAAGTGCTTAAGCTGATTTCTGAAAATTCTTCCACAAATCGCTTTGTAATAGTTTGTAGCGGACAGTTTGGGCAAAAAGAGCTTCTTTCAAGCAAAGTGAAGATTTACGAGGAAGTAAATGATGTAGAAGAAGGAATAAAGATAGCAATTGGGGAAGCAAGAAATGCAGCAGGCTATAACTGATGTGGTGTTAATATGCAGCAGAAGAGGAAGGAAGAGCAGCAGAACGTGCCTAAAGGAAGATTTTTCCTTGGAGGGCTTTTTGCAGCGCAAGTAAAGGTAGAGGAAAAATTTGACGCACAAGTCAGAAGAAACCCTGCGGTAGAAACTATTGAGATGGTGTTTTCAGCTCTTGTTAAGTCCAAGTCTTTTTTTACCCAACTCAAAAAAGAGATGGAAAAAATCAGATGCAGTGGTTCTGATATTGAGGAATTCACCCTTTTGCTTTCCAAATATCAGCAGGAAAAGAATTTTGCAAATAGGGCCGGGATTTTCCTTTCTGATCTTTGCAATAGATGCAACGATGAGAAAATAACGCTGTACTTTTCCCACCTTGAAACCCCAATAAATTATGTTGCTTATAAAAATCGCAAAGAAATTTATGTAATTGGAGATGTAGGAAACTGCGCAGGGCAGTACATGCAGGGCGGCTCGTTGACTATAGAAGGCTGCTGCGGGCACATGCTTGGAGCTTATGCAGAAGGCGGACAGATCACTGTCAAAGGAAATGCACTAGATTATGCAGGGATGGAAATGCTTAAGGGGAATATTGTAATTGAAGGTATGGCAAGGGACAAATTAGGATATAGGATGAAAGGGGGGCAGATTTTTGTGAGGCAAAATGTCCGCGATGAAGTGGGCCTTCAGATGGAAAGTGGAAGTATAATAGTGATGGGAAATGCAAGAAATGACGCTGGCAAGGAAAAAAGAGGAGGCAAAATAGTAATTTACGGATTTGCAGGTGAAGGAGCAAACAAAGGGGCAAAAGGCGAGCCAGCCTATATTTTGAAAAATAGCGCGTCTCATCGGCGATAATAAAGTCCTTTGATTTCGCTTATAAGCTCCTGTATTGGGGCGAGCAACTTTTTGTCCACCAATTTTGAGAGCAGGATCAAAGAACGCTCTGCCTCTTCAGAAATGGATTTTAGGATTGAAATTTGATCTGAAGCTTGATCAGGATAGGACTCTTGGGAGAGCTCTTTAACGCAGAATGCCTCTGCAGCATGCGAAAACTGTAGAGAAAGAGTGATGCGGGCAGAGTAGATGCCAAGCTTCCAATCACCCTGTAGCGCCAATCCGACATATGCTTGTTCCTCAAGGCGAGAAAGAAGCCTTGCATTTTGGTTGGAGGGAGAAGCTGGCTTGTCAATAGGAAGCGCAAGATCTTCTTCTACTTCATACCATCCATCTGTCTGTGGAAAATGCTCTATCAGCTTTATTTTGGAAGGCTGCCGAACCTTGATAAATACCACGCTGTTTTTATCCTCGAAATCAATTAGCGGATTGCCATTTTTGTCAAGCTCATGGTTTACTGCAAGAATGCTTCCCTTAGAACCTACAAATTTAGATGGAACCTCAAAGACATATGTGATTCTGCTTCTTACATCAAAAAATTGCACAAAATTTGAAAGCAGTTTGTGCTGGGCTTCATATGCACAGAGGGTACCAGACCAAGCAGGTGAAACGTGCTTTTTTGTGCCTTTGTAAAAAGCCTCATAGAGCTCTTTGCTTGAAAGCAGGCGCATTTTATGGAAATTTGCACGCACAATTGCCTCCTTTTGGTTGACAAGATCGCATGTGAAATCATTCTTAAGTTTTATTATCTCTGCCATAAACATCAAAATGAAAGTGTTTGCAGATGTTTTAGTGTGAATGGTTTAAAAATATAGCGAAAATAGCATTTTGCAGAAGGTATGCTATGCTTAATCCGCAAAAATTAGATGCAGTGCTTTTGAACCATTTAACTGGGATGATTGTTTTCCTGATTTTGTTTTGGCTGATCTTTGGGATTACCTATCTTCTTTCCTCACCACTAGTAGAAATGATGAAAGCAGCTACCATGCTTTTGGGTTCGCTTGTATATTTGACTTTTTCAAATTCGCAGTTTCCTTTATGGATTGCGGAAATAGCAAAAAAAGGAATTGTTGACGGGGTTGGGAGCGTGATGGCTTTTCTTCCTTCCATTTTTATTTTATTTGTTTTGGTGTATGCGCTTGAAGAGTCTGGAGTTCTTGCTCGCTTTTCTGCATTGGCTCAAAAAATGGCAGGACGATTTGGGCTGACTGGAAGCTTTGCTTTTCCCTTTGTGCTTGGGTTAGGCTGCAACGTCCCTGCCATTATGAGTGCAAAAACGCTCAGAAATGAAGAGAAAGTGGCAACCGTGATTGCAATTCCTTTTATTTCTTGTTCTGCAAGACTGCCAATATACCTACTTTTTGCAGGCACCTTTTTCTCAGAAAACCAGCCTGTTGTAATTCTGCTTTTGTACCTCATGGGGATTATTTCTGCTATTGCCACCTTTTGGCTTTTCAGAAATTTGCTTTTTGCAGAGTCCAAATCAAAAACAGATATTTTGCTTCCAAATTATAGACCCCCTAGATTGTCCTCAGTATTTTCAAAGGCAACTATGCAAACAAGAGCGTTCGTGAGAAAAGCAGGAGGAGTAATCTTGGTGGTGTCGGTCATTGTCTGGGCGCTTACTTATCCCGAAGGGACTGAAAGCCTAGGTCGTAAAATAGGGGAGCTTGCAGCTCCAATTTTTGAGCCGCTTGGATTTGGCAAATGGCAGCCTGCACTTTCGCTTTTACTTGGCCTAGCGGCAAAGGAGGCAGTTATAGGTGGGCTTGTAGGGGCATATAGCATACAAAATGGGTTGCTTTCTGATGTAATTGCCTCTGATTTCAGCCCGGCTTCAGCGTTCTCATTTATGGTCTTTGTTCTGCTTTATACTCCGTGTGCTCCAGCTTTGGCAATTCTGCACAAAGAATGCGGAACAAAAATGGCATTGTTGGCAACTGCGTACTATTTTGTATTCGCATGGGCTGCTGCCTTCATGGCTTATCACGCAGGCGCGGCAATAATCGGAAGTTGAATCTGCAATGCTATTAAAAATTTGCATGCAAGAAAATGACAAGGAGGAGTTGTTATGGGGACCAAGGGTACTGAAATTGTTGGTGGAAATGTGGCTGAAATCATTGAGCTTTTGAACAAAGCACTGGCAGACGAATGGCTTGCGTATTACCAATATTGGGTTGGGGCGCTTGTCGTAAGAGGGCCAATGAGGCCTGAAGTGCAAAGGGAGCTTCAGGAACACGCAAAGGAAGAATATGAGCATGCTGAAATGCTTGCAGAAAGAATAATACAGCTTGGTGGAACCCCGATTTTGCATCCTAAAGAGTGGTTCGCTAAATCCAACTGTGGGTATGATGAACCAACAGACGACCACGTTCTAAAGATTCTGGAACAGAACATAAAGGGCGAGCAGTGTGCAATTGAAGTATATCACAAGATTCTTCAAAAGGTGATGATCGAAAAAGATCCTGTCACTTTTCATCTGATAAGGAAAATACTTGAAGATGAAATAGAACACGAACAAGAGCTCCAGGAGCTTGAGCAAGACATAAAGATGATTTAGGATATTGCCTAATGTGAACTAATTTGTTACATCAATTTTAAAATATTTTAATAGGTAGAACAGATCATGGAATTTCCTGCAAACATGATAGGTGCAGTATTATTTTTTGTGCTTTTAGCAGGTTGTTTAACTCCTTATAAGCCTCCAAATTACATATGTGCTTGTTCTGCAAGCTGTTACCAAAAAAGCGAATATGAAGGACAGATTTTTGAATCAACAGATAGTATATTAAACAGTGCACCTATTGGAGGTAAAACTCCTCAGGAAACGAAAGAGAAGTGCCTAAAGGAAGCAACAAAGCTTTGTCCTGGGCAAGTTGTAGATTTAATTTGCACGCCAACAACGTGGGAAGAATGGAATAGAGCAAGAGAAGATGAAATTAAAAGCGGAGGCCGAAGATAGACCAAATAAAAAATGCCATACTGTCTTTGAAATAACTTGGATAGATGAACTTTGCTATACATGAGGAAGATTTGTTTCTTTAGGCTTTATAAGGTACTTATAAGGTACCTAAGAATAAACGACGTTTTGCGGCCTCCCATTCAAAAATGAGAGGATGTTTTCTGCGGTAGTGTCCAAAATGCGCTGCAGAGCTTCTTTGCTGTTGAATGCATTGTGTGGAGTGACTATTACGTTTGGACGATTTAAGAGTATGTGGTTTGCAACTACGGTTTTCAAGTCGCATTCGCCTGCAAACTGAGGTGATAGGAGCTGGGCTTCTTCTTTTATGTTGCACTCCTCTTCCAAAACATCCAATCCAGCAGCAGAGACTTTCCCAGAATCAAGAGCTCGGACTAGCGCCTTTGAATCTATTAAAGCCCCACGGGCGGTATTGATGATTATCACTCCGTCTTTCATTTTTTGTATTGTACTTTCATTAATCATATGGTAAGTATCCTTGTTTAGTGGCGCATGAAGCGAGATTATATCTGAAGAAGCCAGCAGCTGATCCAAGCTCGCTGGAATGCACTCAAGCTTCGTTGCAATATCTGAATCTATATTCGGGCTGTATGCAAGGATATTCATACCAAAAGCCTTTGCCATCTTTGCGGTGCGCTGGCCAATCCTGCCAAACCCGATAATTCCCAAAGTTTTGCCTTCTAAATCAAAGCACCTCAGTCCATCCAAGCTGAAATCACCTTTTCTGGTCCGCTCAATAGAAGGAAGAAGTTTTTTTGAGATTGCTAAAATCAATGCTATCGTATGTTCAGCAACTGTTTGAGAGCCATATTCAGGAACATTGCAGACTGCTATCTTGCGGGCTTTGCATTCTCCTAAATCTATGTGGTCAAAGCCAGTGGAACGGGTTGCAATCATTTTCAGCTTAGGCATTTTGTCTAATTCTTTCTTTCCTATTTTTGAGTATATAAAAACCGTGAGGATTTCTGCCTCTGCCGCTAATGAAAGGTTTTGTTGGGAGAGATGTCCTGGAATTGAAATGAAATTATTTCCTTTTAGTTTTGCTGAAAGGTAATTATATTCCCAATCCTCAAGCTCAAAACCAACTATGGTAGTCACGATTTCACCTCATTGCTTTCTTTTTGAGAATTCCCCTTTTATGTATATGTCCCGTTTTGGATACGGGATTTCAATTCCTTCTTTTCTGAAACGCTCGTGGAGTTGCTTTATAAATTCGTGGACTACAAGTAAACGTTCAGGGTAGTCTTCCACCTTTAGGAACACAGAGAAGGAAATCCCTGAGTCTCCAAATGCTGTAAATCGAACTTTCGGCTCATAATTCTTCACGCCACCCGGAACAGTCTTCAGAACATGGTTGGCTACTTCTAAAGTTATTTTTTCAACTTTCTTCAAATCAGAATCATACGAGACTGAAACTGGCACGGGTATAACGGTTGATTTGTCAGGGGAATAGAAATTAGTAATTATGCTGGAAGCAAGCTTGGAGTTTGGGATAGTTATAATGTTATTTGCTCTTTGCTTTATTTGTGTAGTGCGCCAACCTATTTTTACTACATAACCTTCTTGGCCGCTATCAAGCAAAACGTAATCACCTTCTTTTATCGGCCGATCAATTGAAATATGAACACCTGCAAAAAAGTTTCCGAGAGTATCTTGAAAGGCAAGCGCAACTGCAAGACCAGCAATGCCGAGGGAAGCAAGAAGAGGACTTACTTCTATCCCTGCAGCATCAAGCATCATAATTAAAGCAAGAGCAAAAATAAATAGCGCGCCAATTCGCCTGATAGTGTTTTCAAGGCCCCCAAGTTGTATGTTGTGCGTAGGCGCAACCTCGACAGTGTACCAATGCAATACTGCATTGAGGACTTTGTAGACGGTATATGCACCAACTGCAATAACAAATTCTCTTACAAAAAGATTTGTCAAGGGAAAATCAGATACACTTGTTAGCACGGCCGCGATATATATGCTAATGCCAGTAACCCACAAGGTAATAGGCAAATCTAAAGATTCAAACAGCAGATCATCAAGGATTGTCTTTGTCTTGCTTGAAATTCTCCGAGTGAATATCTTCAACGAAGCTATAATTAGCTTTGCAAAGAGCAAGGCAATAATTAATGCAACTGTAAATGGCAAAAGAACTTCAAGTGTTTTACCCAAAGAGAGGCTAAACTCTATCATAGAAAACACCTAGGGAATGATTAATTTTAGCCGTGCAGGTTTCTTTTGCTGAAGCGCAAGCAAAAATTGATTAATCCTTTCTGCTTCGCCTTCAACTATAAAGATTTCGAGACAGTCTTTGTTGCCAAGATTAGTATGTAGATTAGTTTTAATTATGTCTTCAAAATCATGAACAGACTGCTTCATTTTATCTTCCTTTTTTTGATGATGAGAAGCAAGCACCACTGCAGTTAACTTGCCTTTCATGCTTTTCCTGGATTTCATCTCTTCCTCTAAAAACTTTATTGCTGCGCGTATAGTATCTGAGCGGTTTGGAAAGCTGAGTTCCCTTTGTACCTCATCTAGTTCTTTTAGGCTGGTCTCATCAAGAGATATGCTGATTATTGGCATAAAGATCCAATTTAATAACAAAATATAGATTTTTAATAATTAAATATGAAAACCTGTTGGTGGTAAGATGAAAGCCTTGGTCCTTATAGCCATTCTTGCTCTTGCTGGATGCACCACAATGCCGCAGTCAGAAAGTCAAAAATTAAACGTAGTGGTAACTACATATTTTCTTGAAGAGTTTGCAAAAGAAGTTGGAAAAGATAAAGTGGAAGTGAGAAGTATTCTTCCGGGAGGAGCAAATCCGCATGCCTTTGAGCCTTCTCCTTTAGAAATGGCGACCATTCAATCAGCAGATATATTCATATATAACGGTGCAGGCCTTGAGCCATATGTTGGAAAAATCAGATTTGAAAATGCTACAGTTGTTGAAGCATCTGCAAAATTGAATCTTGAAAAAGATGAAGAACATGGGGGATATGATCCTCATGTATGGCTTGATCCTACCATGGCTGCAAAGCAGGTAGAAGTAATTGCAGAGGCTTTTTCTAAAGCAGATCCGTCCAACTCAGATTTTTACAGGCAGAATGCCGACAAATACATTTCGGAACTTTTGGAGCTTGATCGTGAAATTGAAAATGAAGTGAAAAAGTTCAAAAAGAAAGGCTATATTGGCTTTCATCCATCCTTCACATATTTCAATAAAAGATATGGACTTGAATATTATGCAGTAATAGAGGAATTTGCAGGAGATGAGCCCTCTGCGAGGGAGCTTGCAAAACTTATAGAAATTGCCAGAGAAAAAAACGTTGGCGCAATTTTTGCAGAGCCTTTTTTGGACAGTAGGTCAGCGCAGGTGATAGCAAAAGAAATAGGTGCAGAGGTACTTTATCTTGACACTATGCATTCCAAGACAAATCTTTCTAAAGGCTATATCCAAACGATGAGATATAACCTGCAACAGCTTGGAAAGGAATTGAGATGAAAATTCTTGAATTCTCCAAAGTAACGTTTGGTTATGACCACGAGCCAGTATTGCAAGATGCTACTTTAGAGGTGGAAAAAGGAGATTTTTTTGGGATATTAGGGCCGAATGGTGCTGGCAAAAGTACATTGCTGAAAATTGCACTGGGACTACTTCGCCCCTGGAGCGGAAAGGTGCGTCTCTTCGGAAAAGAAAATTTTAGTGAGTGGGAAAAAGTAGGTTATGTTCCGCAGAAGCCTACCTTTGAAAAATTTTTTCCTGCAACCGTATTTGAGATTGTTTCTATGGGTCTTCGACCATTTCCTTCATGGAGTGGCCCAACTGAATCACAAAAAAAAGCGGTGCTTGAAACATTGAATGAAGTTGGTATTGAAAGAAAAAAAGATGAGCTGGTCGGCAACCTTTCTGGAGGTCAGCTTCAAAGAGTGCTTTTGGCAAAGGCTCTGGTTGGCAAGCCTCAGCTTCTTCTTTTGGATGAGCCAACTAGTGGGATTGATGCAGAGTTCGAAGAGAAGTTTTGCTGTCTGCTTGAAAGAATAAACAAGGAAGGGACAACTATTGTTCTAGTGACTCATGACATGACTTTCATGTCGTATCTTGTAAACAAAGTTGCGTGCGTTAACAGGAGGGTTTATTTCTGCGGCAGACCTAGCAATCTGCTTGCTGATTCGATAAAAAAAGCGTATGGGCACAGCACAGCAATTGTCTCTCATCCGCATATGCATGAGTGATAAAATGCTAGAAATGCTTGAGTATGAATTTATGAAAACTGCCTTCCTTGCAGGAATAGTGATTGCAGTTATGGGTGGCTTGACTGGGATTTTTGTAGTATTGAGAAAGCTTTCGTTTTTGACAGATGGAATTGCGCATTTTTCACTTGTAGGTGTGGCGGCGGCTATAGCCACTGGCTCAAGCATAATCGCATGGACATTTGCCTCTGCATTGTTTGGCGCAGTGCTTATTGAAAGGATACGAAGCGGATTTCGACTATCTGCTGATGCTTCTGTTGGGGTACTTCTGCCCATTGGGCTTTCTTTAGGAGTAATTATTTTGTCAGCCGCAAAAATTACAAGCATTGACCTTGCCTCATATCTTTTTGGGAGCATACTTGCGATTCCTTATGAAGATTTGGCTCTAATTAGTACGCTTGGCGTTGCAACAATAGTGACTATTATTTATTTCCATAGGCAATTCTTGTATATCTCATATGACGAAGAAGGGGCACAGGCAAGCGGCATGAATGTTCGGCTTTATAACTTGATTCTAATTGCAGCTGCGGGGATTGCAGCTGTGCTTACCATACGCGTTGCAGGGATTCTGCTTGCTTCTTCAATAATGGTAATTCCTGCTGCATCTGCATTGCAATTCAACTTCAGCTTCAGAAAGACAGCTATGCTTTCATGCATTTTTGCACTGGCTTCAGTATTGGTCGGAATAACCTTCTCTTATTATTTGGGTATTCCCACTGGAGCAGCGATCGCTTTTTGCAGCTTTGTTCTTTTTCTTTTGAGTGCCGCCCTCGCTTCTAAAGTGAAGAACTTATAACGCCGCCCCCAAGGCAGATGCCGTCTTTGTAAACTGCGCATATTTGCCCTGCAGCAATCCCTTCCATTGGCCTGCTAAAAGTCACCTTGACAGTTTCTTCTGAAATTGACTCGACCACTGCTGGAACTTCGGGCTGATGAGGATGTATTTGAATGGCTGCTGAGATCTTATCGAATGAAGAGCAAAGATGGTTAAACTTTCTGACTATCATTCCCGTTTTCAAAAGCTTGCTTCTGTCTTTTGTAACGAAAACAATATTTTTTTGAACATCAAATCCTGCGACAAAATGTTTTTGTGGGAAAAAGAGCCCTCTTCTTTGGCCTATAGTAAAATTGAAAATTCCATTATGTCTGCCTAATTGCTTGCCGCTTTCAAGCTCAAATATAGGCCCTCTTTTTTGGCCTATCTTTTCTAGCAAAAACTTCCGCATATTCTTTTCTGATACGAAACAGAGGTCTTGGCTTTGCTTTACTTTCGTATAAAAGTTAAAGCCTTCTTTTTTGGCAATTTCGTAAACCTCATTTTTTGTAAGACTAGCCAATGGAAAAACAATTCTTGAAAGCCATTCTTTGGGAAGAAGGCATAATCCGTATGTTTGGTCTTTTAACCTGTCCTTTGGTCTGCAAAGAACAAAAGTCCCATCTGATTTTGAGATAGCTGCATAATGACCTGTAGCAACGTAGCTTATATCATGCATTTCGGCCCATTCGAACAGTTTTGCAAATTTCACTTTCCAATTGCAAAATGAGCAAGGGTTTGGAGTTCTTCCATTTGCAAGTTCAGAAACGAAATAATCCATAATCTCTTTTCTGAAGATATCTGTGCAATCATAAGTGTAATACGGCACGTCCATTGATTTGCAAACCGACTCTGCAGCCTGAAGAGACTCTGAAGTGCAGCAGGCATTTTCCCTTTTGCAATCTCCTTCCCAGCCAGGAAGCAGCAAGGAAACCCCTATTGGCTGCCAACCCTGCCTTTTTAGAAGTATAAGTGAAACAGAAGAATCCACTCCTCCTGACATGCCGACTACTATCTTTTCCATGTTGCTGCTTTTTGAACACAAAATTTAAGAATTGTGCAAAAAAGAACCTTTAAGGTGGTTGCATGAGAGTTGGTGAGAAAGTTCCAGACTTTGTTTTGGACGCGTATCACAACGGACATATAAAAAAAATAAGCTCAAAAGAATTTGCAGGAAAATGGGTGGTGCTCTTCTTTTATCCGCGCGACTTTACTTTCGTATGCCCAACTGAATTGAGGGCAATGGCTCAGCGGCAAGCTGACTTTGAGAAAGAAAATGCAGTTATAGTTGCAGCTTCTACTGATTCTGCTTGGTCTCACAAAGCATGGATAGAAAAGGATTTGCCAGAAGTCAAATACCCTATACTTGCAGACACCGGACATCAGCTTGCAAGACAATACGGCATTCTGGTGGAAGAGGATGGCACTGCTCTGAGAGGGACATTCATAATAGACCCAAATGGGATATTACAATATATGGTTGTCTCAAATATGAATGTAGGCAGGTCAGTGGATGAAATTTATAGAGTGCTTTGTGCCTTGAAGACAGGAGGGCTTTGCCCTGCTAATTGGAAAAAGGGGGACAAAACATTGTGAAAATCCTGGGCAAGTCCCTACGTTTGTGGGCTATTTGGAGGTGGCCTGAGGGAAGCCACATCCCAACAAGTCTTTTTTGAAGGCAGAGACCTGCCCAGGACCATGATTTTTTCCATTATTTCAACTCCGCATAGATTGCCACCAAATTATTGGTGCCATTATACATTGCAATTGTGTAAGGTATCTGAATCAGGAAATCATATGTGCCGTAAGCGTCTTGGGTGGATGCATTTGCTCGGACTACCCAAACAATGGTTTGCTTTAGAGAAGAGTTGAAGCGTGTTCCTCCGTTGCTGGTGTCCCACAATATTCCAGTTTTAAACGAGGTTGGAACGATAGTTGAATTTGCAACAGGAACAAATGCGATTTCTCTTCCATAGACAGTAAGATTTTGGGTCTCTTTTGGAATAGAGCCGTCAACAGAGTAAATTCTGGTTATGTTGTCTGGGAAGGAAGAGGTTCCAAGAGCCAAATCGAGCTCTATAAAGTCTCCTTGTACTGAGCCGTTTGTGATGTTTCGCCCGATTGCCTGAAGTGAGGACCAGCTTATTGTGGAGTCGTAATCTGCTATATAGACATTCAGAGGCTCTGTCTTCCAAGTGTAGACGTATGGAGAAACATTTGAGCTTCCTATCATGATTTGACCTGAGATATTCCCAAAGAATCGATGCCATAGGCTGGTGCAGGCAAAGGTGCACCCGAAGTGACCCTCTTCTTGCCAGCCAGAATACGAATCGCATTTGTTTCTTGTCCCACTGCCGTTTTTGTACACCTGCAAATCTACAAAGTTAAAGCAGAATGCATTTTCGGTGATGTTGATGTTTGAAGCATTTGAAAGCATGCCAAATGCAGTATTGTTTGAAACGTTGTTGAACAAGATGATAGAGTTATTTGCATTCAGTGCCAACCAAATTCCATGTTGATATTTGTTGATAGAGCAATTCTTGACTGTAGTATTAGCTGCATTTACATAAATACCGTATGTACCTGAGATATTTGAGCCTGTGATGTTCTCGTTTTGGCAGTCAAAGAAGTTGCTTAGTCCGCTTTCAGCATAAATGCCAGAGGCAGAGGAGGTCTTAATGGAAATTGAGGAGAAGTTATTTCCTGTTGGACTATTGAGTAAGTGAATTCCATACTGTGTTGGGAAGAACACAGACAAGTTATTGAATCTGTTGGAATTTGCCGCGTCGATTCTGAATGCAATATCGCTTCCCTCAACGTAGCTATTGTTCAGGATATTTGAGTTTGATGTAGCAACTACAAAACCTCTTTGGGTGTTGTTAATTGCTTTATTGTTCAGCAAGGTATTGAAGTGTGAGTTTGAGAAGAGTGCAAAGCCTGCATATGAATTGTTCAGAGCAGTATTGTTAAGAAGCGACCCATTCGTTGCACTACTAAAGTAAATTCCTGCATAAAATGATGAAATTATGCAATTCTTCACAGTTGTGTTAAATTGGTTAGAGAAAATGCCATAAGTATTCGGTGTCCTGTTGCCAATAATTGAGAAGCCGTTGCAGTCGAGGGTGACATTCTGGGCTGATACTACAAAACATGTTGAACCATTGATTGATGCATTGGCATTCAGTGTATAGACCGAATTTGGCACCTTAAGCTCCATGCAGAGAGAGGATATGTTAGTGAGAGGACCATAATCATACACATTGCCTAAAACTTTCCCTTGTGAAGTTGCCTGGGAGTAAGGATAACCAAACCCTGCAGACCCATAAAATAGACCTGGGAATACCGATGGAACACTTCCCACAATATGAACAGACCCATTAATTACATTGAAATAGATGTTCCCTGCAGGCACTCCGTTTATAGTAGTGTTATAGTGGTTGCTTCCATTCAAGTCTTGGACATAGTAGCCAGAGGTGTTGGTGAAGTTGTTCCAGTAGAAGAGATTTTCACCTAATACAACATAAACATGAGATGTTGCAGAAGAGAGGGTGTTGTTTATCACACTATTGCTCTTCCCGTTTATGTGAAGTGAATATCTGCTTGCGTTAATTGTATTGTTTGATATCACATTGTTTGAGGCATTTCCATAAGCTAGTGTAATTCCATCCGTTGCTGCAAAAATAATGATGTTGTTTGCAATTGTATTATTAGATGCGCCAT
>JAWAEW010000013.1:0-23402 GCA_038891035.1 Candidatus Anstonellaceae archaeon
AAGGTGAAAGGATATTCATTTCAGCCTACTACTCATTAAGTAGAGAAAACATTTCGTTTTCAATCTCAAGTATGCGAGAAGGTTTAAATCTGATGAAAGCTGGTGCTGATGAAGTATCAAAAAGCAAACTTAGATATCCGGAGACTCCATCAGCATGTAAAGATTGTATTGGAGTTTGCCCAGAGGCAAAATTTGATTTTGTTTCGCTTTCCTCAGCACAAAATCTACTTGCACAGCTGAAGGAAAATGCCGAAAAACTTTCCATGCTTGAAAATGTTGTAAATAAGATAGCAGTTTCCACAGAGGCTCGCCAAGCATACAAGAAAGGAGAGGAAGAAGCCAAAATTTTTGAGCCAAAATTTAAGCAGGAAAAATCCAAATTTGAAGGGCTTGCAGCCTGGGCTGTTGAAACAAAGAAGCTGGTTGCAGACTCAAGCTTTGTATCTGCTGCAGATGATTTCTTGGGTGCAGAAGAAACGCTGGTAAAGAAAATTTCACTGAGAAACTTTAGCGATTTTGAAAGCCTGCTTTCCTCTTACCGTTTAGCAGGCAACAAGCTTGCCTTGCTGGTGAATAATTCCACTTCTGCCTATCGGCAGGCCCGAAGTGCTCAAGATGAGGCTGCAGATTTGGTGATTTTGGCTCAATGGAGAACAAACAGACTTTCCTCTCAGTCAGTGCAAGAGTATAATCTACTTGCCCAAAAGAAAAACCAGCTGGATGCAAAATTTTCTCCCCCAATGACTTCTAAGCAGTACCTTTCGCTTGCTTCTGAATACCATAACCTTTCAGTCGAGGCAAGAAAATACATCCAAATGTCATATTCTTTCCAGGATTCTATTTTTGGTGCAGCAAGCCATGTGGGGCATGCGATGGTGGAAGGGGCGATGAGCGCAATTTCCGGTGCAGTCCCAATTTCGTTCAAGACCCGCCAAAGCATTGGAAAATATGCTCCGTTGGCAATAATTGCAATGATAGACCTTGCTTTGCTTTTGCTTGGAATTGTAGTTTTTGCCTATGTGTTTTACCATTTCCACAGGTTTTTCACCTCCAAGCTGGCAGTTTCAGGCTGGGTGCTTACTTTCATTGGCTTTCTGGCGGTCCTTGTAATAGGTTCAGTTGGTGTATATAGCATAATTATAAATAGCGACAGGGCAGTGTCATTTGACGATTTCAATCGAGTGCTTACAGGCTCAAAGGAAGCAGCCATAATCACAAACGAGCAAGGAGTCTCGCAAGATGCTGTTGAGGCAATGCGCAAATGCGCAATGCAGATTCGAGCAGAGCTTGAGCGGCAAAACAAAACTACAAAGATTTACTATGTTGGCTCTTCCTGCATGGTTGCAGAGGGCAACAAGACAAGTGAAGAGAAAGACTGCCTTGAAAAGCTTCCTGATGTTCCCATTTTTGACCTGCACTATTCTTCAGAAAACCAGCCTCCTTCATTTACAATCGTGATAACAAAAAGCGCGATATTCAAAGGGAACAAGGAATATTACTCTAAGCTTCCTTGCGACCCTGCAAATGTGCTTGGGTGAATGGCTATGAAAATCTCAGAAAAGGACAAGCAAATAGCATTTGCACTGCTTGTTCTTACAGCAGCTTTGGTTGCGCTTTATGCAATCTTTTTCTTTGAGCCTTACCAGAAAGAGACAAACCTCGAAGAGTTTTTGCAGAAAGCATATGCTTCAGAAAAAATCGCACTTTTTTTGGATGCAAGAGGCACTGATGAGGAGACTGCAAGGAAGATTTACCAGTGCGCAACTGACCTTGCCTCAGGAAAATTTGTAGGGACAAAAACAGTGGAGACTTACGGCTGCGACGATTCGCAGTGCATTTATATGGGCTCTGGCGGGACAAAGCACCTAACTTATGAGCAAGTAAGGCAAAGTCTGCGCGACTTGCTTTATATCCGAGTTTCCGCAGGTGCACCCTCCACCAAAGCCTTTGAAAATCGGCTTGAAATAAAGCTAGATTCAAATTACAGTGGAGGCTGCAAAATCGGGTAGCATATTGTTTTAAGCGTTTATCCGCCTTTCATGCTTATGGATGTACAAACTAGGCTTTCGCTGATAGAAAAAAAGCCTATCTGCGAAATAATCACAAAACAAGAGCTTCTGGAGCTTCTCGAGCAGGAAGCCCATCCAAAGCACTACATCGGCTTTGAAATCTCAGGCAAAGTCCATATAGGAAGTGGGCTGATTACTGCTTTCGTGCTCAAAGATTTCATCAAAGCAGGCATAAAGCCAATAATATTCTTTGCAGATTATCATGCTTTCATAAATGGCAAGCTTGGCGGAGATTTGGAAAAGATACAGCGTGTTGCAAAAGGATACTTCAAGCAGGCCTTTATTTCGCTTGGGCTGGAAGAAGAAAATGTTCAGTACGTGCTTGCTTCAGAACTTTATGATAAGGATTATTGGAAGCTGGTGCTTGAAATTTCAAAGAAGACTACGATAAATAGGATGCTTCGCTGCACCACGATAATGGGAAGAACCGCTCGCGAAGCCTCAAGCAGTGCGTTTGTGCTCTACCCTGCAATGCAGGCGGCAGATATTTTTTATTTAGGGGTGGATATTGCTCATGCAGGCACAGACCAAAGGAAGGTGCATATGCTTGCAAGGGAGCTTTCTCAAAGA
Organism: Candidatus Anstonellaceae archaeon; assembly: GCA_038891035.1. Taxonomy (GTDB): domain Archaea; phylum Micrarchaeota; class Micrarchaeia; order Anstonellales; family Anstonellaceae; genus UBA10161. Next base: position 2,640 of record JAWAEW010000013.1, read on the forward strand.
AGGCTGGTTGCAGTTCACCACAAGCTTTTGATGGGGCTTGAAGGACCAAAAAAGATGGGAATAGAGCAAAACGAAAAGGAAGACATCGAGGTGTCCTCAAAAATGAGCAAAAGCAAGCCCTCTTCATGCATCTTCATACATGATTCAGAGGAAGAGATCAAAAGGAAGGTTGCATCAGCTTTTTGCCCACTAAAGCAGGCTGAAAACAACCCAATCCTTCAAATGTGTCAATACTTGATTTTCCGAGAAGAAAAAAGCAGTCTGGTGGTGCCCAGGGCTGCAAAGTTTGGAGGGGACGTAACTTTCTGGTCGTACGAAGAGCTTGAGGAGGCATACAAACAGGGCCAATTGCATCCAGCCGACTTGAAAAATGCACTGGCAGAGTGGCTGTGCGCAATACTTGAAAAGCCAAGAAAATACTTCCAGGCGCATCCAGAGCTTGTTGCTGAGGTTGAATGAAATGAAGAAATTGCTATTGCTATTGCTTTTGGCAGCTGCAGCATTTGCATGCAACGAGGCACAAAGAAAAATCTATGTTGCGGCAGTGACTGGCGAGTCAAGCGGAGGGATTTTTCAGCTTGAGGTGGAACTGAAGCCTGGCAAAGGCTTAATCTATACCGCCGTGGTGCCACGCACAGGCTACACCACACAGGAGTCCGAGCTTGCAGCGGTGCAGTATGCATTTGCATCTGCAGGGGCAGATTTGCAACAATGCGACGTTTTCTTTACAATGAAAGGTGATTTCGGGCAAAATACAGTGGATGGCCCATCAGCAGGTGCTGCAATGGCCCTTGCAGTGAAGGCAGCTTTGCTCAACAAGAGCATAAGGCAGGATGTTGCAGTTACAGGCACAATTCATCCTTCAGGTAAGATAGGCGAGGTTGGCGGGGTAATAGAGAAGGCAATTGCTGCAGCAGAATTCAACCTGCGATATTTTGTTGTTCCAAAATTGAAGTTTTATGAAGCTTTCCTAATCTCCTCGCTTTCCAAAAAATACTCCTTTGCCGCAATAGAAGCTGAAACCATTCAAGAAGCAGAAAAGGTGGTTTTCTCAGATTACTCACAAGTGTTTTCACCTAATTTTTCGCCAGAAAGCAAGCCTGCACCTTCTAATTTGCCTCTACTTTCATTAGATTCCGATACTGCCAGATTTTCGCTGGTTGCAAAAAAGGTGGTAGATAGGCTGGAAGCTTCAATTGCACTTGCAAAGCTCCAGGACCCTGCACTTTCCTCATACTTTTCAGCTGAGATTTCAAAATACAGAAAGCTTCTTTCGCAAGGCTATCTGTTCACTGCAGCAAATTCTGCGTTTTTGCTTTCAATTGATGCGGAGTATGCAAAACTGGGGGATAAGCAGGTGGATATCAATCGCAGCTTTGATGCAACAAATCAATGCATTTTGCAAATAAGCCAGCCTCAAAAGTCGCGCCAAAACATCCACTGGGCAGCAGCAAGCGATTTGAGGCGCACCTGGGCGCAAAAGAAGCTGAACGAAACTGTTCAAAGCAGGACGGGGTGGGGCGGATACATGCTTCTGAGGGACTTGTTTTTCGCTCAGAACTGGTGCATGGTTTCCTCTGAGCTTTCAGCGGAGGCAAAAGAAATCGGGGGTGAGCCGATAGATGAAGGGGTTCTTGCAGAGCTTGCCCAGCAGAAGCTTTCTGAGGCAGAATCGCTTTTCTCCTCTTCTGAAAGGCAGGACTACGATGCGCTTTGGCATTACGAAGCCGGACTTCTTGCAAACAAAAGCGGAGATTTTGCAGCCGCAATTTATGATGCAACTTATGCTATAACCATGCAGAAGCTGAGTATGGAGGCAAAGCAAAATCTCAGCCAAGCGGCAAAGCAGCTTGCCAGCACCACCAGAAGCTCACTTTGGGGTAAGATTTATTTTGCGCAAGGGCTATACCTTTATTATGATGCCTTGGAGAACAATTTGCCGCTGGCAGATGCTTACAAAATATTGAAGTATTCCGAGGAGCTCGATAAGGCTGCGGCAGAGATTGACAGGGTGATTGAAGAAAAGGCAGTTGCCTTAAAGCAGCCAACTTTAGCAAAGCAACCATCGGCGGTTGAAAATGATGATGCATTAGTGGCTGCCGCATTCGGCAGTAGCTTAGCAGCGGTTGCATTGATTGCGCTTTTGAGGATAGTGCGGGTGGTGAAGTGAAGCTTTCAGAAAAGCTCAAGCAAGATTATCCTTCTGTAAAGAAAGTAGCGCTTGCATTTTCAGGAGGACTAGATTCAATTGTTGCAGGAAAACTGCTTTTGGAGGCAGGGTTTGAAGTTCTACCTGTGGCGGTAGACGTAGGTCAAAAATCCGACTTTGCAAAGATAGAGGCAAATGCGCGCGCAGTATTTTCTTCCTGCAAAATGGTGGATGCAAAGGAGCTTTTTTGCCAAAATGCAATCCGTGCTCTCAAAGCCAACTTCGGTGCTGACGGGAGGCTGAACTCAGGCGGAATTTCCAGGCCAGCCCTTGCCTCCGCAATTGCAAAGGTTGCCCTTGAAAGCGGCTGCGATGCAGTTGCGCACGGCTCTTCAGGAGTTGGAAACGAACATTTGATTTTGGAGAATTCCTTTCGCACAATTGCGCCAGAATTGAGAATCATTGCTCCTGTGCGGGATTTGGATTTGAAGCGCGACCAGTCGCTGCAGCTTGCGGCAAAAGAGAAGCTTCCAACCAATCTGCTCCGTGCAAAGAAGTTTTCTGCTGACGAAAACCTTTGGGGCAGAACCATCAGACAAGGCATAGTGCTTGATCCTTCGGCCAAGCTTCCCCCGGAAGCTTATAAATGGACAAAAAGCCCACAGGAAGCTCCAGCAGCGCCACAGCAAGTGCGCATACAGTTTTCCGAAGGGGCACCTGCATTTGCTCAAACTGAAGGCAAAAAAGCAACAACTCCCCTTGAGATTTTCATGCTGCTAAACGAGGTCGGCGGAAGGCATGCAATAGGAAGATTCGATGGAGTAGAAGATAAGGCAGTCGGTCTGAAGTCGCACGAAGTGTATGAATGTCCCGCAGCCGCAATTCTGCTTTTTGCCCACAGACATCTTGAGGCGCTAACTTTGACAGTCAGCGAGCTTGAGGCAAAATCAAGCATTGATGCATTTTGGGCAAAGGTGGTGCGGCAGGGAGGATGGTACAGCAGGTTAAGAAGAAGTCTGGATGCCTTCATTTCAGAAATAGAAAAGCCAGTGGATGGAGAGGTTTTGCTCAGCCTTTATAAGGGCAACATTTTGATTTTGGGAAGGAAAAGCAACCACGCTTTATATGACAGCAGACTTTCCAGAGGCAAGGGCGGGGCGTTTTCTCAAAAGGATGCACGCCAGTTTGCAAAGCTTTATGGGCTTCAAGATGTACTCGCCTACCTGCTTGACAGATAAATCTATTTAAAACCGTTTTTGTACAGAAGCACAAAAGGTGGATTTTATGCGGATGCTTAAGAAGAGACAGCATGAGGCAACCCATCCTACCTTAAGCAAACTTCCAAAAGAGGAAAACAAATTTCTCAATGCAGAACACATGCTAAAGGAATTTTCAAGAAAGCATGGTTTCAGTCATCCACTTGAGCTTTTAATGCAGCCTGCCCAAAAAAAAGACGAACTGCTTTCTGAGTACTGCAAGCAGGCACTTGCTGCAGGACACAGTAACCTTGAAATTTCAGAGGCAATCGTCAAATGGGGGTATGCAAAAAAGATTTTCACCCATCAGCCCACTAATGCAGACCAGGCGGCAGGAGCATATCTTTTTGCTTCAACTTCAAAGGTTGACTGGCTGGAACTTTTGTTTGGCGGCAGTAGAATTGTTGAGGATGGGAAGCTTTTGAACGGAGTGTTTGGCAGAGCAACTACCAATCATTTGGACAGCACCGATGTCAAGGCCGCAGCACTTTATCTGTCCTCACATGATTTGGAGCATGACCTGCCTCAAGCCCCTATGATAATGTTTGGCGGAAGGTGCAGTAGGCAAAAAGGAAAGCTGGATGCAGAAAGATTGGAAGTGACTCAAGACCGAGATGAATTTGAAAAGAGCCTAGGGAACAAAATTGTAGGCAAGCATTTCTTTAAGATCTCTGATCCTAAGCATGATTCTACATTGAAATTCAGGATCTGCTGCCTGGTGTGGGATGAAAAGCAAGGGACGCTTTTTGTGGTTTCTGACAAGACTGCAAAGCCGACTCCTTTCTGCGATTGGGTAAAGCAAAACCTAAACGAAATCCTTTCTGCCTCAGATGAGCAGCTGGAGAAAATCTCTGCTTATGTCAAAAACACTAATTTGGTCGAAAGATTGCGCCTATCCCAAGGCAGACCCTGGTCTGAGCTTCTTTCAGATGTCAAATCAAAAGGAGGAATTTACCAGCCATTAGAAAGTGAAGGGGACTATTATCGCCAGGCAGTCAAAATATGGAGGTTTGCAATCCTTGAGCTTACTTCACAAAATGTGCAGGAGTATCAAAAAAGATGGTCCAATATAAAGGAAATCCAAGAAATTGTCAATACCCAGCTTAAACTGGTATGCGATGATGGCAGGCAAGATGGAAACATCAAAGTGCTGGGTGCAATCTTAAAGCAAGAGGAATTTGAGAAGCTATTTGGCAAGTACAACCGCCAGCTTGGCAAACTATTTTTCGTGCCCCATTATGCCTGCGGTTTCCTGTCAGCATCCCAGTCAATCCACGACATGATTGAAAGGCTTAAGCTTTCCATCCTAATTGAATATTCTTCTGATTTTGAACGCAAAAGAAAGCTTGAATTTTTTGCAAGCAGGTTTTCCTTAATGGCCTCTGACAGCAATCATATGCCTGTTGCAGAATGGCAGGTTCTTCGCGACTACCTTCCAAAACAGTTTGCAGAAGAGCTTTCCAAGCTGATGAAAAATAGCGGGGATGTGCAAGACAAGAATTTTGTTGCAGGCCTCTACACTCTCTTTTGTGACAGTGGTGCAGCAGGAGAAAAGCTGAGAAGCGTTGCGGCACGTGCATTGGATGTGGGAGTCTTTAAGATAGATGAGGATGGATTTTTGCACATGCCTGCAGCAACGCTCACTTATCAGAGGCTAAGCATATTTTTGGGTCCAGATTTCCGCTCACGCTTGAGCGCAGACCAAATAAATGCACTTATCACAGAGGAGGTAGCAAGGCAAGCTTACAAAAAGTATTCAGAGTGGTCAGCCAAATTAGGGTTTAAAATCGAGTTTGGTATGGAAAACTTCAAAACCGGGCAAATAACTCAAGTGCCACAGGCTCCTTCTTCGCCGACAGAAGTGCTGGACATGAAGCGCAAGGACCTCTTTGTTGCAACTAAATTCTCGCAAGAAGAAATTCAAATGCTTGGGCTGGAAAAATTTGAAGTCTGGGAAATTCCAGTTTCCTACAAGAGGTGAGTTTTGATGGATGCAAAAGAGGCTCTGGAAAAGCTTAAGCAAGGGAATTTGCGCTTTGTGCAAGGGAAACCCTATTCCAAGGATTTGGCACTGCAGCGCGCGCAAACTGCTTCAGGTCAAAAGCCTTATGCAGCAGTCCTTGCATGCTCTGACAGCCGCGTTAGCCCTGAGCATATTTTTGACGCAGGCATCGGAGAGATTTTTGTGGTAAGGACTGCAGGCAACCTTGCAGACTCAATTGCACTTGGCTCGCTTGAATATGCTGCACAGCATCTGCATGTTCCGCTCGTGGTGGTGCTTGGCCACACCTCTTGCGGAGCAATAAATGCTGCATGCTCTTCCGAGCATGCTTCCGGCAACCTCAAGGCAATAATAGATGCCCTCCAGGAGGCAGTGGCGCTTGGGAAAAAAGATCCGCAAAAGACAGTAAAAGAAAATGTAAATTGCGTGCTTAAGGAGATTAGGCAAAAAAGCAAAGCAATAAGCCAGCTGGAGCAGGCAGGAAAAATAAAACTTGTTGGGGCAATCTATTCGATAGATAGTGGCCAAGTCGCTTTCATCTGAGAAAATGGACCAGTCAAGCAAGCTCAAATATGAGCTTAAAAGGCAAATTTCCTTTCTTTCTGAGCTCCATGGTAGTGGAACCGAGCTTATCTCTGTTTATATTCCTTCAAAGCAGCCCATTCATGAGGTTGCGAACAAACTACGCCAAGAGGCAGGGCAGGCCTCAAACATAAAAAGCAAATCCACCCGTAAAAATGTGACAGATGCGCTTGAAAAAATACTGCAGCACCTAAAAGTCTACGGAAATACCGCACCTGAGTCTGGTGTTGCAATCTTTTGCGGCAATGTTTCTGACAATCCTTCTGTGATTGATATACGCTTGTTCACAGTTTATCCTCCAGAGCCAATAACAGTATCTATCTATCGCTGTGATTCACGATTTTTTCTTGAGCCCTTAGAGAGGATGCTGGAAGTTACAGACAGCTACGGAATTGTAGTTATGGACGGGAGAGAATGCACTCTTGCCGAATTGCGCGGCACCACCACCAAAATTTTGCACAGGCTCAATTCAACTGCACATGCAAAAATCAGGAAAGGCGGCCAGTCTGCAAGAAGGTACGAGCGGCTGATAGAAGAGTCAATAGAATTTTACTACAAAAGAATTGGGGAAGCGATGGATAGGTATTTCCTCAACACTGTAAAAGGTGTAATCGTAGGTGGACCAGGCCCTGCAAAGGACAACTTTCTTAAAATGTCCCCTTTCAACTACCAAATAAAAATACTTGGTGTGGTGGATACAGGCTATACAGATGAGTATGGAGTGCGCGAAGTGGTGGCAAAAAGCGGTCAAATCCTTGCCCAGCAAGAAGCAATCAAGGAAAAGGAGATTGTGGAGCGCTTTATTAAAGAAGTAGTAGGCGGAGGCCTTGCAACCTATGGCGAAGCAGAAGTCCGCCGTGCGCTTGAAAGCAAGCAGGCTCAAACACTTCTTGTTTCAGAAGGACTGCAGTATTTGCGGGTAAAGCTGAAAGATGCCACTGCAGGCAAAGAAGCCTTCATCACAGCAAAAGACGAAGCAGAGCTTGCTGAAAAAATAAAATCTCTCGGGGGAAATTTCCAAATCGAATCCAAAAAGCCATTAATTGAAGACTTGATCGATCTTGCAGAAAATATGGGTGTTGAAGTAGTTGTAATCTCGCAGGATACTGCAGAAGGTGCCCAATTTCTTGGCTCATTTTACGGCGTAGGAGCATTTTTGAGGTACAAAAGCTAGCAGCCCTTCGCTTTTCAATATATTTAAATAATTTCTCTTCTCACTCTTTCCAGGTGAAAAAATGGGGTTTGAAGAAAGATTCAAGCAAGCATGGGGGGTCTTCCTTTCGCCTGAAAAAAAGTTCCCTGCCCTTGCAACAAAAGAGGCAAGCCTGCTTTATAGTACTTCAAATTTTGCATTAGCTGCATTAGCATTTTCTCTCTTCTTTATCATTTATGCATTTTCTTCGCCCATAACTAGTTTATCTGCACCACACGAAATCATACTCTCAGCTATCATTTTGTTTGTTTTGCTTCTTATTTTTCAATTTATATTTATTGGGATTTTGCATCTTTGTCTAAAGCTTTTTGGAAGCACATCTAGTTTCTCAAAACTTTTTTACGTGTTTTCTCTAATTGCTTTGTGGGCCGCAGGGGCTACATTTCCATTTTTGCTGCTTTCCATATTATCTGAACTTGTAAGTGGAATCTTATCCTTATTCTTTCTCCTTCCTGCTCTTTTTGGTCTTTATGTGTTCTTCTTTTACCAGCTATACCAGTTTGTAGTCGCAGCCATGGCAGCATCAGGGCTCTCCAGCTTGAAGGTAATAGTTTCATTATTTTTATCTGTAGCCATAATCATCTTTCTAGTACTTGTTGTGATTTCTGCTTATGCCGGCGGGCTGATAGCATCTGCCCTATTTTCACTTTCCTAATGCGCACAATTTTTAAACAGCCAGCCACACAAACATTTTGCAGGATAGGCAGGGAGAGTAGGGGCCTCCCATTTCCGCAAATCCTCTTTTGGCGGTGCCGAATGTCCGGATTGTTTTGAGAAGGAAAGCAGTGCCCGCGCTTTAAGCGTGGATGCTTTGCCTTCTCGGACGGTGCATAGTGCCAACCGGGTCAGGCCGGAAGGAGCAGCCCTACGCATTATGTTCCGTGCTGGGGAGTCACAAAGCGGAGCAGCGGCGCGACCAGCTCTGCTTTTCTTTTCAAGGCTTTCCGGAAATCCTGCTAAAAAATGGAAAAAATAGTTTAGGAGGATTTTTCAAAAAGAGGAATCTCTGTTGGAAGCTCATCTAAATCATTCTCTGGCATTTGGCTCTCTTTTATAAATTCATCAAGCAATTCCATCTCCTCTTTGCTAATTTCATCTGCAAGGCTTGATTTCGTTTGGTTCTTCATCAGATTTTCAGATGAAGTCGAAACGCTTGGCGCCGTTTTCCCAATAGGCTCTTCTTCCTTTGGTTGTTGCTGCTGTCCTGCACAACCGTAAAACAAAAGTAAGGATAAAATCAAGGCTGCCAAAATTGTCATCGATTCTTTCATCCCATCACCTTGCCCACTGGATTTCTTGGGCAGCTTGCTTTATTAGTGCTGCCGCTTCTGCCAAATTCGACCTTATCTTGTTTGCGACTTCTTCATCATAAGAAGTCGAAAGCCTTGCGGTTATGGCATTCGCCTCATTGATTTTCATTTGCGCCTTCTCCAGCAAAGGCGACTCTGCATTTGTCTTTACTTTGTTCAAAATGGTCTGCAGGCGAGAAGCTTGCTCTTTTGCATTTTCATAGTATTTCTCTTTGCTTGTGCAAACACCCCCAAGGCATTTTGTACTGAGGGCTTCCTTGAGCATTTCTGGATTGCCTGCTGCTATTGCCCTTTCAATATTTTCAACAGCTCTTCTTGGTGCCGCTTCTTCACCTTGAGCCTCTGCATATTGCTGTAGCTTTCTTTGCCCTAAAGCCATCATGGCTTCATTTTTGCATTCTGCCATCTGCTGCTTAAGCTCCACATACTTTTGTCTCAGCTGACTGGCCTTTTCCTTTCCGATTTGTGCTGCAACCATTGCAACCTCACGGTTTGCTTCTTGTACGGTTTGCCTTGCCTGCCTGAGCGCTGAGCTGAAATCTTGCTCCTCCCCCAGCTCTGCTGCTAGCCTTATCGCATCCCTGCTTTGCTGCATTCTTTGAATGTGCAGCTGCAGCGTTGGTGCATCTGGGGAAGAGGCGGCTATTTCTGAAAGCATCCTAAAGGAAAAATCAATCTGGCACTCCAAATATCTGTATCTTGCCCTCAAAACCTCAGCAGCGGTCGCCTTGCGGGCGTATTCGTGCGGTGGCAGCCCAACAGGAGCGTCCTGTTTTGGCCCGGCATTTGCACCTTGATTGCCTGGCTGGATATCAGGCTGACCAGAAGGCAAAGTAGGCTGAGTAATATTGGGTAGATTCGGAGCTTGTGGGCTTTGCCTACCTGCACCTGTGAGGTTTTGCTGCCCATCTCTTGGTGCAAAAAACGCATCTGAAAATACCGCAGTGGACAAAAGCGCAACTAAAATCAAAGACAGCAATCCATTCACGATATCCCCTCCTTCATTTCTGTTTTTAGTTGATTATTAAGCACGGATAGCAATCATTGCCAAAGCTGATAGTTTACTTATTTACTTACTAATATTAAAAAAACTACTATTATTCACACTATTAAGACTAATGGCGTTAACACAGAAACTGCCGCTCGGAGAGTAGATAAGCGTGTATCTATTGCCCGAAGAGAGGAGACGGTCCAACTACATTTATTAACCAAATACCTTCTACTTGATTTTTCCAAGTGCGCCATATTTTTACTTTCCACCAAAAACTACCTTTTCTTTATAGCACTTGTCGCAGAAGCTATGCATAAAGCCAGAAGAATCTATGTATTGCTTTTGGGTGAAACGGGTAAGCTCCTGTTGGCAACTTTCACAAACCAAATAGCGATTATACATATTTGAGCGTTTTGCAGCAAAGAAATAAAAGCCTGCATCTGTTCTAAAAACGAAGAAGCTGGGGTCGCATAACCCGGTATTGCGGCAGGTTGCTAACCTGTTGGGAGGAAACTCCCGTGCGAGTTCAAATCTCGCCCCCGGCATTTTTTATTTTTTTCACACATAACCTATCAAAGGTGAGAAAATGAAATATTGGATAGTTCTTTTGGCTTTTGGGCTACTTTATGCTAATTCCTCACAAATGCTCGGCCCAGTTATCACTGCAGCTTCACAATTTTGCACCAATCTCAAAAGCTTGCTTCCTGTTGTGGCAATGCTTATGCTTGTGATGGGAGGAGTGATTTATGCTGCAGGCCAGATGCTTGGAGCTGAAACCCGTGCCCGTGCAAATGTCTGGGCAACCGCATGCCTTACAGGCGCACTCATTGCTATTTTGATTGTAGTCGTAGCACAGCCAGTGCTTCAGACAATATATGGCGAGGCAGGGACCATATCTTGCGAGGCAGAATAGAGGTGGCTTTAAAAATCTTTCATAACTAATTGATAGCGAGTGGTTATATGGGAAGATGGTTGCTTTTGGTTCTTGGACTAAGTATAGCGTTGAGTTCTGCGAATGCCGGTTTATTTGATAATACAATAGGTACCGCCCTCCAAACTTTTTGTGAAGGCATCATGAACCTTCTTCCAATAATCTCCATGCTAATGATAGTATTTGCCGGCGTAGTTTATGCTGGCGGCCAAATGATGGGTGCTGAAACCCGTGCCCGTGCAAATGTCTGGGCAACCGCAGCATTAGTTGGTGCAGTGATTGGAATTTTGATTGTGGTAGTTACTCCTAAAGTTCTGCAACTTATGCTATCTAATACTGGAGTGACTTGGAGCGGCAACGGCTGTCCTAGTCCTGTCTCTCCTTAAAGTCCCCATAATGTAAGAGGTGTTCTTATGAACAAGGCTGTATTTCTTTCAATTCTGCTTTTATCCGGAATTCTTTTTGCTCAATCCACAAACGATCCAGTCCAACAAGTAAAAAATGCTGCCAGAGAATTCTGCAAAAGTATTGTAAATCTTGTTGCTGTAGTCTCCATGCTTATGATTGTCTTTGCTGGAGTAGTTTATGCAGGTGGACAGATGATGGGTGCTGAAACCCGTGCCCGTGCAAATGTCTGGGCAACTGCAGCATTAGTCGGTGCAGTGATTGGAATTTTGATTGTGGTAGTTACTCCTGAAGTGCTCAAAATAATGTACGGTGGAAATATCTCTTGTTCTATCTCTTGCCAAACCGGCCAGACTCCTTGTGGAAATACTTGCTGTTCAGCAGGGTATGTTTGCAACAATGGAGTATGTGTAGTAAGTAGCGGTGGTGGAGGTAGTGGTGGACTTCCCACCTCCGGATAGCCATCACGCTTTCGCTTTCATGTGCTTTTAAAAAGTTTGTATCTGTTGCTTTAGTGGGTGAAAGGAATGGCAATTAAGTTCCACATGCTTTCAAAGCCAAAGCTAAAAAATCCGGTCTTGGTAGAGGGGTTTCCTGGCCTTGGTTTAGTTGGTACTATTGCTGCAAGCTATCTAATTGAAAAGCTCAAAATGGAACCTCTAGGATATATTACAAGCGAGCATTTTCCTCCACTTGCAGCAATTCACAATCGGCAGCCACTCTATCCTGCTCGGATGTATTTTTCCAAAAAGCACAATATGATCGTTTTTGTTTCAGAATTCGTAATTCCAATAGCAGCTGTCAATGAACTTGCAGAGGCGATCTACGAATTTGCAAGAAAAAACAGAATAAGCAAGATAATCTCGCTTGGAGGCATACCTATAAAGGGAGAGCAAGATGAAGTCTATGCAATCGCCTCAATGCCAAGCCTCATTTCACAGCTGGAAAAAATACCATCGGTGAAGATGATAAAGGAAGGTGCAACCACAGGTGTTACAGGAATGCTCTTGGCAAAAGGTGCAGTTGAAAAATACCCAGTCATATCGCTTTTAGCAGAATCTCATGAAGGATATATGGATCCTAAGGCTGCTGCAATGGTGCTTGATGTTTTAAGAGTTCTTCTGGGATTTGAGCTTGAGACTAAGACACTTGAAGATGAGGCAAAAGCAATAGATAACAAAGTCAAAGAAGCCTTAAACAAGGTAAAGTCGGTACACAGTGAATACAAGAAGATACAGGAAGAATCCAGTCTTGGACAGATGTATGGATAACAATTGTTAAGTAGGAAGCGTTTTAATATTGCGCCTTCTTATTCATTCACTGCTTTTGAAGAGGTGATTTTATGGAAGAATACAAATTGCCTGATTTGCCATATGCATACAATGCGCTTGAACCCTACATAGATGAGACCACAATGCGCTTGCACCATACAAAGCATCATCAAGCTTATGTAAACGGTCTGAATGCGGCCCTCAAAAAGCTTAAGGAAGCACATGAAAAAGGTGATTTCTCCTCAATTCAATTCCTCATGCGCCAAATAGCTTTCCATGGCTCAGGACATACGATGCACTGCATCTTCTGGTCAGTTATGTGCCCTCCTCAAAAAAGCAAAGAGCCAACCTCAGGAGAATTTTACTCACAGATAGTCAAGGATTTCGGTTCAATGGAAGCTTTCAAAAAAACTTTTTCTGAGGCTGCAAAGGCTGTGGAAGGGAACGGCTGGGCAATTCTTGCGTGGGAGCCTTTTGGGAAAAGGCTACTTGTTCTTCAGGCAGAAAACCACCAAAAGCTAACTGTCCAAGGAAGCAAGCCTTTGCTTGTGCTAGATGTTTGGGAGCATGCATATTATTTGAAATACCAAAACAACCGTGCAGCATATGTTGACAACTGGTGGAACGTAGTCAATTGGGAAGAAGTGGAAAAGAGATTCAAGGAGGTGCAATAAATGGAGCTTAGCAGCAAGATACATCAAGAGTTGAACCGCCAAATAACATCTGAACTTGAAGCTTGGTACACTTACCTTTCACTTTCTGCTTTCTTTGAGTCAAAGACCTTGCTTGGTTGTGCGTCATGGATGAGAAAACAAGCAGAAGAAGAGCTGAAGCATGCAATGAAAATCTTTGATTATGTAAATCAGAGAGGAGGAACGGTGAAGCTTGAGGCTTTGCCTGCACCCAAGTCAGAATTCACCTCGGTGGTTGCGGCATTTGAGGCTGCGTTGGCACATGAACAGAAAAACAGCAAAAGAATAGAGGAATTGGTGGAGCTTGCGCAAAAAGAGTCTGACAAAGCAACCCTTTCCTTTCTGAATTGGTTCTTGGATGAACAAGTGGAAGAGGAGGACTCCGCACGCAAGAATTTGGAGCTTGCAAAAATGTGTGGCGATTCTTCGTCGGCTCTTTTGCAACTTGACTTTCTTTTGGGTAAAAGAAAAGACTCAGACTGAATTATCTTAGTAGATTGGGTGCAAAAAGAAGAACCAAGCCAAGAATGAGAAGTAGAACCCCTCCTACTATTTTGCAGTATTTTGCATACCTTTGTCCGATTTCTCCTGAAACTGCAAAAGCAGCAAGCCCAAACACTATCAAATCATCAAGCATAAAGAAAAAGTCATAAAGCGCAATGTAAGCATAATACTCCCAAAAAGACAAGTTTGAAAGTGCAAGAACTTGCGTAAATACTGCTGGTATTGCAGACGAACAGACAAATTCAATAGAATTTACTACAAATGCAAGAGCGATTATTCCTAGAATAGTTGCCAAATTTGTCGGCGAGGCCACCACCTCTTCCATCTTTTTTATCAGGCTTTTCTTTTGGTTAGGATCACCTACTTTGCAAACAATTTCTCCCTTTGTTTTTATGTATTCGCGCACAGAAAGAATCCCCCCTCCAAGAGCAATAAGCCCAATTGCAATTGTCAAAGGCCTAATATAACCTACTAAAAGAAACGCATTCAGCCATGCAGTCATAAATAGGAAATAAAGAATTCCTGAGGCTGCAACAAAACTCCCTACAATAATCCAAATTTTTGTCCTGTCATTCAGATTCATCACTAATGCAATAAGATATACCAGCACCCACATGGCGCAGGGATTAAAGCCATCAACCAAGCCAAGCACAATGGCAAGAAGAGGCAAAGAATATTTCCTTGGATCTATCTTTCCAATCAAGGGAAGCTCAACCTCAAGAGTTTTTTCAACTGAGACTTCTGGAGGTGCGGTAGACGAGGTTTGTTGCAAATACTGCATTAATGCTTCCTTTATTTTTTTGCCTGTTGTTTCTTCAGATTCATACCCTATAAATGACCAATTTCCAAAAAACGTGGCAGGAACTTGCAGATTTTTTGTATCCAAGCCATATTGCGCAGTTTTATTTTTCAATAAGGACGCTCCGTAAGGTGTGCTTGCATCATATGAAACAAATTCAATTTCTGAAAATTCTTCCATCAGTTTTTGGTTGAAGATTTTTTGTTGTGCACAATGAGGGCAGGTTGGAAGATAAAAGTAGTATATCCGAAAGTTTTCATCCTTCTCTGCTGCCACTTGCTCTTGCTGTGGAAAAAGAAGAAGCACAAGACCAAGGATCAACAGTGCTGCAACCAAATAGCGGTTAAATGGATCGATCAAGAACTCTTTTATCTGTGCAACTAATTCCATGCTGTCTCCCTTCAGCAATTTCTGAACTTAATCACCGCAATATTCAAAAGGCTTATGCCTAGCAAATAAGTCTTCAGACAGAGCAGCCGCTTGTTATTTGGCTCTCTTGCAATTTTTCAACGGTCAAAATCCCCAAATGATAGGAAGGACGATGATCTGCTCCTATAGATTCACCAGAATAAGTGAAATCCCGAACTATTCTACCTAAAGAAAGAATCCCATTCCAATTCCTGTTGCTTCTCCAAAGGTAAAAAGCACGGTAAGAATCCGGTCCAGAAGCTTTTTCGAAGCCTCTCACAGATGTGAATCTATACCAGCCGCTTTCAGTGGGGAAGGCAATAATCTGAATGGCGTTGATGTCATTTATATGAATTAGGGTTTCCTTTCTTTTCGGGTCATATTCATAAGCTAAAGTCGGCTTGCCGTCCATTTCAAGCATTATTATTATTGCAATATTAGTCATGGATACCGGGTTTACCAATTGCTGATTCATCCAAATTCTGCTTGGCAGTGGAAACAATATCTTTTCCCCACTTCTCAAATCCTCAGAAACGTGATACCCAGCGTATCTACTGCCGTATTGGTGTGCCGCGTCAGCAAAAGTTGCATCCGGTGGTGCATATGAGCAGTGCATATTTGATGCAGCAGGCAATGCTTTTCTAAAATATTTTACTATTTCTGCTCTATTGGAAACATATTCTTCCAAAGAAAGAAGCCTTCCACCCTTTGAGGCAATATCTATTATCTGGCGATATTCCTTTCCTTGGTTGCCATCAAAAGTTGCGACTTCCTTTATAATTATCTTTCCTACATTTCTTTGCATATTCCCACACCTCTGCTTCTTGTAATTTTGAGCGTTATTCATTTATATCTATTTCTAAATACAAATTCTTTTTCGTCTCTTTTTTGCGCATTCCGTTAAAAGAGCAGCACTTTTGCTTTTACGCAAAATTTACAGCGTTTTTTCTTCTCATTTTTAGATCGCTCCAGGCCGGTCAAGATTGCATCTTTCACTTTGCCTAGTTCTTCTATTAAGGAAGGCAGCTTGTCATAAATAAATTCAACCTTCTATCTAATAATCTCCAAGCCCCTCTCATCCCTCCTTTTTTTACAGGAATATAAATTTTTGAAATTGTAAACCCCAAAAGAGCAGTTATCAAAGCTGAAGAGTTGTTGCTAAATGATAGCTTGTCTATTTTTATACTCCTACCCGCCATCAGAAAGAATAAAGCAAAATTTCTTTTCGGATGAGCAGGTTGATTGATAGCGCAGATGCAACTTGCAACTTTTTCAAGCGAATAGTCATATTTTTTGACCTCTAACTAAAAAGCAAGAGACGCTCAAAATCCCGTGGGCTTTATCAATGACAATTTTAAAAAATGAAAATTTGCTAGTGCAGGGGGAGGGATTTGAACCCCCGAAGGCCTAAGCCACGGGATTTCCCCAAACCTTCTTAAGTCCCGCCCATTTGACCGGACTCTGGTACCCCTGCGGCTTTATTTTATCATATTCGATTAAAATCCTTTGGAAAGGGGAACACCAGCGTTTCTGTTGTCCCCTTTCCTCAACCCCTAAGGCAAACACCAGATAATTCAAATGGAAAAGAGGCGGAAATATCATTGATGCTCCATATCTTCATTGAAATTACATAAGAGAAGATATTGGGGTTTCTTTTAGTATCTCCTACCTTATCTTTGGTTTCCCTTTGGGGGTGAACCCTCAGGGGGCCCTAAGGATTAGATTAGTGCCCCCTAGGGCATGGGCCCGCGCGGAATCGAACCGCGAATCTTCTGCACGTCAAGCAGACGTCTTACCATTCGACTACAGGCCCGACCTGCATTTTTCTGAAGCCCAATATTTAAATGGGTTTAGAGTGCCACAATTTCATGCAAAAGGCAGCCTCATTTTGTCCTGCTTACTTGACAGGAATATTTACGATAGGAAAAGGAGATGCTGCTGGAGCAGGCGTCTCGCTTGAGAAAGGAATGACAACAGAGGTCTCAGAAGCAGGCAAAACGATTGTTTTCATAAACCAAGAAAAAAGACAAGCAAAAGTTTCCTTTGCAGTGATAGAAAAATATCGGCGGCTTTACAATTTTCATGTTGAAGTAAGACATCACTGTAGTCTGCCAATTGGATTTGGGCTTGGGATGAGTGCCGCAGGGGCACTGTCGCTTTCGCTTGCCTTAAATGAGTTTCTTGGGGCAGGGCTTTCTTTCAGTCAATGCATAAAAATTGCACATGATGCAGAAGTCGAATGCGGAACTGGACTTTCTGGAGTGGATGCGGCTGCGATCGGAGGCTTTTTGATTAGAAAAAACCTAAAAAGCAGACCAATTAGGGTGCCTCTTGCAAGAAGAGAGCTTTACATTGCATTCTTTGCGCCAATTAAAACTTCATCAGTAGTGTGGGATCCAGAATGGATAAGAAGGGTCAATTTTGCAGGCAAAAAAGCACTTAAGAGGCTTTCTCAGCAGCCAAGCTGGAGCAGGTTCTTAGAATTTTCAAGGGAATTTGCAATTTCTTCTGGTCTTGCAGACTGGTGCGCCAGAGAACTTGAGATGAATACTTCTGCAAGCATGGCAATGGTTGGGCGGACAGTATTTTCAGAAAAGCCACTAAATTTTACGCGTAAACCTAAACAAATAATAAAGATGGCTGTATGTGAAAAGAAAGCAGTGCTTTTGAGGTGATTGATTGAAAAAGCCGCTTGTATCAATAATTATTCCTACTTATAATGAGGAAAAATATATTGGCAGAGCACTGGCTTCAATCAAAAATCAAAGCTTCGCTGACTATGAGATAGTAATAGGAGATGGGGAGAGCAAAGATAAAACTGCCAAAATAGCCAAGCAATATGGTGCAAAAGTCCTTCAAAAAAACTGCAAAACGGCGGCAGCAGCAAGGCATACGGCATCGCTTGTTGCAAAAGGAGAAATCCTTGTATTTACTGGTGCGGATGTGGAGGCAGAAAAAGATTGGTTAGAAAAAATCATCGCACCCATTCAAAAGGGTGAAGCCGACTGGGTTTTGGGCAAAATTTGCGCATTGGATGGAACTTGGCTGGATGAAGCAGCAATCTCATTTATCGAGCCCCTTGCAAAGATAATGGATAAAATTGGTTTACCTTATGTTTATGCAGAGAACCTAGCATGCAAAAAAAGCATTTACTTTAAGGCCGGCGGATTCAATCCTTCCTTAGTGACCGGAGAGGATACAGAACTTGCAGTAAGGCTCAGAAAAGTAGGCAGGTTTGCCTTTGTAAGCGATGCGAAAGTTAAAGTTTCATTAAGAAGGGTCCGCAAATGGGGCTACCTGAAATATCTTGTCTTCCATGCGTCAAATTTTATCAAATCGCACTTTTTTTCTTCTTCAGAAAATTATTACGAGCCCGTCAGGTAGGGTTTATCTTGCCTCTTGCAAAAAGAGAAGATCCGCCTCCTTTTGCATTAAATGACTTCAGAAGCTGTATTGCATCAAGGCCAAGCTCCTTTGGAGTGGCTGCAACTATCATTCCTTCTTTGTTTGAAATTACTGCTGCAAATCCTGCTGAAGAAATTTTGCTGGCAATTTCTTCCATTAGCTTTTGTGAATAGTCTGTATTAAGGAGAACGATTTGCTTTGTATTCTGTTCTTTCGCTTTCTTTACTTCTACTTCTGCAACTAGCTTAGAAAGAATCCCGTGCAGCTTTTCCACTTCTTTGCTTTTTTCTTTCCATTCTGAGAAGAAGCGCATGGCGGTTGCTTTTAGATGCGTTTCGGGCACCGCTAGCGCTTCGGCAGCCTCTTTGAGCAGCCTTTCACGTTCTTGCACATATTTTACTGCTTCAAGACCTGCCTTTATTATTACTCTTTCAACGCCGTCTTGAATCCCTTCCCTTTTAATGATCTTGATGAAGCCAAATGCTGCTGTTGACTTATTGTAATTGTGGGTTCCACCACATGCCTGATGGTCAATATCTCCGATAGAGACAACCCGTAATTCTTTGCCAGGCACTGCTCCTCCCTGATATAGACGAAAACCATATTTCCTTTCTGCTTCAATTCGTCCAAGCACCTCTGTCTTTATCGGAAGATCGGCAAGCACATACGAATTTGCAAGCTCTTCTATTTTATCCAGTTCTTCCTGAGTTATTTTGCGGAAATGAGTCAAGTCAATGTGTGCCTTGTGTTCATCTTTGTAAGCACCTGCCTGCCATATGTGCGGCCCAAGCACCTGCCTGGCACAAGCATTAATTAAGTGGATGCAAGTATGGTGAATTGCGATTTGCCTTCTTCTTTTGCCATCTACTTTTCCATGAACACGCTGTCCTACCTTAAATGAGGATGCATCTTCTACCTGATGTAAAATTACACCCTTTTCCTTTTGAACATTAATTACTCTCTTATTATTCAACCAACCAATATCGTATATTTGTCCACCTCCTTCAGGATAAAAGGCAGTTGCATCAAGTATTACGAAGTCTCCTTTCACAGCTAGAACAGTTGCATCAAACTCTTCCACACCATCATAAAACATGGTGTTTGTCTTTTGCAGACCCTCAACATCTACAGAAGGCATAGCTGGGCTGCCAGTCTCATCTGCTTTACGCACTAAAGAATAGAAGTTTTCTGGAATTTCTACTTTAACTCCTTTTTCTTTTGCAATTTCTGCTACAAGCTCCACGGGTATACCGTCAGACTCGTAAAGCTTCTTTAGCTCGTTTAAGGAAAGCGACTTTCCTTTTGCAAGCAGGTTTGCAACCTTTCCTTTGCTTTTCTCTTTGCTTGCCAGATATTTCTTTCTTTCTTCATCTACAATCTCAATTGCCGTCTGCACTCCTTCTTTCAGCTTTGGAAAGAGGTCACGCAGGTGATATGCGTGGGCTTCAAGGACTTCTTCGTATCTCAAGCCCAATGAAAATTCCCCATCAAATCCAAATACTCTGCGCAAGATCATCCTGAGGTTGTATCCTCCGCCAGAATTTGAAGGCAGCATCCCGTCTGTAGAAGTGAATAGAATAGTTTTGAGATGATCCGCGCATGCATATGCTGCATGAAGTGGGGCGAATGTACTTACAAGTTCTTGGCTGCTTACTCCAAGCTGCTTTGCAATTTCTTCTCTTGTTTGCAAGAATTTCGATGCGGATTCGTCTGCATCAAGTGAGCCTGAAAGTTTGGCATAGTCCAAAAAGAGTTTTTCATCTACCTTTATTCCTGCATTTTGCTTTATTTTTTGGATTGCTGGCCCAAATACTACGTCATAGCTTACAGGCGACCCCCAAGTTATCCAGCAAAGCCTCTCCAGTCCTGCCCCCATATCTATTACTTTTGTGGAAAGCTCGCGGAATCCGCCATCTGGCAGTTCCTCAAATTGCATAAAAACACAATTGCCAAGCTCAAGGCCGTCCGCAAAATATTCTATGCAAGGACCAAAGTTACCTCCTCCTACCCAAACATCCTCATTAAATACCAAATGCTCCTCGTTTATCCCAAGGTAGGAGAGGTATCCTAAATCATGCGTAATTGCTTCATCTTTCCAGTAAAATTGCCCTGTCTTTTTAGTATTGAAAGCATGCTGGCCGACCATGACAAATGTAGTGTAGTGTCTTCCAGTAACGCCTACGTTTGAAATATCCGGAAACCTAATGCATTCTTGCGGGATTATAAGTGGATTTGCAGGTGGATCTACCTCGCCTGAAACTACGTAAGGCTGAAAATCTGAAATTGAAGCAATTGTAAAGTATAAGTCATCTCTCCATCTTGCAACTGTTGGGTACGATTCAAGCGAAGTGTGGCCGTTATTTGTGAAGTATTCTTCGATTTTTTTCCATGTTTGCACGTATTCAAGAGGCTCTTTGGCCATTTTCTTTCCGATGAATTTATATCCCATGCAGGCTGCATCTGAGCAAATCTCTCTTTGCTGCACTGCCCAGAAGTGCCTGCCACACTTGCCACATTTTTGCCTAAAAAAGCCTCTTTCGATTAATGTCTCGACCTTGTAGTGTTTTTCCCACTCAGAGGCAAACTTTGCTCGGAGTTGATCCTTGTCCATAATGTTTTGCTGTGCAAATCAAAATTTATAATCCGATGGCTGTTGGCAAAGTTTAATATTTAAATAGCCAAATAACAGCGTAAGGGCCCGTAGTGGAAAGTCTTGCAGACCCACACTGGCTAACACGTCGCTCTCACACAGCGAAGATTCGCGGTTCGAATCCGCGCGGGCCCATTCCCTAGGGGGCACTAATCTAATCCTTATGGCCCCCTAAGGGTTCACCCCCAAGGGAAA
>JAWAEW010000014.1:0-22123 GCA_038891035.1 Candidatus Anstonellaceae archaeon
CTCTTATTCCAGATGTGCCAAACATGGGTTTGATGATGGAAATTAGGTTTTTAAACTTCAGCCATGCCATCTATTCGTATGAGTGTAGATAGAATAACCATAAGCAGCCCTCAGTCATCTGCAGGCATATTGGGAATAACCCCAAACACTAACCTCGGCGGCATAAAGTTCAATCCCAGGGCAGTTGTGCTTTTTGCAGTTGCATTCATATTACTTGTAAAAATAGCTGAGTTCATCATCATGCGCTAAATTCTAGAAAAAAGCGCTTCGGCTTCCTTTGCCACCTTCTTTACATACTGTTTGGGGCAGATTACAAGTGCTTCCAGCCTCTGTATTTTTTCAAGCGATGCAACCAGTTGCGAGCACTCTGAAAGTGGCACAAGGCCATCAGAGCACTTCACATTTATAGATGATCCAAGCTTAATGCTTGGGAAATCCAAAAGCACCTCACAGCCGCAGGTGTTGCTTAGGTGTTCTTCAAGCTCTTGCTGCATGCCTGCCAATTCCAACCGCCCACTACTGAACGCTTTCTTGTAAAGCTTCCTTTTCATTATACTTTCTGCATATTTTCTGCTTCCTTTTATTTGCAAAAGTGCATGCAGCATCTGTGCATCAGTCATCTCTAATGCAGCCTCAGGCTCCAGTCCCCCCTCTTTTATAGCCGCACTTATGCCCTCCTGTATCATCCTGTTTGCAATCCTTACAGTCTTGTGCAAATAGACAGTAAAAAACATGGTATATCTTGCAACAAGCAAAGATTCAGCGGCCTCCAACCCCCTCTCTTGCAGAACAAGTTGCTTACCTGAAAATTCTAGGCAGCTTGTAATTCTGTCTGCATCTATCACCCCGTACGCTACTCCAGTATAATGCGAATCTCTCAGCAGATAATCCATTCTGTCTGCACCTATGTCTGAGCTGATTATTTTGCCAAGCGGCTGGTCGCACAAATAAGCAATTTTTCTTGCAGAAAACTGCTTTCCTATGATATCTGCAATTTCGCTTTTGAGCATTATCTTTTTTCCAATTTCTTCATGGGTCCCTATATGCTTTGCAAGCACATATTCTGCCTCATGGGAAAAGCAAACATGACCAACGTCGTGCAGCAAAGCAGCCAGGCGCACCATCTGGGTCCTTTCCCCATCCAGCTCAAGTTCCTTACAAATCCGGTCTGCCAATGCAAGCGTTCCTATCGAATGCTCAAAGCGCGTGTGGTTCGCCCCAGGATAAACCAGATAGGCTGCTGCAAGCTGCCTTATTCCACGAAGCCTTTGCATATGCCAGCTGTCTAGTACCTCCTCTTCAAGGGAGGTAAGAGAAACATTCCCATGAAGTGCATCCCTTATTTTAATCATCAAATCAAGCCTTGCTATACCTGCCTTTTTGCTTTTCCATAGCCTCTCCGCTTTCGCACAGATGGACAAGAATGCACTTGCATGCATCAGCTGGAAGCCCAATTTCAGCAGACACTTCTTCCACGCTTTTTTCTGTTTTTGATAGTGCAAGAAGAGCTTTCTTTTCCCAACTCTGGTAAAACTGCTTGCTTACGAAGTAGAATTTCTTGTCAAATGAGCGCGTGCCCATTATGTAGCCACTCTTCATCTCCTCTGCATAGTTGTTTGCCAAAGCGCGCGCTTGGCTTTCTTCTTCTATAATCACCCAGCCATGTTTTTCAAAATGCTGCTGGGGCGATAAGACTTCTTTTTGTGATGGCTGCTGTTCCTTCACTGCATTAAATGCTGCTTCTGCAATCGAATAAACGCCTTCAGGATATCTTTGGTCCTTGAAAATGTGCACTATCCTCTTTTCCATCAAGCCAGCAAGCACTCTTTGCTCCTGGGTAGTCAACATTCTACCTATTTCCTTTGGAGTCCTTTTTTCAAATCTCACATTCAAAAGCTTGCGCAAAACTTCCTTTTCCTGCTCAGAAAATGTCGATGGTCCAACTTGTTTGCCTCTGCTTTCTATAAATCCCTTCGCCAAGAGCAAATAAGCCCCTTCTTTAAGGGGGAAAATCTCAAACTCACCAGGAGAAAGTTCAGGAGGCAAATTGCCAGAAATTGCAAACCCTTCTTTTGTTTTGCTTATCCTAATTTCCAAAAAACCTACCTCAGCGCACCAGTTTTTTGCGCACCACCCTGCCTGCGGGCTTTTCCTCACAGAAAATTTCTGCCTCAAACTTCTTTATCTTTGCAGAAGGCGACATCCACATATCTTGTGGAAGGCCTGCTTTTTGGCATAAATGCGAAAGAAATTCCTTTTCATTCCAGTTCCACTCCACAGGAACCTGTGGAAGCAGAAGACCTGAAGCATAGCCATATTCGATAATAAGTCCGTCCCGGCCGATCTTTATTTTGTTTGGATATTCTGAAGGTATGCGGACCTTTATCTCTTGTGGCACAGTAAGCACACTTACCTCAACAATGCATTTCTCAAGTTCATATTTTTCAAGAGGTGCAAATCTTGGGTCATCAAAGGCAGCAGAAATAGCGCAGTCAATTACTGCAAGCCCAAGCTCTTTGATAGGAAGCGGATAGCCTATGCATCCTCTCAGCTCTTTGGATGGGTATTCCTCAAGCGTAACAAATACCCCTCTTTTCTCTGAAAGCACACCACTGCTTTTTTCAGGAGAAATTTTTTTTCCACCTTCAAAATAGGTCTCTATTGCTTTTCTTGCAAGTCTCACCAAATAAGTGCCATCCTCAAGGGAGATTGTCATCCCAACACCAATATGTTCTTTCATGCTTAATTTTTAAATGAGCAGTGCGCTATTTTTGCATATGGACTTTGTTGATCAAATAATTGCAATCAAGAAACCACAACACAACCTGCTGGATTCGCTTGCAGAGCAGTACTCCCAAATAGCATTCAAATTCGGCTATTTTGAAGCACAATCTCCATGCTGGCTTTATTTTATGAGGAAAGATGGTTCTTCAGCAGCCTTTGAGATCCAATTCGGAAATGTTTCTGAGTTCAAGGCATCGCTTGGCAAGCTTGTCAACTCAAAAGCATCTCTGTGCTTTTTTATCACCTCGTCAATGGCGCACACCATGCGACTTGAAGAGGTACGTGGGTTGCTTTTGCGGAATTTTCAGATAGGCAACCAAAAATTTGTGCTAATTGATATAGAAAACAACCGGGCAATTAAGGTCAACTTTGAGTGGGAAGAGTTTAAGAGTAAAATATCTAACCAATCAAATCAGGGCTCTTCTATTCAAGCACCACTTTTCAGACATCAACGCAAAAAGAAATTATTCGGCAAAAGGGGCCAGCACAAAAGGCAGGACTAGTTCCACACAATTCCACTAAATACAAAGATTTATATAAGGATGCCCCAATAATTTTTAGTGCATAAAGGAGGTGCTTTATGAAAAAGTTCACACTTGCGCTTCTTTCCTTTTTACTGCTTTCATTAGTTGCAGCTTCAAATTATTCCGCCCAATACGTAGTGGATGGTTGGTTCAAGGTCAATCGCACACTGACAATCGAAGAGAATACCAATCCATGCTTTAGAGGGCCGGTCAATGTTTGCGCTATTTTAGGTGGGTATGGCTCTCCGTTTGCGCCACTGCAAAACAAAGTAAGCGTCTCAATCACCGTCCAAAACATTGGAAGCATCACAAGGACAAATGTGGTTTTTGGTGAAAGTATCTCTTACGTTCCTGATGGTGTAAAGATACAGTTTTTGCAGGAGCCTGAAAGCAGCGAGGGCAAAATCGTTTATTGGAAGCTTCCACGCCTTGCACCAGGAGAATCTAAAACATTTTCTTACCAGTTTGAGGCTGAAAGGATCGGTGAGTATTTCCCAGCATTTAAAGTAGTTGCTGAACCGGTTCTTATTTCTCTTTCTGCACCCTCTATAGTTTCTGCAGGCCAAATAGTAAACATCGCAGTAAGAAGCTCCCTTGATGAGCCAGTTGCAGGTGCAACTGTCTTTGTAGAGCTTGCAGACGGCACAAAAAGGGCAGTTAAAACCAATTCCCAGGGAATTGCCTCATTCGTTGCTGAAAGCAGCGGCTTTTATACTTATTCAGTAGAAGGATTCCGCCTCAAGCAGCCGGTATCTACCAAAGTGGTTCTTCAAGAGGAGTCCCTTGCCCCACCAGCAGCTGCAGCAGTATTAGGTGATAAAGAGGTTTTGCCTGCGCTTGCAGGAATCTTTCCAATAGTTGCAGCAATCTTTGCAATTGCAGTGATTGCGCTTGTTCTTTACAACTTTGTAGTTTCCCAAAAAGACGATCAGCAGCAAGGAGAACAAAAGCAAGAGACAGCGCAAGCCCCACTTTATACCCAGCAATTCTCATTTGGGAAAGAAGAGGACATACAAGAGGCAACCCGAAATATTCTTGAAAGCAGAAAGAAGCAGCTTGAAGAAAAGTCAGCCCTACAGCCCAAAACCGGCGAGGCACAAGGTGAAGTTTTTGAGGCAAAGGAGGAAGAGCTTGCACAAACCAAGGAAGAAATCGACAAAGCAATAGCAGAACTTGAGGCGATTAGGCAAAAACTTCATGAAAAAGCAAAGGAGAAGAAGCAGGCTGCAGCCAAGCAGGAACACAAAAAGAAAAAATAGCTAACTGCAATTTGCTTCTTGACGCAAGACGCAAGGTCCAAAAGCAGTTCCGCATTCGTTGCATTCAGCATACCCAAATTTACATCCATCATAATTACATCCAATTTTTTCTCCAGGGCTGCAAATCCTTTTTGGCAGGATACAGCTACCCCATCTGCCTCGATAGCACCTCTGAGTCCCCGGACATCCATTTTTAGTGCAATTTTGCACTTGATTTTCTTGGCATTCTTGGGTAATCTGCTGAGACTGGATTGCCTGCTGGTTTGCAGGAAAAGCCTGCGGCTTTGAAAGCCCCTGATTCATTACAACGAGTATGATTATTGCCACTGCAATTGCAACCACTGCAATCGCCCATTTCATCTTATCACTTTTAGCTATACGAAAGCTGGGGCAGAGACTTTGATTTTGCATAGTATTCAAGCTGAGAGACAAGAGAGCCGAACATACTTCTTCTTTTCAGAGTGCTTGAAAGTACGCATTCTTTAGGCTTGCCTTTTATTCCTGCAAGCTCACCAGCCTTTCTTAGGGCATCCTCCTTTTTGCCAAGCTCATCAACTAGACCAACTTTTTGCGCTTGCCTGCCAGAAAGAATTCTTGCATCAAGCACTTGCTCAAAGAGCTTCTCATTTAGCCTCTCCCCTCTGCCCTTCCGTATTGCCTCGACAAATTGCGAAAAGCTCTCATTCAAAATAGCATAAAGCACTTCATATTCTTCCTTGCTCATGGCACGGGCAGGAGTGCCTATGTCCTTCATTTCTCCTGTCTTAATCACAGTTTCGTTGTAGCCAATTTTTTCAAAGAGCCTGCTCATATCTGCAAAGCTCATGCGGGCGCCAATGCTTCCAGTTATTGCATTTGGATTTGCAACAATATAATCCGTCGCGGTTGCAATCAAATAAGCCCCAGAAGTCCCAATCTCATTTATATGGGCAACCTTAGTCTTATTAAGGCTTGATAAAGCTTCGTATATTTCAGTGCTTGCAACTACGCTTCCTCCAGGCGAATCTATAAGAACCAGCACTGCTCTTATTTCATCTCTTTCTTCTGCATCTAATATGTCCTTGGATATGCTTTTTGCTCCGCGTATTTCGTCAAAAAACAGGCCGGCAGGCACATCCTCATAAATTATAGGTCCTTTTATTTCAACTACTCCTACACATCCTTCTGGAGGGCTTATCGAAAAAAGCGAGATCACAAGAAAAGCACCAAATATAAGTGCAACCAGAATCCAAATGTACGATCTCTTTTCTTTTGAAGCCACAAAAATCCCCCACCCACTTTTATTTCAAAACTTAATAAACTTCACTCCCAAAATATTGCAATGGATTTTTGGCTGGAAAAGACCATTCTTTTTATACTCCCCTCCTATTTTGCAAACTCAGTACCTGTTTTGCTTGGAGGAGGAGAGCCAATTGATGGAAAAAGGAAACTTGCCGACAAAAAAAGGATTTTTGGGGACGGAAAAACCATACGAGGATTCCTTTCTGGTGTGTTGCTTGCAATTGTTATAGGGGGTGTACAGGGGCTACTGCTTTCAAATACTGCATATGACCTTTATTTTTCAGAGTTTTCGCACTATGTGCTTGCTGGGTTTCTTTTAGGCCTTGGCACCATGACAGGAGACCTCGTAGGAAGCTTCATAAAAAGAAGGCAAGGCATTCCACAAGGAAAGCCGTCCTTCCTTTTGGACCAGCTTTCTTTCCTTCTTTTTGCAATTTTATTCTCTTATCCATTCGCCTCCCATTTAATTTCGCTACAGTCATTCATTTTGCTTTTATTTCTGACCTACTTTGTGCACGTGCTTGCAAATATTTTGGCGCACAAAATAGGCCTGAAAAAAGTGCCCTGGTAAACTATCTGATATAGCTTAAGTCATGCTTGGTTGCTTCTAATGGAGGCATTCCCTTCCCAGATGCAGCTTCCTTTTCCATTTTCTTTGCAAACATTTCACTTTCCTTTGCTCTCTGGTCAAGCTTTTTGACATCAATCTTTATGCCTAATATTTTTGACAAAATCTCAAGCACTGCCTGAGCAGAGCGTGCATCCACAAATCCGCCATGTGTCTCTCCCATCAGGCAAATCCCTTTCATGTTTCTTATTTTTCCTAGGCCCAAAAGAAGACCAGCTGCACCGATTATCGAGCCTCTGCTTTCTCCAAATATCACTCCATGCTTTTTGTACTCTTCTATCATCTCCTTGTGCGTCACTACTCCAAAAACTTTTGGCGCAGTCGGCATTTTGCCGGTACCATATCCACCAAGAGTGATAATTAGCTTTACTCCTTTCTTTTGCGCAAAATCCAATATCTTCCCAGTTACTTCGTATTGGGCCTCAGAAGTGACCGCTTGAACATCCCCCACCAATATAACCAGATCAGAGTTTTTTCCCTTTGCAACATAAAACTTATTCTTTATCATCCTCATTACTCCGTTACGTTGCATCAGAACTTGGTGAGGAAAGTGTGGTGAATAAAGCTCTGCAAATTTTTCTGCCCCAAGCTCTGCAATCAAATGGTCTGCAGCAATCTTGCCTACAAGCCCAATCCCGGGTAGACCCTCAATAAGTATCGGGTTTTTGAGACGTATTTTCTTTTTTTCCACAATCGTAGTTTCAATCATTTTCTCCCTGCATTTGCCTGCGGTATTTGGCATATTTTTCCTGCAGGCTGAATTTTGGAGGATGAGGGCTTCTTGTTGCAGCCCCACAATGAATCTCATCCAGAGTATATGCATTGCATACGCTGCAGCGCCTCATCCTTTTCATGGTTCTCCATTACAAAAATATGAATTTAAATGGCTTTCTACTTCTGTGCCCTTGAAAATTCCGCAATAGCCCCTGCTTTTTTTGCAGCAGAATTTATCTGTGAAACTATCTCACTTAATGCCTTCTCTGCATTTTTGTAGTCATCTGCAATCACTCTCAATTGGTATTTTGGGGCGCCAAGATAGTGAATGGAAAACTCCACCCCAGGATACTGTACACTACTCAAGATTGTCTTTATCCTCTCCACACCGTCAGAAGCATAAGAAATCAAGGTAAGAGTTCCAGAAACCTCTGCCCGTGCCTTCTTGATGCTTTTTGCAGCAACCTCAAGCAGAGCCTTTGCAAGCCCTTTTTCAATTCTGAGTCCTTCTAGCGCGTTCTGTCCATCCTTTCCAATTGCCTCTAAAGCATCCATCAATGTACCATAGCGCTCACTCAATGCTTGCCTGGCGACATTTTCTTCGTTTTTTGTTGACTTTGCAAGCTTGAGTGCAACTCCAAAAAGTTTTTCTGCCCTCCTTTCACGTCTGCTTTCCTCCAGCTTTGCCTTTTTTTCTGCTTCAGTTACCCTTTTGAGTGAAATGTCAATCTGGTTTTTCTCAGGATCGATTCTCCAAACTTTAGCAACCAAGTGCTGGCCCTCACTCAGAAACTCATGTATGTTCTTTATCCATCTTGGTGCAACCTCTGAAATATGCACAAATGCTTCTTTTCCACCGTACTCATCCAGGCTGCAGAATGCTCCATAAGGCATTATTTTTTTCACCGTGATTAGTACAAGTTCGTCTTGTTGAGGTAGTTTGGTCATCCAACAACCTTATAGTACTTTGATTACTTTTACTCCCTCTGCAAGCTTCACTTTGGAGCCTGTGGATGTTGCAAGCGTTGCAGAACATACCAGGCATTTGACAATGCTTGCTGCATTCCCGAAAATGTTCTGCTCATTGCCACAGACACACTTTACTCGCAGAAATTTGCTCATCCCAACACCTCATGCGGAAAGTTCCAGCTTCTTTTTCGTCCTTGTTCCAACCACACGCTCATGCTTCTTTTTGCACTCCTGGCATTCCAGGATAAGTTTTTGCCTTACGCCTTGCTTTTTTACAGGCACCTTTCCTGCTCTTTTGCCTCCATGCCCCATTAGCTTTCTTTCATGTTTTCTTGTTCCAATTGCAAGCGTGCGTGCCTTGCTTTTTGAAGCAAGCCTTGCCTTGTGGATAGTGTGTTTTCTGCAATGTGGGCAATATCCTCTTATCTCCTTTGGATGCTTCATCACAATCTCCTCAATCAACAAGCTCTGCAAGCTTGCCTTTTACCAGCAACTCCGCTTCCTCTGGGGGCAAAAGACCTTCTTCGCCACCTTTGAAAGGACCAAATATTTTGCTTCCTGCCCCCATGTAGGCTGGGACGTCTTTTGTGAATCTTACCTTTTTAAGCTTGCTGGCTGCAGCAGCCTCCTGTGCTGCAGCATGCCCTTTTTCAAATCCAGATAAAATAGCCTCCATCCTTTCATTTTCCTGGCTTATTATGTCACAAAACCTATCATAAAGCTCGTGTTCCTCTTTAGTCATGCTCTCCTTGCTAGTGTGCGCCCCTCCAGTTCGTAAGGCCTCAAAAAGTATCTTCTGCCTCCTTATGGCGGCAATTTCTTTGATGGTTGCAATTGAATTTTCGAATTCTTTCATTTGCATAATTGAGCGCTGAGTCTGCAGCTCTTTGTACTTGTTTGCAAGAAAATCTTTGATAGATTCATAAAAGTCTTGCGGAAGATTGCACAGCCCGGGCTGGGATTTTTCTTCCCGAACCAAATCGCGCAAGTTCTTGTAAGTGATTTCCTCCATCAACGCCTCCTCCCCTTTTTGTTGAGCCTCAAAAAGAATAAAAACACTAAGCAAGAGTTGCAGCCTTTTTGCACAAGAGATAAATTGCAGCAAATTTTGGCACCTCAAGCACGCACCCTGCATCTGCTGGCCCAAAAGAAAAGTCACCTATCAGAAGGGAAGGTATCTTTTCAAGCAGCTTAATTTTCACTTCTTCTTTGCCGAAAGCGACAGCATCCCTCATCGGATCAAACGCATCCAGATTTTTCACTTTTTTTGCAACCAGGCCGCTTCCCCCATGAAGGCTGTCCGGAAGACGGATGAGCTTGGTGACATCTGCAGTCACGTTCGAGTCAATCATTACAGAAAGCTCCTTTTTCATTTCTTCAAATGCCTTCTGAAGCTTTTTTTCAAATCCAGGTATGCCACAACTTCCCCAATCCCCCCGACCAATAGCCTCCACCAGCCTTCCTTTCTGACTTTTTAGCCCTCTCCAAATTGAGTTTGCAAATTTTTCATCCTCAAGCTTCTTGCAAAAGGAAGCTGCAAACTTTCCTCCGTAGCCTTCTTGCGTCGGAGTTGGACCAAAAAGCTTTTTACCTTCTTTCCAAAAAAACCTATCAAAGGAAACACCAACACCGCTTATATAGTCTGCTATTTCCCTCCGTGCATCTCTATCCAGCTTCAATATATTCGAATTCCTCACATGCACATGATAACCTCGGCTTCCTGAAAAATTCACTTCAATCTCATGTTTTTGTACCCCAAAATCCTCCATCAAGAATTCCTCAATCAGATGAGCTGTGTCGTGCTTTACTTTCTCCAAGCACTCGCTGCAGGTAAATTTTCCGCATTCATGAGGTTGGGCATCCAAATCAAAAACCAAGTCTGCGCCAAGCCATGACTTTTTTGGCATAGGCCTTGCCTCAGGAAATTCATAATAGCTTACCGAATAAGAAACATATAACGGAGCCTCAAGTGCAAGCTTTCCTTGAAGTTCTGCTGCGCTTTTTATTTTAATATGCCTGAATTCAATCTTTTTTTCCCAGCCCCCAAAGCCAAATTCCCGCTGCTCAACTGCATGGACAGAAAGAACAACTTTCCTGTAATGCTGTGCAAACGATTCCCTTACAAATCTTTCTTCTGCCCCCATTGCCATTTCATCAGCCATGCCGCTCGCCTTCTTCTTTTCTTAGTCTTGCCCCATGGACCGAATCTTTGTATAATATAGGATTGCCGCATCTACAATCTGCAATGCAAAGTCCGTACCCATCCATAGTACTGCAGGATGGCATTGAATATTTCTTAGAGCGGATGTATTCCACCTGATAGCGTGTGATTTTTTCTGAGAAATCTGGCGCATGTCTGAACAAGTCCACTATTTTTTCCACGCTTAACCCAGCATGCGTCAGATATATTGCAAGTGCAACTCTTCCAGTATGCGGCACGTTAATGTTCATTGCAAGGTCTTCAATCAGTTTCCTTATACACGGAGGATAGTTTTCCTGACCTATCTTTGTCGATGCCATCTCAAGCTTCGGCATAATTTTGAGTATCCTTGCAGCCGCTTCTTTTACTTGCATGCCGACTTGAGGCTTTGCCGGAAGAGTCAATTCCATCCTTTTGCGTATTGCTTCTTCAAGTATTCTTATTTGTTCGTTTGCATTTACCCATACCCATCCTCCTTTCAACCTGCGGTTAGAAAGCTTGTAATCGTATGATCTTGGGCTAAATGAGAGGTATTGCCAAAAAGGAATCCTTATCCCACCTCCAATAGTTTCAAACTCTAAATCAAGCTCTTCTGCAACTTTCTGAACATTTTCTTTCGTATCCGCCCTGAGATATTCAGAAGCACGCTTTGCCTCTGCAACGCAATATCTGCTTGCAATATATCTATTGGAAGCTGCAGCAACAATCATTCTTGAAGCTGCGTACACCACAAGCTCTTCTTCTTGTGCCTCTGGAAGCTGTGCAACTTTCTTTATTTTTCCGGTTTCAAGAGCCTCCTGCACCCTTTTTTCGGCCTTTTCAATTATCATGCTACTCAGCTGAAGCTTTGCTAAAGAAACATATTCCTTTGCTTCTTTGGTGAATGGATAGCGAGCGCAAAAGGAAAGATCAGCCATAGAAAAATCAAGTATGCAATTTTTTATAAATCCGCCCAAAACGCAGTTTTCTACGGGCAGTTTTGCTGACAGTAGGCAGCACAACTATTCTGATAGGAGATGCAAGCAACCACGTTGCACCCTTCAGGATTGCAGTCGCAGCACTGCTCCCCGCCGCCGCATTTTTCATACACACAGTCAGCCTCATTCGGCTCAAAGCAGCCGTTGCTCCAGCTGCAGCCTGCTTGCCCGCAGGTTTGCAGTGTTTGGCAGTAAGTGCAGCTTCCAAGTGCGCAGGTGCCTCCTCCTCCACTTGTGCTTTTTGAGCAGCGCAAAGCAAGCTTTCTTCCTCCTGCCTGCCTTTTTCCTTCAAGATAGCCGCTTGAATAAGTGAATGCAAGTGAAAGTTCCTTTACACTATCCTGCGGACAGAAAGGTCCAATTACATTCACCCTTACTGCCTTGCCGCTTTCCAGTTGAACTTGGCTGTTTGGCGTATTTGAACCATACATGCAAAAGATACGCGAAACGTTGTCAATTTCTATCTCAGTCAATCGGAGTGTGTCTGGCTGGTTATTGGTTAAAACCAGGACATATGCGTTTGTATTTTGACCGCATACAGGCCCTACAAAGCTTTTGGCATCCACTACACTGATAGGCCTTGCGCTCCCCCAATATGCCATAGATTCAGCAATAGTGCTATCTGATGTCACCAAAGGTGAGAAACCCAAAAGATAAATCACACCAAGTGCAATTAGCAGCACCACACCCAAAATAATCAAATACTCTGCTGAAGTCTGTGCTTTCATGCACTAAATTTGCCGCTCTAATTTAACTTCTTTTTGGTTTTAACGATAGTCACATCGATTTAGCGGAGAAAACCAGTAGCATTCACCAGGTGAGTTTTCACAATCTTGTTGTGTTTGGCAGTATTCGCACTCTCCTTGCATCATACACCTCATATAAGGAGTCAAAGGTATACAAAAATTATTCAGGTCATCCCAGTAGCATCCTGCTGCAATGCAGGCAGGCTCTCCTTTTTGCATATAGCAAGTGCCTGCTTGGAAAGTCTTTGTTTGCTTTTCAATCAACAAAGCTGCTGTTGCAGCACCAAGCAAAACAACCAAGGCTAAAGCAGCAAATGTGATTTTCATGTATGCTTTATACACGTTTGCCATATTTCCACCACCGTCTTTTTAGCAGGATTTAATTTTTATTCCTTTGCATCAGTGCTGCAAGCAAAGGAAAAACTAGTGTGGCTTCTGCCTCAACAAAAGCAGAATTTTCCATTTTTTTCAGCTTGTTCCAGGATACAGCCTCGCGAGGTCTAGCTCCTGAAAGAGAGCCGTCGTATTCTGTGCCAGTTGAAATATATATTGCGTAATCCAACCCATTTCGAAGTATGGCTGCACCAATAAGATGGTGTTTTGCAATCCCACCACCAAGGACGATGCCACCTGCCTTTTCAGCCCCAAGCACAATATCATAAAATCTTTTTAGCTCCTCTGCGGCATCTACTACAAAAGGCCTTTCCCAATGCCTCTGATTAAAATAATAGAAGTGATCACCTATTGCTCCATCAAGCGGGCCTGGCAAAAATATTGGAATATTGTTTTTGGAGCACCAGTAAAGAAAAGAATTTTCATCTCTTATTGTTTTACCAAGCTCATGGACATACTGACTCATGCAGATTTTTCCACCGCTTTTTTGGTACATCTTTTCCATAAATTTCAAATGTCTCTCCTCAAATTCAGCATATTGTTCATCTTTAACGAAGATATTTCCAATCCGGTTCATGCCGTTTGCTTTGAGCTCTTCATCATCCACATCAAAACTACCAAGCAAAAATGGCTGGCTTGCCTTCATCGCATCTTCCTCTACTGAACCGGTAGAGGTGACTATGCAATCTATCAACTTGTGCTTGCACAAATATGCAAATATTTCGCGCAGGCCAGACGAAACCATATTCGAAGTAAAAGTCAAAAATATAGTCGCCTTTTCCTGCTGCATCTTTTCTATTATCTTAGATGCCTTCCACAGATGCGAAGCTTGAAAGCCCAAAGTGCGATAGCTTTCAACAAGCTCGCAAAGCTTCATTTCTGATGAAGGCTCAAATCCTGCTATTTTTGGCAATGGAGCTTTCCTTATGCGGGTTGCTAAAATCTTTCTTCTGAAAGACGGATTGCTCTTCATGAAATCGCAGGCTCATTCTTTTAGTGCGCGAAGTAGCATCAGCCTTGCAGTTTTTTCTTCTATCTTTGTTTTCTTGAGCTTGGCAACTAGCTTGTTCTCTCCAAGCATAGAAAGCCAAGGAGAAAAGTGGTCGCCCCGTGCGTGGAACAAAACCGCCTCAAGAGGAGCAGTTTTTATCAGGTGTATAAGCTCAGCAACATTTTTTGCCCTTCCAACCACCCTTCCGTCCGGCATTTTAAATATGAACTCTTTCCCTGGTGGGCAATCTTTCATATTATTCACCTCTTGCGCAACCTTCTCTTTGCTTATTTTTAATTCTTTTGATTGGTTTTCCACACTCATGCATCATGGCAGCCACAAAACCAAGCTCCAAAGCAAGATCAGTTGATGAAAAAAAGCAACCCAAAACCTTGTGAAGGTGCTCTGCAGCCTTCTTGTTTAGATAAGAAGCAGTAATTGCGGCATCCTTGGGGCTTGGGCAGGTTGAAAAAATGGCTGCAACAAGGCCTGCAAGCACATCGCCAGTTCCTCCTTTTGTCATGCCTGCATTTCCTCCTTTTATTTTATTGATTTTCCCAAAAGATGCAACAAAATCTGTCCTTCCTTTAAGCAAAATGGTACAGCCACATCTTCGTGAAATCTCTGCAACAGCCTGGGCAGAAGCAGGCTTGCCAAAAGCTGCCTCAAATTCCTTTGTATGAGGAGTGAGAATAGTGTTTGAGTGAAGAAGAAAAGGAGGCAAAACTCGCAATGCAGCAGCATCAAGGACACACTTTTTCTTGCTTTTCAAGACCTTTCGAACCATCCTTGCAGTCTCAGCGGAAACATCCATCCCGTTTCCAATCAATATACAGTCCGCCCTGCAAAATACTTCTTTAAGCTCTTTTTTGCCTATGCAAATTACATTAGGAGTAGCTATTTTCATTTTTTTTATGACCTCTACGTTCTGCGGCACAGAATAAAAATAAACAAGGTCGCAAAACCTCATTGCAGCAAGTGCAGCTAAGATAGGTGCCCCATGGTAGGTTTTGCTGCCACCTATCATCAGCACTACTCCATTTTGCCCCTTATGGCTGTCTTTTTTTGGGGCAGGCACCCAAAGCCTCATTGTGCTTGCTTGGAAAATTACATTCAAAAGCTTTTGGGCGAAATTAAAAATATGGGAAGCCAAAAGAAAGAATACTGCGGGGTATTTGGCATATACTCATTTTCCTCAAGCGAGATTGCACACCAGATATACTTGGGCCTGATGAACCTTCAGCATCGAGGCCAGGATTCAGCAGGGGCTGCAACTTCTAATGGAAAGGAGCTTTTCAGCATAAAAGGGCTTGGGCTGGTTTCCGACGTCTTCACGCCAGAGTCCATAAAGAGCCTCAAAGGCTTTGCAGGAATAGGGCATGTGCGCTACCCAACAATTGGGGCAGGTGGCGTAGAGGATGCCCAGCCATTCGTGGCTTCTTTGGGGAACAAGTCATTTGCGCTTGCCCACAATGGCAATCTTTCAAACTATGGCAAAGTGCGAAAAGAAATGGAGCAACAAGGTCATAAATTCAGCTCAAGCTGCGACGCAGAGCTTATCTTGGCAGTCTTTGTGCAAGCTTACAAAAAGCACAATGATTGGTTTTTGGCAATACAGGAGCTGATGAAGAAGTTGGATGGAGCATATTCTG
This sequence comes from Candidatus Anstonellaceae archaeon, assembly GCA_038891035.1. Lineage (GTDB taxonomy): Archaea > Micrarchaeota > Micrarchaeia > Anstonellales > Anstonellaceae > UBA10161. The sequence continues at coordinate 15,119 of JAWAEW010000014.1, forward strand.
TTGTTATCGTAAGCAACCAAGGTGAGCTTGCAGCATTTCGCGACCCTCTTGCGATCCGGCCGCTATGCTTTGGCAGAAGCAAGGAAGAAATCGTCTTTGCCTCAGAGTCGGTAGCCCTTGATATAGTCTCGTGTAAACTTGAAGGTGATTTGCAGCCAGGAGAAGTTGTCTTGGTTTCTCCTGCTGGCATCAAAAGAAACCAATTAGCAGGAAAATCCCAACACAAGCACTGCATGTTTGAATATGTCTATTTTTCTCGCCCAGACTCAAAATTGGACGGAAGATGGGTCTATGAAGTTCGCTATAAGCTTGGGAAGGCGCTTGCAAAGGCAGCACCAGTAAAAGCAGACATCGTGGTGCCAGTACCAGACACTGCAAGAAGCGCTGTAGAAGGATATTCTGCAGAAAGCGGAATTCCAGTTGCGGAAGGACTGATTAAAAATAGGTATGTCGGCCGGACATTTATCATGCCTTCGCAGCAAAAGAGAGCAGATGCTGTGCGGCTCAAGCTGAATGCGGTGCGAAACATACTCGAAGGGAAAAGAGTGGTGCTTATAGATGATTCAATAGTGAGGGGCACCACTATGGGTCCAATAGTAAAGCTAGTGAGGGATGCAGGAGCAAAGGAGATACACTTGAGAATCACCTGCCCTCCAATTATCGGGCCGTGTTTTTATGGAATCGACCTTCCAACATATAGTGAATTGGTGGCTGCAAACAAGAGCGTAGAAGAGATAAGGAAAATGGTTGGTGCAGATTCCCTTGTGTACCAATCTGTGCAGGATTTAGTGGATGCAATAGGAATAGGAAAAGAAAACCTTTGCCTTGGATGCATCACACAAAGGTATCCTACAGCTTTCGGCCAGAAGCTTTCAGAAAAAATGAAGCAAGCCCACAAAGAAGGCAAGGAGGGGGGAGTTCGTGTTTGGGAGGAGCAAAGCTGAGCATCATTCCAAGCCTTTCAGCCGCCTTAGAAGGCTTCTTTCGCACGGCAATCTCTGGATTTATATCCTCTCTCTAATGAAAAGGAAAAAAGTATATGCCTATGCTCTGCCTCAGCACATATTTTCGAAGTTCGGCTTTTTGCCATCTAAGCTTATGATATACTTTGTGCTTTATAAGTTGGAGTCAGAAGGCCTTATTGCATCTTCATTTGAGGAGAGGCGCAAATATTACGCACTTACAAGGAAAGGCAAACAAGAACTTTTGAGAGCAAAAAAATTCCTTGCACAGCTTTCAAGGAGGCTTTGAAGATGGGCAAAAAAGCAATACTTCTTACAGGTGTGCCAGGAACAGGCAAGACCACCGCCGCAAAGCTTGCAGCCAAGGTGCTTGGGGCAAAGGTGATACAAATAAACCAACTGGTCGAATCTGAACAACTTTACTCTCGTGTTGATTCAGATGGAGCAAAGGTAGTGCGGCTTGGGTTGCTCAAAGAAACAATCTGCCAGGCAATAAAGCAAAGCAGTCTGCCTGCGATCATCGAAGGCCATCTTGGCTGCGAAATCCGTCTGCCCGTCCAAAAAGTAATAGTGCTTCGATGCCATCCCAAAATCCTGCGAAGAAGGCTTGCAAAAAGGAAATACTCTCATCAGAAGATATCCTCAAATGTGCTTTCAGAATGCCTAGATTATTGTACAGTGCTTTCTGAAAAAAACTATGGCAGAAGGAAAGTTTGGGAAATTGATACGACTTCTCTTTCAAAAAAGCAGGTGGCACAGGAGATTGTAGCAATATTTGGCGGCAAGAAAAAAGGCAAGCCCGTATCTTTTCCTGATGCTTTTGAGCAGGAAGCAATTACATCTGCGAAGCTGAAAAAATTGCTTTCTTAAAGGCCTGCAAAATCAGATTCTTTCTTTCCTTTTGGGAAAACCTTGCCACTTGGAGATAAAACAGGTAAGGAATACTCTTCTGCAATTCTTATAAGCTCCTGCAAATCCACAAAGCGCTCTGCCACCAAATAAGGGATTTTTCCTGCAGGCGAATCCAACCGTTTTATCTTGAATTCGACCAGCTGGAACATACCTGCCCTTTTGCAACGAATCTGAACTTCTCCTTTCTCGAGGGCCTCCTGCTGCAATTCCTTGCTCATAAAATCCCTTTCAAAAAAATATACACAACATAAATAGGCGCCCCGCTTTGGTCATATTCTTTCTCTATTTCTACCTTTTCGCCTTTGCGCTCATACATTTTTGCAACTTCCAATGCCGCATTCTTGTACTGTGTCATATACACTGCTTTCTTCCCAATCTCTTCTTTCTTGCCTCGCCTAGATTTGCCCATTCTTATACGCCTTAATAGCCCCAATCGGATTCGAACCGATGTCCCGAGGTCTCTCCACTCTGACCAGAGCCTCGTGTCCTTGACCACTAGACGATGGGGCTGTCACTTTTGACTGCCAATTTCCTATCGTTGCATACATTTTAAATAAGAATCTAAAATAAAAAATACTCAAAAATATGGTCTGGTTTTTTTGTGAAAATTGAAATAATCCATCAGCCGCTGAGTTTTGAAAACAAAGGAACCACTATTTTTGATCATCTGAGGCAAATAGTTCAGTTTGCCATAAACTTTGCAGGAAAGCTCAGCTGGAAAACCCTAATTGGCCATGCCTCAAAAGCAGGAATAGAGTTAATACGCCCTTCCTTGGAGGAATTTCTCAGCTATGACTCAACAGTCAGCTTCACTATAAGATTAGACTACGACAAAGATATGTTCAAAACAGTAAAGAAATTGTGGTCGTTGCAAAATGAAATTCAGCAGAAATTCTCGCCGAATAGGTTCGAAATCAATATTTTTCTTAGCCCAAACAAAAAAGAAATTCTTCATATAAAGATGCATTGGCTTTCTGCGCAAAACACCAACGATGAACGCCACTATATACTTTTTGGCTCTCCTAATCTTTCAAGTGGTGGTCTAAGAAAAAATGCTGAGCTTGCAGCCTGCCTGCATCTAAGCAGAAAAGACAAAGAGCAAATTGTGCAATTTGAAAAAATATGGGAAAAGTATAAAACAAGCAAAAACAGCATTCCTCTCAGTAAATATATTCATTCTAACCTTTTGTGGCACTAGCCCTCTTCAATTTCAAGTGAAAGGTCTGCAGGCTTTGCTTCAAGAATAAGCTTGCTGGTGGAAACAAAATCTGCGCCTGCCTCAAAGTACTTGGCAGCAGTTCGCATTGTTATGCCCCCAGAGGCCTCTATAATGATTTTTGGATTTTCCTGTCTTGCAGCTATGGCAATCTTGCTGAATCTTTTCCACCCAACATTGTCAATCAAAATAGCATCTGCCCCACATTTTGCCGCAAAGGCAGCCTCTTTTTCAGAGGACACTTCAACTTCTACAAATCTTCCTTTAGGAAAAGAGGAAATTGCTACACAGATTGCATCTTCAATTCTTCCCATTCTTTTTCTTATCATTGCAAGATGATTGTCCTTTACAAGTATGCCATCTGCAAGTGACAGCCGATGGGTCAAGCACCCACCAACCAAAACTGCCCTTTTGCAAGAATCCGAAAGTCCAGGATATGTTTTTCTTGTGGCTGCCACTTTCCATTTGCCATACTTTTGTGCTGCCTTCCTGCTTGCAGTAGCTATTCCAGAAAGAACCATCAGAAAATTCAGAGCCACCCTTTCACAGGCAAGAATCGCCCGACAATTCCCGTAAAGTTGGCATACAACCTGGCCTTTCTTCACTTCATCCCCTTCTGAAGAATTCCATTTGCAAGAAACTTTTTTTGAAGAAAATATCTCATTTGCTTCAAAAGTACCGCACAGTACAAAATCCGATTTTGCCACAATCCTTGCACGGCATCTTTCATTTCTTTTAATGCAAAATACGGATGTAATGTCCTTTGATGCATCCTGTCTCAATGCTTCAAGTGCTGCCTTCTTTGCATTTTTGCCAGACGGTTTGCGCAAAAAGAATTTTTCCAGCCTCACGAATTTATTTGGCGGCAATTTATTATATTTAGCTTGGGAATTTGCCTCATGGCAGGTGAAGAGGAGGCAATTGGTGCGCTTGGCCTTCTTATCCTGATTGGTCTGGCAAGCAGACTTTTCCTCAAAAAGACAGGGCTTTCAGACCTTTTCATTTTGATGCTGGTTGGAATAGCAGCAGGCCTATTTATTCCAGCCCAAACGATACAGGCGCTTTCGGCATTTGCTCTGCCTTTTGCAGCAATTACACTTTTCATGATAATACTTGGTGAAGGGCTGAACATTTCAATAGAGCATGCAAAGCACCTGCATAAGGCACTGCTTTTGGGAGTGCTTTCCTTCTTCTTTTCATTCCTTTCTATTTTCGTCATCCTTAATTTTGCAATCCGCGCAGAGCTTTTTGTCTTGCTTACTGTAGCTTCAATTTTTGGTGGAATTGCACCAGAGCTTGCATTAAGCGTCATTTCAGGATTAGGCAGAGGCAAAGAGGCAGCTGCAATAGGTGAGCTTGAAGCAGTATTTTCTGATGCTCTTTCAATTATGCTTGCATTAGTCTCCCTTTCAGCTGCAATTTCTGGCAAAGAGCCTCAGTTCCTTCCATTTGAGCTTGCTTTTGAGGTGCTGCTTTCGGTTGCGGCAGGAGCAGTTTTTGCTGCATTCTGGAAAGCATTTTTGTTTAAAAGCGAGGAAGAACATCAACATCTTCTGGTAATTGGGCTTGCAGCAATTCTTTATGCCATGAGCGGGTTATTAGGTGCAAATGGAGTAATTTCAGTATTTATCTTTGCATTCTTTTTGGGCAATCTTTCCCACCCATCAATCAATGAAATGAGAAGATTCCAATTCGAACTTTCATTTTTCCTGAGAACTTTCTTTTTTGTTTATCTTGGGATGCTGCTATTCCATTCTCCAAAGCCTCTTGAGCTTGCAACAATTGCCCTTGCCTGTTCACTTACGCTTGCCTTTTTTCGACTTGTCTGCACAAGGCTTGCTCTTTTTATTGCCCCAGAAGCAAAAGAAGAAAGAATACTCGAATTTATCTCTGGCAGAGGGCTAACCTCTGCAGTGCTTTCAGTGTTTGCACACCAAAAATTTACCTCTCACGGCATTTCATCAATAGACCTTCCATTGTTTGCTCTTTTTGTAATTTTCTTCACTAACGCAATCTCAGCATTTCTGCTTTTTAAGAAAAGAAAGCTCAAAGCAGCCGGTTGATTTTGTCCTTGTGCTTCTTTGCAACCTCAGCAACCACGTCCTTTAGGCCAAGTCCGATTGCAATTGCAAGGCCCAGTCCAACTGCAATTGCAAATGCAGAAAGGAGCACCAGGAAAGACCAAATCAGAAGAGAGGGGTCTGCCGCAGGCAAAAGCAGTGGCAAAGCAATCACAAGTGCATTGTACGCTATGAAAATCTCTACTAGAATAGCAAGGGAATTGGCAAACGGTATCTTTTTGCTTTCTTTCATTTTGTCAGTTATGTAGTCTCCTGCCATGAGCGCAGCCATCAAGATTATTACTCCTTGAAGCAGCATGGGTAAATACCCAATTGCTTGCAGGGCAATTGTGCTTATTAGGCCAATCTTGACTACATCAGCAGCAATTCCCAGAAAAGCCACCATTATGTACAGCTTCAAAAGCGTCACGGCGATTCCACTGAATGTAAAGCCCAAAAATGCATCATGCACGCCGTGGCTTTCTAAGAATTTCTCCAGGCGTATCCTTGCAAAAAACTCTTTGAGTGCATTCCCAAGAAGATAAGCAACGCCCCAGCCTATTGCAAGAATCACAACCAGTATGGCAAAAGCAGCCACCCCTTCAAGCAAATTGCCTACAAACCCGCTTGCACCAGTGGCAAACTTGTCAAGCGCCATTTCAAACACCATAACCAATCACCAAAGAAAAAGCTCCTGGTTTCTATATAAAAGTTTCTCTTGAAGCTCAGCAAGAACTAGAGAAAGACTCAAATTCAGCCAGCTTTTTTCTTGCTTGATTTACAAGAGAAGCAAAATCAAAATTCTGGTTGTTGTCAGATGATGCAAACTGCGCAAGCAGCCGGACGTCTTTTTTCCTGATTGCGCTTTCAACCACCCACCTAAGCTCCCTATTTACCCCTCGGATTGCTTGTTTGAAATGAAACAAATCTTTTTCGCAATGGTATACCATATTTAGTTGGTTGTGCCTAATTAGTATTAGCAAGCCATATCTTATCGCTCTCTTTTGCATGCAATAAAACAGCGCATTTGCTATCCTTTCAAATTGATGATTTCTTGCAAGCGCATCAATTGCAATAATCGAGTTCCATCTACCTTCTGCATAGCCTGCAATGCTTTCCAATATATCAAAAGCCCCATTTTTTTCAAGGAACAGCACCGCCTCTCTTACCTCATTTATATTCTTTGACTTTTTTGCGGTGTACTCTGCCATAGCAAGCTTTTGCGCAGTGATGTCTTCCTCAGCAATTACTGCAACCCGCCTTATTTCAGTGCCGACTCGCTTAGCAGGAGTAGTGGTGAGATATTTGACCCTCTTTTGCATAATTCTTTTTTCCTTTGAACATTTTATAAAGCAAAATGCCACATTTTTTAGCTGTTTGCAGCCAAAACAGAAAGCAAGGGCCCGTAGTCGAATAGCCAAATCCAGGCTCGACAATGGTTAAGACGTCGCTCTTACACAGCGAAGATTCGCGGTTCGATTCCGCGCGGGCCCATTCCCTAGGGGGCACTAATCTAATCCTTAGGGCCCCCTAAGGGTTCACCCCCAAGGGAAACCGAAGATAAGGTAGGAGATACTAAAAGAAACCCCAATATCTTCTCTTATGTAATTTCAATGAAGATATGGAACATCAATGATATTTCCGCCTCTTTTCCATTTGAATTATCTGGTGTTTGCCTTAGGGGTTGAGGAAAGGGGACAACAGAAACGCTGGTGTTCCCCTTTCCACTGGTGTTTGCCTTAGGGGTTGAGGAAAGGGGACTGCGGATGTTCTAGTTTTCCCCTTTCCAAGGCGTGCCTTCTATGAAATAGGAAAGCTCAACCAGATATCTTACGTATTTTTTCCTTCCAGCATA
>JAWAEW010000015.1:0-19828 GCA_038891035.1 Candidatus Anstonellaceae archaeon
GGGCACTAATCTAATCCTTATGGCCCCCTGAGGGTTCACCCCAGAATCAAAACCAAAGATGAAGGGAGAGGGATACTAAGAGAAATCCAAACATCCTCTCTTATGGAATTTCAATGAATACGGAGGGATTGATAGTATTTTTTTCTCCACCCAATTGGTGTTTGCCTTAGGGGTTGAGGAAAGGGGACAGTGGATATTCTGGTGTTCCTCTTTCCAAAGAGAGTCCCGGCATCCGCACTTTTTTGCCGAAGAAAACAAGCAATATAAAATATGCTTTCGTCTTTTGATATGAGGGAGTTAGGCACAAAAAGAGGTGCTTGAATGAGTGTTCTTCCAATTGATGGAAGGTATAAGACTGAGATGAATGCTCTTTTTGAAGAAGAATATAAGCTAAAAACATGGCTGGAAGTTGAAGTGGCGCTTGCAAAAGCGCATGCACAGCTGAAGAATATTCCACCCCAAGCTGCAGATGATATTGAGCGGGCTTCAAAAGAGGTTACGCTAAAGCGCGTGAATGAGATTGAAAATGAGATACATCACGACTTGATGGCGATGGTGAAGGCGCTATCTGAAAAATGCAAAAAATACGGAGGGTATGTGCATCTTGGGGCAACTTCTTATGATATAGAGGATACTGCAACTGCATTGATACTCACAAAAGCAATTGAAAAGCTTCAAGAAAGAATGAAACAGACTTTGGAGATTCTTCGAAAGCATGCTGCTGAAAAGAAAAGCCTAGTTTGCGTTGCAAGAACGCATGGTCAGCACGCAGTGCCGACCACTTATGGAATGAAGTTTGCCCTCTGGTATGCGGAAATGCTTCGCAATATGAAAAGGTTGGAAAATGCCAAAGAAACAATTGCGGTTGGAAAAATGTCTGGTGCAGCAGGGACAATGGCAACTTTTGAAGGGAAAGGTTTTGAGGTACAAAAACTGGTAATGAAGCAACTTGGATTGAAGCCGGATGAGATCACTAATCAAGTAGTCCAGCGTGACAGGCATGCAGAAGTGCTGTTTGCGGTTGGGCTGGTTGCATGTACTCTTGAAAAGATTGCAAAGGAAATACGCAATCTGCAGCGCACAGAGATAATGGAGATAAGCGAGCCATTCTCAAAAAAGCAAGTTGGCTCTTCTACTATGCCACAAAAAAGGAATCCACACAAATCTGAAAGAATATGCTCTCTTGCTAGAATTGTCAGGGCCAATATTGCCGTAGCTCTTGAAAATATACCTCTTGAGCATGAGCGAGATCTGACAAATTCTGCAAACGAAAGATTCATTTTTGCAGAAAGTTTTGTGCTTACTGACTACATGCTTTCCCAAATGAATGCAATACTTTCAGGGCTGCAGTTTTATCCTGAGAATATCAAAAGGAACCTTGAAATTACTGGCGGCGCATTGATGGCAGAACGGATAATGATAGAACTGACAAAAAGAGGGATGGGGAGGCAGGAAGCTCATGAGATTATAAGGCAGAGTACGATGGAAGCTTTTGAGCAAAAGAAGGGACTGCAAGAGGTGCTTTCAAAAAATCCTGCTGTTGCTGCGCTTATAAAAAAGGAAGAGCTTGCTTTGCTTTTTGACCCGAAAGAGCATATTGGCGAAGCAGAAAAGATTGTTGAAAATGTAATCAAAAAGTGATTTTATGGATTATTATATTTCAAAAACCGATCCAGAAATATATAGTTTGGTAAGGCAAGAGCTTGAAAGGCAGAGAAAAAGCCTTGAGCTGATTCCTTCTGAAAATTTTGCCTCGCTTGCGGTATTGCAAGCTCAAGGCTCGGTTCTCACCAACAAATATTCAGAGGGCTACCCTGGAAAAAGATATTACGGAGGCAACCAGTTCATAGATGGCTGCGAAACACTTGCAATAGAGAGAGCAAAAAAGATTTTTCACGCAGAGCATGCAAACGTTCAACCGCATTCAGGCTCGCAGGCAAATATGGCAGTGTACTTTGCTCTTTTGCAGCCCAAAGACAAGATAATGGGACTTAATCTTTCACACGGAGGGCATTTGACTCACGGAAGTCCTGTAAATTTTTCGGGCAAGCTCTATCAGATAGTGCCTTACAGTGTGCATCCACAGACTCATCTGCTTGATTTTGACCGGATAGAAAAGCTGGCGCTTTCTGAAAAGCCAAAGATGATTGTTGCTGGATTTACTGCTTATCCAAGACAAGTAGATTTCAAGAGATTTGCTGAGATAGCGCAAAGGGTTGGTGCCTATTTTATGGTGGATATGGCGCACATTGCAGGCCTTATTGCAGGAGGGGTTCATCCTCAGCCTTTCCCCCATGCTGATGTAGTGACTTCTACTACACACAAGACCCTCCGTGGCCCACGCGGAGCAATAATACTTTGCAAAAAAGAATTTCAAGAAAAAATAGATAAGGCAGTATTTCCAGGGCTTCAGGGCGGGCCGCTTGATCATGCAATAGCTGCAAAGGCAGTTTGCTTCAAAGAAGCTATGCAGCCAGAATTTGCAGAATACGCCCGCCGAGTAGTGGAAAATGCGCAGGCGCTTGCTGAAGCTTTAATGGAGGAAGGAATGACTCTTGTTTCAGGAGGGACTGACACGCATTTGATTTTAGTCGATTTGACAAAGCTAAAAATTACAGGGAAGGATGCTCAAAACGCACTTGATGAAGTTGGAATAACTGTAAATAAGAATACCATACCATATGACCCTCTTCCTCCCTTTGTCACATCAGGAATTAGGCTAGGGACACCTGCACTTACTACACGCGGAATGGGTAAAAGCGAAATGAAAGAGATAGCAAAGATGATAAACAAGATATGCCGATCTCCCCAAGATGAAGAGCTGAAAAAGAAGATTAGACAGGAAGTTTTGGAGCTTACTGCAAGCTTTCCACTTTATCCTGAGCTTGGGTAGATGACATGAGTGCAAGAATAATTGATGGAAAACGAATGGCTACTAAGATCATTAGCCAGATTGCAAAAAAGGTTTCCAAACTGAAAAACAAACCGTGTCTAGCTTTCGTTCTTGTTGGTGAAACCCCTTCTTCTATGATCTATGCAAACAAAAAGCTTGAGGATTGCAAAAAAGCAGGTATAAGATCAAAGATTCTGAGGCTTCCTGCATCCTGCAGCAGCCAAAAACTGCGCATGCAGATAAGAAAGCTTAATGCTGATCCAACAGTTGATGGGATAATAGTGCAGCTTCCTCTGCCTTCGCATATAGAAGAAGAGGAAGTAATTGAAGAGATTTCCCCCGAAAAGGATGTGGATGGATTTCATCCTATAAACTTAGGAAAACTTGTTGCTGGGAAAGGAGAGATATTACCATGTACCCCGAAAGGCGTAGTATATATGCTCAAAAAAAGCGGGGCAGAATTGGATGGCAAACACGCTGTTATTATTGGAAGAAGCAGAATAGTTGGAAAGCCTCTTGCGTTCATGCTTCTTAAAGAGAATTGCACTGTGACAGTTTGTCACAGCAGAACTGAAAATCTTACAAAGCACACAAAAGAGGCAGACATAGTTATTGTGGCTGTAGGCAAGCCTAAGCTTTTGAAAGCCAACATGGTAAAGAAAGGTGCGATTGTGATTGACGTTGGCATAAATCGCCAAGGTGAAAAAATAGTAGGGGACGTCGATTTTGAAGAGGTTTCAAAGAAGGCGTCTCTAATAACTCCTGTTCCTGGCGGTGTGGGCCCGATGACACGTGCGATGCTTCTTGCAAATACTTTGCACTGCTACTTCAAAAGAAGGGGAGAGAATGCGGTCTAGAGAATACCAAGAAACTCTTCAAAAGATTTATGAGCTTGACAAATTCGGCAGCAAGCCGGGTCTGGAAAGGATACAGCAGATACTTTTTGAGCTTGGCAATCCTCAACACAGCTACCGCTGTGTGATAGTCGGAGGGAGCAATGGAAAAGGCTCAAGCGTGGAGATGATAGGGGCTATCCTCACAGAAGCAGGAATAAAAACAGGGACTTATTTTTCACCGCAGGTGGTAGAATTTGCAGAAAGGATAAGAATAGATGGTATTTATGCAAGCAAGCAAGACATAATATGGGCTTACAAAAAGGTAAGTGAGATTTGTAAAAAGTTTGGGATTGAGGCCACTTTTTTTGAAGTGGTTACTGCGATGGCTTTTTTGATATTTCAGAAGCACAAGGTAGAGTATGCAGTGCTTGAAGTTGGATTGGGCGGAAGGCTTGATGCCACCAATGTAGTAGAACCGGAAGTTGCGGCTATTTCTTCTCTTTCACTTGAGCACACGCAGGTGCTCGGTTCAACGATAAGGCAGATTGCCCAAGAAAAGTGCGGAATCGCAAGAAAAGGAATAAAGCTTGTCTGTGGTATGCTAAATGAAGAGGCTAAGGAGGCCGTAATTGATGAGTGCCGTCAGATAGGAGCACAGCCAATACTAGTTGAAGACGAGGTTGGGATTTTCGATATAAGGCAAAACGAACTTTGCTATTCTTTCAAAGCTCATTATGACGGAGAAGAATACAACATCACGCTTGCAGCACCTGGCAGATTTCAGATAAGTAATGCTTGTGTTGCGATTGCTGTTTGCAAAAATTTAGGATTGCGAAAAGATTCGATTGAAAAAGGTCTTGCGAAAGCAAAGCCTCGCTATAGGCTCGAGCAAGTTGGAAAAAACCCAACCACAATTGCAGATTCATGCCACAACCCAGAAGCTGCATTTGCACTTTCTGCTGAAGTGGAAAGACTTCCTGCTAGAAAGAAAATTCTGGTATTTTCTGCGATGAAAGATAAAGATTATGAGCAGATGCTGAAAATATTCAGAGCGCATTTTGATGCAATTATCCTTTGCAAGGTGGATTTGCAACGTGCAGCCAGTCTGCAGGACTTAAAAAAAGCTGCTAAGCGGGCAGGGATTGAGGTGCTGGATTTGCAACCTAAAAGCATAAGCAAAACTAGAAAAGTAGAGGGAACTTTGGGGCTTTGTATTGAGAATCCACAAAAGGCAGTTGCGGCTGCAAGGAAGTTGGTTGGACGGTTTGGCTATGTATTAATTGCAGGCTCAATTTATCTTCTTGCACAGCTTTACAGCAAAGATAAGATAAGGATTGCACAATAGTGGTTACAATGAAGGAGGAAATTAGGAAAAAAATGCTTAAATTGCGGGATGAACACTACTCAAAGAAAGGGCATCGACTCTGCCTTCTTATAATGGATAGGTTTCTGCGGCTGAAGGAATTTGAAAATGCAAGATGCGTGCTGCTTTATGCCGCAAAAGGAAGTGAAGTACATACAGACGGGATAATAAATTCTGCCATTTCGTTGGGCAAGGAAGTTGCGCTTCCTGTGACTGACAAAGAAAAGCATCAGCTTGAACTTTACCGTATTAAGTCTTTAGATGAGCTTTCTGTGGGGGCTTTTGGAATATTGGAGCCAAAAAGAATTCAAGAAAGGAAGGTGGAGCCTTCAGAGGTTGATTTGGCGGTAATCCCCGGGATATCCTTTGACTTGTATGGGCACAGGATAGGGTATGGCAAAGGTTATTATGATAAGCTGCTTCCACAAATAAAGGGCAAGAAAATAGGACTTGCATATGAGGTGCAAGTTGTGGAAAGATTGCCTGCTGAACCGCATGATGTTGCGGTAGATATGATAGTCACTGAGGAAAGAGTGATTGAGTGCAAGTCTGAATTCCGTGTAGTGGTGCTTGCATCAGGCAGAGGAAGCGACTTTCAGTCAATAATAGATGCAATAAAGAGGGGAGAAGTGCATGCAAAAATCGTGGGCCTGATAACAGATAATCCAAATGCGCAAGCAATAAAGAGGGCAGAGGCTGCTAGTATCCCACATTTTGTCATACCTTACAGCACTAGAGAAGAACTTGATTTGGGTATACTCAACAAGTTAGAGGAACTTAAGCCTGATTTGGTAGTTCTTGCAGGATATATGAAAATAATAAAGAACAAGGAGCTTTTGACAAAATATGCAGGCAGAATAATCAATATACATCCGTCTCTTCTGCCAAAGTACCCTGGAGCTCATGCGCAGAGGGATGCCTTTGAAGCAGGTGAAAAAGTATCTGGCTATACTATTCACTTCGTTGATGAAACTTTGGATGGTGGAAAAATAATTTACCAGGAAGAAGTTGACATCTCAGATTGCAAAAGTGCAGATGAGGTGGCTGCAAAAATCTTGGAGCGTGAGCACGTAGGTCTTCCTGCAATAGTTGAAAAATTTGCAACTGGAAAGATAAGACCCGAAGACTTTTACAAGTCATAAAGATGCTTTATAATGTTTAGTGGAATAAAAGTGGGGATATGATCAAAAGGTTGCTCAATTGGATCAGAAGAATTTTTGGGGGAAAAAAGAGTCTGACTTTAGGGATATATGGGAGCCCAAACGTAGGCAAGACCACACTTGCGAACCGGATCTGCGTTGAGCTTGCAGGCGAGCCAATAGGTACCATAAGTCCTATCCCCCACGAAACACGAGTAGTTCAGCAGAAAGAGAAAATAATGCTCAAAATTGATGGCTTTTCCATAACTATGAATGTGCTTGATATGCCTGGGATAGCAGTAAAAGTAGATTATAGGGATTTTTTGGAATATGGGCTTTCAAAAGAAGAAGCACAAAAAAGGGCAAGAGAGGCAACTCGTGGAGTAGTGGAGGCAGTAAGGCATCTTGACAAAGTAGATGCTGCACTTTTGATGGTAGATTCTACTGAGGACCCATATACTCAGGTTAATATAACTATACTTGGGAATATGGAGGCCCGCAAGATTCCTATAATAGTGGTGGCAAACAAAATTGATTTGCCTGGTGCAAATGTAGCAAGGGTAAAAGAAGCATTTTCGGGTTATGATGTTGTAGAAATATCTGCAAAAACTGGAGAAAACTTGAAGACCTTGTACAAGGAGATTGCAAGCAAACTTGCATAAGGGGATCGACAATGCACCGATGCATAAGATGCGGCAAAAGCGCAAGTAGCCTCGATCAAATAAACAACGGATGTGAATGTGGCTCGCGAATATTCATATTTAACAAGGATTGGGTTTTATCAAAGGAAAGCAGGGAGGATGCAGAGGATGGCAAGCCCCCTAAATCTTATTATGCGACTATAGCATTTTGCAATGAAGACGTTGAAAATATCAAAGTTATTGATGATGGCGTTTTTTCCATAGATTTGAGCGGCCTTTCTGAAAATCCTGTGGTAGTGAAAGACCAGGAGGGAGTATATTATATCAAGATAGAGCAAAAATGGAATGGCAAAAAAAGATAGCTAAACGTCAAGCAACACTCTTATTGTCCATTTGCCATTGATGGCTTTTTGGACTGCAAGTTGATGGTAAGTGACGGCTTTAATTGAATCTTTAGGAGCCTTTTTTTCTCCACATGCCTCAAATTGCACTGTTTTTGAAGATTCATCAAAATACTTCACTTTTATTGAGGAAAATACCATGCCGTGAATATCCATGTATGTAAGCAGCTCTGAAAGAGAAAAGAGAGTAAGCTCTTCTAAGTTTTCTGCACTTACTTTGAAGAGTGCTTTCTTTTTGCATTTTGCAGCCCCAAGAACAGAAAACATTGCTTTGGCAGCATTTTCTAGTGCCTCAGGATAAGAATTGCCATAGGCTTCAAACATTATATCAGCAGTATGTTCAAGGAACTTGTAATTTTGCATGAGCAAAAATAGGAGAAAAAAATTAAGAGATTGACACCTCTGCCCCTATTGCCTGTCCTGGAAGACCCTTGTCGAATCTTGCAAGAACTGCACCTGAATTCCCGTGCGCTTTGGAGATTTTGCCGATTATTTCTTTTCCTGTTGAAGTTTTGAAAACCACCTTTTTACCTATAAGCCCTTCTGCAGCAGTACGGTCGGATACCCCTTCTACTTGCAGTACGTATTGATTGGTATACTCTGTATGCACTCCTCGCCTATAACTTAGTATTCTGGCTTTCATTTAGATCCCGTGTGTATAAAGCTGCAAGCATATTAAAAGTCTTCTGGTTAGGATACACGTGAAATATGGTGAAGGACTAAAGACAATGCTTCTTTTTCGTCTTTGGCATAAGTTATAAGATTCATTTGTGAATCTGAAATTAGCCCCATTTCAACAGGATTGGCCAAGAGCCAATTCTTCATATCATTCCAAAAACCATTGCCTATTGCAATGAGTGGGACACGTTCCATATCCCTTATAGAAATGCGAGTAGTGTATTCAAAAAATTCGTCTAAAGTGCCATAGCCTCCAGGATAGAAGACCAGGGCGTCCGCACTTCCTAATATTACTTTGCGGCTTGCAATTAGATTGAGGATTATTAATGATGATTCTGAGGGATTGGGGTTTTCTTTGCTGTAAAAGTAAGTTGGTATAAGACCAAATGAAAGATTTGCTTTGTTTGCTGCACCTTCTGCAACGGCTTTCATTATTCCGTTTCCACCCCCACTACATATGGCAATGTGGTTGCTTGTTGCGCTTTCTGCCAAGGATTTTGCAGACTTGTAATAAATCGATGAGCTAGTAATTCTTGATGAACCAAAGACGCTCAGAAAAGGATGCATGAGACTTCTGAGGCTTTCCTTGCATTTTTTCATATCAGAAGAAAATCTATTGATGAGTTCATCTAATTTGTGCTTTGTGCTGCTGCTTAATGACTTGATAAAGTCCAGCGCTTCTTTTGGAGTTCGAGCAAAATGAAGAAAGTCTACTTCCTTTTTACTTATGAAGTTTTGTGAGACTAGGTTATGCATCCATTTCAAAAAGCTCCTCCAGTACTTTTCTGTACCCATCAAAATGATTGGCACCCCTCTCATTTTGTTCATCTGCCGCAGAACCAAACTTTCAAAAAGCTCGTCCATAGTGCCAAACCCACCAGGGAAGAATATCAAGGCCAAACTGTTTGCATATATGAGAATTTTTCTTGCGTGCATGGAATGCACTGTGTAATGGAGTTTATTTTGGATATTACAAGGCTCTGCAGAAAGTAGATTTGCTGGCTGTATACCTATGGAAATAGAGTTTGCATCTATTGCTCCGATATTTGCTGCTTTCATTATGCCTGGGCCGCTGCCAGTAATCACTCCGTAGCCGTTCTTGCCCAATTCGTAAAATGTTTCCTGTGCAAGTACATAGTCAGGTGAATCATGATTAATCCTTGAAGAACCCAAGCAGGCAACCAAGCCTTTTGAGTTTTTTGCAGCCTTTTGAATTTTTGGCCCTACGCTTGCCAGATCTTGCTTAAATTTCCTACTCAAAAAATAAGAAAAGTCAGCAAGCTCTGAGGACTTGCCGGTTTCCTTACTTTTCTTTTGAAGCAACATATGACCCTCCTCTTTTTCTTCCTCAAATTGTTGAAAGGTGTTTTAAAGCTATGGCAATTCGATCAGCCTTAAAAACGCTATTTACATAAAGCAAACCAAAAGGGGTCGTGGCGTAACCTGGTAGCGCGGCAGGCTCCAGATCACACCTGCACTTTGTGCAGGCAGTAGAATACACCTGCATGTTAGGGTTCAAATCCCTACGATCCCACTTGGATTGCATGCAAGCAGATGTTTCTCCGCAGATTACTAATGAATGTCGCTTTTGCACTGCTCGATGCTGCAGGGGCTTGGCAGTAGTGCTGACTATACCAGAAGCAAAAAGGATGGTAAAAAACATTGGACTTAAAGCAGAAGAATTTCTCGAGTTTAGCTGTAATATCAATTCAAAGGAAACGCCACATTATCCTTTGCTTGTAAGGCAAGGCGGCAAAATCTATGAGTACTTTTTGATATTAAGAAGACGCAATAAAAAAGAATGCATATTTCTGCAGAAGGATATGAGATGCCAAATCTACCAGCACCGCCCTGCAGTATGCAGACTTTATCCGTTTGAATTGGATGGAAAAAGCATAAAGAAAGGAGCACTTTGCCCGGTGAAATTCCAGCTTAATAAAGAAATCATAGATGCTGCAGTACAACTAAAAGAAGATTTGCTTGAGCACGGAAAGCTTGCTCGAAAATGGACATTTGAGTTTGGAAATTCTGTCCCAGACATTAATCGCTTTTCGGAATATTTTCAGCTTTAAATGCTGGATGGATTTCGCACTGCGCCTCTTTTTTGCGCTCACTTTCAAATCCTCCTTTGATGGTCATGATGGACGGAATAAAAAGAAGTCTGACACTGCTAATTAGCCCAAGTTCAGCTACAGCTAAAAGCGATCTTTCTGCAAGCTTTCGGATAAGCATGACAAAGCCTCGAAAATCAAGCCTTTTGACTAGGCCGTCGAGTCTGTCTTTAATAAGATCTGACAGCGTGTCAAGCAGCATCATCGAGACAGAAATATTTTCCCAGAACCTTGCCTTATTTTTCCCCCCAGTAGCATCTATAAAAAGCGCGGAAAGAACCTCACCTATTTTTTCGCGCACTAATACCAACGAAGAAAGGTTGGGCGCATTTATCTCTGCCTCAAGCAGTGGCTGAAGCTTGGCAAACGCCTCTGCTGGCACTTCTTTAGGTTTTACTACTTTGCCTGACAGTTCATTTTGCCTGTCCGCTCTTGAGATGGAGAGCCAAAACTTCATTTGTTCATCCATCAAGCGCAGCGGGTGGCCTCCCACCGCAATTCCAATTTCTTCTGCACAAAGCAAACAGTAAAGGTATTTGTAATCTTTATAAGAAAGAGTAGGAATATTGTGCCTTTTTGTAAACTCCAAGATGGCTTTATCCTTTGGATCTTTAGAAGAAGCAATCTGTTGCAACTTATTTATTCTAAAGATTGCCATCAACCTAATTGGGGTAAGAAGTGGTTATAAATGTTATAGTTTCAGAGGCGCACCAACAATGTAGTTCGGTAAAGCCTTCTTCCTTGCCTTTGGCCTGCAAGTTTCTCGGTGCGCAGAAAGCCCAAGCCAAGCAAATTCAGACAAGAAATTGCCTCTTTCCTGCTTCCGACGTGAATATCAATTCCTTCCTTGAGATGCTCTATTTTGGATATAAAAGTTGACTTTTGCAGGCAGGAGTAAATTTGGTTTGCTTTTTTATCTATGAGCCTAAAGTCCCCGCGAAGCTGAATGATTGCTTCAAAATATTGTGAAGCTGCCTTGCCGCATTCCAAGCATACGGACTTTTGGAGGGATACTTTTAGTGGGTGGAAAAGCTCGCCTGCCTCAGTCTGGATGATTATTTTTTTGAGGTCTTCGGAAACCGATACGCGTTCATCTTTGAGTTTGAGAAGTCGAAGGACCTCTTGCTGGAGGGTACATTCTTTCTTTTTTCTGGCACGGTCAAGTATGGAGTTGCATCTTTGGCAAATTGTAATCGAAACTTTATATGATTGTCTCATTTTCTTGCTTGCACAGCTAAAGCAAAACTCTCCAAGAAAACTTACAGCAGAGTCTGGCTGCCCGCAGATAGGGCAAAAGCGCGGCATGATAGGCTGGACGATGCTATTGTATATAAACCATTTTGCCCAAAAGTCCAAGTATGGAAGAGGAAGACAAACACATGGCTGCAAATGCCGAGATGCGCTATATCACCCTTGAGCTGATGAAAATTGCTCAGAGGTCAGGCAAAAGCTTTGACGAAGTTGCATCTGAGTTCATAAGAAACGCAGAAAAGCTCCGCAGACTAATTTATAGCCAGGATACCCCTACTGTTTCGCTTAAAGCTGCAAAGACAAAAAAATGATTTGGGGTTGGCATGCAGGAAGTAAAGAAGGAAGCTCTTGCTGTGACTAAATATTTCCTTTCGCTTCCTCATCCGGCAAAGACTCTTCTTGCAATTCTCGCAACATCTCTTCTTTTTGGAATACTTTTATCTACTTTCCATGATAATGACGCAATAAGAATTCTTGCTGGCGGGCTGAATGGAGTCGTCTTTTTGGGTTTTCCATCTGTGTTTTCTTCACTGATGCTTTATTTACTCAGAAGAAAGGCAACATTTAGAAGAGCTATCTTTTTGGGATTTATAAGCTGCGCTCTCTATGGGGTTTTCTATCTTCTGTCAGTAGCACTTTCAGGCCTATTGCCACCTGCTGAAAATTTGATTTATGTAGGCTTTGGATTGGTATTTGTCTTGTGGTACTTTCTTTTGAAGCTGGCATTTGGGTTTCACAAAAGCGCATTTCTGCTTGCCACTATGCAGCTTGTAATTTTTGCTGCATTTTATAGCATCGGAGGTGCGCTTGAGGAAGAAGAGGATGTAGTTGGGCTGGTTGCAAAACTTTACCTTGCCGTATTTGTTTTTCTTGCTGCAATTTATCTCATGTTTTACTTTTTGTCTTTGCCTATGAAAAAGAACCTCAAAATATCTTCCATGGATGCCATAAGTATGTTCCTTTCACAATGGCTTTATGGCGAAAAAGAGCTTGAAGAAGTATTTGAAGAAATAGGAGAGGAAGCAGAAACTTTTGTATGGGTAGGGGAATTTAGAGGAAAACAAAACAGAACCTTTTTTGTAGTGCCTTACATCCATTTTGGCCCGTTCGGAAATTTGGGCGGAAGTGAACTTACGTGTATGATAGCTAACTCACTTCCTGGCAATTCGAATGTATTTGTGTTTCATGGTACGGTGACACATGATTTCAACCCAGTTTCGTCAAAAGAAGCCCAAAAAGTCATTTTTGCTTGCAAGAAGGCAATTGAAAAAATAAAACTTGAACCTGCAAAATTCGCGTATTCTGAATGCAGAGTAGGAAGCACAAAAGCATCTGCATATTTGATAAACGATTCTGCATTCATAACTTATTCTCGAGCCCCATATACCACTGAGGACATCAATTTTGGGATTGGCCTTGCTGCAGTTCAAATAGCAAAAAGCAAATACAAAAGCGTGGCAGTTGTGGATGAACACAATGCTGAAACCGGCGACATTAGCTCAGTTGAAGTAGGAAACCCCATTGGATTTGAAATTTTGGATGCTACATCAGCAATTTTCCAAAGGCCACACAAAAAATCCAGTTTCTTTTTTGGATCTGCAACCGCTATAGCAAGATTTGAAAATATAGGAAAGAATGGGATAAAACTTGCCTTGTTCAAAACTTCGGAGAAGCTTTATGCAGTACTTTTGATTGATGCAAATGGTATTGTGCCAGAGTTTCGCAGTCAGCTTGTAGATCTGCTTTGCGCCCTTGGAAAGGAGAAAGGCTTGCAATGCGTCGGTGAAGTAATGACAACTGATACTCATCAAATAAATACTGTACAGGGTGTGCTCAATCCTGTAGGTACGAAACATAAGGGAGATTTGATGATGTTGGTAAGGAGTCTTTTTATGGAGGCTTTTTCGCTCCTGGAAGAGGTGAAATTTGGCTCTGCTGAACAAAGATTCAAAATAGAGGTCTTTGGAAGCGGTCAGTCTACTGAGATAGCATCCACCATAAATGGGGTAATTGCAATTTTGAGGCTTATTCTGCCGGCAATATTGCTTGGAAGTGTTGCTTTTCTTGTGTGGGCACTAAGCAAACTTTAGGCAACTTCACTTCCGCCTTTTTCCTTCCTCAGCCCATAATCAGAAAGCGAAGCGCGATAAAGCGAGCCATAACGCTCAGATGCTTGCTCCTCGATTGGCTTGCTATGCTGTATTGCAAATTTTACATCATCTGCAGTTATTAGGTTGCGACCTTCAGAAATCACAAGGTCGCCTGCCATTTTGAGGGTGCCTGAAAGCATTCTCAGTCTCAAAGAAAGTCCTGCTACGCCATCTATTTCTTTAGCACGCTTTCTTGCTAAAGATATCATTTCTGAAATTGCCCCTGCATCCGCATGCGGTATGCGCCCATCTCTCACTATTTCCTGGGCCATGAACTGAACCAGTTTAAGCTGGTTTTGTTCATTGTCCTCCATATAAGAATTCATCAGTACTTCATAGCCATTTCCTAAGATTCTGCTTCTTAGGGGAGGCAGAATGTTAGGTATATCGTTGAAATTCACAGCTGCCACTAGTATGAAATCTGCAGGCACTCCGTCTACTCTTACGGAAGAACCAGTAGAGGATTGGTTCCTTCCACTGATTGGGTATTTCTTCTCCTGCATTGCAGTAAGAAGAAAGCGCTGCAGCCTGCCAAGCGAAGAAAGCTCGTCTATAAATAGCACTCCTTCATGAGCTTCGTGAACTGCGCCCGGAACAACTCGCGTGTACGGCAGAGAGCCTATGGTTGGATGAGAGCCGTATGGGTCATGGCGCACGTCCCCCAAAAGCTCTGTTTCAGATGCTCCCGTCGCCTGCACAAAAGTTGGTCTGTCAATCGGAAGCAAAACTTTAAATTGTGTCTTTTTTTCCATTTCTGCAAGCTTGGAAAGCTCTTTTTGAGTAAGTAGGGCAATTGCATTGCCGCGCCTTTCAAACACGATCAGCTCTTCTTTGCCATTCACAATCCTTGTAGTATGGACTCTGTCTTCCCTCTCGAATCCTCCTGGCCCTACTATTAAGTCTTCGAAAGGGCCTTTTATTTTGCGGTATTTGTCAGCACCGCAAAAGAAGCAAACCGATGCATCTGGGCTCGAGATTCTTGCACATCTTCTGCATCTGAATCCAAGCTTTTCTGCTACAAATGAAGGTACTTGGGTTGGGTCAAGTAGCTGATGCGCAGGTTGCTTTTTTTGTTTTTCAGATTTCTTTGTTGGGTATGTTCTAATTTCAATTAAGGGTCTTTCAGGCTTTTCTGGATTGTGAAGCACTAAGACTTCTTGCTTTGGCTTTGGCAAAGTTGATGCTATTGCTTGGGCGAGCATGGACTTGCCTGTGCCAGGCGGGCCAACAAGCAAAAGATGCCTTCTTTGCTTTCCTACGATCCTGCCAATCTTTACTGCCTGATCTTGCCCGATGATTTGAAGCATTGGATCTTCGGGTATCTTGATTTGTGCGGTAGATGAAATTTCTGAAAGCTCCATATTTTGAATATTTGAGGCTGAGATATAATAATGTTTTTATCTTCTCCATAAGTAGACTTGAATGCGGACAGGCTTACCCTCCAAAGTTGCTCCCCTGTGCGCAACTACAACCTCTGATGCAGTTGGAGGAACGCGATTTCCAAATGAGTATGAGAATCCTGCAGAATTGTCTGTTTGCTCAACCACAATAAAATAATCCGAAGTGGTGCGCAATATTTTTCCTGCCGCAATATATCCTGCACGAGTTGAAACCATGCTCTCAAACTCTTCTATTTTTTGAAGGTCAAGCTCATGCGTGAAGAAATCTTTTGCGAAACCAATCTGCCTTATTTGGTCAGGAGTAGAAGAATAAAGCGTCCAATTAGAAGGCGAGCCTGGCGAAAGCAGGGACTCTGCAACTCGCAAGGCATCGGCATAAAGTGGATTGTTTTTGGATTCTACAATTGATTGGACACCGAACCAATATGAAGCAAACACGGTCATTGCAATAATTATAATGACTGATGCAACAATTGCATCAAAGGAAAAATATTGAGCTTTCATACATACACCATCAGCACAAGGAAGGCGGCTTTATATTTATGATGCTTTTGCCTCCAACTACCAAGTTTTGAATGCAGAGCGAATCGCCCTGTTGAGGGTTGATTATTATCCTTTCTGAGGCAGAATCCACTTTGATGAAATTTCCTGAGGCGTGTGCAGAATACGAAGTAGTTATAGTTGGGGCAGAAAATGAGAGACGACCAGACGAGCCTATTAGCTCTATATAAACAAAACCTGTCTCCTTTGAAGAGGGAGAGGATGAGAAACTTATGGAGATATTGTAGGGCTTGCCAAGCACATCTTTGGGAAGTTTGACTATCTGCGAAAAGCCAGGGCCTGCAACAAACGCTGTGTGAATTGAATCTGCAATGCTGAATGCAACCTCCTGTGCAAAGGCATTTTCTGCTCTAATTAACCCTTGGTTTTGTTGCTGAAGCAGAATGGCAATTGTTGCTATGAATAGCACTAGAAAAAAGGCCCCGTAAGAAATTACTTCAATTGCAGACTGTGCTTTATTCATATGTGATATTGACATAGTCTCCCATATTTACAAGCCTTATTTTCTGAAGTCCGCCTATTCTCTTTCCAGAAAGATTCCCTGAAACATTTGCAAATGTTGGTGCAGCCAGATCCATAACTCGACCATCTGCATCTATTCTCAGAACTATTAGGCCACTCTCGACTTTTCCATCTATTATGCCATTTGGGTAGTAGACTAAGATTGTTTTTCT
Source organism: Candidatus Anstonellaceae archaeon (assembly GCA_038891035.1). Taxonomy (GTDB): domain Archaea; phylum Micrarchaeota; class Micrarchaeia; order Anstonellales; family Anstonellaceae; genus UBA10161. The sequence goes on from JAWAEW010000015.1 coordinate 16,099, forward strand.
TGCTCCCGCTCCCTGCAGAAACACCTCTCCTGCTTCATCTGCAATAGAAAAAACGGCCGATTGTGCAGATGAGACGCTGTTGCTGCCCAATTGTGAATTTGAAAATGAAAGGAAAAGAAATGTAAGGGGTACTATGAAGGCTATTGCAAATCCGACAAGAATCAAGTATTCGGTTGCCGCTTGACCTCTGTGTTGCATAATTAATCGCACCTTGCTGAAGGTATTCCAGGATAGCCGCAGGCAATATTTTGTAATATATACCTATCGCTGGCATTTTTGCTTAGCCTAAAGTGGCCCACACCTTCCCTTACAGCAGAATCAGTAGAGCACATATTTCTGTCTTTGCACCCCATCATGCCCTTTATTTTGAAAATCTGCGGGGAAACACTACTGTAAAACTCCCAGTCAAGCCTTGACCTGTCATCTGAATTCATATCATCTTTGCCGCCTGCCCATGTGCCAACTAAGAAGGACTCTATCCCTAAAACAGAATTGCGATAATTTATGCCTGCTGCAAGCATTCGTTGGAAAAAGGAGGGCCCTTCACCTCTTATATAAAAACCACATATGGCCATGTCACGAAGCTTTGTTATATCCCATATGCGGTGATATCCTTGCCTTTTTCTTTCTTTGTCATCTATTTCGTTGTCGATGAGCACAAAGGTTTGATCCTGCAACCCTTCTCTTCTCACAGTTGGTATCTTGCTCCTGTTTGAACTCCATTCGGCACTTGCAACTACAAATGGCACATTTATCTCGTTTGTATATATGTACGGCGCCACAGGCGTGCAGCCTGGTCCTCTATCATTCACTTCTACCCAGCGCAGACAATTTAAGCAGTTTGTTTGGTTATATTCTGTCACATTGCATCCTTGACTATCTATATAGTTTCTGGAAACAACAGTTGGTGCTGTAGTGAGTATAACTGCACCGTACATATTTGCATAAATGGTAACGTTTTCACTATAAGGTCGAACCAGAATATACTGCTTTATTTTGTAAATTTCATCTCCTGAAAATATTCCAGTGTTCGGAAAGTCTGATGTGATTGGCCCAAAGAACCATCCAGTTCCTTCCAAAGCAGCATTATCAATCAAAACAGGAGCAACATCTTCTGGAAATTCGTAGGGGGGATTTTTCCATATCTGTTTTTGTGCAACTAGCGAAGGGTCCCTTACAATCCCGCCTCGCCTATTAAGTTCTTCTCTTACAACAAGTGGATCGACAAAGCCCTCGATGCTAAATGATGCATTTGCTTTAAGCTTTTTTGACTGCTTCATTGTATTTTCTGCATCTGTGAGGTTCATTTCCAATTCAAATGAGACGCCTATTGACCAAGCATCTTTCTGGAAAAACCTGAAATTTTCAACTTGGCCAAAGCTGGCGTTTAGGCCAAGCACTCCCGCTGCCTGTTGCACTTTCTCTTGCCAGCCTTTTAACGTGTATGCCTGTTTTTCCTCTTCTGTGTAATTAATCATAGAGCTAGTTCCATTAATCATTAGCTCATATGCTATTTTTTCTACTCTCCCTGTTCCAGGGTTTCTTGGGTCAGCTGATGGATCATCAGGCAGACCATTTATCTGGGTTGCATTTACAAGCTTGAAGGTTGCAAAGAACGCAGCTGCCTCTGCAAATTCTGAAAGGCCTCGATCAGAAAGTGATGCAAGGGCCGTACGTATGGCTTGGCCTTTGAACTTGGATGATATGTGGGCGTCATTTTGTGCTAGGGTATTGACCCATATTTGTGAGGTAATAAGCATGAAAGAAAGCAATACAAGTGCCATGGCAGTAAAGAAAAACCCTTTTTGGAAGGCGAATTTACGCATATACAGTAAACCTCACTATTGTGATAGAATGGTTGCCGGGAAGGAAACTTGATATTGGGATGTCACATGGGGTAGCATTGCATGGGCTCCCAGCAGATCTTCCAAAGCCGCTGCAGGAAAGATGACAAAATGGTGATGCGCCCCTATGCGGAGGGACTAAATAAACAGACCCAAAAGATGTTGCAGATGCCGAAAGTTTACTAAACCTTATGCCGCATCTGTCTGATCCCAAATCGCAACCTTTTATAATTGCCGCAGGATTATCTCCTGAATCATAAAGCATTCTCCATCTACCATCTGCAAAATTGTAAACTTCAAGACTGTAACCAAACCCTTTTGGTATTATTGGACGAAGCGGATTAGGGCCTCTTTCATCTCCTCCTGCTATTTTTAGCATTACTTCATGTATGTCTGCGCTCCCTCCTAAAATCTGCTCAAGATAGCTGCCTTCTGAAGGATTATCAGTTGCAGTTGAAAGAATCTGTAAAGTGTCATATGCAAGATGGTGCGCCTGCTCAAGAGAATAATAATATGGCTTGGGAGAGGTCACTGTAAAAACAAGCAAACTTACAGTAAGCATGATTAGAGTGAATGCAACAAATGCGTCAACAGAAAAAATGAAGGCTTTCTGCATCATCCAACATTTTGCGGCAGAATATTAAAAAGTTGTCTTTGGCAACATTCGGATCAAGCTCCCCCTCCCCAAGCACTACCAAAACTTGAGGTGGGTGCATAAGATTTGCTTTTTAGCTTTCTGACTACTTCGGCTTTGTTGTCTTCTTTTATCGATTTTTGTACTTCGTCCAAATGCTCATCTTTAAAGTCTTTGTTTCCAAGGAGAGTACTTATACTAAAAAGCATGTTGCTTAAAGAAAAGTCTTTTTCCTGGCTTATTATTTCGTATATTTTTCTTGAATTTTTAGGATTAAATGACGGCTTGGAGAGAAGCAAAGACAAGCCATCAAGCGCATGCGCTGTAGAATATTTATTTGTGTTTTTGGCAATTAATGACAAGAATGGAAGATAGTCTTGTTTGAATGAGTCAGAGCTCAAAATACCTATCGGCTTTGAAAAAAATGAATCAAACTCAAGACTGTTTTTGGGCTCGAATTTTGTGCTTAATTCATCCAAAACAATCAGATGGGATGGATTGAATTTATCGCTTGAAATGAAAAGCATCAGAAGCTCAAATGAGAGTGATCCTCCTTTTTTTCCTAAAGTTTCAAGAATGGACGAAAAGCGCTCAAAGGATTCTTTTGAGAAGTCATAATGGGAAAGAAAATTGCCCAATGCCTCAAAAAACAAAGATTTTTTGTATACTGCAAATTTATTTGCAAGCGCAAAATCTTCTTTTGTTCTCAAAATGAGTAGGTCTAGCTCTTTTGGAAAGGAATATGGGTCTACTTTTCCAAAAAGATTATCTGCGATGGTTTGCTGATAACGGTCGAAAAAATCTTGAGGAATAAATGTGGTTCTTCTTTTGAAAAGCTTGCAAATTTTGCTTATTGCAAGCGGGTAATTGTTTTTCATCTTTTCCCAAAATGGAAGGAAGACTTGATTAAATTGTTTTTCTGGCTTTCTGAATTTTTGCACAATATCACCTGTTTGTTTCGAAGGGAAAAACAATATAAACTTATGTCACAAAAGTTGAGAAATTACAACAGAAATTGAAGCGTTACTCTTTTAAATTCAAAGATGATAAAGTGTGTATCTCAGGCTTTGCCTGGTGCGACCGTAGTCTAGCCTGGTTAGGATACGAGATTGCCAATCTCGCGGGCCGGGTTCAAATCCCTCTCTAGGGGGCATTTATCTTTGCCATATAGCCCCCTGAGGGTTCACCCCCAAAGGCACACCGCAAAAATTTGGGGGGCAAGGCATCTTGCCCTAGGGGGCACTAAAACAAA
>JAWAEW010000016.1:0-13988 GCA_038891035.1 Candidatus Anstonellaceae archaeon
CTGCAAACTATTCTTCAAAGATAATAGAGCCTATCCAGTCAAGGTGTTCGGTTTTCAGATTCAGGCCTTTGGCTCCACAAGAGTGCAAAGAGATGATTGAAAGAGTGGCAAAGGAAGAAGGACTTAAGCTGGAACATGGTGCAATTGATGCGCTGCTTTATGTATCTGAAGGCGACATGAGAAAGGCGATAAATGCGCTTCAGGCGGCTTCCCTTCATTCAAAAACCATCACTTCAGAAGCAGTATACAAATCTTCAAGCAGGGCAGAACCGCAAGAGATAAAAGAGATGATGGAGCTTGCATTAAATAGAAAATTCAATGAAGCAAAAGAAAAGCTTCGCCATGTGATGATAAATTACGGCATGTCTGGAGAAGATGTTTTGCTTCAGATGTACAGGACCGTTGATTCGCTTCAGCTTTCAGAAAGGCAAAAAGTAGCAATAATAGACAAGATTGGGGAGTATAATTTCAGAATGGTGGAGGGGGCAAATGAAATGCTTCAGATTGAAGCCTTGCTTGCCCAGCTTCTTCTGATAAAGTAGCAAAATGTTACAAAAATATAAATATCCTTCGCCGCAATAGCAATTTGGTGCTTTGCAATGGCAGAAAGATTTTTCGCAAACCGCAGTATGCTTCTGCCTAGCATGCTCCTTCTGATTATTATTTGTGCCTTTTAATCGGGCTTGTGTGGTCTGGCAAACTGCATGGGCCCCCTGATTCTTTCACGAAGAGGCACACGCCTCCTAAAAAGAGGTGATTATAATGGTGAATAAAAGGCATTTTGGAAGGCCAAGAAAAATGACACAAGAACAGGTTGAAGCTGCGCTTCAGCTTTATTTTGAAGAAGGGTTGCCTGTAAGGCAGGTTGCAGAAATGTTGCGTGTTTCGCACATGACTGTTTGGAGGGTGGTTGCAAATGCGCCTCCTCCACAGTACGGGTGGAAGACATGAACAAAAAATCCTATTGGCGAGCCAGGGTTTGGGTTCCCCACATTGCATCTTAATTTAGCCTGAATCGAAGCAGCGCCGCAAGCCCTCCAAACCCTGCAAGCTCTCTTCCGCCATCTGACTCAGATGAGAAAATAACCACCTTTGCGCCTTTTTGCTGCGCAGCATCCACGATTTGAGATACCTCTTTGTTTTTTCTCAGAAGCTCGTCTGTCACCATCAAGACTTCCACTGCTGATTTTTCTACTGCTTCATTAACCTGCGCAATCCCATAAGTTGCAAGACCAAACTCCTTGCTAATTTCTGAGCTAAACTTACCCATGAGCATGAGCTCCTCTGCTGCACGCTCATTTTCGGCAACTTTTGAAATGGTTCCATTGCGCAGAAGCTCAATGATGCCGCTTCGCTCAGCATATGAGCAGTGTGCCAAGATTAGCTTGCCTGAAAGCTGAGGATATTTCTGCTTTACGAATTTTGAAAAGTTTTCTGGCCCAAAGCCTGGGCCTGCTACAACGATTTTTGAAACCTGCAAGCTTAATAGCTTGGAGGCGATTTTTTCAAAAAACTCCAGTTTTTTTTGCTCAAAATCACCGCTCCTTTTGCTTGCTGAGTTTTCCAGCTCAAGCTCATATTCTATCCCGTATCCTCTCAAAGTAGCGCATACTGCCTTGTTTTCATCTATTGCCAAAATCCCAATTCTTGGGCGCTTGGTTTCTGAAATTGCCTGTTTTATGCGCATCAGATGATGAGATTCCCATTTGTCCTTGATGATTGTAACAGGAAAGCCTTCTTCTATGTCGATAGTATGGTAAGAGCCTATTTGGACGAATTCCTCTGGGCTACCTTCAATGATTTTCCCTGTGACGCGAAGTCTATTTGCAAACCGAGAAAACTCTATTTTTTCTGCGACGAGCTTGATTGTGACTTGCTTTTTTTCTCCTGCATCATCCTCTATTGCCTTGAATCTGCGGAAAGTCTTTGCAACTATTCTATCTCCTTGTGCAAGAATACGCTCTATGTGCCACAAGTCTTCCGAAGTTTCTGGAGTAAGCACAATTGAGCCTTCTTTTGTATCCTGCTTTCCGATCCTCATGCTAAAAATTTGAACATAGCATTTATGATGTTTGTCTTATTTCTGGAGCACTCCCTATCACCGAGCTTGCCGAACCGACTACGTCGGTTGAATTCGAATCTAGTGTAGCAGCCTCCAAAAGCTGTTCAGGAAGCAACTCTGACCCAAAAATTTCCCGCATTCTTGCTTTGTGAATCTGGTTTATGCGGACAAAATCCTTCTCTTTCGCAAGTTCTGCTATAGCAGGATCCACTAGTGCAAGCTCATTTATATATCCGTAAATAGCCGACAGATAAATTGCTTTTTCCTTTATTATGGCAATTACTTTTCTGCGAAAAATTTTTTCCTCCTCCACTATTGCAAGCTGCTTCATTTCGCATTCGTCTGCAAGTTTTTCTTTGCGCTTAAGGGAGTCACGATCCAGCTTATTTACTATCCAGCCGAAAAACAGCATTCCCCCCACATTCCAAAAAAACTCTGCCAGCGGATTTATGAACTGTTTTACTTGGGCATCCAGATGCAAAACTTGCCAGAAATGCGAGATTGCATTGATGATCCCATTAAGCTGCCCTGTGAAAAACAGCGCTGCCCCTGTCGCAGCTCCGACAAAAGCACTTACAAGTGAGCCTTTTTTTGAGACATCCTCCTGTTTTTTCTTGAACTTTTTTGAAACAAAATCGGCTATTTTTTTGCTCTTGTAAAAAGCAATCCCAAGACCTGCTATTGCAATTGTCCCAACCCCAAACCTGACAATTGATGGGATTTGTTGCAAAATATATGGGCTTTGATGGCCCAAATGAAGTATATACTGAGTAAGCTGAACTGCTGCATTCCAGCCGTTTGTAAACCACATTGCAGCACCGACGCCCGCACCCATTGCAAGAGTGATCCAGGGGTTCTTTTTGCGTATGTTTTCCCATGGCGTCAGCACAAGAGCCTGCTTTGTGTAGCGCTGCTCAATATCTTTAACTCTGGCTTTCCAACTATTTTGCCTTGAAACCAAGCCGTTGACTTGCGCCTCAATTATGTTATACATGGTTTCCATAAAAGAGATATCTTGTTTCAACTTTGCCGCAAGCCCGTCTTCTGCGCCGTTTTTCTGAATTAACTCTGCATAAAGCTGCTTTGCTATCTTGATTCTTTCTTTCATGTTGTTTATTGCCATGGCTGCAAGCTGTCTTTTGTTTTCATTTGTGGATTCTCGCTCCAAGGCAAGGATTGCTTCAGATACGATGTTATTGATTTTCCATGGGGTTTCTGAACCATTCATTGCAAGGTGCCTGCTTGCAAGTGGATTCTGGCGAATGAAATCCTTAACGGTGTCTTGTCTGTTTTGAGGCTGAGCAGAATAAGATTTGAGTTCCTGCATCTGCCCCACCTCCCCAACACAAACACTGACTAACCAATTTATGCCACAAAGCCTATATAATCTTATCAGTCTGAAATTGTAGCGATGGCAAAGTACTTTGGCAAAACTAGAATTGCAATAATAGACCGCGAAAGGTGTCTTAAGGAAAAATGCGGATACTTGTGCATGAAAGTCTGTCCAGGAGTGCGAATGGGTGAGGAAACAGTAGTGGTGGATTCCGAAGGATATCCTGTAATTTCAGAGCAACTCTGCACGGGCTGCGGCATTTGCCCTAAGAAATGTCCGGCGGACTGTATCACCATAATCAATTTGCCAGATGAGATGTCAAAGCCAATATATCAGTATGGGAAAAACACATTCCGCCTTTATGGTCTGCCTTTGCCTCAAAATGGTGTTGTGGGCTTGATTGGGAAGAATGGGATTGGTAAAAGCACTGCAATAAGATTGATGGCTCATCAGATACTGCCCAACTTTGCAGAATTTGACAAAAAGCTGCAAATCAAAGAGATAATTGAAAGTCTGCCTCCTGATTTGCAGAATTATTTCAGAAGGACACTTCAGGAAAGAATCAAAGTTTCACTCAAGCCGCAGGATATAAACAAAATACCGCAGGTATTTTCTGGCACTGCAAAAAAGCTTCTTGAGATGTCTGACGAAAGAGGGCTTTTTGAAGAAGCGTGCAGAATTTTTTCACTTCACGAGATTTTGGATGCGGATGTTTCAAATCTTTCAGGCGGAGAACTTCAGAGGCTGGCGATTGCGGCAGCATACTGCAAAGATGCAAAGCTTTACTATTTCGACGAGCCTGCTGCTTATTTGGATATAAAACAGAGGCTGGAAGTTGCGGCAGCACTCAAAAAGCTTTCAGAGGAAAGGCAAATTGTCGTAGTGGAGCATGACCTTGCTATATTTGATTATCTTTCAGATTATGTGCATATATTTTATGGCCAAGAAGGAGCATACGGAGTTGTTTCTGGGACTAAGTCGGCAAGAGCAGGAATAAATGAATATTTGGAAGGGTTCCTCAAAGAGGAAAATGTGCGATTTAGAGATCATGCAATAGAATTCTCTCTTTCATGCGCATCTGAAGTAAAAACTCAAGTCAGATTTACCTATCCTGCTTTCACAAAAAGCTTTGAGAGATTCAGGCTGTCTGCCCAAGCAGGAAGCATCATGGAAGGTGAAATTATAGGGATATTGGGTGAAAACGCCATAGGAAAATCGCTTTTCATAAAGGTGATTGCAGGAGTTGAAAAGCCAGATGAAGGCGAAATTTCCCACAGCCTCAAAATCGCCTATAAGCCGCAATATGTAAAGGCAGACCGAGATGTAGAGGTTCGCAGTCTTTTTGAGCAGCAGCCGCTTGCCGAGCAAGTTCGGCGCAGGCTTGGAATTTCGCAGCTTATGGAAAAGAAGCTGGATGCTCTTTCTGGAGGAGAACTTCAGAGGGTGGCAATAGCATATACTTTAAGCAAAGAGGCAGATATTTATCTTTTTGATGAGCCTTCTGCATTTTTAGATATTGAGCAACGCCTCGAATTTGCCTATCTTCTTTCGCATGCAATATCCGGTACTAAAAAATGCGCATTTGTAATTGATCATGATTTGGTGCTGCTTGATGCTATATCCTCAAGGATGATAATATTTGAGGGAAGACCATCTGTGGAAGGGCACGCAACTTCGCCTTCAAGCAAAAAAGAAGGGATGAATAAATTTTTGGGCATGCTAGGAATAACGCTTCGGAGGGACAAGGATTCAAAGCGACCTCGCATAAACAAACCTGGCTCAGCAATGGACAGGCTACAAAAGGAAGCAGGCGAATATTACTATTACGAGCCTTGAGTCTCCACATCAAAGACTTTGTTTTGGCTTTTTGAAACCACTGCAATGATAGATTTGTTTGCAGAGGCAGAAACCCATTTGACCAGCCAGACATCCAAGTAGTCTTTGTAAGTTTGCAGAGAAATGACTTCTTCTGGCCTTGCATCCGCATTTTGCTTGACGAAATCTGCAACCTGCTGTGCCTGCGGGTATTTGTGAGAGGCAATTATTGCTTCCTCTGGAAAAGCAATAATGCAGTTTGGCTCATTGAGGCAAATGCTGCACCCTTTAGTGATATATTCAGGCGGCTGGGCAACGAAATTTTTCGGTGGGTAATCATAATAGACGTGCAGCCTTTCTGGGCAAGGAGTATAAAGCCCTTTAGTCACTCGGGCTTTCAGTTGATAGTAAGGTGTGCCATCAGGAGAGGTAAGAGAGAGTATCTCTATTATTTCTCGCACATCTGCATCAGGGTATTTTTCCTTCAAGTCCTCAAGGAAAAATTTTTTTGCATCACTTTCAGTCAAAGGATAGGCAGGCTTGAAAAAAACAAATAATCCCAAAGTGACTGCGATTGCAAGCAAGAAAAAAATCAGAACGTGCTGCTTCATGCAAAAATTATTCATGCCATATTTATTATATTTTTGCAAAAATGCAGCAGCAAAGAAACAAAGATGAAGTTGGTCCTCTAAGCTGTCAAAGTTTGCAAGCCGAACCATCCACCTAATAGCTTTCCGACTAGATATCCAATTATAGCAGCAGCCATACCGACAGATGCCATTTCAATGCCAGATTTAATCCAGCTGCCAACCGTTATCTTTGCTTTGTATGCGCCAAATACAAACAAAGAAAGAGTGGAGATGAGCAATGAGAGGATTGTTGATTGGCTTGCTGGAAAGAAAAAGAATGGAATAAGAGGTATGAGAGAGCCTATAATTGCGGAAATTCCAACAATTAATGCTGCATGAATCGGGTTTGAATTTTCTACAGGGGGAAGACCTAGCTCCTCGCTCATCATGACAGAAAGCCAAATTTTTTTATTTGCAGTAACTGCCTTGATCATTTGCTCAAGTTCTTTGCCGCGCAGGCCTTTTCTCATGTATATAAGTCTTATTTCTTCTCGCTCGACTTCTGGAAGATGCTCTATTTCCCATTTTTCTTGCTCAAGCTCTCTACGATAGTGGTCTTGCTCTGCTCGCACGGAAGAATATGCCACTGCTGCCATAGAAACTGATTCTGCAAGAGCTGCAACAAGGCCTGCAATAACCACCATATATCGGTTGTTGGTTGCGGACGCAACTCCTAAAACTATGCCTAAAACATTTACAAGGCCGTCTTGTCCCCCAAGTATTATATCCGAAAGCAAGGCGCCGCCTTTTGCCTTCTTCTCTTGCTCTATATGTTCTTGAATTTTTTTTGAGAATTCTTGAATCTCTTTTTTTCTCTTTTTTGTAGGCACGTTTATCACTTACGGCTTTTTATAAAAGGTATTGGAACCAATCATTGAAAAATTTACTAAGTTGGCCTCCATAGACTGCTTTGATGCAAGGGCCACAGCCGAGACTCGAACTCGGGCTAAGGGCTCCACAGGCCCCCGTGCTACCATTACACCACCGTGGCCACAAATAAAAAATGAAAGCAGGGCTTATATTTTTTGATTTCGATTGCTTTACACGCAAATACATTTAAAAACACTCTGCTGAAGATGATAGGGGGGGATAAAATGAGAAATTTTGTGCAACAAAACCAAACCCAAAGAAGAGGAAGTAGCAGCATTCAAACTAAGTTTGCGGCACAAACACCGGTTCACGAAAGACATTCAAATATTTTGGCAGATAAAGCCGCCATCAAGTCAGCGATACAGGAGCTGAAGCGTGTGCTTCCTGGAGAGGAGCTGCATCCTGCAATATTTTACCGATTAGATACTGCCTTAAACGGCATAAGAAGCAGAGTCAATTTAGGCTGGAGTATTAGTGTCGTTCTCCATTCACTGAAAGTTCTTGAGCAATACTTGGTGGAAAGGAAAGAAGAGGCGCGGGCTTGCCACAGCACTGAAAAGACACTTGCTGAAATTGCAAGGGTATTGTGGGCAAGGCAAGGCGAAATAGCAGAACTTTGCAAAGAAAGCTTGGATGAAAAAAGCAGGAAAAACTTGAGAAAAATAAGCTGCATGCTGGACAGTATATCATACAAGCTTGGCTTTGAAGCCAAGCAGAGGTGAGTCTTCTTTAAGTTTTCTTTTCCAATGTTTTTGTGGTTCGCAAAATATTTTGGCTGAACTTCTTGGACGCTTTTATAGGCGGCGTAGTTATAATTGCTGTTCCGCTTGCTATGCTTCACCTTCAGATAGATATAAAGCATATAGGGATTGTTTTTGCGCTTTCTCCTTTGGCTTCTTTTTTCGTTCGGCTTGCGGCAGCAGCCCTTGCGGACAGAATTGGTGAGAGGCTTTTTTATATACTGAATGCAGCTTCAAATGCAGCACAGTCTGCTCTTTATCTTTTTTTTCCCACTCCTGCTGGATTTGCAGCAGGCAAGCTTTTTGATGGAGCCCGCACTTCGCTTATTTGGGCGGTCAACAGGACCAGCATAATTTCACATTCAACCCACAATAGGCATTTCACCTTAGGCAGTATGGTTGGAGGAAGACAGGTGTTTTTTGCCCTTGGATGCTTCTCAGTTGCAATCTTTGCGCCTATTTGGGGCTTTGAGGCACTTTTTTTGCTTTGCTTGCTTATTTCGCTTGGGATGCTTTACCTTGCTTTTGGTGTAAAAAGCAGCATTCAGGGGCAAAAGGCAGACTGGGCTGAATTACTTTCGTCACGAAGCAGCCTTTTTTATGAGACTGCTGCTGTAATGGCACTTGGAAGCACCTTTTACATGGTGATGCTTTACATCCTTTTTCCTGTCTTTTTTGCACAGAGAGGCTTTTCCTCATTTGATATTGGGATTCTTTATGCTGCCTATGCGTTGGTTTTTGGGATTGGCTTGAGATATATCTCAAGCAAAGGCTGGGAAAGCAAAAAGGCAGCAATTGCTGGTGCTTTTGGGTTTGCAGTGCCTCTTGCCGGCATTGTACTTTATCCTGAGCTTTCTGCTGGATTGTTTGTGCTGATGGCTTTAGGCGATGCGAGCCTTGCTTTAATTTGGGAAGAAACCATCTATCTTCAAGCAAAGCATAGTAAGAAAAAATCAACTGATATTGCCTTGCTGCATGCACCAGGTATGATTGCCGTATTTGCAGCCTCTGCTGCCACCGGATTTGCACTTGAGGCGTTTGGATTTGCCACAATTATTTTGGTTTCAGCTGTTTCTCTTGTGATTTATGCATTGCTTAGTTTGAGACTGATTGCAAAGCAGACTGGTGGCGCGTCAGGGCTCCAGATTTAAATCATAATTCATTCAACCAAACTCTTCATTCGCGCCAAAAAAGCATCCAAACAGCAAAGTATTTAAACATACTTGAACATAAAAGGAAACTGCATCTTCTTGGATTTTCTGAAAGACAAAAAATGCATAAAGCGTGGTTGTTATGAGTGAAGAGGTGAAGCTACAGATTTTGGCGGCATGGAATCGCTACACTGCCGAACATATTAGAAGGTATAAGAAAAATGAAGGAAGCAGTGCGCAGCATGAGGAGTATTGTAGGATTTTTAGGGACGGTATATTGAAGCATCCTAAGCTTTCCAAGAAAGAAAAAGAAGAGCTGCTTATAAAAATCGGTTTCTTTCCGCCGCCTGCCTGAGGCATCAGAGTCAAGTCACTTCATCATTTGTCAGAGTCGTATTTCTCATCATTTGCCTAAATTAGGTCATGCGGCTGCTGCCCTATTAGGCGAGCCTTGGATATTGAAATTGTGAATGTTTTTCCTTTCTCTTCAAGCAAATGAAACGGAAAAAGCACCCATCCTTCACGATTTTGGCGCCAACCTATAAGGTAAGTAATGCCTGTCTTTTCTTCCCATCTTTTCATTTGCTCAACTTTTTCTTTTTCAACTGACAAATACGGCTTATCCCAGGCTTTGCACTCGATTGCGTACTGCTTTGGACCACGAAATACCAAAAGGTCTGGAGATAGGGAATTTACTCCGGAGCCTGCAGCTCGGATTACTTCAAAGCCGTTCTCTGAGAAAAAATGTACAAGCTCCCTCTCAGCCCTTGCGCCTTTGGTATAGTTTCTCATCAAATAATTCAGAAAGGCAACAAATAATAATGATACTACGGAAAACAAGCTGTGGACGGATCACAAAATGTCGTTCTTGGTGCAGGCCTTGCCTTCCTTGTAACCTCCGCTGGGGCCATGATTGCCACTGCAACACATAAGATAGACCGAAGTATGCACTTTGCAATTATTGCATTTGCTGCTGGCGCAATGGGCTTCTCCTCATATGAGATGATTGTGGGGTCTACAGAGGGTGGGCTTTTTGCTTTAGTGGGTGGATTTTTGCTTGGCATCCTTACAATGGCTGCTGCAGAAAAACTAATACCGCATGAGACAGCGTATATAACCCACAAAAAAGCAATTTTGATTGCTGGCGCAATCACACTGCACAATATTCCGGAAGGACTTGCAATTGGCTCGTCTTTTGCCTCTTCTGATGAGTTGGGCTGGTTAGTTGCAGTCTCTATTGCACTTCAAGATTTTCCGGAAGGTCTGATAGTATCAGCTCCTCTGCTTGCCCTAGGACTGGCTAAGAGTCGCGCTCTTTTCTGGGGAGCATTTTCTGGGGCGGTTGAAGCCTTTGCTGCAGTTGCTGGGTTTGTTTTTCTTTCTGCAGTAGCAGAGATGGTCCCGCTTTCTCTTGCATTTGCAGCTGGGGCGATGGTATATATAATCGTATTTGAGATGCTTCCATTTTTTGCAGGCAGAAAAAGTGGGGCACTTGCTTTTGCCTTGGGTGTGATGGCTGCAAAAATTTTTTCAAGCCTTGTAATAAGCTAAATCTGGGAAATCGACTATATTTCATCTTCTTCAATGCATTCTTCGCAGCGTAGCTTTCCTGCATCCTTGCGCAAATTTTCTGCATAGCAGCCGCAGGTTTGGCAAACACCTGTAAATATTTCAGCTGGCTTTCCTTCTCGAATTTGCTGCATTTCAAGCATCACATCCACCATGCCAGGATAAACTCGCAGAAGGTCGCCTTCAGTGATTATGCCTACCAGTCTGCCTTCTTTGTCCACCACGGGAAGCCTTTTTACCTTATTTAGCCGCAATGCCTCAGCAGCTTCGCTTACTGTAGATGAGGATTTGATTACTTTCAGCGGTTTGCTCATTACACTTTTTAGCTTAATTTTTGCAGGGTTTTTGCCCAAAGCAACCACTTTATAGACAATGTCCCTCTCAGTGATGATCCCAGCTGCCTTACCTTTTTGAGTTATTATTACTGAGCCAACGTTGGTTTTGCGCAACAGACGTGCAGCATCCAAGACAGTCTTTCCTGCAGGCAAAGTAAATACACCTACAGTCATGCACTCACTGACTTTTACATCCATTGCACGCACCTCCTAAAAAAGAAATCTCGAACAACTTTTTTAATGTCTTCTGTGCTTAAGGTTTGGGTTGATTTTTTGGAGTTCAAAAGCTTCATGGCAGGGATTCTATTTACCTTAGGCCTACAGGCTATCTTCCCATTCCTTGGGGTAAAAATAGACGTGGTTCTTCCATATGCGCCTTTGTCCACTATAGCAACAGGGATAACATTTTTGCTGATTGCTTATTACTTATTCAAAAGCAACTAAACTCTATCTTGCAATTCCTTTAGAATCTTCTTCCTTTCGTTTGCCTTAATTCTCTGAAAACAATAATAAGAAGATAGACCTGGGAAGTCGATTTTAAGCGCAAACAAATCGTTTTCTTTTAGATACTTTGTTGAAGGAGGATTGTTTTCATATGATAAGGAAGCATTCCTTCCAAAAAGCCTTACCGGATTGCCGTGTTTTGTACTTCCAACTAAATAAGATTCACTATTGTGATGGATTATTCCGATTGCTTTTATGCCATCTTGAAAGCCTCCGGTAAAAATGCGCTTTTCAAATACCTTTTTTGCTTCTGACAGCCTCATTCGAACAACCTCCCTTCAGAACTCTGGAAAGTTATAAATTGATTGCAACTCTTTAAGAACTTGCCTTTTTTCATTTGCCTTGAGGCGATAAAAGGTTCGATAAGAAACAAAGTTTCCGTGGTTGAATTTGAGCACAAAAAGACCATTTTGGCTGAGTTGAGGCTTTTCGAGTGAAACTTTGCCAAAGGCAAGCCCGAATACTTTTGTAATCTCGTGCGAGCTTGCACCTCCAACCAAATATTCTTTGTCCTTAAGCGCCACAGTGCTTACAAATTTTATTGGCCCGTGGATAGATGCGCATATTGTCTTTTCTGCAAATGCTTTTCTTGCTTCGGAAAGCTTCACTGCCATAAAAACCACTATTTTCCATTCTTTATGACAAAATGCTTAAAATCTTTTGTAACAGAAAGGTTTAAAAGCTATCAAAACTGTAAATACAATGCTGTGCGTGGATGGCAGCAGGAGTATACGCAATGAACTGCTTGTCAACAACGCACCGCACATATATATTCAAAAACAAGATTTCATCACAAGGTTATGCTCATTTCCCTGCAAGCAATGCTTGTTTGGGCTTGGAGCTGAATTGAAAGGTCGTGGCAAATGCCTAATGAAACTTTCCTTGTTGTTGCATCAAAAGACTAGTTTAATGGGGAATGGCTTTGCCTTGGTTGAATTCTTGTTTTGAATCATCAGAAGGTGAAACTATGGGAAAGACGTATATTGACACAGTGAAATATTTAGTATATGCGAATGTAGAAATTGATGGGATGGTCGAAAAGCCCGATGTGGTTGGCGCGATATTCGGTCAGACTGAAGGACTACTTGGGGATGAGCTGGACTTGCGGGATTTGCAAAAGAACGGAAGGATAGGAAGAATTGAGGTTGATCTACAGCCAAGAGGTGGAAGAAGCGTTGGCAAAATAAAGCTTCCTTCTTCACTTGACATGGTTGAGACCTGCATCCTGGCTGCTGCACTTGAAACGGTAGATCGAGTAGGGCCTTGCGAAGCAAGAATAACAATAGAGAAAGTGGAGGACACCAGAAACGCAAAGCGCAAGCAGCTGGTAGAGAGGGCAAAGAGTTTGCTGAAAAATCTGCTAACTAATGAGATACCTGAAAGCAAAGAGATTTCAGATATGGTAAGGGAAGAAGTCAAAATTGCAGAAATTGAAGAATACGGGCCTGAAAAACTGCCTTGTGGCCCAGGAATTGACAAATCAGACTCAATTATTATTGTCGAAGGAAGAGCAGATGTAATCAACCTACTCAAAAACGATATAACAAACGTGATTGCAGTTGGAGGGGCAAACATTACAAATACTATCGTCAAACTTGCACGCGAAAAGGAGGTTACAGTATTTTTGGATGGTGACCGAGGAGGGGATATTATCTTAAGCGAGCTTGCGCGAGTAGCAGATATTGATTTCGTGGCAAGAGCACCACCAGGCAAAGAAGTTGAGGAGCTTACAAGAAAAGAACTTATAAAGTGCTTGAGAGCAAAGATACCATTTGAGCAAGGAGTGAAAGAAAACGATGCCAAAAAAGATGAACGCCGCAAGAAATACGAAAAAGAAGAGAAAAAGAAAGATAAAGAAGTTGCAGAATGGCAGCCAGAAACCTTGGAATTTGAAGCAAGTGCAATTGATGCACCACCTGTCCCTCCAAGCGAGCCTACGGCTCCACAAGAGGTGCCACCACAGCTTCTTTCTGCACTTGATGAGCTAGAAAACACTCTTCGGGCAAGATTTTACAATTCTGAACTTGGGTTGGTCAAGGAAATTCCGGTTAGGGATATGATAAAATCTTTGGAGGAAGAACAAGAAATATATGCGATTGTTTTTGATGGGATAATAACGCAGAGGCTTGCAGACATGGCTGAAAGCAAAAAAGTTAGCATTCTTGCTGCAATAAAGCTTGGGAATGTTTTCAGGAGGCCAGCAGGCGTTCTCATCTATACAAAAACATAGGTGAGACCATCCACCAGCGTGCAATAAAAGTGCCGATTCAGAGATCCAGACAGGCAAAAAAGGAATTTCAAAGGCTTTTGGAGCAGGACAATGCGCCAATAAAGAAGATAAAGAAAAGAAAGGTGAAGATAACCGATTGGGGTGGCCCTATAAAAGTTACTTTGCATCCTCCTTTGCGTCAGCCGAGCAAAATAGTGGTGGAAGGAAAGACTCTAGTGAGAAATTGCACGTGGGGAAATGCTGCCGCTGAAAGCCTGGTTAGAAAGAATCTTGAAAGACTGGTGAAAGAGACCTTGAAAGTTGCAAAAAGAGCAATACAGGAAGACAACCAAAGAAATACCCTTCTTGAGCTTTGCCTTGATCCTATATATGGGATAGATAGAAATGGTTTTGTTGGTCTTTCCGGCAGAAAACTAAAACCAGACGGAAAGGCTGTGTATGAGATGATAAAGCAATTCTTCAAAGACGAACTATTCATCAACAAGCTTTTGGAAAGGAGAACACCAGAATATCCGCAGTCCCCTTTCCTCAACCCCTAAGGCAAACACCAGTGGAAAGGGGAACACCAGCGTTTCTGTTGTCCCCTTTCCTCAACCCCTAAGGCAAACACCAGATAATTCAAATGGAAAAGAGGCGGAAATATCATTGATGTTCCATATCTTCATTGAAATTACATAAGAGAAGATATTGGGGTTTCTTTTAGTATCTCCTACCTTATCTTTGGTTTCCCTTTGGGGGTGAACCCTCAGG
>JAWAEW010000017.1:0-5873 GCA_038891035.1 Candidatus Anstonellaceae archaeon
GGCAAAGATTAAAGTCTTTTGCAAAGCTTTTATTTCATGCAGGAAAGCCTCAGGAAAATTGCACAACTTCTTGATTTTTGCTTTGCTCCCAAGGAGAACGAGAGGGTGCTATTTTTGTCTGATTATCCAAAGGGCGCTTCAAGCGCAGAGGATGAAGAAAGGAAAAGCATGTTTTTTGAGTACTACAAAGCAGCAGAAATTGTCTGTAGGCAACGCAAATGCAGGCTACTTCCTGCGGTGCTTTATGAACAGACGGGCAAGCACAATGCAGAATTGCCAAAAACTGCGACCACTTTAGGAGGAGGCTATGTAAATGATTTGCATGAATTGATTGCAAGCTGCAGCATTGCACTGGCAATCACCAAATATTCTGCAACTGCTCCGCTGAAAAATATTGCACTCAAATCAGGCTTAAGAGCAATCTCGATGCCAAGCGCAAGGAGGGATATGGAAGGCGCAATTCTTGCAGATTATGGTAGAATAAGTCAGAGAGGGGAGAGATTGATTGCTGCAGTGGAAGGTGCAGAAGGGTTTGAAATTACATTCGATGGGACCGGTATCCCAAAAGGAACAATGCTTTACGTAGACACGCGTGCAAAAAACTGGATTTTGGATGGTGGGCTTTGCAGGCAAGCAGGCCAAGTAATCAACCTTCCTTCTGGCGAGGTTTTCACTGCACCGTATGAAGGACTTGATATGGATGCAAAAAAGCTTTTTGGAGAGTCTCAAACGCGCGGGATTTGGCCGATTTATTCTGAAAATGACGGGAAAGTTGCGTTTTTGCATGTGCAAAAAAACAGGATAGTGCGTGTGGTGGGTAATTGCCAGGATGCAGAAAGAATAAGGCAGGAAATTGCCTTGGAGCCAGAAGCTGCAAACATTGCTGAGATTGGGTTTGGGATTAATGAAAATGCAAGAGGGGCGATTGGAATACCTATCCTTGAAAGAGAAAAGGCAGGGCCGCATATAGCATATGGAAGAAACGACCATTTCGGCGGGGCAGGTGCAATGGTGGGCAAAGTGAAGGCAAATGTTCATGTTGATTATGTGTATACCGACCAAACACCAATAACTGCAACTGTTTTTGCAGTCTACAAAACCGGTAAGAGAGTGCTGATTGCACAAAGGGGGAAGGTGGTTGCAGTCTAGCTACATTTCCTCAAGCACTTGAATTCCTATAGAGCCAAGTGCGTTTTTCAAGACTGTCATTGCAGCAAAATTTATTGCGAGCCTGTTGGCTTTTATTTTCTCATCTTCGCAGGAAATTATTGGGCAAGTAGAGTAAAACTTATTGTAGGAAGTAGCAAGCTCCAGACAATATTCTGCTACGGCATGGGGCCTAAGCTGGGCTGCTGCACTTTCCAGCACTGGCTCAAGAAGCATTATCTTTTTGAGAAGCTCTTTTTCATTCTCAGAAAGCTGCAATTGGGCAGGTGCGCCTTTTCCTGCCTTTGAAAATATTTTATGAGCCCTTGCATATGCATACAAAGCATATGGAGCAGAATCCCCTTCAAGCGAAAGAGCCTCTTCCCATTTGAAGACTATTTTCTTTTCTGGGGTGGTGCGCAAAAATGAAAATCGGATTGCAGCAACTGCGACAGCTGAGGCAATCTGGCTTCTTTTTGAATCCTCATTCTGCTCTTTTATTTTTGCTGAAGCTTTCTTTATTCCTTCTTGATAAAGCTCGTCTGCAGTATAGCCTATCCATGTCCCTTGTCTGCCAGAAAAATGCTCTTCTTCAAGCCAAACATGCTCGTATGAGAGGTGGATGGAATTTTCAGCTTGGCTTTTGTAGCCAAGCAACTCCAAAATGCCTTTTATCACCTTTTGAGGATAAGTTTGCTCCATTCCAATTACGTTTATTACTTTGGTTGCCTTTCCAAAGCTTTCGCTTCTTCCACTGCCGCAGGTCTTTTTGCACACCTTACCATTAGGCTGCAAGATGAAATCTTCATATTTGAAATCTGAGGAAAGCAGCCCAAACTTCCACATTTGGAAGATTACATCTTTGCCTGTATATGTTGCAGTTCCATCTGAGCGAATCAAAACTTTGTCTGGAGATTCCATTTTGGAGAATTCTTCTAAAGGAAGCCTTGCCACCCAGCATCCTGCGTTTTTCCCTTCTGATTCAAAAACTACTGCTTTGCTTTCTTTGAGCATTCGCATGCCTTCCTCAAAGATTGTCTTGACAATGTCCGACTCGAAAATAAGGGCATCGTGGTATATTCCGAACTTGAAGGCGGTTTCGTATTGCGCTGCAACACATTGTTCAACCAGTTGCCTGCATTCACTTGCTTCCGGTTCAATCCCTTCCTCCATCTTCTTTAAAATCTGGCGCACCTGTGCTTGTACGTTGCTGTCCTGCTCAAAAAGCCTACTTACTTGAACATATTGCATGCCCAGCCATAAATCTAGCTTGCCTTCGGGCTTGTTTCCTAAAGCTTTGTAGCCCCAGAAGCTTTGGGCCACTTGCAGCCCCAAATCATCTATATAGTCTATTCTTTCTACCTGATAGCCGCAAAACTCAAGAAGCGAAGCTACTGCGTCCCCTAATATTGCATTTCTCAAATGCCCAACATGCCATGGTTTGTTCGGGTTTACTGAAGGAAACTCCACGATTATTTTGCCTTCCTTCTTTTTGCCCCTTCCAAAGCTTTCACAACTCTTGGATACCGCCTCAAGCAGCCTGAAAAAAAACTCTTCTGAAAGGAAGAAATTAATGTAGGGTCCTTCTGTTTCTACTTTTGCTATCCAAGGATGCGGTCCAATCCTTTCTTTTATGTTTTTTGCAATTTCGCTTGGACTTTCGTGCCCTTTTTTTGCAAGCGAAAATGCAACGGTGCATGCCAAATCTCCAAACTGCTTTTTTGGAAGCTCGATTGACTGCAAGGCCTCCTGAATGCTGCATCCAGCCGCCTGCGCAATTGCATCAGCAAGCTCTTGCTTCAGAGAAAAAAACATACGAATCTTCTTGCCTGGTTAAATTTAAATGGTTGCACTTCGGATTAGATGCCTGCTGCATTATTTTTTGGTAAAGAAAAAGGCACCGTTTGCAAAACGTTATAAAAATTCACTTTGAATTTCTTTTGATGAGAAGGCGACCACAGCGGGATGTTGCGTTACTTAGTACTATAATTCTTATTAGCCTTGTAGGGGTAGCAAACTGTGAAAGCGATAATCCTTTCAATCAAGATGGAAACTCAAGTGTAAATGAAGCTTCTTTAATTATCCAAAATGAGACAGTGTCTTCTGGTAATGAAGAAGTGCATGATTATCTTTTGAATTTTACAGAAAACGAAAGTGATGAATATACAACTGCACCCTCTGCTCAGCCTCAATTATTGTCTCATCTTCCTTATGAGCATAGGTTGCCAGAACTACTGCCAGAAATCAGCAATATGGGTAAAGGGAGAGCTTCCTCCGCCCCCACCTACCTTTAAAATAATTTAACATTTAATGAAGATTATGCATTATACAGCCCACATCCCCATCCAGCGGGTCTTTTTAAATCACCTCCTCAAAGCCCGACCCGAACACGCCGAGCCTCCCTCCACCAAATTCCCACTTCCCCGACAATTAAGGGGGGTCAAAAACTAGAATTCAGTAAAACAAGGATTGATACTTTGCATGCCAAACGAATACGTATTCAGCAGGCCCCCGTCAAAAACTAGAATTCAGTAAAACAAGGATTGATACGGCCTGGATGTATCTACTAGTGGCTCGGTTATTTGAGTCAAAAACTAGAATTCAGTAAAACAAGGATTGATACTCATAGTCCCTGAACTCTTCAAAGTCCACCTCAATCCCGTCAAAAACTAGAATTCAGTAAAACAAGGATTGATACTGAAAAAAAGTATTCTAGAGGCGAAGGACAGTCTGTCAAAAACTAGAATTCAGTAAAACAAGGATTGATACGGATATATTGCGCTACCCTAAGCACCTCGTCGACATGTCAAAAACTAGAATTCAGTAAAACAAGGATTGATGAATTGTGAAAGTTTTGGGGTTGTGGAGAAGAAAGTTAGGAAAGGATTGGAAATGCTCCCTTAATGCCGTTAATGATAAATTGGACGGCGATTGAGCAGACAAGAAGACCCATTATCTTGATTAATGCTGATATTCCTTCTTTGCCAAGCTTTTGGTCTATTGTACTGGAGAAGCGAAGGACCAGGAAATTGACTGCACAGGCAAGAAAGATAGCGACCCAAAGGGCAATCTCATGGAGGAAAGTGGTTGCTTGGCTGGCAAGCACTACTGCAGTTGTTATTGCCCCTGGGCCAGAAGTCAATGGGACTGCAAGAGGGACAATATAAGATTGGATAGTGGTTGGATGCTGCTGGTGCTGAGGTGGGAAAATCATGCGCATCCCGATGACAAGCAGTATGAGACCGCCTGCGATTCTGAAGGCTTCTATTGTGATTGAGTAGATTTGGAAAATCAAGTATCCAGTGATGGAGAAGAAAAATAGGATTGAAAATGCAGTAAGGCTTGCTTTGAATGCTATTTTGTTTCTTTCTTGAGGGTGTATGTTGCGCATCAGAGAAAGGAAAACCCCGATGGTTGAAATCGGATTGATGATTGCAAGCATGGAAATAAATGAAGTGATGAAAAATTCAAGCACAACAGACATGGATCATGCTACTTGTGAAAAAAATAAAAATGGGAAGGTAAGCGGAAGCTGCACTAGTTGGGTCTTTGGCGGCGTAACAACACACCGAAGCCATCACTAAACTTTTTTATCAATACCACCCATAACCTTCTGTCTGCCTTAAGTGCTGTCAGATGCACCTTGGGGCCGTGGGCTAACCTGGTATGCTGCTAGGTTCGGGAAACCCATTCGGAAAACCTAGTGATCTGTGTTCAAATCACAGCGGCCCCATTTTCTTGGAAAGCTTCTTTATCCTTTCTGCAAGCTCAACTGCAAGGCGGGCATAAAAGGAAGAGTGATTGTAGGCAAATGCTGCTTCGTAGTTGGAGCTGTCAAGCGAAAAATTTTCTTTTGCGGATGCACCTGCATCTGCAAGGTAGGAAAATGCAAGCCTGATGGAATTTTCTATATCGTAAAGCTCTTCAAATGAGGAGCAGTCAAGCACATGCAGGTATTTTCTTAGAGAAGAAGGGATGAATTGGGCTGGCAAAAATGCGCCCCAATGCGAGCCTTTGACGCTGTATGGGTCGATGCCAAAATGCTGGCATAATGCAAGGAAATCCTCAAGTTGTTGCAGCGCAAAGTCCTTTCTTGCTGGCCTGTCCTCAATTATTGTAAGAAAGACGTTGATTAGGAGGTGATTTCCCAAGTTTTTGCCGTAAGTACTTTCTATCCCCAAAATTGAAACCACAAGGAAAGCAGGCACACCTGTAGAAGATTGAAGCGAATCGAGTAGTTTTTTGTGTGAGTGGTAAAATTTTGCTCCTTTGACTGCAAGTTCCTCAAAACCATAAAGCCTTTTGTATTCCTCATAAGTTAACTTTTTGGCAGGCTTGGAAGCTGGAGGGAAAATATTCAGCTTAGAAAGTCTTGGGTCAGAAAAAAGCGAATCTACAAACTGAGGCTCAAAACCATTCGCAATAAGATATTGCCTTGCTTTTTTTAGTGTGGATGACCGAAATGAGGTAGTTTGAAGACGAAGCGGGGTTGAAATAGTGTCGGAAACTGCAGTTTGAGCGACCGGAGACTGAATGACTTTTGGGCTGGGATGGCTTTCCAGGAATTTGCTGAAAAAAATTGAGGAGGCAAGCATGCTGCCTGCAAGAAGTGCAGCAGAGACTTGTTGCAGGTTTGGCTTTTTCAGCTTCATAAATTCTGTTGGGATTTGTGTCAAGAAAGGTTTTAAAGTGATTCAGATGCTTGGCTTGCTAGACTTTTTTGTATT